>JACKCD010000006.1 GCA_020634215.1 Ardenticatenaceae bacterium | reverse complement strand
GCGGCCCTGGCTATGACACGGCACTACTGGCGGAACGGCGATTAACGGCCGTTGGTCTTGACCTCTCTTTGGCAATGCTGTGCGCGGCGGGCAACCAGCGGCGGTACAATTTAGTGCAGGCCGATATGCGGAACCTGCCCTTATCGGCAACGGCGGTGGGGATTTGGGCGTGTGCCTCGCTACTGCATTTGCCACAAACGGCCGTTCCTGCCACCCTACGCGAATTTGCCCGCGTGCTGCAGCCCGGCGGCATCTTGTATCTGTCGGTTAAGCAAGGCGATGGCGACCAGTGGACGGCCACCGCCTACGGCCACACCGCCCGCCGCTATTTCGCCTTTTGGCAGCCCGACACCCTGGCACAGCAGCTTGCCGCCGCCGGATTCGCCATCCTCGAACAGTTTAGCTACGCTTGGCCGGAAACCAACTGGCTCATTTGCTACGCGCAAAAGAAACAGAAATAGGACGCAGATTTTCCTGATTTGCCTGATGATCCTATCAATCAGGCAAATCTGCGTTCCATCTGCTTAAGGAACAACCATGACCACTTTTCTACTCATTCGCCACGGCGAGACGGACTGGAACGCCGCCGGCCGTTGGCAAGGCCATGCTGATATTCCTCTGAACAAGCGGGGGCAGCAGCAGGCGGTGGCATTGGCGGCGCGGCTGGCCGGTCACCCAATCAGCGCCATCATCAGCAGTGATTTGCAGCGTACGGCACAAACGGCCGTTCCGCTCGCCACCGCCCACAACCTCCCTATCATCCACGACCCCATCTGGCGGGAACGAGACGTGGGGCAATTTTCCGGGCTGACGACGGCCGAAATCATAGAGCAACTCCCCGAAGTTTGGGAAGCGCGGGTCAACGGCGTGATGAACCCGCCCGGCGGCGAACTATATGAGCAGTTTCATGAACGGGCAGCGCGGGCGTTTGCGGGATTAACGGCCGTTTACCAAAACGGCGAAACCGTTGCCATCATCAGCCACGGCGGCACCCTCGGCGCCGTTATCTCCCACGTGCTGGGCATCCCCCCCACCCAGCACCCCAGATTTAGTTTGCGCGGCAACACCGGCATCAGCACCATCGAAGTCGGGGAACATGGCACCCGGCTGCTAGGGCTAAACGATACATGTCATTTAAATCATTTGTAGATTTTGCCATTGGCGACAGTTGCCAATGACAAAGCAGGAAAGATGAACAACGAATTACAACAAATTGAAGCACATATTGAACAAAACAGAGACCGCTGGGTGGCGGAACTGGCGCGGCTGTGCGCCCAGCCCAGCGTGTCGGCGCAAAATTTTGGCATTCAAGAATGTGCCGAACTGGTGAAGACGATGCTGGAAGAGCAGGGCTTTGCCGCCGAGGTCATGCCATCGGGTGGGCATCCGGTGGTGTATGGGGAGGGAAACGGCCGTTCTGCCAAAACCCTCCTCTTTTATCTCCACTACGACGTGCAGCCGCCGGAACCGCTGGAACTGTGGGAATCGCCGCCGTTTGAGCTGACGCAGCGGGGCAATAAGGTATATGCTCGCGGGGTCAGCGACGACAAAGGCCACATCATCGCTCGGCTGGCGGCGCTGGCGGCCGTGCGTGAGGTGCTGGGTGAGCTGCCGTGCAACGTCAAATTTATCATCGAGGGGGAGGAAGAGGTGGGCAGCCCTAACATGCCCGGCTTTGTGGAACAGCATCAGGAAAAGCTGGCGGCCGATGCCTGTATTTGGGAGTTTGGCAGCGTGGATTTTGACGGCCGGCCGACGCAGTCGCTGGGGATGCGCGGGATTTGCTTTACGGAACTGTCGGTGAAAACGGCCGTTCGTGATGCCCATTCCGGTCTCGGCGGCTCCATCTTCCCCAACGCTGCCTGGCGGCTCACTTGGGCACTCAGCACGCTCAAAGACCAAAACGAGCGCATTCTCATCCCCGGCTTTTATGACAACGTAGTTGGCCCCAGCGAGCGTGACCTAGCGCTGCTGGATGCCACGCCGGATGATTCGGCCGAGTTAAAGGCATCGTTCCAGCTAGACGGCTATTTGCGCGGGCTGGAGGGGGGGCTGGAGTGGAAGAAAACGGCCGTTTTTGAACCCACCTGCACCATCTGCGGCCTCACTTCTGGCTATCAGGGGGCGGGCGTGAAGACGGTGCTGCCCGCCGAAGCCCGCGCCAAGGTGGATTTCCGCCTCGTGCCCGACCAATCCCCGGCGGAGGTGGTTGCCAAGCTGCGGGCGCATCTGGACGCGCAGGGGTTTAGCGATGTGGAGGTGAAGCTGCTGGGCGGCGGTCGCCCGGCCAAGGTAGACCCGGATGACCCGTTTGTGCAGATTGCGGTGGAGACAGCAACGGCCGTTTATGGCGAAGACCCCGTGGTCGAACCCCTCATCGGCGGCAGCGGCCCCAACTACCCGTTTATCCATGTGCTGGGGCTGCCGCTGGTGTCGGCCGGCATTGGCTACCCCGGTAGCCAGGTACATGCCCCCAATGAAAACGTAGATCTCGACTATTTTGTAAAGGGCATCAAACATACCGCCCACATCATCTATCGCTTTGGCAACGAATAATTTGGTAGTGCGTTGCACGGGCTGCTCCGTGCAACGCACTCACTTAACATTGACAGCCCCGGTCAAACAGCGTACAAATAGCGTAACCTAGCAATGGAGAGGATGATGTCTGAACTGCATAAATTGGAGGGAAAACGGCCGTTTTCCCTAACCCAACTGCCCACCGAAGGCAAACTGTATCACTACGACCGCGACGTAGCCGAAGAGGAATTTAAGGCACTGCGTAAAGAGCTGCGCGAATGGCAAACCCGTCTTTATGCCGAAGGCAAACAAAAGCTGCTGGTGGTGCTGCAAGCGATGGATGCTGGTGGCAAAGATGGCACCATTCGCAGCGTTTTTCAGGGAGTCAACCCGCAGGGGGTGCGCGTCCATTCTTTTAAAGTGCCCAGCAAGGAAGAGCTAGACCATGACTTTCTGTGGCGCATCCACAAGGTGGTGCCAGGCAAAGGGATGATGGGGGTGTTCAACCGTTCCCATTACGAAGATGTGCTGGTAGTGCGTGTCCACGATATTGTCCCTGAGGCAGTGTGGCGGCCGCGCTATGAGCAAATTAACCAGTTTGAAAAGCTGCTGCACGATACCGGTACCCGCATTCTCAAGTTTTATCTCCACATTTCCAAAAAAGAGCAAAAAGCGCGTTTCCAGGCGCGGCTGGATGACCCCAGCAAGCATTGGAAGTTTTCCCTGGAAGATGTGGAAAAGCGGAAATATTGGGATGACTATATGGCTGCTTATGAGGAGATGCTGGAAAAAACAACTACACCCTGGGCACCGTGGTACGTCATTCCATCTGACCAGAAATGGTACCGCAATCTGGCAATCAGCCGCGTCATCATGGCGACCATCAAAGAGATGAACCCCCTGTACCCGTCCGCCGAAGGGGATTTCGGCGATGTGGTCATCGAATAAAAACCCATTGAGGCACAGATAAACCTTGAAAATTAAGTTAGATTTTCGCTACCTACTCCTACTAGCCATCCCTGTTGCTTTCTTGGCAAACAGAGTTGGGTTAGGTGAAATTGCCCAATTTATTGCGGCAGCCATCGGCATTATCCCGTTGGCCGGGTTCATTGGCGAGGCCACCGAAGAGTTGGCCGTTCATACGGGGCCACGCATTGGCGGCTTGCTCAACGCCACCTTGGGCAATGCGGCTGAGTTGATTATTACCATTGTGGCGATTCGGGAGGGGGTGTTAGACCTGGTTATCGCCTCCATCACCGGTTCTATTTTGGGCAACTTGCTGCTGGTGCTGGGGTTTAGCATTCTTCTGGGTGGGCTTCGTAACGGTACCCAGCATTTTAGCCGCCCCCAAGCCGCCATTAACGCCACGATGATGATTTTGGCCGTGGTTGCCCTGATGATTCCAGCCATTTTTGGTGAAGTCATTGACATTCAGCACCATGCCGAGCTACAGCCTTTTAGTCTGGTTGTCGCTATTATCATGATCATCATCTATGGCCTAAGCATCTATTATTCGTTTACCTCCACCGAGAGCGAAGACCCTTTGACACGGCCAGCCGCCCATCTGCACGAAGCAAGCTGGTCAGTTCGCAAGGCCGTTACCGTTTTAACCATTGCTACGGTTGCCATTGTGTTTATGAGTGAGCTTTTGGTGGCATCGGTGGAGCACGTGGTGGCACAGCTTGGGTGGAGCGAGTTTTTTGTGGGCATCATCATTGTGCCCTTGGTAGGCAACGCAGCCGAACATTTGGTGGCGGTGCAGGTAGCATTGAAAAACCAGATGACGTTGAGTGTGGAAATTGCGCTGGGTTCAAGCTTGCAGGTAGCGTTGTTTGTGGCTCCGGTCTTGGTCATTGTGGCCGCCCTGATGGGGCGTGAACTTTCGTTTGCTTTTAATGTGTTTGAGCTAGTGGCACTAGCATCGGCCGGCCTTGTGGCCGTTTTTGTGTTTCGGGATGGGGAGACAAACTGGTTAGAAGGGGCGCAGCTTCTAGCACTGTACTTAATTCTAGGTGTCGCCTTTTTCTTTGTGTAGTTGTTGGTTGTCAAAATCAAGTGAGGAAGAATTAATGTCGGATCTTTTTACGGTTCAAAGTTTGGTCGCCCTTTTGACTTTAACCGCTCTGGAAATTGTTTTAGGCATTGATAACGTTATTTTTATTGCCATTCTCTCGGGGAAATTGCCAAAAGAGCAGCAGCCAAAGGCCCGGCAAATGGGGATTGGGCTGGCGGTGATTAGCCGGATTTTGCTACTGCTAGGCATTAGCGTCATTATTGGGTTGACAACACCGCTGTTTGCGCCGTTTGGCAATGAGCTAAGTGGACGCGACATCATTTTGCTGCTGGGGGGGCTGTTCCTCATTGGCAAAAGCACATATGAAATTCACGAAAAGCTGGATGTGGAGGACCACAGCCAGCATACGGTGAGTACCGGTGTTGCCACGTTGGGGGCGGTGTTAACGCAGGTGATTCTCGTTGATGTGGTCTTTTCGCTGGATTCGGTGATAACGGCCGTTGGCATTACGGAACACACCAGCATCATTATTGTTGCTATTTTGGTTTCGGCGGCGATTATGGTTTTCTTCGCTAACTCCATTGCCGATTTTATCGAGAAACACCCGTCGCTCAAGATTTTGGCACTTTCCTTCCTCATTCTTATTGGTTCCATTCTGGTGGTAGAAGGCTGGGCGCATGAACAAGCGGAGGAACTGCATTTGAAGAACTATGTCTACTTTGCAATGGCGTTTTCAGTGGTAGTGGATATGCTGCAACTGCGGCTAAAGGCAAAGGAGCAGGCACCAGTGCAGTTACACAACCAGCCAAAGCTGCCGGAAAGTTCGTGACTGTTGTTTTTGAGAGCGAGCTATGTTGCCTGAATATGAGAGTAGTGAACTGTATGCGGGCTGTTTGAGTGAAGAAACGGCCGTTTGTAACGAAGCCTACCGCGTGTTGTGGCACATTTTGTACCGCGTTGCTTTTGCCATGATGCACGGCAACGAAATGGTGGCCGAAGGGTATGCCCAAAAAAGCATTGAGCGCGTTTTTTCTAAGATTGACAGTTGTGAATCGCCAGACAAGTTTGTTGCCTGGGCGCAGCGTTTGACGCGCAACCTGATTCTGGATGAGCTGCGGCGGGAAAAGCGGCTGGTAGAGTGGGAAGATGGGTATGATCCGCCAGAGCCAAATGGGTCTTTGGAGATGCAAGTTTTATCGGCGATTAGCGTGGAGGAGTGGCGGAATTTACTGCTACAAGCACCGCTCAGCGACCGTTCGCAGCGGGTGGTGATTGGTCGTTTTCTTGATGATGAGGAAGATGAGCAATTATCGCAGATAGAAAGTGATTTGTCGCAAACAGAGGTACGTCCGAATCATATTCAGGCCACGCGGTCAAAAAATTTGAGCAAGCTAAAGGCCTACCTGATTGAATCGGCGGGAAAGGATCGGGTGGGGTAAACCGTCTTTAAGAAAGATTCGATTCGTTCGCGGCGAACAAAAGGAAGATTTCTATGATAGGCGATAATGGCAACAGGCGAGATCGCCGTCAAATGTTGGTTGCGACGTTGTTAACCCCTTGCAACGAAGCAACCTTCCAGCAATGTCTGGAACAACTTGACGATTACATTGCGGCACAGCTTGCGGGCGAAGATTATGTGGCACTGTACCCACAAACGGCCGTTCTCCTTGATGCGTGTCCCGATTGTGCGGCGGCTTATGCCCGATTGTATGAGATGGAAACGGCCGTTCGCAGCCAAACGCTGCCCCAACCAACCCGCATTCCCCAACCCGACCTCGGCTTTTTGCCTCAGGCAGTTTCCTTGCTGGCACAACTGCAGCAGGCGTTTCAGCAGCGGCTGGACGGATTTAGCCTACAATTGACGCAGGGGCTGGTGATGCTTCTGACTCCACCGCCCGTTTTGACCCGCACCCGCGCCCCCGCCGGTAGTGGCCGCTACAGTGAACGGCTGCTGCGGTTGGGTGGGCAGGAAGAAACGGCCGTTCTCAACCTGCCCTTTACCCTGGAAGCGTACCGCGACGGGGAGAATGAGACGCTTTGTTTGGTGCAGGTAACGCTTTTGCCAGGGGAGGAGCTGGATGAGTTGTTTGAAAAGACGGTGGTGCTGGGGTGGGAGAATGGGGGAGAAACGGCCGTTACTGACTGGGGTGGGTTAGCCGAATTCGTTGACATTCCCGTAACTGCTTTACCACAATTACATATCCAGGTTAACTTTGAAGATTCCTAGCCGCCAGCGAGAAAGAAAATGGATGCGCGGATGACGCGGATTTGAGCGGATTTTGGCGGATAAATCGTGTTCGTGCCTTGGCTACGAGTTAAGCAAACCAAAATTTTTCACGCCAAGGTGCAAAGAAAAAACTGGTTCTTTTGGATCTCCTGGGGTTGACAAATTTGGTGCGTGGTGCGTTAGAAGGTTCATTTGCCACGTATCACGCACCACGCACCACGTCAAAAGCAAGTCAGCCCCCTGAATTCCCAAAGAGCCAAAAAACTTTGCGCCTTTGCGCCTCGGCGTGAAATTGCTTCCCTGCAAGTTCTTGACAGAATAGTTCGATGGCGTACAATTAACCATCGTAGTAAATGCGGCAGCATGATCCATCTGCACTGGGCAGATTGAGAAGCTGTCTTTTTTTGTGGGTAGGTTATGACGCATAAGAATTGGCTGCAAGACAAAGAAAAACGGCAAAAGTGGATGCAATTTATGCAGAGCTTCCACCCCGACATTGACCCACAGACCATTCGGCTGATGGATGAATTAGGGTTTGTTTCGCGCTCGCTCTACCACATGGGGGAGCAGAGTGTGGACGAAGCGGGGCTGTCTTTTGCCCAATATCGGGTGCTGATGCACCTCTTTTTTGCCGATCAGATGGGTGATCGCGGGGAGTTGAACCCCTCGGAGATTAGCGAGCGGCAGGGGGTGAGCCGCAACACGATGAGTACGTTTATCCGCAGTTTGGAGGAGGCGGGGCTGATTGAACGCCGTTTGGATCCAAATGACCGTCGCCGGTTTAATATTCGTCTCACGGAAAACGGCCGTTTTCTTGTCAGCCAACACACCCGCAACCATTTAGAAACCATTGACCACTGCTTTCACACCCTGAATGCCGATGAGCAGCAAACATTATTCAACTTGCTGCAAAAGCTGGGGGCGCAGGTGATGGCGGTGAAACGGGAGATTGGGGATTAGAGATTGGAGATTAATGAAGGCTCACAATCCCCAATCTTCCAATAACCAATAACCTATAAGGAAATCAACTATGTTACGAATACGTAGATACCTAAAGCCCTACATGCTCATGTTCGTGGCGGCCGTCATCTTGTTATTCGCCCAGGCTAACTTTGACCTGATGCTGCCCGATTATCTGTCGCGCATTATCAATACGGGTATTCAGCAAAGCGGTGTGGAAAGCACTGTGCTAGAGGCGATGCGGCAGGAGACGATGACTCGACTGCTGCTGTTTTTGAATGACGATGAGGCAACGGCCGTTCGCAACGCCTACACCCTCATTGAACCCAACACCACGGCGGCGGCCGATTATGAAGAAACCTATCCGCTCTTGAAGGATGAGCCAATCTACGTCCTCAACGAGCTGAGCCAGGATGACTTCGATGCGCTCAAGATACCCGTTGCCAAAGCGTTGCTGGCGGTATCGGGGTTGCAGCGGGCGCTGGAAGACCCGGAGGCAGCGACGCAGCTAGGTGGCGGCGCGGGGAGCGCGTTTGATTTGTCGCAACTGCCCCCTGGGGTGGATTTGTTTGCCATGTTGGGGCAGTTGCCAACCGCCCAACGCGAGCAGCTTTCGGCCAATATGAATGAGCGGTTTGCGGCGTTGGGGGAGAGGATGGTGGAACAAACGGCCGTTACCGCCGTCAAAGCTGAATACGAAGCACTCGGTGTAGACATTAGCCAACTGCAAAGCCGCTACATTTGGCGAGCCGGCGCGATCATGCTGGGCATTACCCTGTTGGCCGCCTTTTGCACCATCAGCGTCGCTTACCTGTCGGCCAAAATTGCCGCTGGTGTGGGGCGCGATTTACGCAGCGACATCTTCAAAAAGGTGGAAAGCTTCTCCAGCATTGAGTTTGACAAATTCCCCACCGCCTCGCTTATCACCCGCTCCACCAACGACATCACCCAACTGCAAATGGTGACGATGTTTATGGTGCGGCTCGTCTTCTATGCGCCGATTATGGGCGTGGGCGGCATTATTCGCGCCATTGGCAAAAGTGCCTCCATGTGGTGGACCATTGCTCTGGCGGTTGTGGTGCTCATAAGTGTCATCGTTATCACTATCTCCATCGCCATGCCCAAATTCCGCGTCATGCAGGCACTAATTGACAAGCTCAATCTGGTGGCGCGGGAAAATTTGTCCGGCATGATGGTGATTCGCGCCTTCAACATGCAGCCGTTTGAGGAAAAACGGTTTGACAAAGCCAATGTGGAGTTGGCCGAAAACACCTTGTTCACTGCTCGAATAACGGCCGTTATGATGCCCGTCATGATGTTTGTCCTCAACGTCCTCTCCGTCGTCATCATCTGGGTTGGGGCGCACCAGGTGGCCGAAGCCAACATTCAAATAGGCGACATGATGGCCTTTTTAGAATACGCCGTGCAAATCGTCTTCTCCTTCCTCATGCTCTCCATGCTCTTCATCATCCTGCCCCGCGCCTCCGTCTCGGCCGAACGGATTGCTGATGTGTTAGAAACCGACCTGATCATTAACGACCCGGTAGCTCCCAAACATCTCAACGGGCAATTTCAGGGCGAGGTGGAATTCCGCAACGTCTCTTTCCGCTATCCCGGTGCCGACACCGACGTGCTGCATCATGTCAGCTTCGTGGCGCGACCCGGCGAAACCACCGCCTTTATTGGCTCCACGGGTTCAGGCAAATCTACGGTGGTGAACCTGATTCCCCGTTTCTATGATGTTACCGGCGGCGCAGTTTTGCTGGATGGTATAGACATCCGCGAGGTGACGCAGCATGATCTGCGGGACAAGATTGGCTATGTGCCGCAAAAGGGTGTCTTGTTCTCTGGCACCATCGAGAGCAATTTGCGCTATGCAGATGAGCTGGCGACGAAAGAGGATTTGGAAACGGCCGTTACCATCGCCCAAGCCGCCGACTTCATCAAAGAAAAACCCGATGGGTTGGCAACCGAAATCTCACAGGGTGGGACAAACGTCTCAGGCGGGCAGCGGCAGCGCCTTTCCATCGCCCGCGCCCTGGTCAAACAGCCACCCATCTACATCTTTGACGACACCTTTTCCGCCCTAGACTTCAAAACCGATGCTGCTTTGCGACGGGCTTTGTATGAAAGCACCAACGACAGCACCATTCTCATCGTCACGCAGCGCGTCTCGACGGTGAAAAATGCCGACCAGATTGTGGTCTTGGAACACGGCCGGATGGTTGGCAAAGGCACCCACAACGAATTAATGGCAAACTGCGAAACGTACCAGGAAATCGCCCTGTCGCAGCTCAGTATGGAGGAACTATCATCATGATGATGCACGGACGTAGTCGTTCTGGCGAAGGCGGGCCAATGGGTGCCATGCGTAAGGGCGACAAAGCGCGTAACTTCAAAGGAACCATGGTCAAGCTCGCCCACTATTTGCGGGCGCACCGACTGAAGATCATTGTGGTGGTTATCTTCGCCATTGCTTCAACGGTCTTTAACATTGTTGGCCCCAAAGTGTTGGGCAACGCCACCACCAAATTGTTTGAAGGGGTGATGGCACAAATTGCCGGTACCGGCTCAATTGATTTTGACTACATCGGCCGCATTCTGCTCACCATCCTCATCCTCTACATCATTTCCGCCATCTTCGCCTACATAATGGCCTGGATGATGGCCGATGTCTCCACCGACATCTCCTACCGCTTCCGTGAGGAAATTGCGGCCAAGATGAACCGGCTGCCGCTGAGTTATTACGACAAAACGACGCAGGGTGAAGTGCTGTCGCGCATCACCAACGACGTAGATACCGTTAACCAAACCCTCAGCCAAAGCCTGACTCAGATCATCACCTCGGTCATCACCGTCATCGGCGTGCTGGTTATGATGTTGACCATTAGCTGGGTGATGACGTTGGTGGCTCTGCTGGTCATTCCCCTGACGTTGGGTGTGGTCGGCTTTGTCGTCAGCCGTTCCCAGGTCTACTTTAAGGAACAGCAGAATTATCTAGGGTATGTCAATGGTCATGTGGAGGAGATGTTTGGCGGCCATCGCGTCATGAAGGCGTTCAACGGCGAAGCTCGCAGTATCGAGAAATTTGAAGGGTTTAACGACACGCTCTACGGCGTAGCCTGGAAATCCCAATTCCTGTCCGGTTTGCTGATGCCGATGATGTTTTTTGTTGGCAATCTGGGATATGTGGCGGTGGTCATCGTCGGTGGCTATCTAACGGTGCGGAATGCGATTACGGTGGGTGATATTCAGGCGTTTATCCAATATGTACGCTCGTTTAACCAGCCGTTGATGCAGTTAGCCAACATTTCCAACATTTTGCAGCAAACGGCCGCTGCCGCCGAGCGCGTCTTTGAGTTTCTGGATGAGCCGGAAGAGGTGAAGGAAACGGCAACCCCAATCAAGCTGGAATCGTTGCAAGGGCATGTGGAATTCCGCAATGTGCGTTTTGGCTATGAGGCCGACAAGCCGATTATCCACAACTTATCGGCCGTTGCCAATCCTGGGCAAAAGGTTGCCATTGTTGGGCCAACAGGCGCGGGCAAGACGACCATTGTCAAGCTGTTGATGCGTTTTTATGATGTCAACGACGGCGCGATTTTGGTGGATGGCTACGACATTCGTGACTTTACGCGGCAAGATTTGCGCCGCTGGTTTGGCATGGTGCTGCAAGACACCTGGCTCTATAACGACACGATTATGGAGAATATCCGCTACGGCCGGCCGGATGCCACCGATGAGGAAGTGGTTGCCGCCGCCCAAGCCGCCCACGTAGACCATTTCGTCCACACCCTAGCCGATGGCTACAATCTGGTCATCAACGAAGAAACGACCAACATCTCGCAAGGGCAAATGCAGCTTTTGACGATTGCGCGGGCGGTGCTGGCCGACCCCAAAATCCTCATTTTGGACGAGGCCACCAGTTCGGTGGACACGCGCACCGAGGTGCTGATTCAGCAGGCCATGGATCGCCTGATGGTGGGGCGCACCAGCTTCATCATCGCCCACCGCCTCTCCACCATCCGCAACGCCGACCTGATTTTGGTGATGCGCGACGGCGATATTGTAGAGCAAGGTACGCATTTGGGGCTGCTGGAACGCGGCGGCTTCTATGCCGAACTGTACAACAGCCAGTTTGAGCATGTGGTGCAGGATGAGGATGCGGTTGAGGAGGATGAAGGGTTCCTGATGCCTGTGCTAGGGGATTAAGTGTCTGTAACGTATCTGCCAAAAAGCCGAGCTTCGTAGAGAAGCTCGGCTTTTTTTGTTTTGGGGATGGATGGGAAAACGGCCGTTTCCAATTTACTATTGCCATACAATGAGATGCAAACTATGAAGCTATGGGAACAACGTCTACCTTTCGTAGATACGTGACAATCTACATGAAATCACAATACATTCGTCACTATCTATTAGTTAACATTTTCTCTAAAAATAAGGGCACGTGTGCAAACCATTGAGGGTATCAAAAAATGGTGACTAAAAGCCTAGTTTTTCAACAGGCTTCACGGAATTGATTAGGCCAGTTTGCCAAATGCTCTCTTTTCATTTCATTCTGTACACTTTGTCGGTTGATCTCCTGGTGCTGGGCTATGTTTGTTTGCTTAGATTTTCTTAATTCATACTCAACAAAGCCATTTGGAACACTTGGTTGCTCGGCAATCTTTAGGTAGAAAAACATAGGCTCCACTCTGAATCAAGCATAGTTCCCCTTATGATGAGTTGTGTTAAGGAGAAAACATGAAAAGGTTAAGAAGAACAAAAAACCTTATAGTTGTGCTAGGCTTGTTTATTGCCCTTTTATGGTTTCTGTTTTCATGGTTGGTGGTCGGTTCTGCATTTCAAGTTAACTCTCTGGAAGGCTCCAATATCCAAGAAGCCGCTGACCGTGGAGTAAAAATACTTAATCCACTATCCACAAACGAATACCAAGAGATATCAATTATTGTTGATGATTTCGTACCACAACCTTATGAGGGCGAAACCCTATTTTTCTATAATCGTCTCGATGGTGATCGTGGACAGTTAGGTGATGTCCAATTGGATTGGGGGCGTGAAAATGTAACCGCAACTATAAACTCTGGTAATTGGGGAGGATTATGGACAAGTTTTCAGCATCCTATCCATGAAAACAATCCAGTAGATTTTTCAGCAATTTTGCCAGAACAAATAGATCATGCTTATCAAAATACAGTGACTGGATTACAGGTTCACGTATCTGATAGTAGTCCAAACAATAGGCTAAAAATAGAATTAAAAGACGAACAAGCCAACTTAATAAGATGGTCTGCTGCAGTTACTCTCACTGGCGGCATACAACAATTGCACTTTTCATTACCGACCATCACAAATACAACTTCCTTGTTATGGTTTATGGAAGATGCCGATGTGGGTAATTTTGTAGTCATGGATCAAATTGCATTAACCGTAACCAACAATATTACAGATATATCTCAGGCTACTTTTGTATGGAGTTATGGGATGCTCCTCAACAATTGGGATGCAAATACAGGTTTAGTTCGTGACCAAGGAAGGTCTGCAAGCGGTGAATTTGATGCCGTACAGTCAACTGGTGCTTTGGCAGCGGCTACAGGAATAGCTACCCAGCTTGGCATTGTAAGTGAAGCTAACGCAGTGCAAATTATTACAAATATCAGCGATACCTTGTTAACAGAATTACCTCGTTTTCATGGCTTATGGCCGCATTGGGTCAAACTCACCCCTACTAACACTTTTACAATAGTAGATGGAACTGAATGGTCTTCAATTGATACAGCCATTGCGGCTATCAGCTTGCTTGAAGCACAAACTGCACTGGGGTTAGATACAAATAGAACGGAAGTATTTTTACGAGAAATTGATTGGAACAACCTTGTACGGGTGACAGGTATTTCTCATGGATATTCATACGAAGGAGAGTTGTTGCCTTATACCTGGGATACTTTTGGAGGAGAAAGTTGGTTAATGCAATTAATCTATGCTTCTGCTACAGGACAAGTTGCACCAATGCCCTATCCATATCCACCAACAGCAAATGGTTCTGGTTTCATTGATGAATTGGCATGGCTATTTGCCCCAGCGCCCAAGACAGATTATTGGGGCGTTGATTGGCAAGAATATAGATCTGATGCAGCCCTTACGCAAATTAACTACTACACCAATAACTATCCCAGCCATTGTTTCGCTCAACTGGGTCTTTTTGGGCTATCTGCAAGTGAGGTTCCGTTACCATCAGCAGTTCCGCCTACACAAATTTACCAAGCGTTTGGTGTGGGGGGCCGCTTTGCACCAGCAAATGATGGTTCTATTCTCTTGGGAGAACCAATAGTTGTTCCTCACTATGTTGGGCTAATAGCATCATTACAGCCCGAAGACGCACAGAGATTTTGGGAATTCATATTCAACCAAAATCTTTTTACTCCTCTAAACAATGTGGAAAGTTTTATGTTTCATGAAAATGAAACTAACTGTGAAAGAACTCATTGGAATCACTTCAAAGGTTCCTGGAATCTCAGTTTACAAACTCTTGGGTGGGGGCGGTATTTAGCTGAAAAACAAGATCAAATGCCAATTTTATGGCAGAGTTTAACCGAAAGCGAGTTTTTGAGATCGGGTTACCAACTTTTGGCACCACTACCGCTTCTTGCTGTTTCCATTGATGGCGTAAATGAAACCTATACAAACACGCCAACACTTTTTACCGCTAGTTATGAACCTCTCAATGCCACATCTCCCATTACGATAACATGGAACAACAGCGGTATTGGGATGAATTCTGTGTACGAATGGGATTTTCCAGGGAATCATACCGTAATCGTTACAGCAACGAATATTGGGGGAAGTATTGTGACCGACACACATAACGTTTTGGTACGGAGTCAAGTTTTTTTGCCATTTCTCGCTAAACAGTAAAAATATGTGAAAGCATATTTTCAGTTAGGCTTTGACAGGGAGATTAATAATGTACAAAAAGCTCTTTGTTGTTATTTTTGCAAATATGTTTTTCAGCATCGTTTTCGCTCAACCCAGAATAGTCGCAATCTCACCGACAAGTCATGATAATAAACAAAACAACAATGCTATTCAATCAAATACTGCAGCCCTAACAGAAGTAGAGTGGGATGACATGAATTCTCATAAATGGATAGCCGAAAGCTGGGCAAACGAAATTGCTGTAAACTGGACTGAGTTTGCTGGTAGACAGGTTCTTCAGGCCGATATAACCTTCAATAATGATAATTGGGCATTTATTCGTACAGATAGTTTCCCATCCGAAAATTGGGGAAGCTATTTGGGTTTACGGGCAGATGTGTATCAAATTGGCGGCCCTCCTAATTCCAAAATAAAACTAGAGGTAAGAAGGTCTGCTTTCAACCCACCCATTCAGAGTATGGTCTGTACCCCTATTCCAGCTAATCAATGGAAAACATGTGAATGGTCGTTTAATACGGCATCATTTGATTTTAGTGATGTGTCTAGTCTTAGTATGGTTTTCGATGATATTTATGGTACTTCTCCTATTTTCTATATTGATAATTTGCGCCTAATTACAAGCGGTGGAGAAGAGGAATGGGATAACCTAGACGACGAGTCTCATTGGTGGTTTTACTTTGGCAATTGGTATAACTGGAACACAGAAGCTGAATTTGGCTTAGAACCCATTAGCCACAACGTGACTACTCAGACCACGCCTGCTGGAGCTGCTTATCTAAGATGGGATTATTCAGTTGGTATTGGTAATACTGCTGAAATCGGGACTCGTGGGCCTGATGAACATCTCCCCCTAGGCACCGGTGATGATACACTTGATGAAGATTGGTCTGATGTAGAAAAAATCTCAGCTGATATTTATATAACCGATCCTGATGTGCCGATCAGTGTCCATCTTTGGGATGAAGATGAAAATTTGGGATTTCTTATGGATGCACAACCGGCCGGACAGGCAAATAGTTGGGTAACTTTAACATGGGATGTACTCTGGCCGGCAGAGTTCAATAGAGAGAACGTTGATGAAGTCAAGTTTGTTGTAAATGAAATTGATGTACATACGGTTGGGGAAATGTATATCGATAATATTAAATTGCACAAACCAAGTCCACCACCTGTTCTTCATGGCTGGACAACAATGGTATTTTTAAATGGAGATAATGATCTCGATGGGTGGACGGCAAGTGTTTTTAACCGTCTTGAGCAAGCGGTCTATACTAACAATAACTTAATTGTATATGTTCTATGGGATCGTAGCCAAGATGGGGATACAAATCTATATAGAGTCCTACCAGATATTAATCTACTCTCAATTTCTGATGACTATATTGAAGGCGTGAATAAGTGGGCACAAGGTGAACTAGACATGGGCAATCCAGCCACATTATTAGATTTCATCCTTGGTGTGCGAGAAAAAGAATTTACCGAGTATTCATGGCTATCCATTGTAGATCACGGAGGAGGCTGGTCACCTAAGTTGCCGGTTGATCAGGGAGGCCCACGATGGGTGATTGGAGGAAGTGGATTTAGTTGGGATTTTACAAACAACTATAGCTATTTATCTACTAGTGAAATGGGTACTGTCTTTTCCCATCCTAAACTGATGGAAACGCCCATAGATGTCGTTTTCTATGATGCTTGCTTAATGGGTATGATCGAAGAAGCTTATGAAATTCGTCACGGGGCACATTATTTTGTAGCATCTGAGAATGAAACTTGGTCGAGTTTTCCTTATTTTGATTACATGGAAGGAATCGAAGAGCGTACGCCTTTAGAGCAAGCTATGTGGATTGTTGATAAGTATGATGCATCCCTTGCTAATTACCCGAGAACAATGTCCGTAATTGATTTACAACAAATCAATCAGTTGAATACTGTTTTAAATTTGCTTGCAGGGCAACTTACTGAAGGTTTTCCTTCTAATGCCACCAAGATTGAAAACGCCTTTCAATCTACGCAAAAATTCGATTATGATTACGATTTACTCATTACAGATAAGGATGGATATGTAGACTTAGGGGATTTAGCTAAGAATTTGGCTAATGAGTTTGTTGGCACATCTATTGAAGATACGGCAAATGATTTATGGAATATTCTGAAAGATCCTGTAAATCCCATAGTAATTACAGAGACACATACAAGTGGTTATTCCGTATGGGCTCAAAGCGATATTGATTTAGACGAGGCAACGGGCTTGTCAATTTATTTGCCATTTGGTGAAAAAGATGAGGTTGAGTTTTGTTTTTACAATGAAGATGAGTTAGCCTGGGCTCAAGATACATATTGGAATGAGTTTGTTCGAGAGTACAGGCTTATGGAAACCCCTGGGTTTTGCCCTGGAGGGCCAACTGGTCCGGGAGGAAGAGATGGAGAACCCCACCCTCTTGAAATACCATACTTTTTGTTTTTACCCATTCTTGTGAATCCTTAAAAATCACCATGACAGATCAGCTTCTATATGCGAGGTAGCTATAAATTTCTCATAATTTTTAGCTATGACATTTTTGAAGCTCGCAAGGAGGTCATCTTGAGCGAAAAAGAGGGTGACAATCTTTTCCAGACTGAAAGTTATGAAAGAGCAATAAAAAAATATCGAGCCGAACTAAAAAAGCTAGGGAAAAAACCAGAAGATAAGTTACGTAAGGCGCGGTTACACCGAAAAATTGGAAACTGTTACCGACGAAAAGGCCAATATATTCCATCTTTAGATGAATATGATGACGGGTTAAATGTTATCGTAGATGCTCGTGCTACAAAAAACATCAAAATAGAAAGAGCATGTTTGCTTTATGAAAAAGGGGTTTGTTATTTTTATGCAGACCCAGTAGATTTAGCAAAGTATTTTGCAGAAAGTAGCCAAAAACTCTTAGTACCATTTGCTAAGGTATTTGATTCAAACATCCAATCTGGTTTGGGGAATGTATACCAGTTTCTAGCCATTCTCGAACGTACACAAGGTGACTACAGTCAATTTTTCAAGAATATGGATCAGGCAAAACGGCATTTCGATTTGGCGGACGATGAAAAGCGAAGCTTAGAATATGAGATGAACTTAAATACAGAACACTTGTATTCAGGCAATTTTCAGAAGCCAATTAACTTTTTTAATGGGGCACTTACAAAAATCCAACAGCTAGTTCCTGAGCGGATTTCATTTGCTTATCTAAATTTAGCTTTTGCTTATGCCGATGCAGGCCAGTTAAGTCTAGCGGAGGTACATGCAAATAATAGTTTAAGTGCTGCCCAAAAGAGCCAAGACCCAATCGGTCAACAACGAGCCTATGAAGTATTAGCCAAAATCGCACTTGGACGAGCGAGACAAGCTATAAACGCAAATGAAAATAACAAGGTACAAGAATATATTGGCGAGATTAGGGAGTTAGTAAATAAAGGTAATAAAGTAGCTCACAATCTGCAAGGTGGTGAATATAAAGAATTTGAATACATTGGGAAATTAATTAATGTAGAAGCTAGCATAATTGCGGGTGATTTAAATAGAGCAGATGATTTGCTAGTTGGCGCATTGTCTTTCAGAGACGTTAACAACCTGAATTTATCTTTGGATAGTAGGGCAGAAGCCCATAGAATTAGATCACTGCTAGATACAGCATATGCAGAACGTTCAAACATAGCTACAGAAAAAGTTAGGTACTGGAAAGACGCTCTTAGAGAACTAAATAGAGCCAGGAGCATTCTAGAAAAAGATCACTTATGTGGCAAGTTGGTTCTTGTGGGTATTGAAACAGCGAAATTAGAAATATTGCTAGACAGTAATGAAAGTGCACTGAAAACATTAGATTCAGCACTTGATACAGCCCAACAGTATGATAGAGATAATGATGTAGAGTCAACATTAGAAACCATGAAGCCTTTATTGGACAAAAAGAAAAAAGATGATGAAACAAAAGATGATGTTAAGAGAAACCGTTTATTGATTCAGTATAAAGTACCATTCTTCCACTCTTTTTGCATTGAGTTGTTTAACTTGCTCGTAGAAAAGTTTAATCTTGACGAACTCAGAACCCTATGCTTTACACTAAAGATTGACCATGAAGAATTCCCATTAACTCATTCCGGCATGGCACGAGAGTTGATTCTTTGGACAACTCGAAGAGAACGTTTATGTGAACTAAATTGTTGTGCAAGACAAAAAAGACCTAATATTGATTGGCCAACAATGCCAAATTGTGATTGCAAGAATATAGTATCTGATTGCCTTCAGCAAAAGCCATAAGGTTGGCATACAATAAGGATGAATCCGTATGTGACACGCCCAAACAAATAGCCAATCTTTCATGAAGCTTAAAGCCGGATTTTGTGAAGAAGCCCGGCTTTTTTATTTTTATAACGAGATTGCGGTAGGCAAACGGCCGTTCTTCCTCACCCATAACAAAATCACCACTACCAACCAAACAGCGTAAAAGCTGCCCAGTGACGAGGGTGGGAAAACGGCCGTTTCCCCTTGACAGTTAAATTGGGTTGAAAACGGCCGTTTTTTCCCACAACCATTCTCAGTAAACGGCCGTATTCTCCTTGGCAGCTGAATTGTTGGCAACAGCCGTATTTGCCACAGCTATTAATGAAACTAGGCAGCCGAGTTTTGTGAAGAAGCTCGGCTTTTTTTGTTTGCAAGCAGCAGTTGATTTCCCCTCTTAAAGGCAGTATGATTTTCTCATGTGCGACCACCCATCAGAAAAGGTGGCAATGATTTTGAGAGTGTACTTAGTGGTTCTCTCGCCAAATGGTTAAGCTATAATATGGGGCAAGGTCATCTAGGTCATCTAATCGGGCAAAGGAGTTAGTAGAGCCAATGCGACCACGAGTAAAATTGCGGCCTCTTTCACCAGAGGAAGAAACAGAAGTCCGAAAATTAGCAAACGCGCAAAATGCGCCTGCCAAACTGGTCAAACGAGCGACCATTCTTGTCAACATGTTGGATGATGAAAACTTGTTAGCCACAGATGCCGGCGTGCGTGCCGGTTTTAGCACCGCCATTGGAGCCGTGTGGGTCAGACGCTTTAATGAGAAAGGGATCGCGGGACTACAAGATCTGCCCCGTTCCGGCTGTCCCCGCACCCATGATGAGAAAGTACGGAGCCGATTAATCGGTTTGGCGTTGCAAAAACCACCGACCTTGGGCTATCCCTTTGCTATGTGGAGCTTGGAACGCTTGCAAACAGCCTTTAAAGAAAGGGAGGGATTGCATTTGTCAGATTCAACGATATGGGAGTGGATGGAAGCAGAAGGATTTCAATGGAAGCGGCAGCAAAGTTGGTTCCACGATGTGGAAAAACACGACCCCGAATTCGTGGAAAAAAGGGGGCCATTATCCGATGCTACCACGAACCACCAGCCGAGACACGGGTAATTTGCGTTGATGAAATGGGACCGATAGCTGTGAAAACATATCCAGGAGAGGCATGGCAACAGGGGTCGAATCGGGCAACCTTCGAGCCGGATTATGGACGGCGGGGAATGGTGTGGGTTCATGGTGCCTTCGAGCCAGCCACAGGTCAAGCGGCCATTGTGCTAAGTCCGAAGCGAGACAGTGTGAGTCACATTCAATTACTGGAAAAAGTAATTACTGAGTTTCCCAGTCAGCGATGGATGATTATTGAAGACAATTTGAGCACACATAGTAGCCGGGAAACGCAACTGGCTTTAACAGCGTGGCCGGAAATTCAAGTGCAATTCACCCCCAAATATGCGTGTTGGCTCAATTTGATTGAGCCATGGTGGAAGCAATTGCGTTCTTTAGCACTCAAGGGTCGGTGCTTTACCGACATGAATGAGCTAACAGAAGCTCTCAATCACGCTTTGAGCTACTGGAATGGGCATTGCCATCCCTATATTTGGAAAAAAAGGCCACAGGAGCAGGCTTTTCTTGAGCCAATTGGTGGCTTCGGTGTTTACAGGCCAACTGACAACTTAGGTATTTAGCGAGAGAACCACTTAGAGGCATGAAATGTATCCACAAACATTGACGAATTTGCAATTGGAGATTGTGAAACTGTATTCCACAAAGATGGAACGCCAAGATTTGCTGGAGCTTAAACAAGTCCTAGCGAATTTCTTTGCCCAAAAAGCAATTCAGGAAGCTGACCAGATTTGGGATGAACAAAATTTAACTGATGATGACATGGAAGCATGGTTAAATGAGGGATAAACTTAAAGTTGTTCTGGATACCAATGTGTTATTGGTGTCTATCTCCAGTAAATCAAAGTACCACTGGCTATTCCAAAAGCTGCTGCAACAAGAATTTGAGATAGCGATTACTAATGAGATTCTAACAGAATATGAGGAGATCATTTCGAGGAAGTATTCTGTAACGGCGGCTCAAAATACCATTCGCACTTTGCTTTTGTTGCCTAATGTAAGCAAAAGTGATGTTTATTACAATTGGTCCTTGCTGAGGGATGATCCTGACGATGATAAATTTGTTGATTGTGCCATCGCTGCCAATGCCAACTACATTGTGACTAATGACCGTCATTTCAATATTCTCAAGCAGATTAAGTTTCCAGCCGTTAATGTTGTCAATATCATTCAGTTTCAAGCTTTACTGAGCGACTCTCTCATTTAGAGCGTTCATTAATAAATGCTCCCAAAAGCATTTGTGATTTTCAGTATACACCACACAGCTATAACATATTAAACATCTGGGTATGGTTCAGGTGAAGCACAAAAAACGGCCGTTTTTCCCCACCCAACACCCAGCCCTACCCACCAAACAGCGTAAAAGCTACCCAGTAGCGAAGGGTGGGTAAACGGCCGTTTTCCCTTTGACAATTGAATTCGTTTGGCAACGGCCGTTTTTCCCCACAACCATTTTCGATAAACGGCCGTTTCCTTTTTGCCGGTTGGGTTGGGTTATAAACGGCAAATTCATCACCATTGGCTCGTTTTTGGTAAAATAGGCAAGTCAATGGCAAATTGACAAAGGAAGACAATGATGACCCGATACATTCAAGTTCCTCTCTCCGACCAGCGGTATCGCCAGCTAAAGGCATGGGCTAACCGTCGCCAGCTTGAAATTGGCGAAGCTGTGGCTGAGTATTTGGTGGAAAATCCACCAGACAGTCAGGAATGGCTCATTCCACCTAGCGAAGAAGATGCGCGACTTGAGGCAGAAAAGCAAGCCTACCTGCATTTGTATCCCCAATTGAAAGAGCAATTTTGGGGCAAACATGTAGCAATTTACCAGGGGCAATTGGTTGACCATGACACAGATTATGCTGCTTTGTTTGAGCGGATTGATGATCGTTTTCCCGACGAGTTTGTTTGGCTGACACAGGTAGCAGATAAGCCAATGGAAACAATCTCCTTTCGTTCACCTCGTTTCGTTGAAGAGACTACATGATTATTCACACGCATGACTATGATTCAGGCTTTTCTCCTCCAATGCCTGTCATTGAAATCCAAATACAGCGACGGGCTGGACAATCAGCCATCACTCTCACAGCGATTGTGGATTCTGGTGCCGATGCTACCATGATTCCTTTGCGCTATTTACGTCAACTTCGCGCCCGCAAAGGCCAAACCAAATGGCTGTTAGGTACGGCAGGCGGTCGGTATGAAGTGGATTTGTACACAATTGCTGTGCAAGTTGGGCAACACAGAGCTTTGTATCTTGATGTAGTGGGTACAGAACGGCGGGATGAGGTCATTGTGGGACGCGATTTGCTTAATCAATATGTGGTTAAGCTAGACGCACCAAGCCATACGGTAGAGATATCGGAGTAAGCTTGGAAGCAAGCTTATGTTGAAAGGTGTAACGGCCGTTTAACCCCTTAACAATTACCCCTTGAGATTTGCGTCTGAAGCAAGCCTATCTCGCCCTTTTTGACACAAATACCCCCTACCAACCAAACAACGTAAAAGCTACCCAGTAGCGAAGGGTGGGAAAACGGCCGTTTTCGACCATGTTGCGATAGCCTGTCTAAAATTACCATTGCCAAACTGTCGCTTAACCGTTACAATCGTTCTATGAAGTATGAGATAGAAACCACTCAATATTTTGACGAATGGTTAAGCAAAATTCGGGACAAATCCATACTTCATCGTTTTGATGTACGTTTTAACCGCATTACCCACGGTAACTTTGGGGATTTCAAACAGATAGACACCAGCCTGTTTGAGTTAAGATATTTCTTTGGCAGCGGCTACCGTGTTTATTACACAGTCAGGAACAACAAAATCGTGTTATTACTCTGTGGGGGCGATAAATCAACACAAAGTAGGGATATCGCCCAGGCAAGAGCCTTGTTGGATCAGTTGGGGTAAATAAAATGGCATTGGAAACTAAACCTTACAAATTTGCTCAACATGTGGAAACTGAAGAAGATATTAAAGCCTATTTGTCTGCTTTTTTGGAAGAAGATGGGCCACAGGGCTTTATTGATGCCCTCGGGCATTTGGTCAGGAAAAAAGGCGTGACTGAAATAGCCAGGGTTGCTGGGGTTAGCCGGCAAAATCTGTACCGAACTCTAACAAGTGACGGGAATCCAAATTTTATTACTGTGAGTAAAGTAGTGGAGGCCTTAGGCTGCAAGCTGGTCGTTGCTTGATTAAACTTTCATCAGTTCCTGAATTTTGGCGTTATGTTGAAAGGTGTAACGGCCGTTTTAACCCCTTAACAATTACCCCTTGAGATTTGCGTCTGAAGCAAGCCTATCTCGCCCTTTTTGACACAAATACCCCCTACCAACCAAACAACGTAAAAGCTGCCCAGTGCCGAGGGTGGGAAAACGGCCGTTTTTCCCTATCCTGAAGACCCCCATCCTCCTCCCCAAAATCCCCTACCCATTCACGCAGTTCCGCCACCGTCACCTGCTGCAGCCACAGCTGGGCATCGCGCAGATGTAGAGACGCAAAATCTTGCGTCTCTACAAAACCAGACGCAAAATTTTGCGTCTCTACGGCGGTTTCATAAAAACGGCGCATCAGCAAAAAGGTGGGTAAATCCTCCACCGGCCAGTGTGCTACCAGCACCGCCCGCGCCCCGGCATACAAAAACGCCCGAATGAGACCCATCGGCTCATCGCCGCGCAGCACCCGGCTGACCCCGCTTTGGCACGCCGACAGCGTGACCAATTTGGCCTGAATACGCCACGTTTCCAGCACCTCCCGTGCCGAAAGGGTGGTGTCGGGGCCAATTTCCAGATAGGAGGCCAAGGGATCGCTGGCATTGAACCAGCCGTGGCAGGCAAAATGGAGGACGGGAGCAGCAACGGCCGTTTCCCGCAGCCACGCCTTATCCACCACCCCATCTACCCGCCCCACGCCTCCCAGCAGCCCAGCCACCGTTTTCACTTCCGCCTGCACATAGCGCAACACCGTCTGCTCCGCTTCGCCGTGATAGCCAACGACGAGACTGGGAGAAAAAACGGCCGTTTTCTCTTCCAACCGCCCCATTTGCTGCGCCAGCACCGTAGCACTGGGAGCATACGTTAACACGGGGCCACCGGCACGCAGCAAGGGTTGATTAACGGCCGTTTGCAGCCCCCCAAACGGCAACCGATGCAGCGGCCCATGCGGCACTAGCACCAGCTTCTCGGCCGCTGGCAGCCCATCCAGTAGTCGGGGCGAGGCAAAGGCCGTGAAGCGTGGCTCCAAAAAGCGCGTGGGGTCGTCGCCGCGCACAGACTTGGTGGTGAGCATATTGGGGTTTAAATCACAATCTTGCGCCGTTATCTGGTTGCAGCTAACGACAAAGCGGATGGTCTTGGCCTCGGTGAGCAGATGCTGCCGCAGTGGGTTGCTTTTAGGGATGGCCTGAAGCATGGGGACATCGTGTTCCAATACGCCGGTAGTAAAGTAGCTGACGAGTGTGGTGTTGGCAGGGAGGGTTTGCTGCAGGAAAACGGCCGTTATTGTTTCCACTGCCCCCTGTGCCCCACCCAACGCCTCGGCAAAAGCACGCGCCCGCGCCTTCTCAGCCCAGTTAAACGCCTCGGCCACGCGCCCCTGCGCCAGCAAATGGAGCACCAGAGCCTCATACACCTGCTGCCACCGCCCCAGCAGGCTGACTTTTAGCCCTTCGTTTTTGATGGGTTCGCGGGTGGTTTCGATCACGTCCACGGCCTGCAAAAAGGTGGCTAAAGCGGCCGTTTGCTCACCCCTCTCAGCCAGCGCGTCGGCCAGGCGATAGTACGCCTCGGCCAGCACTTCGCGCCGCCCAATGGCTTCGGCGACGGTGATGGCTTGCTGAAAAACGGCCGTTGCTTCGGCCAACTTCCCCTGTGCTTGCAGCACCAAGCCGCGATCCAGATGAGCGTCTATTTCCCAAATGCGGGTACTCATGGCGGAAACGGCCGTTTCAAACTTGGGCAGAGCAGCAGCCAAATCCCCTTGCAGCATCAGCAATTCACCCAGATTGATCAGCGTCCGCCCCATCATGTCCTGCGCCCCGCTTTGCTCCTGCAAGGCCAACGCTCGCTCCTGACACTGCTGTGCTTCTGCCCACCGCCCCAGGTCACGGTACAGGATTCCCAAATTCATGCTGGCAAGGTAGATGGGGCGGGGCGCACCAAGCTGCTCTAACAAGGCAACGGCTTCGCGCAAATAGCTTTCGGCCGACTCATATTGCTGGAGTTGATAAGCCGTAAACCCCAAATTGGTCAGCGTCATCCCCTTGCGCTGCTGGTTGCCCAATTTGTCCCACAGCGGCAGGCAGCTTTGCAAATCGGCAAAAGATGGCTCAAACTGCCCCAGCAGACGGTAAAAAATGGCGCGGGAATTGAGGGTGCGCCCGCGTATTTCGTCATCGAGTGTTGGATCTTGCAACAGGGGGGCAAAGGTGGCTAATGCGGTCGCAAATTTTTCCTGAAGCCCAAAATCCAGCCCGACAAAATAGCGGTGCAGGTGGCGGCTTTGTGGCTGTTGCAAGGGAAGCTGGGCGGCTTGCTGGACAAGGGCGGAAAAGGCTGGCGGGTCGTCTGAGACAAGGGCACTGCCGAGGCGTTTGTATATGGGCAACCATTGGGCTTCAACGGCCGTTTCTCCCCGCATCAGCTTCTCTGCCAAAGCCATTATTGCCCGCTGGTGCCACAATTTGTAAGTTGCATAATCATCCCGCTCAAAATGTTGCAGACTTTGCTTTACCATCGCCTCTGCCAGGCAATAAGTGACACCTTCAACGGAGACAGCCGGATGTAATGCCAGCTTGGTTAGTAACTCTGCCGATAGTTGATTGTTTACAATAGTAGATAGGAGATCGGCGTTACCCCAGCCCACAATGGCTAAAGCATTCAGCAACTGCTTGTCTTTATCTAAAATTTGATTATTCATACAATATCGCTTCTAATTTCAGGAAATGTTCTACATAGTTCAAACGTCTACTTCATATAACACGTTTACACGCAAAACGTTTGAATAATCAGGGAGGAAAGAAGATGTTTGCCAAGAAATCTGTCATCCAGGTCAAATTATTGATTCTGATCACTCTTGCTTTGTCCATGTTAATCGCTTGTGACCGCCCGGAAACGCCAACGCCTGTTCCCACCCCACGTGCAACAATAGCCATCACCCCACCACCGACGCCCTTTGTTACGCCCCTGCCAACCGCCTTGGTAACACCCTTGCCAACACCTTTTGTTACCCCTCTGCCCACGCCCCAACTTGTTTTTGAGGATGCAGGAGGAACCCCACTCGGCAACCAAACCTTCCGTGTCTTCTGCCATGAACAGGCTACTTACAACATTACAAACCCAACGCCACGGGAACAGATGGTTAGTACCGATGCCAAGGGACAGGTCATGTCCTGGCTTGATGGCTGTCGCTATGTAACAGCACTACAGTTAAAATACTCGCCACCGGATTTGAGATACGCTGCTTATCTTACAAGCTGGAATCCGGGTGACATTAACACCCAAGATGCTGCAACTGGCACTATAACCATGACGACCAATTCACTGGTGGTGTTTAACCCGCTAGTTAGCTTGGCCTGGGAACCAGCAAAGGATAGCCAGATCGTTTCCCTCAGTTCTAGCAGTTTCAGCGCTTCGCTCATCCACAGCTTCACCGAGGCCAGTAGCTATCTTTATAATGTTAGCAATGGGCAGATGATCTTTGGTGATGTGGCAATTTATACCAATGGGGAGAAGTGGGATAAGGCGGATTTTCGGATGCTGGCTGACAATGACCGACGACCTGCGGCCAATGTGGGGGGGATGGTAGAAACGGCCGTTAAACACCCCCAACCTCCCGGCCAAACATTCAAAGACCTCATCTTCTACCCTGGTCACATTACATTAGGGCGTGGCTGGAGTAACAAAGGGCCTGACGTAGGGCTATGGGGCGACCAAGACGGCTGGCGCACCCTTGTTCACGAATGGGGGCACTATGCTCTGTTCCTATATGATGAATACCTGGCCTTGGACAATACACCTGCTAGTTGTGCCTGCGACCATGAAAACAGCAGTTGCATTAGCTCAATCATGGATTGGCACTACGACACAAATCGTACCGAACTATGGGGGACAAGCAACGACAATCCCATCTGCCAACAAACTCAACAGTGGGCTATTCACCAGCAAAGCGACTGGCAAACGATTGGGAACTGGTTTGATCTGCAAAAATTGCCGCCACCTGTTACCCTTACAGAAACATTAGCTAGTGGTACTCAACCCACCTTTGCCAGCTATCTTGTGAAAATCAAGCCCCTGTCAGTTTCAGAGCCGCCTACAGGTGAGCCAGTCATCACGGTACAAAGCCCAGACACAGCAGGGCAACAACTGGCACAAATTTATACTATGGAACGCGACAGCCAGCGGCCAAACATGGCTACCAACATCTTGTATCAGGGCAGCACATTGCTCTACAACGATGGCAAACAGCTAAGTGGGCAGCTTACCCTGCTTGGTATACAAGAAGATAACCATTCGCTTTATGTGGGGGTCAATCAATTTTTGCCCAACAAACCGTATCAGGCAGACGCTTTAACCTACAGCGGTGCGTTTGGGCCTACTGTTCCCCTTAAGCCTAACATGTGGCAGCCCCAGCTAGATGTCGCGTTTACCGCAACCATGCAGGCCCTGGACACACAAACGGCCGTTATTACCCAAATGGCTCTTTCTCTACAGCTTGATCAGGCCACACCTGGCGCAGTATTTGCCCAACTTTGCGCCCCTGGCAACCATTGCTATGGCCCCTGGGAAATTGCCGATGGCAGCATCGGCCAGCACAACCGCACAATCACCCTTGCTGACCCCGATATCCCCTTCCCTACCTACAGCATTCTGCGGCTATGGGTAGAAACACAAAAGACACCGACACCTTATGAATTGCTCCGCTGGATTGAAATTGGACGACCGGGTTCCGGCCCTGGTGGGGGCTGTGCCCATGCCCCCGTGCAAGACGGCAACCAGACCCGCACGCTGGGAATGGAGATCGAACCAAAATGGGAAACAGATTGCAGCGGGTTGGTCGCCTACATGCCGGTCACGAACAATATGATGCTGCAACAAACGGCCGTTCCCGACAGCATCCAAGGCTTCGTCTCACCCCCCATCCAAGTACAGGACATCCCCCTTAACAGTAGCACCTGCTCCGCCAAAGACAGTAGCATCATAATCAACTATGATGAACTAGCTGTTTGCAAAACCGCTGCCTCAGTCTCGCTACTTGAACTTGATCCCAACCTTCTGGGGGCAGATGAGGCTGAACGGGCGCAACTCATTGAAGTCTGCGACAAACTAATGGACACAAAAGCTAGTCTCGAAACACTACGTCTAGCACATCTTCGCCCCCAAGTTGACCGGAATGGCCCGTGGGAGTTATTAACATTAAACCCCAGCCGTAGCCCTCAAACTCCTGTCAATGGAGATGGTATCTTTGCTATTGTTCTGGTTAACAACTAGGCAAAAAAAGACCCCGTCAAAATGACGGGGTCTTTTTCTTATATAATCAATAGGTTTCTAGATAGATTTGACGATGAAAAAACAGAAACTTATGAACAAGCCGTATCTAGGCCACATGTAATCTGGCTAAATACATTACCAATTTGAGGCCCCAAAAGGGTCAAAATGGCGATTACCACAACAGCAACCAAAACGAGCACCAAGGCATATTCAACTAAACCTTGACCACGCTCACGCTTCAGAAACAACATTTGCCTTTACCTCCTTGTGAAAATTTACAGGATTATCTGATGAGACAGACGACTTTGTTAGCTACGAACTACTCAATCAGCTTATATGCTACTTCTTCAAGCCAATCACATTGTAACGTTTATGAAAAACTTTTTCAAATTATATCTTTGAACTCTCATTAGAACAAAGCAACTTGCTTGCTAAAGAAGCCAAAAACTAACTTTCCATTAATAAAAGACACCAGCCTTTTCAAAAAGTCACAATCTATCTATCAACCCCAGTAAAATTCAAACAGTTAAAACTCCAGTTGAGCCATGAGCGGAATAGCAAATTCAGCCCGTGTACCCTGCCCTAACCCACTAAATATCTTCATCTCTCCCCCCAACATCTCAATGCGATCCCGCAGCGTACTCAGGCCAATCCGCTGGTTATTGCGCGAAAGAGCTTCATCTACGGCAAAACCACGCCCATTATCTTCCACCACAACCGCGACCGATTCTGGTGCCAAATCCAACGAAACTTGAATTTGGGTGGCCTGAGCGTGCGCCATCGCATTATTAAGCAACTGTTGCACTCCGCGAAAGATAGCCACCTCAATGTGGCTCTCTAAACGGCGCTCAACCCCTGTCACGGTAATGGGAACATTAAGCCCGCTCTTCTCTTGCACAGATTCAACATAGCGGCGCAACGTGGGGATAACGCCTAAATCGTCAAGCATCATCGGACGGAGGTCAAAAATAAAATCTTTGACCTGTCCAAAGGTTGTGGCGGCCGCACTTTTTAGAGCGTTTAGCTCTTGCCGCGCCCGCCCCGCATCAACATCAAAATAGCGCTGACAAATCTCGGCTTGTAAAATGAAGTTGCTTAAAGATGAGGCAGGCCCATCGTGCATCCGCCGCACCAGACTTTGCCGCGCTGCTTCTTCAGTTTGAATAACACGAATGACATCGGACTGATCATCAACACGACGACTCTTTTTAGTCTGAGGAGCCGCAGGGAGTTCCCCATCTGTTAACTCAATCAAACGGCGCTGAAACTCTGCCAGTCGCTCCAGATTTCGCTGGTCGCTTTGCAATTTTTCCAGTTGGCCGCGCATGGTAAACAGGCGCTGCTGAATATTATTCAGGTTCTCATACGCCTGTCGAATATCCTCACGCGGCAGGGTTTCAAAGTTTGTATTTAGATCGTGTAAATACTTGGTGGCTTGGGCATTTCGCTGGGCAAGACGCTCAACTTCTGCCGAACTTTGTTTAATTAAGATGTCAATTTCACGCAAATCACGCTGTGTTTGCTCAAAATCTTTGTAGGCTTCCTCTAAAAACTCAGCGAAGGTTGCTATCCCATTAACGGCCGTTTTTTCAACCATACATCCTTCCAGACAACTCTTTTGAGGGCAAATTAGCCACGCGCACCATCAAGACGAACCCAACCATGCTGCAAAGCATAAACGGCCGCTTGCGTCCGATCCTCCACACGCAGCTTACGCAAAATCGCCGTCATATGGTTCTTCACCGTTTGGTGGCTAATCCCCAGCTTAAACGCAATTTCCTTATTGCTCAACCCCTTCGTCACATGCTCCAAAATTTCCATTTCACGCGGCGAAAGCGGCACAAACAAATCATCCGATTCACTGGTTAGGGAACCGTTAAAGCGACCAATTTTCTGCTCCGTCCAGGCAATAATCTCATCATAATTCATCACCCGGTCATCCACCACATAATTCCCTTCATGCACCGCAGTCACCGTCTTAATCAACGCTTCTGGTGGCACATCCTTGGAACAATACGCCGAAGCCCCGGCCCGCAGCGCATGAAAGACCTGCTCGACATCATCGTAGCCTGTAATCATCACTACTTTCAGATTGGGCAACTGCGTCTTGATCTTGCGCGTCACCTGCAGCCCATTAATGGTGGGTAAATTAATATCCATCAAAATCACATCTGGGCGCAGCTCATGAGCCATCTCAATGGCAACTTCGCCATCAGCCGCCTCACCAGCCACTTCCATATGCATGTCGGTTTCTAACACATCACACAACCCTTGACGGAAAACGGGATGATCATCCACGATAAGAATCCTAATTGGTTCCACTGTAACCTCTTTATTTTGCGTATAATTTTGCTATGCAGGTTTTGTACAAACATTGGTCACATTTAGCTCTCATTTGTGTACCACTTGTTTGGGACAAGTTGGTGGCAGTATACCATGAAAAGCAAAACCCAAACAAGGCAGCATGTCCAAATCTTATGGTACCTTAGTTCCTTTTTCCCTTACGAAAACTATCTTTTCACGCTCCATTCATCAATTATCGGCTGATTTGGGGGCAACGCCCAACCGATAAACGGCCGTATTTTCCCAACCCTGCGCCCGTGTCCAAGCAAAGTTGGTTTGGTAAACGGCCGTTCCCCTCTCCCCCAATGACCGATACGGCCAGCCCGGAGCCGTCACCAAATAACCTGCCCCCGCTGCCAGCGCATACTCAACCAGCGCCGCCCCGTCCGGCAGCAGTGGCACGACTTCCGGCGAAAGCAGCCCGGCTAAATCGAGCAACGGCCGTTCGGCAAAATACCCAATCGCCCCAATATCATGCGCCGCCACCAGCACATTTGGCTCCGTATGGGTCGCCAGCCACCGCGCCGCCGCCACCATCTCTCCCTCAATAAACGCCACGTCCCGCCCATACGCCACAGCCCCTTGCAGCAGGAAAAACAGCAGCACAATGGCAAAGCTGAGAACGGCCGTTTGGCGAAGAATGCGGGAAAAACGGCCGTTTCCTCCCAACAGCCAACCCCACCCTGCCAACCCCAACAGCACCCAAACCGGCACCGTCGGCAACAGATAGCGGCCATGTTGATAGACCAACGGCAGCCGCCACGCATACAGCACCACATGCCCCCCCGCCCACAGCAACAGCAAAAACGGTTGCCAACGTCGCTGCTGCAACCACCGCCACACAGTCACAAAAACACCTGGCAGCAGCAGCAAATGGGCACTGCTCATGCCACGCCCGGTCGCCACCCCACCCAAGCTCACCATCGCCACCTGCCACAGCCGCCACAGCAGCGGCTGCGCCAACAGCGACGCATATTCCGCCTGTTTGGCATAAAGCGTCGTCGGCCAAAGCTGACCGCTGCTCCATATATTAAAGGAAAAGTAGGGAATGAGCGGGAGGAGGAAGGCCAGAGCAAACAGAAGTAGGGGGCGTAGGGTGTAGGGTGTAGGGTGTAGGGTTTGGAGGAGAATGAGGGTAAGCAGCAGCACCAATCCGTCTGGACGCACCAGAATAAGGAGAGCAGATAACAGACCTAGCAGCGGCGACAAGTCAGGTTTTGTCAGATAACGGTCGCAAATGAATAAGCCTAAAGCCGTAAAGAGCAAGGTTTCCATGCCGCTGGCGGCAGCCCACAGCAGCGGCCAGGTTAAAACAAGCACCACCCCCACCGCCCAATCAAACCGCGCCCATTCCGGCCAAAGCTGCCGCCACAGCCGCATTCCCAGCCAGCCAACACCCAGCAGCAACCCGCCACCCAGCAAGTAGGCCCAGAGCAAATAGGGTAGCCGCAACAGATAGCCAACTGCCAATAGCAGCGTCCACAGGGGAGCAGTGGAACCGGCGCTGGGTTGGCCGAGTGTGTATTCCCAACGGCCGTTTAACCCCACATTCCGCGCATACGTTTGGTGAATCCAGGCATCATCCAAGGGAAAACCCAGCCCGCCAGCCGCCTGCGCCGCCACCAAAAAGAGTGTTAATCCCCCAACAACCGCCAGCAATAGCCATCCACACTGCTTCATAAAATTGGTTATTGGTTACTGGTTATTGGGTATTGTGATGAGGATCTCAATACCCAATAACCAATAACCCTAATCCCTCAAGCTATACAAATTCACCGCCTCCAGCGACACCAGCAGCTCAAACCCCGCCCCAGCTTCCCCCTGATACAAATCGCGCAGGGGCAGCGGGGTATCTTTATCCAGCAGCAGGTGGGTTGCGCCATACCGCTGCGCCACCGCCAGCAGCACGTCGGGCGGCTCGTTGGGAATGGTGATAGCGGACAGACCGGTGTGATAGTAGAAACCGGGAGCGTTGCCAACCATGACAACGGCCGTTTCCGGCACCATCCCCGCCACCTGTTCAAACAACGCCACATAATCACGCTCCGGCATTCGCAGCCAGCCAATGGCTGTGGTCATCACCAGTGCCACCACCACAAACAGCCCGGCATAAACCCGCTTCATCTGCGCCGGGTTCGGATGCGGCCAGCGCGTAGTCCGCCAATCCACGGCAAAACCAAGCCCCGCCGCCGCCAGCGCCATCAGCCACGGCCAAATGGCGGCCGAAGAATGCAGCAAACTGCCGCGCCCGGCAGGGAAGGTGAAGAGCAGCACCATGACGGCAAAAAGGGTGAGGGTGTACCAAGTGAAGGGGTGGGAAAACGGCCGTTTTGCCAGCCGCCACCAACCCCAAATGACCAATGGCGTAAGAAAAATGAGGCACGCCACCGCCCCAAACAACTGCCCCGCCTGCCCCAACGCCACCAGCTTTGACCACAAAATGTTGTGCCAGCCCCAGGCTAAATAGCTAGAAAGGGTGAAGGAACGGCCGTAAGCAAACAAATCATCGTAGGTGGTTAAAAACATCGTCTGCGTGCCGGAGGTGGGCAGTGGTCGCCCCAACACCTGCCAGTTGTGCCAAAACCAGGGGGACATGATGAGGAGGTAGCCGAGGAGGAGGGAGAGTGGGGATTGGCAATTGGCGATTGGAGATTGGCTATCCCCTCTTGCCGCGCTGTTGCCATCATCTCCCCGCCGTCTCGCCCGCTTTTGCCACCAGCCCAACAGCCACACCCACACCCCCACCAGCAAAAACAGCACGCCGTCGGCTCGCGTCAGGTGGGCCAGCCCAGCCAACAGACCGGCTAGGAACCAATGGCGGCGTTTGTGTTGGGAAACGGCCGTTCCCAACGCCCACAAACACCCCCCACCCAGCCAGGCAATCGGGGCAAAAGTGGAAGGCTGGCTCCAAAAGGTGTTGTAAAAACCGCCTGATGCCGTAAACAAAGCGGCCGTCCATGCCTGCCAGCGCGTCCCCGACAGCCGCCAACTGATGCCATAGGCCAGCAGCGGCAGCAGCCCCGCCAACAGCCAAAACGGAAGCTGCATCCCGCGAAAACTCGGCCAAAGTTTGTAACCCACCGCCGCCAGCAGCGACGGCAGCGGCATCCAATAGGTGTGGCTAGGCGTAGGCAACCCCTGCGGGTCGTCCAAAAATTGCCAAATAATTTGCTCGGTAAAGCCGTAGCCAGCGGCCAGCCGCTGCCCGTTACTAGCATAATAATAAGCGTCAAAGTAGGACGGGTGCGGCAGCCGCCACGCCCACACCGCTTGCAGGGTCAGCCCCAGCAGTGCCAGCCACAGCCAGTCAGGGCGTTCGCGTAAAAATTTGCGCCAATTCATCCTGATACGCTTCCGTCCAGCGGGGGCTGGTGGTTAAAAGCTGCGCCAACACCGCGTCCCGCTCAATCAACACATATTGTACGGCGTAATCGTCTAACGGCCGTTCCCACCCCACTTGCCCCTCAAATGTTTGCCGATACAACTGCAAAAAAGGGTCGCCATACACATCCGCCCGGCCATCTACAAACACCGGCAGCCCACGCCAAATGAGATAGCCCCCCCAGTTATAGCTGTTGTACCCCCGCACCAACCCCTGCGCCTGCAAAAAATCAACCGCCGCCACCGGATACCGCTCCGCAATGGCCGCTTCGTTCCCTGCCACTTTAACGGCCGTCCACAAACCGACCATAAGAAGCACCACCCCCACCAATCCCACATTCACCCACCGCCGCACCGCCAACGCTGGCTGACCTTCCTTTATCTCCAATCTCCAATCCACCAATCTCGCCAAAACCGGCACCGCCACCAGCACAAACAGTGGAATATGCCGCGCCGAACCGAGGCTGGCAACGGCCGTTCCCAGCACCAGCACCCCATCACTCCAAAACGGCGCTGGATAGACCGAGACTGCCGAGGTTTTAAAACCCTCAGCGGTCTGTTTGCGCTTGCGCCCATTCCGCTGCAACAGCAGCAGCACCACCATCAGTAGCACAAAAAACGGCCAATCGGCAACCGCTTGCAGTGTCGGCGGCTGCCACTCCTGAATATAGCTTTGCATCGCCGCGCTGCCGAGCGTGGCAAAGGGGTAAAACCAAATGGCTGTGCCGCTGGGGTTCAACGCCGCCGCCAATAAGCAACCCACCGTCGTCAACCCTAGCATCCGCAGCGTCTGCCAACGCATCAACGCTCCATTATTGGGCTGCCACCACCGCTGCGCCGCTTCGGACAGGGTGAAGGTTGCCAGCAGTACCACACCAAACAGGTAGCCGCTGTGGAGGTTCGCCCAAACGGCCGTTAATCCCACCAGCCACCACCCCTGCCCCACACCACCCCGCCCCGCCCGTATGCGCTCCAGCAGCAGCACAAAGATCGCCCCAAAGAGCAAATTAAACATCTGCGGCCGCGCCCCCCAAACAATGGCCGAGGCAATCGCCCCCCACAGAACAAAAAACGCTGGCAGATAAAGCTGTTTGGGTTGGCTCGTCCCCCTGTGGCGCGAGACAGTCAACGCCGCCGCCAGCAGCGCGGCAAAGGTTGCCACCACCAGTACCGCCGCCCATACCATCAGCCCCGGCAGCCCCGCCGCCCGATAAACCAGCCACATGATGACCTGTGACAGCCATTCATGCGTTACCCAGGCGTGATGCGGTACGGTGAAGGAAAAAATATCGTGCTGCGGCCAGCCATCGCGCAAAATGGCTTCGCCGGTTCGCAAATGCCACCACATATCCGGGTCAAGCGTCTCCCGCACCCCCATGCCAAACAGCCCCAGCCCCCAAATGGCTAAAAACAGCCTTCGCGCATTCATATCGTATGGTTGTCATACCCGCGAAGGCGGGTATCCATTTGCGCCGCAAGAGTGGATTCCCGCCTTCGCCAGAATGACCTTTGGATCAATACCAAGTGCTTCCATTTCTTAACACCAGCCATCACGTTTCCAGCCGACGACGAGCGTAAATGGTGAACAAATCGCCAAAGTTGAGCGGCACGGCCACCTCTTGCAGCCGCAGTCCGTGGACAATGGCGTGGGCCAGCCGCCCCAACGGCCGATTTAGCCCGGCAATCCGCGTCGCCACATACCCCAGCCGTAAATACCGCCCCTGCGCCCCTGACCACACCACCTCGAAGCCTTGTTTTTCCAGCATGGCGGCCAGCGTCTTTTGGCTAAAGTAATAGAGGTGCATATCCATTAGCCACGGCCAGCGGCCGCCCATCAACCGCGCCAGCTTGCTGTCGCTGTCCATAGTATGCAGCAACAGCCAGCCGCCTGGTTTGAGCAGCCGCCGCGCTTTGGCAATTTCGCCGGCCGGATCGGTTACATGCTCAATCACGTCCCACATTGTCACCACGTCAAATTGGCAGCCAGCCAGCGCCGGGGCATCTTGCGTGCCTTGAATAAGCGGCAGCCCGCGCCGCCGCGCCGCGTCTACAGCCCATTGGGATGGCTCCACGCCGTAGGCATTCCACCCTGCCTGCTGCGCCACTTCAACAAACACGCCAATGTAGGCTCCTACATCGAGCAGCGAACGGCCGTTTGCCTGCCCCACCACCCGCTCCATCGCCTGCAAATGTTTGCGAAACGTCAGCTCGCGCCCTTCGCGCTCTTCGCTGTAGGTGTTATCCTCCACCGCCTCATACAGAGCCACCAACTCCTCATCCGACCAGCGGGGGTTGGCATAAACAAGGCCGCACTGATTGCAGCGCACGATTTGGGCGTGGCTGCCGTATTCGGCACTGGTGCAGCGAAAGGCCGAAACATCGGGTAAACGGCCGTTCATCGTCGCTGGGAACTGCACCACCCAGTTGTCCTGGCCGCATAAATTACAAACCACATCAATCATCAGTTTGGAAACTCTGGTGTAACGGGAACCGCCGGTCGCCGTGGCTCCCCGCCACGCAAACGCCGCACAAAGAGCCGCAAAAGCGTATACTGTCCTTTAAGTACTTCATTACGCGAAATTTTCGTCGTGCCCTTGCGCCGATCTTCAAAAATAATCGGCACTTCACCAATCTGCCAGCCGCGCCGCTGCGACAAAAAGAGCATTTCGACCAAAAATGAGTAGCCGCTGGAAAAGATTTCATCCAGCGGGATAGACTCTAATACTTCGCGGCGGTAAAGGCGAAAACCGGCCGTTGCGTCCCCCGCCTTCAGCCCCAGCAGCAGCCGTGCCGCCAAATTCGCCCCCCGGCTCAGCCAAACCCGCTGCCAGGTGCAGTTGCGCGACCCGCCCCCAGCCACATAGCGCGAACCAATCACCAGGTGCTTGTTTTGGCTCATCTCAATCATGGCCGGAATATAGCGCGGGTTATGGGAAAAATCGGCATCCATTGTCATCACCCGTTGCGCCCCTAAATCGTAAAGTGCCTTTTTAAACCCGGCAATATAGGCCGTCCCCAACCCCAACTTGCCCACCCGATGCACCACATGCACCCGCTCCGGCTCCCGCGCTGCCCAGCTATCGGCCAATGCCCCGGTACCATCGGGTGAATTGTCGTCCACCACCACCACCCCCACATTCACCGGCAGCGCCAGCAGTTGGGAGATTAAATCGTTCAAATTGTCTGCTTCGTTATAGGTCGGCACAATAACGAAGGTCGTTGGTTTTTTCATAAAACAGTACCCTCTAATGCGGGGGGATTGTAGCGGGATTGGGGGGCGTGGTCAAAAGGTTTTTGCAACGGCCGTTTCTGATGACCGACGACCGACGACGGACGACGGGTTGAATGGGAATTAACGGCCGTTTCCCTCCACCACGCCCCCTTCCTCCACAGCTTCGACCCCACCGCCAGCGAAGCCTTTGAAGCCTGGCAAGGCGTAATGGCTCAGCAGCTTCAGGACAGGCTCATCGCCGGTCTCCAGCGGCTCATCGCTGGCTATCGCCGCCGTAACCAGCTTGCCCAAGCGATAGCTGCCGCCCAGCTTTGGCTCCAGCTTGACCCCGTTGGCCGAGAAGGAGCATCGGGAGTTAATGGCCCTCTATGGACACGAGGGGAACCTAACGGCGGTGCGGCGGCACTATGCCGAGCTGGTGGCCCTGCTGCAAGAGAAGGTGCGAGCCAACCCGGAAGCGGAAACGGTGGCCTGTTACCACGCCACCCTCACCAAACCGGGGCAACCCTGGCAGTTGACGCTGGCGCAGGAGGCGCGGCTGCACGGGATGCAGATGATGCTCCGTTCTCTGCTACGCGCCAAGTTTGGCGATCTGCCGCCGGAGGTGATTTTGGCAATAGATGGGCTACAGGATGAAGAGGTTGCCATTGCCGCAGCCAAAGAGGTACTAACGGCCGTTTCTCCCCACCACCTCACTTCCCCAACCATGCTTAACGGCCGTTTCTCCCCCCATCATCTCACTTTCATCAACTGGGCTTAACGGCCGTTTCCGACAACAGGCGACGGGATGAATGGGGGGCAACGGCCGTTTCTCCCCACCACCCTACCTTCCCCAACTGGGTTTAACGGCCGTTTTCCCCCATCACTTCACTTTCACCAACCATGCTTAACGGCCGTTTCCCCCCACCACCTCATTTTCATCAACCGAACTTAACGGCCGTTTCTCCCCACCACCTTTTGCTATACTCGAAAGGCACGTACACAATCTTTTTTCCGTATCCTTCCACGTGCTTTTGTGTCTCCAAAGTACCGGTTTCCGCAAGCCCTACAAGCTTCTCAAAAAACTTTTTATTTTAACAATACGGTTAAAAACCCTAAAATTGCAAATAGTATGCAGACTATGCCACCACCAATCATCCAGTACCCTACGGCACTATTAAACATAGGGGGGAATTTTCTATGTTGGTCTGATGCATTTTTTAGTTTTTTGTTGCCTTGAGTGATGAGCCAGTAACTGAAAAAAAGGGGGACACCAATAGAAACAAGAATAAACAAGGTCTTTGTGAAAAACGCTTCAAATGGACTCATAAATCACTTCCTGTGCAGCATTGTACCTAATGTGCGACTTTAGTTCGACCTGTATTTAGGCAATATATGGGTGAATTCCCAAAGTAGTTCCGTTGAAATTTGTTGCATGGTATGTTCAGCAACAAGATCAAGTATTATGTACATGGGAGCTATCATGCAATCTGTCAGTTATCTCCCAAATATGGATCTTGAAAAGTCGCACATTTAGGCTAGGTCATTATATCATTATCGGTGGCTTATATCTGAACCACTGCCCAAATTTATCGTATTTCGCAATAAATCCGCAAAATATCCAACATCTTCCCATGTTACTTCATAATATGTAGTTCTCGTATGAGATATTGATAGACCTGCACCAGCTACAGGCGATGCACTTAATCCCCAGGTATCTCCGCTTGGGGCACCAAAACCGTTAATCTGGAAACCAATGAGTGCTGACGCATCGGCACTGGTTGTCGCAAATGGGCCACTGTAATTTGCATGTTCATCTAGGTTCCACACAAGTCCTGCTGTAGGGCCAGCATCTAAGGATACACCGCTAGCCATCCCTCTACCTAAACCGCCTCCACCATAAACAAATACACTAGGGAGTTCGTCAAGATTAATTAACACTTCAATACCAATTATTCCTACCCCTTGGAGTGGTGTAAACGGAATACCTCCCACAGCACTCCCTGAAAATCCAATCAATGTAGCATCAGTTAGCAAACCTGAAAAAGCCCGACTCATGGGCATATGGTTAGTAGAGGGATTGGCTTTTTCATATTGCAACTGATATGGAGTTGGCGTTGGAGTTGATGTGGGTGTATTTGTGGGTGTATTTGAAACTACAGGAGTCGGTGTTACAGAAGGGCTAGGTTGTGTTACCGGTACAACTGGTGTGGGAGTGACTGGTGTAGGTGTAGGAACGTAACAATTTGGGTAGCAACTTTCCGATGATTGATGCCCATCCAGATCAATATTCCTAACAGGATTATTTTCCACATAACTATACCTATTAAACCCCTGCGGATTCATCGGGTCAGGGATAATGGTATCGGCACTGGCAAAGCGGCCAATGCCGGGCACGTAGTAACGCGCATTCATATACACCAGCCCCAGGTCATCGTTATGCTTGTGGCCGGTAAAGCCCCGGTCACTCACCGCTGGGTTCGTCTGCGGCTTCGCCCCGCGATAGCCGCCAAATGGCAAGAACCGCGCCACCGAATCCGGCACCAGGGTGCCTTGCAAGGTCGGTCTATCCTGCCCATAGCTCAACGCCGTCGCGCTGCCCAAATGGTCACCGTGGACATAGAATAGCCCCGTAAAGGCGGGGTTGTCAATCAATTGCCCCTGGGCATCCTCCGCCACCACCCGCGTCGCCACCACCTGGCCGCCAAAGCGATAGCTAATGCGCCGCACCACCTTGGCCGTGTCAGCCACGCTGTTCAGCACTGTCACCGTCCCCGTCGCCGTGTCGCTGCCCACGGTGTTGCTCACCGTCAGCGTCACCGTATACGTCCCGGCGGCACTGTAGGTGTGGCTGGGGTGCTGCACCGTCGCCGTCCCCCCGTCGCCAAAATCCCACCCCCAACTCGTCGGCTGCCCCGTAGACAGGTCGGTCAACGTCACCGTCAACGGCACCGTCCCGCTAATCGGCGTCGTGCTAAAGTTCGCCACTGGCGCTCCCAGTGTCACCGTAATGTAATCCACCTTTGTCACACTCATCGTGCCGCCATCGTTATTGACCGTCAGCGTCACCGTATAGCTCCCCGGCTCGGTGGACACCAGAGGTGTAGACATGCGTCGGGTTTTGCTCCGTACTCACCGCCCCGTCGCCAAACTGCCCCTAGCGCAGCGACCCAGGCCGTCGGGCTGCCCGTCGAGGTGTCGCTAAACACCACCGCCACATCATGATCCGTCGTGGCACTAGCGTCAATGGCTACATGAAGTTTTCCGCCACAATGTTCGCAGAACATGCGGCAAAAATTGCCGCCGCACAAGACAAACACCTGTGCTACAATACGCCATGCCGTTCAAAAGGACATGATTGCTATGGAATATGGCCCACCCGCCCAGCCCAAAATAATTTCACCATTATTTACAAATGATGCCGACATTGTTGCCTTTCACGGGGATGCCAATGATTTCATCAATACGCTCCCTGATGAGTCTGTCAAGCTCATCATCACCTCACCTCCATACAATTTGGGCAAGGAATATGAGGACACCGTTTCCATTGAAGCATACTTGAACACGCAGTCCCAGACGCTAGAAAATCTGTCTCGCATTTTGCAACCTGATGGGAGCATCTGTTGGCAGGTTGGGAATTATGTCAATGATGGGGAAGTTTTCCCCTTGGACATCTATTATTACCCGCTTTTTAAGGAGCAGGGATACCAGTTGCGTAACCGGCTCATCTGGCATTTTGGTCATGGGCTGCACACAAAAAAGCGTTTTTCGGGACGGTATGAAACCTTGCTTTGGTTTACAAAATCCAATCAATACACTTTTAATCTAGATCCCGTTCGTATCCCAGCAAAATATCCTGGCAAGCGGCACTACAAAGGGCCAAACAAGGGGCAGCCATCTGGCAATCCAATGGGCAAAAATCCGTCCGATGTTTGGCAAATCATCTGTGATGAATGGGAAGAGGGTTTCTGGGAAATCCCAAACGTTAAATCTAACCACCCTGAAAAAACAAACCATCCTTGCCAGTTTCCCATTGAGCTGGTTGAACGGTGTGTTTTGGCTTTAACAAATGAGGGGGATGTGGTTTTTGACCCGTATGCTGGTGTGGGGTCTGCTCTAATCGCCGCTATTAAACATCATCGGAAAGCGTTTGGCAGCGAGCAAAATGGGGAATATATTCAGGTTGCCCAGCAAAGGCTTGAATCGTTTCTGAATGGTACGCTGAAGATGAGACCGATGGGCAAACCTGTTCATAAACCAACAGGCATGGAGAAGGTCTCTAAACGACCTGTGGAGTGGGATGCCCTAAATGGCTCCAACGCATCATCATGAAACACGCATCCTTTCACAAATGAAAATCGGGATTCTCTCACGCAATTCAACGCTTTATAGCACGCGCCGCTTGGTGCAGGCGGCCAGGCTGCGTGGGCATGAGGCGTTTGTGATTGACACAACGGCCGTTTCCATAGACCTCGGCTACGAAACATCCCCCTTACGGCGACGCTACCCGCAAATTGATGCCATCATCCCCCGCATTGGCACCTCTATCACGGAATATGGGCTGGCGGTGGTGCGCCAGTTTGAAGCGCTGGGCATTGCAACCACGGCCAGATCAGCCGCCATTGAGCAGTCACGCAACAAGCTGCAAAGTTTGCAGTTGATGCAGCAGCATGAATTGCCGATTCCGAAAACGGCCGTTATTACCCACCCCGGTACCCTTTACAAAGCCATTCAGTCTGTTGGCGGCTTACCTGTCGTCATGAAACAGATTTACGGAACGCAGGGCAACGGGGTCATGCTGGTGCATGACATTCGCGCCGCCCTCACCGCTTTGTCCACGCTTCAGCGAGGGGGGCAGCCGGTGCTGGTGCAGGAGTTTATTGCCGAGGCGAAGGGGCAGGATTTGCGGGTGATTGTGATTAACGGCCGTTGTGTGGCCGCCATGCAGCGCTCTGCCCCCGCCGATGATTTTCGCGCCAATTTGCACCAGGGAGGAACGGCCGTTTCCATCTCCCTTGCCAACCCAATCAAAAAGCTGGCGCAAAAGGCCAGCTTTGTTCATGGTCTACACGTGGCCGGAGTTGACCTGCTTGAATCTGACCGTGGCCCGCTGCTGCTGGAAATCAACTCTTCACCAGGGCTACAAGGCATTGAAACGGTGACGGGGGTGAATGTTTCCAGCGAAATTGTGGCGTATTTGGAAACGGCCGTTAACAAGCGCAGCCAGCGCACGGCCAAAAAACGATAGCCAGCTACTTTTTTGGCTCATCCCCAAAATCCAGCCCAGATGGAATAATGCCGCGCTTCTGGGCCTCTGCCCAAGTCAGCCCCTCTTTTTTGACCTCAGTTTCCTCCACAGCCTGTGACCAAAACGAATCTAAATCATCAGGAACGGCCGTTTCCTCCAGCGACAACCCCAACAACGCTCCCAGCCCCGCCACATCTAAATCAGGTTCGGCCGGCGCAGTGAGTTCCTCAACGATCTCAACTGCTGGTGCAACAACAGCCACCTCATCAGAAACTGGCTCGGCTACAGGTGCACCCTCCTCAGACGGAACAACCAGCAGCCGCAGCAAATCTGCAGTCGCCCGCTGCACAAACAGCCAAACGGTTCCAATCCGGCTGCGGCGCGGGTCTGGCTCAAAAACAAGGGTCAAAAAATGCCCTCGCCCCACTGTAGCACTTGTCAGTTTAAACGGCGTCAAATCATGATATTGCAGCGTAGAGCTTTCCTCACTGGCAACCGCCTCTGCCAGTTCGACGCTGCTTCGCATCATTTGCACCAAAGGCGCGGCAATCTTGCCCCAATTCAGGCCAGGCATCTCCCCTATTTCTGTCACCACGCTACCGTCCATCTGCCCAAACAGCAGCCCCAAGGCCCCTGTTTCAGATCGCAGCATATCTAGCCGTTGATAGAGCGGGTCTGTTACCGTCGTTGATCTAGGCGCGAGGTCGGCCGGCTTGGTGGGGTTAATGACCACGTTTGGTTGAGGTGATTCGGTGAGGGCGGAGTGAACGGCCGTTAACAACACCTCTATCTCCAACGGCTTCAGCAAATACTGCAACACCCCCAACGCCGTTGCCTCCCGCTTCCCCTTCTCCGAAGGGTAACCCGTCATCATAATAACCGGCAAATTAGGCTGCGTCCTTCGTACCCGACGCACCAACTCAATTCCACTTATCCCCGGCAGCCGCACATCCGTAATTAACACATCATACCCCGCCTGCCGTAGCTCAAGCATCCCCTCTTCCCCAGAGGGAACCGTCCGTACCCAGTAATCACTACCCGAATTTTCCAACATCGCCCTCGTCACCGACAGCGTCTCAAAATGGTCATCAACAACTAAAATCTTTCTTACTTGGGACATAAATTAGCACTTCTTGCAATCAATCTCAAAAACAGGAAAGCCATTCAGCATATTTATTATAAAGCAAAAGGCCCGCATAAGCAGGCCTTCGCAAACATAAAGCAGTACGCATCAAGACATCAACCAGCAACACCCAAATCTGCTGCCGACACCTTGCCCTGTATCAGTTTACTTGCCCCTTGCTCACCCGTTTCCAAAAGCCAACACGCCGCATAATGCTCATTCCCATAATCCTTAAACGGCGGCTCCTCCTGCGAACAACGGTCAAACACTAAAGGACAACGCGTATGAAACCGACAACCCTTAGGAGGATTCAGCGGACTAGGCACATCCCCCTCCAAAATAATCCGTTTACGCTGTAAAGTTGGATCCGGCACTGGGATGGCCGACATGAGTGCCTGTGTGTATGGGTGCAAAGGATCACCAAACAAATCGCGCCGGGTCGCCATTTCCACCATCTTGCCCAAATACATCACGCCTACACGATCACTAAAATGCTCAACAACACTCAAGTTATGGGCAATAAACAGATAAGTCAAACCAAAATCGCGCTGCAACTCCTTCAAAATGTTCAAGACCTGAGCCTGAATTGACACATCCAACGCGGAAACTGGTTCATCACACACAATAAACTTCGGGCGCAACGCCAAAGCTCGCGCTATCCCAATCCGCTGCCGCTGCCCACCAGAAAACTCATGTGGATAACGCCGCGCATGTTCAGCCCGCATCCCAACCCGTGCCAACATCTCCACCACAATATCATACCGCTCCTGGCTATTCTTACTGGTATGCACCCGCAGCCCTTCCGCAATACTTTCCCCCACTGGCATACGCGGGTCAAGTGACGAATAAGGATCCTGAAAAATAATTTGAATATCCCGCCGCAGCTTTTTTAGCTCTGACGCATTCAAATCAAACAAATTCTTCCCATCAAACATAACCGTTCCGTCTGTCGCAGGTAACAAACGTAACAAAGTCCGCCCAACCGTCGTCTTGCCGCAACCAGACTCACCCACCAGCCCAAATGACTCACCTTCATAAATGAAAAAGGTAACGTCATCTACAGCCTTCACGTGAGCTTGAACCCGCTGCAATAAGCCAGCCCGTACCGGAAAATATTTCTTTAAATTTTTGACATCCAGCAAAACACGTCTTTTCTTTTTGCCATCGCTCGTTTTGATCTCTTCGGTCATCGCCTCATGCCTCCTATTCATATAACCAACAGCGCACCCAATGTTCTGGAGCAGCCATCTTCAGTTCCGGCTCTTCCTCAGTACAAATCTCCAAATTATTCTGAATCCGAGCCAAACAACGGGGGGCAAATTGACACCCTGGAGGCAAATCAACCAAGTTTGGGACAGAACCAGGAATGGTCGTTAACTCTTTGTCTGCCTGTCCCAAAATGGGTGTAGAACCAATCAACGCATCAGTATAAGGGTGTTTAGGTTTCTGAAACAATTCCTTAACCGGAGCCATTTCAACAATACGACCCGCGTACATGACGTTCACACGGTCGCACATCTCAGCGACAACCCCTAAATCATGCGTAATCAAAATAATTGATGTTTCCATTTTAGAACGTAAATTACGCATGAGATCCAAAATCTGTGCTTGAATTGTCACGTCCAGCGCAGTCGTCGGCTCATCAGCAATCAGCAGTTCTGGCACACATGCCAACGCCATGGCAATCATCACACGCTGCGCCATCCCACCCGAAAGTTCGTGAGGAAATGCATTCACACGTGATTCCGGTTCGGGAATACCTACCATGCCAAGCAGCTCCACAGCCCGTTTTTCACCCGCATCCTTGCCAATGTCTTGATGAATATACAAAACCTCTGCAAGCTGTTCGCCAACGCGAAATACAGGATTCAAGCTACTCTGCGGCTGCTGGAAAATCATAGAAATACGGTTACCCCGTATCTTGACCATTTTCGACTCCGAGGCTTTGACCAAATCTTCGTCATCAAAAATGATTTGACCTTCAATAATTTTGCCAGGCTGACCTATCAATTTCATGATTGATAGTGAGGTTACACTCTTTCCACAGCCAGACTCACCTACAAGACCCAGCACCTCACCTCGCCGCACAGAAAAATCCACACCGTCTACAGCTCTCACAATGCCAGATTCTGTAAAAAATTGCGTTTTTAAACCTTTTATTTCTAGAATGTTGTTCTTTTCCACGTTATCGGCCTCTTCCCTATCCTTAATTTGCAAAATAATCGTGTATCCCTTTCTTCCAGCCAGTTCTTACAACTTCAGTCTGGGGTCAAGAGCATCACGGAGGCCATCACCAATGTAGTTGAAACACAAGGAGGTGATGAAGATCATAAACCCCGGATACAATGCCTTCCACGGTGCCGTGAACATGTCCTTCTGCACATCCTGCAGCATGTTGCCCCACGTCGCTACCGGCTGCTGTATCCCAAACCCCAAAAAGCTCAACGCACTCTCCAACAATATCACGCCCCCTAACCCCAACGTGGCGTTTACAATCACCGGCGGCAGGGTGTTGGGTACCATGTGGCGAGCGATAATCTGTAAGTCTGACATCCCTAATGCCTTGGAGGCTTCGGTGAACTCCTGGTTCCGCAGGCTTAGTGCCATCCCCCGGCTCAAACGCGCTGCCCCTGTCCACCCAAACAGACTCAGGATGATGATGATGACCACGGCCTGGCTCCACTCTGGCGGCAGAAAGTTGATCTGTACTCCTCGTAGCAGCGACGATAACGTCAGCAGCAGCGGCAGCAAGGGTAGGATGATGATGAATTCGACGGCTCGCTGGATGAAGCTGTCTACCCAGCCCCCAAAGTACCCTGACAGGGCACCGATGAATATCCCGACGGTCTCCCGGACAAACACAACTGTAAAGGCGATGAACAGTGAAAGCCGGCCGGCGACCAGCAGCCGGAACAGGACATCTCGCCCTAGTTCGTCGGTTCCTAGCCAATGGTCGGCACTGGGGGCGGCGTTGCGGTTGGCTAAGTCCTGTGTGTCGCGGGCATACAGGGTTTCTTCGTTCTTGCTGATATTGTAGTAGGTTTGCCGCGACATGATGATTGGCCCAGCTATCATCAGCAGGATGACGGCTCCCAGCATGATGAGGCTGAAGGTGGCGAGTTTGTGCCGCCGCAGCCGTTTCCAATAGGTCACTATCAGGGCTTCGGGTTTGTCGGTTAGCAGTGCTTCGGCTTCTAACGCTTTGATATCTATTTCGGCTACGCTCATAGCTTGTTTCCTTTGTTGTGGTCTTTTGTTCGGGCTTCCCTACCCGAACCGTGGTCTGCTTGAAGAACGATTGGGCAAATCGTACAAATGCACACGATTTGGTGAAGACCCCTTACTGCCTAATCAAAGCGGATGCGGGGGTCTACGATGGTGTAGAGAATGTCACCCACTAGGGTGGCGATGACGACGAGGATGGCCGATATAAACAGATAAGCCATCACAATTGGCCAGTCGTCCCGGTTGAGGGCATCAATGAACAGCCGTCCCATCCCTGGATAGTTGAAGATGGTTTCGGTGACGATGGCGCCACCGAAGATGTCGGGGATTTGGAAGACGACGATGGTGATGAGCGGGATGAGGGCGTTGCGGGTGGCGTGTTTCATGATGACAATGCGTTCGGTTAGCCCTTTGGCGCGGGCGGTGCGGACGTAGTCTTGCCGCAGCACTTCGAGCATGGAGGAGCGCATGAACCGGCTCCACCCAGCCAGCGAGAAGAGGCTGAGCATGGTGACGGGCAGGATGAGGTGGACGATCCGGTCGGTGACGGTGCCGGGGGTGACGCTGAGGATGTCCTGGATGCTGCCGGGGGTGACGCGGGTGGTGAAGACGTCGCCGGTGGGGAAGTAGGGGAATCCCCACTGCTGGAATTTGACGCCGAAGAGGATGATGAGCAGCAGCCCGAACCAGAAGACGGGCATGGCGATGCCGAAGAAGCTGAAGGTGGTGACGGCGTAGTCGAGGGCGCTGTACTGCCGCACGGCACTGATGATGCCAATGGGGACGGCGATGACGATGGAGAGGATGGAGACGATGGTCATGAGGATGATGGTGTTGCCGACGCGGCTTTGGATGATGTTGGAGACGGATTGACCGCGTGCCAGTGACCATGATTCTCCCCAGTCCCAGCGGATGATGCCCCGATTGCAGGGCATGAGGCGGTCGGGGTCGGCGCCGGCGTTGCTGCCGCCGGCTTGCTGACAGGTGGGGGATTGGTAGTCGCTCCAGGTGCCGGTGAAGAGCAGTTTGCCGTTGAGGTCGGGGTTGCCGACGAGGTTGCCGAGTTCGTCAACCCAATCTTCGCCGCCGACCCAGGTGAGGTAAGCCATCCACACTGGGCGGTTGAGACCCAAGGTGGCTTCGATGCGGGCGATGTCTTGGGCACTGAGCCGGTCTTTTTGGTTCCCGCTGAGGTTTAGCCCGGACAGTGGGCCTCCTGGTACGGCGTTTAGCAGCCCGTAGATTGCCATTGTCGCTACGATCACCACGATGATCATCTGAAAGCCGCGTCGGATTAGATAGTTGGTCATGCTCTACCTCCTCGATAAAGCTTGAAGATTTGCAAACGGGGTTTTGTCTCTAAGACACATATATTTTATCAAATGAAATACCTATGCGCTAACAATGAGACATCTCTCTACAAAAAAAAATGGTGGCAATGCAAACATGCATTACCACCATTTTTACTCAATCAACGAATTGACTATTGCAGATCAAGTTCGTAAATGTTGTAGAGTTCGGAGTTCTGAGTTGGGTCAACGCCGAAGTTAACCACGTTGGTGCGAGCAGCAGCCACTTTCAAACGGAGGAACAACGGAATTACAGGCACTTCTTGGGAGAAAATACGCTGTGCTTCCTTGTGGTTGTCTTCGTATTCTGGTGTGCCAGGCAAGGAGCTGGCAGCTGCGTTACAAACAGCATCGTAGTCGGCATTCGACCAACCAGTCTCGTTGGATTCACCCCAACCGCCAAAACCTTCTTCGATTGGACCGGTGATAGCAGAGGAGAGGTAGAGACCACAGGATGGCTCAACGCCAGTCAACCAAGCAAACTCACCTAGGTCAAAACGGCGACCAAAAAGCGGGCCGTCAGGACCATCAGCAAACCATTCGCTGGAAGCCAGGTAGTAGAGTTCAACATCAATACCGCATTGCAGCATGTTTTCTTTGAAAATCTGGGTCAATTGCTGGCGCATTTCGTTACCGGAAGTAGTACCCAGGGTAACATGGAATGGCGCACCCGTTGCAGAATCTTCACGAATACCATCGCCATCGCTATCTACATAGCCCACTTCGTCGAGGAGAGCATTAGCCTGTTCGACATCGTAAGGCCACTCGGTCAACCCATCAGGATAGAGTGGGTGAACACTGGGGATGTAGGTATGGATAACTTCGGATTTGCCGTAGAGGATGTTGTCAACCATACTCTGGCGGTCGGTACACATGGTCATGGCTTGGCGGACGCGAACATCTTCAAACCAGTCAGGACGGCCAACACCATCACCATAGTCGCCGTAGGAGTTGATGCCGAAGTCAATGTGTTCAAAAACGGTACCGGTCTGGAAGTAGGGGGTCAACAGACCGTTGTTCTGAGCTTCGATGAGGAATGGGGATTGACCAACGTCCATACCATCCTGCGTACCGATATCACACTGACCAGAGAGCAACTGGGCAACCATTTGGTTGGTGTCGGGGATAAACTTGTAGGTTACAGAGCTGAGGTAGGGCAAACCTTCGCTGGCGCGATAGTAGTTGTCATTGCGAACTAGGCGAATGCTGTCACCAGCAACCCATTCGGACACAACAAAAGCACCATCGCCAATGGGGCTACGGCTAACATCTTCAGCTTCCAACAGTTCAGCAGCAGAGTATTGGCTCCAGGCATGTTCCGGGAAGATTTGATTAGCACCGCCAGGAATAGCATTCAGGAAATAAGTGGAGTCAAGGTAACCTGGAATACCAGTCCAACGAACGCCCAGATCGCCGGTTGCTTCAAATGCGGCAGTACGATCGACCGTGAATTTGGAAGCAGGTGTGTCAGGGTCAGCATAAACACTGTAAGTATAGACGTAATCAGCAGAGGTGACAGGTTCGCCATCTGACCAGTTACGAGCAACGATCTCGAAGTCAACGGTCATCTGCTTCATCATAACTGGAGTACCATCAAAGGCAACCGTTTCGCCAGCAGCATTGGTGACTTCAACACCTTCTTCGAGGGTTACAGGCTCGCCATCAGCACCTAAAACTGTATCACCAGCGTTTACTTCTACTTCGTTAACAACGGCATCACCATCAGCCAAACTGGGGAGCTTGGCAATACCAACGGGTTGGTAATCATAGCTCAAGCTGCTGTATTGGTCAGTCCAAATGGCGTGCATGACTGCAGATTGAGCAAGCATGGAGCCACCAGCTGGATAAAGGGTAGCAGGTTCCTGTGCCATACAGACAACGAGGTCTTTAGATACAGGAGCCATTTCTGGTTCGGCTGTTACTTCAACAACAACTTCTTCGGTCTCGGTAACAACACGAGTTACCTCTACGGTCTGACCTTCTTCAACAACGGTCTCAGTGACGACGCGGGTAACTTCGACGGTTTCGGTCACAACTTGGGGTTGGCAAGCCACAAGGATGATGGCACCAACGAGGGCAAACAGTGCGGTAAGCACTAAACGTTTATTTTGAAACATTTTAGAATCTTCCTCCTCTAAAATCTTCAAGGGGTTTATAAAACATGTTTGGGGTTTCCATCTGTTAGTCACAGTAATCAGTGTTTAGCAATCAGTTTTCAGTAGGGTTCTACATGAAGAACATCTTATGAAAGGCTGATATAGATTTACCGATTATTGCACTAGCTTTGCAAAATAGAAATTGTATTTTGCAAACCGGCGTCTTTTAGTGCAGTAACACCACCTCCTTTAAATATTGAATAACTCAGAAAACAAGAAACACAACCGGATGTATTTGAAGCCTTGTATTTTGCTGTGTTAACAGTTGGTTGTGTTTTAATTTGATTTATTCTTTTGTGTTTCTACAGGTAACAATCATCTTGCTTTTTGAGTTTTAAATGATTGTTGTATCTTCTCAACAGGCTTTTATTATAAATGGTGTGACAGATAATGTCAAACAAGGGTCAAACTAGGGACAAAGAAGGACAAAGTGGGGATGTTGTAACGTATAGCACACATTTAAAGGTCTCCGGCGCGGGCTTGCTGTAAAAAGGGTTCATAGGGTGTTGTGTCGTAGCCAGCTTGGCGAAGGTAGAAGTAGTCCTGGGTTATTTTGGCCTGTTGCTCACGGTTAAAGTCGCAATATTTTTTGCCGTGAGAACAGGCGGCTGCCAGGCCGCTGCCGCCACCATAGTTATAGCAATCGCGTTTGGTTTTAATGAGCATGTAGATGGCTTCGCCCAAATAGCGGGTGCCGATTTGCTCGTATTGGTAGACGTGGGTGAGTTCGTGGACAACAATGGGGAGATTCTGGCGGGTGTGGCTATATCCTTGACTGTCGCTGTTTAGGGGAAGGTTGATGGTGTGCCAGGTGGCGAAGGCGAGGTTGCCGTTTAGCTTGAAGATGAGGTTGAAGAGGCCACCTTCGGCAACGCGAATTTCGCCGTAGCGCAAGGCGTGGGAGCCAAGGACGCTGGACATCATGGCGATTTCAGCACCGGTGAGAGGGGTGGTTTTGGTGATGAGATGCATGAAGAATTGGGCAATTTCGGGACCGCCAATGAGGTCGAAGAGGTTGGCAAGGAGTTGGTGGAGCCAATCAATGAAGCGGCCGACTTTGTGCTGTATGTAAGGGGATAAACGGCCGTTTCCCCCCCCCACACTCCTAACATTCACCAAGTCCGGCAAAAAGAAAACAACCCCCTTCACTCCACGCCACAACGTCGCCAGCAGACGCGCCGAGCGCACGGGAAAATCACGCACCAGATTGATTGGCCAAAGAAACAAATCACGTAGCCGTTCGGCCAGCCAGGCAAAAATTGCTTGAAAAAACAGGAACATATGACCACCCAACAAAACCATAGCGGCAAGTGGCAAGTGGCAAGTCATGTTTGCTGACAAGGTTGCTACCTGCAACTTGTAACCTGCATTATTCAGGCAAAACTATAGCGTTAGAGGGGGTTGAGGTCAACTGTGGTAGCCTGTAAAATAGCGGCCACGGGTGGGGCTTGGAGGAAGCGTTTTTTGACCTGGGGGTCTTGCAGCGGCTCGGCAGTTTGGCGCAGAAATTCGGCGGCGATGCTGCGGTGGATGTTGGCGATTTCGGGGTTGTCTACCATGCGGCTCATGGCGGCGTGGAGCTGCCAGAGGATGCCGCGATCAACGGCCGTTTGTGCCCAAATCAGTGCCCGTTCGAGAGAAGAAACGGCCGTTTGCCGCTCCCCACACGCAAACAACAATTCCCCCTCAGCAAAAGCAGCTAGAGCACAAAAGCGAGCCGCCTGCAACGCCTCTGCCAACTGCTTCAACATCGCCACATACCGCTTCGCCAGTTCGGGCTGGCTGGTGGCAAAAAGACATGACTGCGCTAATTGATACAGCGACAGCACCTCTTGTTCACGAGCCTGTAAGGTCTGCGCCTCCTCCAATGAACGCCCCAGATAAACCATCCCCGCGTCAATCTGACCCAACTGCACCAACACAAAACCTAAATTGCGGTAAATTTGGGGCAAGAAAATATGAATCTGTTGCTCCTGCGCCAGAACAAGTGCCCGTTCATGAAACTCAAGTGCCGTCTCCAGGTCATATAATCCCTGGTAACACTCACCTAAATCGCTCAAAACCTGGGTGATGCGCCAGCGATCATCAAGCGAACGGAACAGGTGGAGTGCTTCTTGCAGTGCCGTCACCGCCCGCTGGTATTCGCCGCGCATCAAATGGGTACGAGCAATGCTGACCAAAATCCGTCCCTGTTCCCGCGCCTCTCCCATGGTGCGGAATGTCGCCAACGCCTGGGTCAAATAGCTCAATGCTTGTTCGGTGTTGCCCTGCTGCCGTAGAGCAATCGCCACGCCCCGACGTGCCCACGCCGTCACCAGCACGCTGCTCGCCAGCTTGCTTTCTTCCAGTGCCTGTTGACATAATTCGAGAGAACGGCCGTAATCCCCTAAAAAATTTGCCATCTCACTCAACCGCACTCGCACCCGCGCCGCCTGATCTGGCTCATTACACAGCGCTAACGCTGCTTCATAATCCTGTTCTGCCTGGTTAAATTCGCACAGCAGCCAATGACTTTCGCCACGATACTCTAGCAGCCGCGCTCGAAAAAGCGACGAAGTCTCAGGAAAGGCATAGGCTTCGGAATAAAGCGTAATGGCACGACGGTGTTCATGCAGCTTGGAAGCCTGCCGCGCTTCGCGGTAAAGTGCCATCGCCGCTTTGGAAATGGTGAGAGTATCGAAGAAGCCGGATGCAGTTGGTTGAGCCATAAAAATATGATACGCCAAACGACAGGCCAAACCATTAAGAGAGCGTGAAAGGGGAAAGAGATTAGAGATTGGAGATTGGGAATCTGATCAATCTCCAATCTCCAATCTCCAATTCCTCAATGCAGCAATGATTTTGCGGTTGGTGAGCGCAAAAGCGTAGTTGTCTAAATCGGCCAACGTCACCCAGGCGTGGTTTGCCACGCTTAAATGCTGCGGCACGCCCGCCACATGGGTGGCATGAAAGGCGTGGACGGTGATGCGAAAATGGGTAAAGGCGTGTTTAATGCTTACCAGAAAGCTGTCTACGCGAATGGTGAGTGCCAACTCTTCCTCAATCTCACGCACCAACGTTTGCGGCAGCGTTTCCCCTGGCTCCTGCTTGCCACCGGGGAATTCCCACAGACCACCCAGCAACCCTTCTAACGGCCGTTGTGCAATCAAAAAACGGCCGTTTTCCCCCCGCTCCTCCGTTTGCCAAATGATACCCGCCGCCACATCATAGTGGGGCGTGTTTTTACGCGGTGGGCGCACCGGGCGCTCTAGCTGCGTCCCGCACTGCCGTGCCAGGCACAGGCTTTGCAGCGGGCAAAGCAGGCACAATGGTCTGGCTGGCGCACACACCTGCTGCCCCAATTCCATTAGCGCCTGGTTAAAATCACCCGGCCGTTTGGTAGGCACAACCTCGGTGGCAAGCTGCCACAGCCGCTTTTTAGCAGCCGTAGTCGTCACATCCTCGTCAAGATCGGTCAGCCGACTGAAAACGCGGATAACATTGCCATCGAGAATGGGGGCTGGCTCATCAAAGGCAATGGAGGCGATGGCTCCAGCGGTGTAGCGTCCAATCCCTTTGAGGGATTGGAGGTCGGCGGCGGTGGGGGGTAAACGGCCGTTAAACCGCTCCAGCACCATCTTTGCCGCCGCGTGCAAATTTCGCGCCCGGCTGTAATAACCCAACCCTTCCCACAGCTTTAGCACCTCATCCAGCGATGCCTCTGCCAGCGTCTCCACTGTGGGAAACCGCACCAGCCAACGCTCATAATAAGGAATGACCGTCGCCACCTGCGTCTGCTGCAGCATAATCTCCGACACCCAAATGTGGTATGGGTCTTTGGTCTCCCGCCACGGCAACGACTCATGCCCAGCATCCCACCAGGCCAACAACAAAGGGGCAATCTCTCGCAGATCATTCATGACCCCATTGTAACCCCAGCTTGACACTGCCCCAACTTTTCCCATAATGCTTCCAAAAAAGGAGATGTTAATGACCCCAATAGAAATGCTCATAGATTTGATGGAATTCAACGCCAACTGGATTAAAAACGAGGTGGCCGACATGCCCACTGAACTACTTTACTGGACGCCTGACCCTGCCGCAAACAGCATCAACGTCACCATCTGGCACGTGGCACGCATGTTGGATGTGTTTTTGGTACGGTTTTTGCAGGGGCAAACCCAGGAAGATGAATTGTGGTTTCGGGACGGCTGGGACAAACAAGTGAATTATGATTCACGCGGGCTAGGGATCGCCGGGTTTGGCTCCGTAATCGGCTACACGGCTGAAGAAGTTGCGGCCATCCCCCAGTTTGAACGTGCCCTGCTGTTTGACTACTTCGATCAAACCCACCAGGCCATCTATGATTATTTGCGCGGTCTGCCAGAAGGTGGCTTGGATGAACTACGACAGTGGGGCAAAAATGAGCAGCCGGTCTATGCTTGGGTGCGCCACGTTTTCCAGGACAGCGTGCGCCACTGCGGTGAAATTCTAACGCTACAGGCGATGCGGGAAAGGCAACAACAAGCGTAGCCCTGCCTATTTGGCAAAGTCATCACGTGATGCGTGGTGCGTCAAAACATAACGCACCACGCATCACGCACTAAACTATTTGGCTATGGCTTGTCAATAAACAGCCCATCCATCACTTCCCCGGCAAATCCGTTTACTGAACCATCCCAATAGAGGGAGAAGGTGCAGCTTGTAGTGCTGCCAGAGACAAAGGAGGCGCAGCGGAAGATGTCGGCACCATCACCGCTGGCACCCGACACCGAGAAGGCACCAAGCGCAGAAAGGTAGAGGTCGCCGTTGGCATCTGCCCAACTGCCGGTCACATCTTCGCTGTTGCTATCAGCCAGGCCAACGTCGGAGCCGTCAAAGTAGTAGCTCCAACTGCCGACCGTTGTATCTCCCAATGAGGAAGGTGTAAAAGCAATCACGTCTTCATCTGTCAACCCAGTCAACCCGGTGACGCCGGGATTACCGGTGGTGCTGATGAGCAAACGGCCGTTTCCATCCACCCCCATTGCATCAATATTCTCCGCCGTTGTCGTCAACCCCACATCCGATCCGTCGAAATACATCGTAAACGTACCCGACGTGTTGCTGCCCAGCGTCCCCACAAAGCGCACAATGTCACTTCTGGCAACCGTCCCAAGCCCGGTAATGCTAGGATCACCCACAAAGCTCAACAACAAGCTGCCGTCACTCATCAAATAGAACGCATCTACATCCGCTGCGCTGGTCGTCAACCCCACATCCGAGCCATCAAAGAAGAGCGACCATACGCCCGTTGTCTGGTTCCGCACAATAATATCTTCGTCATTATACGCCAGCCCATTGGCATTGCCGTTTGTCGTCGAGCTAACATAAATCAACTCGTCACCACCAGGAACAGGTGTGAAGGTTGGCGTAGGCGGAACGGGGGTGTTCGTCGGCGTAGGTGGCACAGGTGTATTGGTTGGTGTGGGCGGAACGGGAGTATTGGTCGCCGTAGGGCCAGCGCCTTCGGTACACACTTCCAAGCTCCAACCGTTCAGGCTGCCGCCATCGAGGTTAGCATTGTCGTCAACCCGCAGCGTCCAGGTGCCAGCACTGTTTTGCCCGTCAAAGGCTGATAGCGAGCTGCTGGGCTGGTAGGTGCCACCACCTACCGGTGGACACGGCCAACTTCCGGGTGCGGCTTCGTCGTCCAGGCTGAGGCTAAAGTTGTCTTCGCTGGAACAGGATTGCGCCATGATTTGAACGGCCGTTCCCTGCGGACTCGTCAAATTAAAGTCCAAATCATTAATCCAGGTGTGCGTCCCATTCAACCCCAACACATTGATGTCAGTAATCGTACCGCCAGTTGGCACAGTCACCACCGAACTCACGCTAGGGGTACCGCTAGTGGAAATCGTTTTGGGCACATCGCTGCTCGCATACGTCGTGCAACTGCTTGGCCCAGGCGTATTAGTCGGCGGCGGCGTATTAGTCGCAGTTGCCGTGGGGCCAGGGGTTGGCGTGGGGCCAACATTACAGCCAGGCCAGGTGTATGAACCTACCCACGTAGACCAGCGGGCTGTTGCCTGGTTACGTGAATATTCACCCACATACCAGAACGTTACCCCATCCGGATCAATCCCCATGCCAGTGTAGTCACCCCAACGGCGCGGCACGCTGTCATAGGCCGTATAGAACGCCTCGCCCGCATGGAGCAGCGTTTCCTGTTTTAACTGTCCCGCTGCATCACCAGCCTCACGGCCGGCGACATAAACGCTGGGATAAATGCTGGTGTTCGTCTTGGTATAGCCAACCAACATATCGCCACAAGCGTTAGGAGCAATGGCAGGGAAGCTGCGATAGTCGCCATTGGAAGCAAGAGTACCTTGATCCAGCAGCGTTGGTGTGCCGCTGCTTACGTCAATGACATACCAGCGAATACAGTTGACGGTGCCGCTGCCGGGATTACAGCCTACGGTGTGGGTAGTATACAGCTTGCCACCCCAATATTTCACATCCAGCAGCCGGTTATCATTGCCCTGAATGTTGCTGCCGCCAAGCTGCGGCTGGCTCACAGACAAGCTATAGCTGTTGACCGTGACCGTACCCGCCTGCGTCAAAGAAGCTGCGCCAAAGGGATCGGTCATTCTCCAAACAGTCAGCCGATTTTGGTTATTGCCATATTGAGCATCCACAAAGTAGTGGGGTTCATTGGCGTTGGTCGGCCAGCCGCCGGTGGTGTAGCCGTGCATTTTGGCGGGCTGGATGGTGAAGTTGGCACTGCCAACGTTGATTTTAACGCTGTTGGCCGATTGCCCGGCATACATGGCAAATTTGTCATAGGCAAAGACGTGATTGCGCACAAAGGAGGCACCAAACATGTTGGCCGACAGGTAGAGGGCGTTTTGCCCAACACCCAAATGGGGATAGTCAAAGAAGTAGTCGGTGCCGGTGCCAGGGTTGCCGTCAAAAGAGTAAAGCCACCATTGCCCCGTGGCATTGTCGGTTTGAGAGACGGCAATACAGGCATAACCGTTGTCGCCACCGTTGACATTGGGATCATAGGCGGTAATGCCGAGGATGTAGCGTCCTTCCTTTTCATCATAGTCCAGATAGGGGTCAAACATGACAACGCCGCTGCCGGTGCCACAGTTGGCACCCCAAAAATCTGAAAAGAGGGTAGGGCCAACCAGGCTGTTGCCCGATTTGTCGAAGATCTGGAAGCTAGTGTTTACCCCGACGATGATGTGGTCACGACCAACAGTAATGTCGGGGTCGGGGGGAACACCTTGCTGAGACTGAGTGTAATCTATGGATTTGAAGTTGGTGCCGGCCGTCAGGGTAGAAGCAAGGGACTGTACGCTATAACTTTGCACCGAACGATCCGGCTTCTGCGCCAGCGATTCGGCCAGCAGTGTTTCATAAACGGCTTCGCTAACCGGCCCTTCGTTGGCCTCGATGTCAATTTCGCCAGCCAGATATTGCTGCTGTAGGCGGTCTTCCTTGCTGGGGCGGCTGGGCATACTGCTCATGTCAACCGAGGCGGGGCGAACGGCCGTAAATTGGACAATTTCAGCCGCTTGTTCGGGAGAAACGGCCGTTTCTCCTCCCTCACCTCTTGTTCGACCAGGAGCCAACGCTTGCTGTACAGCATCATAACGCGCAACAGTTTCTGCGGCAGGGCCTGATGAACGGCTAATCAGCCACACACCAGCCAGCAGCACCGACACAACCAGTGCCACACGAACACTTTTAGACAACCATTTATTCAAGACCTTCCTCCACACATTCTGACCTTTGCCAGCCTAGCAAAAGTGAGAGCGCAGATTGACTTAGACACCAAATGCAAAGGGGGGTTGCGCCTAAATCTGAACCAAATTAGAACCGCGAAATTGTTGCCTAAAGATTCCTATCTGGCAAGAAAATTCACACTTTTTTCCCTCCCACTTTTCCCCGTCCCGCCCCATTCAAGACCGCAAAATCATGGAAGCAAAGCAGTTTTATGTATCCAATAACCACTTACGCTTGGCGGTTCATGTTGTATGCTCCCAATGATTCATAATACCAATGATAAAACTCAGTCCGGGACAAACCCGACGCATCGCGCAGGGCATAAAGTGCCTCCCGCGTGGTTGCTCCTGGCTGTGCCGCCACGTTTTGCCGCCACGCCGCGCTTCCCCCAACGCCAGCAAACAAATCGGCTACTTGCTGCCGATGCCACCAAAACATATCGGCTGGCAAATCAGTTGGGGCAAAATAGCGCAAATCCAACACTTCATCTGCCTGTGGGAAGAGCGCACCGCCTGTGGGCCGCGCCGCAAACAACGCCAGATGAATATCATTCCAGGCACCAATCTCGGAATAAATGCCGACCAAACGGGTAATCTCAACGGTTAAGCCTGTTTCTTCGTGGGCTTCACGAACGGCCGTTTCCGCCAACGACTCCCCTACATCCACCATGCCGCCTGGCAAACACCACACCTCAAAATCCTCCCGCTTTGCCAGTAAAACCTTGTCATCCTGCACAATCGCTACCGTTGCCGCCAATCGAATCACCTCAGCCTCCTTGCCTACAGCCGCCAATAGTTAAAGCCCAGCCGCTCCGCTTCTGCGGCTGCAAAACCGCCCTTCACATCAACCAAAATTGGCCTTTCTGCCGTACACAACCCCACCAAACCCGCCAGCCCCATCACCGCATACTCACGATGCCCCACGGCGATAATCAGGGCATCAATCTCGGTTAGATCCGCCAATGCGGCCAAGCTCAACCCATAAAGCCGCTGCGCCTCTTGAGCATCAGCATAAGGGTCATGCACCAGCACACTGACCTGATAATCTTGTAGCTCACGCACAATGTCAATCACCCGCGTGTTGCGTAAATCGGGCACATTCTCTTTAAACGTCAGCCCCAACACCGCCACCCGCGCCCCCTGCACCTGCTTTCCAGCGGCAATCAGCAGCTTCACCGTCTTTTCCGCCACATATTTACCCATACGGTCGTTAATGCGTCGTCCGGCCAAAATCATCTGCGGGTGATAGCCCAACGACTCGGCTTTGAAGGTCAGGTAGTAGGGATCCACGCCAATACAGTGACCGCCCACCAGCCCCGGCCGAAAAGGGAGAAAGTTCCACTTGGTTCCCGCCGCCGCCAACACGTCAAGGGTGTCAATGCCCATGTGGTCGAAGATAAGCGACAGTTCGTTCATGAGGGCAATGTTGAGGTCGCGCTGGGTGTTTTCAATGACCTTGGCGGCTTCGGCCACGCGGATACTGGGAGCGACGTGGATACCGGCTTCCACCACCTGACCGTAAATTTGGGCGAGAAAAACGGCCGTTTTCTCATCCCACCCTGACACCACCTTCACAATCTTCTCCAGCGTCCGCTCCTTGTCCCCTGGGTTAATCCGCTCCGGCGAATACCCCACCGTAAAATCCCGGCCACAAACCAGCCCCGATGCTTCTTCCAGAATCGGCACCCCGATCTCCTCTGTCACCCCCGGATAAACCGTGGATTCCAGCACCACACACGACCCGCGCCCCATCTGCTGCCCCACCGTGGCAAACGCCCGCCGCACTGGGGTCAAATCAGGGATGCGATGCCCATCAATGGGGGTGGGCACGGCCACAATAAACAGCTTGCACGCCGCCAAGTCGGCCGGGTTGGCGGTGTAAAGCAGCGACACTGCTGCCAAATCAGCCTCGCTGACCTCGCGGGTATGGTCGCTGCCGCGCCGCAGTTCGGCCACCCGCGCCTCGGCCACATCAAAGCCGACCACGGCAAAATGCCGCGCCAAATGCACTGCCAGCGGCAGCCCCACGTACCCCAGGCCGACGACGGCGATTTTTTCTTGTTTGTTAAGAAATGTTTCAAATTGCATGGTTGAAATTGGCGATTAGAGATTGGAGATTGCATGAAGCTCTAATCTCTAGTCACTTTGTTCTATAAAATTTTGTTCAAAGAGGCTAATCATACCGATTCGCGTCGCCGAGACAAACGGCCGTTAACCACAAGTAACAAGAGGCCAGTAACAAGTGCCTGCTACACTTGCTACCTGCCACCTGTTATTGGCAGACGGGTGTATTTCAGTTTGGGGGCAAACTTAACACCTTATTTTTGCACGAAAACGTGCAAACAGAGGCGGTTTCTATTCATTTTGAACACCTAGCTGCAAACAGAGGGCATTTCTATTCCGATTTTGGGTATTGATTAGGCTGTTTTCAGACATTGTGCCACGATCCTCAAAAAGTTCATTTGACTTAGAGCAAGAGGAGCGTGAAATGATGAAGCTGGAATTGGGTCTGACCCACGAATTTACTAACACTCAATATGCACCCCTAGCGGCTTTGTTGGCTTATTATGAGGCCGAAAAAGTCCTAGAACCTTTACAATCAGTCACATCAGCGACCCAAAACGGCGATTTTACGCTGGCTGAGAAGCTCGAACAGACCTTGGTGAGCATTCTAGCCGGCTGTGAGTACATTTCCGTTGTCAATACGAAACTTCGTCCAGAGCAACAATTGGCACAAGTCAAACGAATTAGTGGCTTTGCTGACCAATCAACCCTCTCTAGGGGTCTGGATGACCTAACTCAAATGAATCTCGCTCAATTGGAGCTTGCCGTTCGCCAAATCAGCGACCGTTGTAGCCAAGTCCGACATCATGATTGGCGTGCCTTTTTGGAATTGGACTTTGATTTATCGGCTTTACCCTGTGGACAACAGGCAGAAGGAGGTCAAAAAGGGTATGCCAGTGGTAAAAAAACAGGATTGTGCGCCAATTAGCTCGTGTCAATGCCATTTCTTACCACGAAACCTTATGGTCTGGCCTGTTTCCAGGTAACCAGTTGACCATGCAATGTTTGCAACAAGCGGTGCTAGGTGTCGAAAGTTCATTTGAGTTAGCACCAGAGCAACGAAAACGCACACTTTACCGCCTTGATGGTGGTTCTGGCACAGACGAAAACCTACGTTGGCTACTTGCCAGAGGTTATCAAGTGCTAGGCAAAGGCTTTTCCGGTAAGCGAGCCAAAGCGTTGGCCGACTCTGTTTCCCGTTGGGATGTCTATGATGAGCAAAGCCTCTTGGGTTGGGTGGCACCCCCTTTTGACCTCGGTCAACCTGTCCAAGTGGTGGTCAAAAGACGTTTACATAAAGGAAAACTCAAACATAGCTACTACGTCACCACGCTCTCTTTTCCTTCTAAGAAAGCCTTCATGCAACGGTATAACCAGAGAGGGGGAGCTGAAATTGAGCAATTTCGTGCCGATAAGAGCGGTTTGCATCTATCGGCACGTCGTAAGCGGAATTTCATGGCACAAAAAGCGTTGGTCTTACTCACCGATTTGGCTCATAATTTGCTGGCTGACTTTCATAGCCAGGCTTTAGCCGATTCCCGTTTTGCCGATTGGGGTCTTAAACGCATCGTGCGCGATTTGTTGGCCGTGCCGGGTCGGCTCTATTTTCGGGCACGACAACTCAAACGAATTGATTTGCTGGCCTCGCATCCTTACGCTGATGAACTGATTATTTGTTTGGAAAGGTACTGTAACGGCCGTTGTGGCTCAGACTTTGAATAGAAACGGCCTCCATTTGCATGGATTATGTTAAATTGAATAGAAATGCGCTCTGTTTGCGCAAAAATAAGGTAACAAGTTTGACCTAATCTTTAACTGCGTAGATGGGAAACCCAGTGTCATTTCGAGGTCCTCCGAGAAATCCCGTTCTCATAGCCGCCATTTGAGTGGGATTTCTCCTCAAAGACATGAGCCTACCCTGAGGCTGCCGAAGGGTCGAAATGACAATTCTTGGCTGAGAAATTGGCTTGCGGAGAGGTGAGTTTATCAATGCCCCAAAACTGAAATGCTCTCTGGCAGACAAAAAGATACAAGTTTGTAACCTTGGTTGGTATAATTTCCTCATGACCATGCAATCTCATTACCAAACCTTGTTCGCCTATCATTGGCACACCACCCAGCGGCTGCTGGCGTTGGTGGAAAAGGTGGCAGAAACGGCCGTTTTCTCCACCTGCCACCAAACCCTCAGCCACCTCCTCAGCACCGACTACAGCTATCGCACCGCTCTCGAAACCGGTCAGCAGCCCGCCCACCTTGCCGCCGACCAATTTCCCACGCTCAACAAGCTGAAAACCAGTTTTTTGGAGGAGCAAAGCAAGTGGAGCACCTTGCTTGCCAGCCTCAACGACGACGACATCGCCGGCAGTGCCGATTTAACCACGCTGCGCGGCCACACTATGAGCTTCCCCCGCTGGCGCATCTTGCAGCAAGTTCTGCTGCACGGGATGCAGCACCACGCCGAACTCGCCCAGCTTCTCACCGAACAAGGCCACTCCCCCGGCGATCTCGACTTTATCTTCTTCCAAGGCTAGGGTAATCCATCGCAAATCGGCTTGATTAACCGTCATCAATCAGGCTAACCTGCGCCCTATTTTTTGCACAAGGGATAAGCTTATGACAACAATCGTCGGTCGCCACCGCGCCAAAATTGGGGCCATGCAAGCCCCATCAGACGAAACAGTTGCCTACGCGAAGGGGCTGAATGCCCACCTGCTGGGGCCGGGGTCACTGGCTGAAGGTGAATGGGCAGCACTCGGTCTGCCCGCCCCCCACCTAGACACCATTCGCCGCTATCGCTTGGAGCGCATTCGCCAACTTTTGCGCCGCTTTGACTATGCGGGCATCGTCGTCTATGACCCCATCAACATCCGCTACGCCACCGACTCCACTAACATGCAGGTCTGGATTCTCCACAACGCCAACCGCTACGCCTACATTCCCACCGAAGGGCCTGTCATTCTCTTTGATTACCACGGTGCCGAACACCTCAGCGACCATCTCGAACTGATTAGCGAAATTCGCACCGCCCGCGCCTGGTACTACCTCATTGCCGGGGACAGATACGAAGAGCAGGCACGGCTGTGGGCGGCGGAAATCGGCGATTTGGTGCGGCAGCACGGCGGCGGCAACCGGCGGCTGGCGCTGGACAAATGCAACCCGGAGGGGCTGCTGGCGCTGCAAAACGAGGGGCTAACGGTTCACAACGGCGAAGAAATCATGGAATTGGCACGCGCCATCAAGCACCCAGAGGAGATTGTGGCGATGCGGCGGGCCATTGCGGCCTGTGAGCAGGCGATAGCCGCCATGCGCGACCACTTTGTGCCGGGGGTAACGGAGCAGCGGCTGTGGAGCTATCTTCATGCGGAAAATATTGCTCGCGGCGGCGAATGGATTGAAACGCGGCTGCTGACGGCAGGGCCACGCACCAACCCCTGGTTTCAGGAATGCAGCAGCCGGCCGATCCAAAATGGCGAACTCATGGCCTTTGACACCGACCTGATTGGCCCTTACGGCATCTGCGTAGACATTTCGCGGACGTGGCTGTGTGGCGATGTGGCTCCCACGGCGGAACAGCGGGAAATTTATGGGCTGGCCTATGACCAGATTGTGCGCAACACGGCGATTCTGCGGCCGGGGATGAGCTTTCGGGAGTTAACAGAAACGGCCGTTCTCCCCGACCCCACTCGCTACAACCGCTACTCCCTCTTCTACCACGGCGTTGGCCTGGCCGACGAATATCCCAGCATTTACTTCCCCGATGCCTGGGCCAACTACGGCTACGACGGCATCGTGGAGCCGGGGATGGTGCTGTGTGTCGAAAGCTATGTAGGGCGCAAAAACGGCCGTGAGGGGGTGAAGCTGGAAGAACAGGTTCTCATCACCGAAACAGGCTACGAAGTTCTGTCAACTTACCCATTTGAAGAACCATTGCTCGGCTAGTAATCTGTCGGAGAAAGAAAATAGGACGCAGATTATCCTGATAGTCCTGATCAAAACAGATGACTCAGGTCAATCTGCGTCCTATTTAACCACTGATGGCCTTGATGTATCGTTCGGCGGAGCGCAAAACGGCCGTTTTCGCCCCGCTCTGCACAATTGCATCCGTCCAACCCCCATAAATACGGTCAAATTGAAAGGGTTCTACGGTGGCAACGATGCGATTAACGGCCGTTGCGTTCAGTGGAATGTCGTTGGGGTAGCTGTACATAAAGGTCACAAACCGCCGATCCGCCACCACTGTAATCGTGTCGCCCGTCAGCAACGCCCCCCGCCCCTCAGCCCCCGCCGCCCAGTGCAGCACGCTGGAACCGGGAAAATGACCGCCGCAGCGAATGACGGTGATGCCGTCGGCCAGTTCCAGCGTGTCGCCTTCCCAAAAGTTCAGCACCGGGTCGGAGCGCATCACCCACTGTTGGTCGGCGGCGGGTAAATAAACCGGCACGCCGCCAAAGGCATGGCTCCAGGCCACCATGCTGTCATAAAAATGGGGATGGCAAATGGCAATGGCACTGATGCCACCCAATTTTTCCACCGCTGCCACCGTTGCGTCGTCAATCAGGCTGTGGCAATCCCACAAAATGTTGCCACCAGTGGCTTGGATCAATAACGGCCGTTGTCCAATGGCAAACTTCGGTACGGTTTGAATCCCCCACAGCCCTGGCTCCCACTCGGTCAATTCGTTGTGGTGCGTCTCCCGTAGTGCCGCCAGCGTCGTCCACCGTTGGCCGTCGGGGTGTACGTATTGCCGTTCGTCTTCGCAAATGGGGCAGTGAGCGGGCGGTTCGTCCGTGGCGGCAAACTGCACGCCGCAGGTTATGCAAATGTAGTTATTTATCATGGGTTCCTCGCAAATCAAAGGAGATTAGAGACTGACGAAGGTTCATAATCACCAATCTCCCATTCACCAATGAGATTATTTGTGAATGGCTGTATGTTTGCACTTTGTTGTAACACAAACGGCCGTTTCGCCACACCGATCTTTGGATCAACATTTGCCCAGCAAAAAGATCGCCCAATAAAAAAGGAACACAAACGAGTTACCCATCTGTGTTCCCTTCTATCCGCCCTACAAAAACGAATGGCTTACGCCTCAGACAGTCGCTTTCTTTGCCCACCAACCCGCAGGCGACGAATGTTGCGGCGCAACGCTGTCAAAAAAAGCCATGTTCGACTCATACTGGGTTGCGCTGGCACATCTACCAGCTCAGGATCAGGCTGACGGCTGCTCAAATCTTCACCTAATTCACGCTTGGGTTGGGGACGATACACCATCCAATACTTATTCATATGATACACTCCTTCCTAGGTTATTCAATTATTGTCACACACAGTACAGACAAGAAAACTAGCCCAAAAACAGCAACGTTTTGGCGGGGTATATCAGGCGGAATTGAAGAGGATAATGTGGGAATAGCGTGGGCTAGAAGATAAGCGTGATTTTGCCCTATTTTCACGCGCAGCGGCGTAAACCAGTTTTCACCTGGGTTGTGTTTAATCTGGCGGGTTAGGTGTTGCCCAAGGGTTAGACAGGCGGGTTTAGCATGTCGCTGGTGGATAAACGGCCGTTTATCCACGCCTCCAACTGTTCCGCTGCCTTCGCCGCAAACTCATGGAAAATCTCCGTCGTCTTCCAACCAATGTGGGGTGTCAGCACCACGTTCGGCAGCGTTCGCAGCGGGCTATCGGCCGGCAATGGCTCCACGGCAAAGACATCCAGCCCCGCCCCGGCAATGGTATGGGTTTGCAACGCCTGCACCAAAGCAGCCTCATCCACAATTGCCCCCCGCGCCGTGTTAATGAGCAGTGCATCCGACCGCATTTGCGCCAATTCGGCCGCCCCAATCAACCCCGTTGATTCCGGCGAAAGCCGCAAATGGATAGAGACCACATCGGCACAAGCCAACGTGTCTGGCAGCGGCAACCGCTGCACGCCGTCATCAGATGGGGCAGGTTTGCCGCTGCGATCCCAAGCAACCACCTTCATGCCAAACGCCTGCGCCACCCGCGCCACCGGGCGGCCATGCCGGCCGTACCCCAAAATGCCCAACGTTTTCCCCGCCAAGGACGACCCCATGGGTGTCGTCGGCCACGCCCCCTGCGCCATTTGGGCATTCAGCGCATGAATTTGCCGCTTCAAGGACAAGATCAGGCCAAAAGTCAGCTCAGGAATCGCCACCGTGGGCATCTTGATCTGCCGCCCCAAGGCCACCACAATCCCCCGCTCCGTCGCCGCCGCTTTGTCCAGATGATAGGCGTGACCGCCGCTCTGCAAGACAAGCCGTAGGTTCGGGCAAGCGGCAAAAAAATCGGCATCCAAACGGGTGCGCTCACGAATAGCAAACAAAATATGGGTCTGGCTGAGCAAGGGATGGTCGGCGGGGGTTAACGGCCGTTTCAACACCACCACCTCCGCCAATTCCCGCAGCCGCGCCATCGCCGGCGCCGTCGCCATTTGCCCCTCATAATCATCAAGCACCACAAGCTGTAGTCGTTGCATAACAACCTCCTAAGGTTTACTATACTTCTCACTATCAACAGGAGGCAAGAAATGAGCCATTTATCTATTCAGGCAACCAATGCCTTTTTTTATTACCAGGATGTGGACAAGGCATGGGCGTTTTATCGGGATGTGATGGGGCTGGAAACGGCCGTTGATTACGGCTTCGCCAAAATCATGCGCGTCGCCCACAGCAGCTACCTCACCCTTGTTGACGTGGCATCCGGGATGCACAGCGCCGACGAACCCAAAAGCGTCGCCATCGCCCTCGTCACCGAGCAGGTCGAAGGATGGTACGATTACCTCACCCGCTTGGGCGTACCCATTCGCAACCCCTACCAGCGGCGCGAAGGTTCCGCCCACGATGGCTTTGTCGCCTTCGACCCCGAAGGCTACTACCTCGAAATCGAACGGTTCAACCTCCACCCCGAAAACGAAACCCTGCTCCCCATTCTCGCCGCCCTGCCGCCCACCTACAGCGTCGGCGGCACGCGCCCGCCGGAGCTAGAAATTCGTGCCACCGTTCTTTGGCTCTACTACAACGACCTTGCCCGCGCCGAACAGTTCTATGAATCGCTGCTGGGGATCAATTTGCTGGTTGACCAGGGATGGGCCAAGGTGTATCAGGTCACGGGCAGCAGTTTTCTTGGCCCCGTCTCCGGCGAAAAGGGAATGCACCCGGCTACCGAGCAAAAAGCGGTCACGGTTTCCTTCTTCACTGATGATGTCAACGGCTGGTTTGCCCACGCTGCCGCCCATCCCGACTTCCGCCTCCGCACCCCTGCCGTAACCGACGAAAGCAACCTCGTCCACATCTTCGTTGGCTATGACCCCGAAGGGTATTTTCTGGAATGGGACACTTTTCTGCCATTACCCCCTAATGAACGGCTCCTACAATTGTTAGCCCAACCCTAACCACCTCTCGGAACAAGAAAATAGATGCGCGGATAACACGGATCGAAGCGGATTTTCGCGGATAAGAAAAAAATCCGTATCATCCGCGCATCGCGCCAACCTTCTCCCACAAGTTGCCTAGTCGGTGGCCGTCGTCTAACTTGAAAACGGCCGTTTTCCCCCTTGACAAATCCTTTCGTATCGGTAAACTATGATTTATCATTAAAATATATTTTAACGACAGGAAAAAGGCAATTGATAAAAAAAAACGTACCAACAGAAACATTTACAATTGGCGACCTTGACACACTGCGGGTGGTAGCCGACCCACTCCGCAACCAAATCGTTGAATTGCTCATCATGGAACCCCTCACCGTCAAGCAGGTGGCGGAGCGACTGGGGCTGGCACCCAGCAAGCTCTATTACCACATCGGCCTGCTGGAAAAACACGGCATCATCGAGGTGGCAGAAACACGGATGGTTGCCAATTTGCAGGAAAAAGATTACCGCGCCGTCGCCCACACCTTTCACATAGCCCCAGAGCTGCTCTCGTTTGGCACGTCGGCCGGCCGTGACACCATCAGCTCCCTTATCATCAGCACCATGGACACAACCCGCGAAGATTTCCTGCGTACCGTGCAAGCCCGCGCTCTCTCAATAGACCAAGGCAAGCCGGAACAACTGCGCCGCGCCGTCCTCACCCGCGAAACCGCCCGCGTACCAGAAAGCCGCCTGCCCGAATTCATCGAACGGCTAGAGACGCTGATCAAGGATTTTGGCGCGGCCAACAGCGATGACGACAGCGAACCACACCACAACTACGCCTTCACCATCGCCTTCTACCCTAGCCTCTATTTTTCGGAAGAATAATTTTTTAGACAGGATTTACAAAAGCGACAAGCGACCAGAGTAGGTTCCTTTCTTTGTCCGCGTTTGTTCGCGTTTGTCCGCGTCCCAATTTCTTGGAGGATTAACCCATGTCCCAAGCAGAAACGGCCGTTTCCACGCCGCGCACCATGCGAACCTTTATGATCATCTGGCTCGGCCAAATCATCTCCATCATCGGCTCCGGCCTCACCAGCTTTGGGCTGGCCGTCTGGATTTATGATCAAACCGGGCAGGCCACCCCCTTTGCCCTCACCGTCATGTTTGGCAACCTGCCCCGCATCTTGCTCTCCCCCATCGCCGGCGCGCTCGTAGACCGCTGGAATCGGCGCTGGGTGATGATTTTGTCCGACACCGGCAGTGCCCTGCTCACCGTAGGCGCACTTGTCCTGCTCACCTTCGGGCAGCTACAGGTGTGGCACATCTACCTCATCGCCGCCATCGGCTCCGTCCTCTCCACCTTCCAGGAACCCGCCTACACCGCCTCGGTCTCACTGCTGGTGCCCAAAAAGGATTTAGGCCGCGCCAACGGGCTGATGCAGATGGGACAAGCGTTGGAAATGCTGATTGCGCCGCTGCTGGCTGGGGTGCTGTTTGGCCTCATCGGGCTGCGCGGGCTGGTGGTTATCGATTTTGTGACCTTTTTCTTTGCCGTCGGTGCCCTGCTCGTTGTGCAAATTCCGCAGCCGCCGCGCCAGGAAACGGCCGTTTCCGCCCCCGCCACCTCGCTCTGGCAAGAAGCATGGTTTGGCTGGCATTATCTGCGCCAGCGCAGCGGCCTGTTTGGGCTGCTGGTTTACTTCGCGTTGGTCAACTTCTTTTTAAATTTTACGGCCGTTTTGCTAGGCCCCCTCGTTCTCTCCTTCAGCAATTCCGCCGCTCTCGGCACGGTGCAAGCCATCGGTGGCATCGGCATGTTGGCGGGCAGCATCATCATGAGCGCCTGGGGTGGCCCCAAGCAAAACCGCATCCCCACCGTCATTGGCCTCATCACCATCGCCTCGCTGGGTGTTTTCATCGCCGGGTTGCAGCCATCCACCGTCTTTGTCGCCACGGGTCTCTTCATTCTCATGATCTGCGTCCCGCTGGGCGGCGGCACCAGCCAGGCCATCTTCCAAAGCAAGATAGCCCCCGACGTGCAGGGGCGCGTCTTCGCCATCCGCACCATGATCTCCCGCTCCATGATGCCGCTCCGCCTTCTTACTGGCTGGCCCTAGCCGACCGCCTCTTTGAGCGCTGCTGGATGAAGGGGCGCACTAGCCTGGCACCACGTTTGTCGGCGGCAATCTCTCGTTGGCGTGGGGTCCAGGGCGCGGGATTGGGCTGTTTATGCCGCCACCTTCCTCTTGCCACCAGCCTATGCTGGCTTCACCTGCCCCGCGTCGCAGCCTGGAGAAGCGAACTGCCCCGTTCTGCCGGATGAGCCGGAAGGTGAAGGGGGATTGGGGAAGAAAGCAGCCGTTCCGCAACCCACCTAGGCGCAATCAGTCCGAGATTGGGGAATTGGAGATTGGGGTGTAAACCCTCCTTAATCTCAATCTCAATCTCAATCCTCAGAAACAGGGCATTAGCCCTGTCTCCGTCGTTTACGCGGTGAGGGTATAATCAAAACTATGGATGCTGAACGCAATTTTAAACGATATACGGAAAAAGTCGCCTAATGAAATGGGAAGCCCCAAATTTTGCGCCAAAAAGCTGATGCTACAACGTCATAGTGCCGTCTTCCCACGCTTTACCTCCTCACCGTGGCAGCAATGTCGGTTTACGGGCTGATGGAGCTGCTGACAGCCTGGCTTTACTGGCGGCACCGGCGACCAGTTTCCTGCCCCTCTGTGGATGAGGCCGAGTTACCAGCCGTCACCGTCAACCCATTTTTAATGAACGCTTTACGGTGGAACGGCAGTACAAACGGCCCAATTTCCTCGATTACCCCCGACCGGCTGCAAATTCCGGGTGGTAGATGATTCAACCGATGACACAACGGCAAAGCGGCCGTTTGCGTGCGGCTATCAGGCGCAGGGAGTCAGCATCCAGCTTCTCACCGCAGCCACCAGCACGGCTTCAAGCCGGTGCCTCGCCCACGCCCTTGCCAGCGCCGAGAGATATGTTGCCATTTTTGATGCCGATTTCTTCCTCCCGCCCACTTTTGCGCCAAACCATCCCCACTTCCTCCACCACTCCCAGGGGCTGATCCAGGGGCGCTGGGGGCATCTCAACCCCGACGATTCGCCACTCACGGCCGCCCAGGCCATCGCCATGGACAAACATTTTGTCATGGACCAAACCGTCCGTTTCCGCGCCAACCTTTTCCCCAAGTTCAACGGCACGGCCGGGGTGTGGCGGCGCGGCTGCATAGACAGCGTAGGCGGCTGGCAAGACGACACCGTTTGCGAGGATTTGTGCCTTTCCACCCGCGCCGTGCTGCAAGGGTGGCAGTTTCGGATGCTCAATGAGGTAGTCGCACCGGCCGAACTGCCCAACACTATCACCGCCTTCAAAAATCAGCAGGGGCGCTGGGCAAAGGGGGCAACTCAATGCTTGCTCAAATTTGGCTGGCAAATTTTGTGGGATCGCAACCATTCGCTGCTGGCGCGGTTCTACGCCCTGGTCTCGCTTTCGGCCTATATCCACCACCTGCTAATGATTGTGCTGCTGCTGCTGCAAATTCCGCTGCTGCTGCTTGACTATCGCTTTTCGTCGGGGATGCTGCTGTTTAGCCTGCTGGGGCTGGGGCAGCCGCTGCTGTTTGTGCTGGCACAGTGGGTGCTGCACCCCGATTGGCGGCAGCGGCTGAGGCATTTTCCCACACTGCTGGTTTTGGCGATTGGGTTGGCGGCCAATAACGGCCGTTCTGTCCTCCAAGCTTTCTTCGGCCACACCCACCCTTTCATCCGCACCCCCAAAGGGCGCGAAACCTATTCAACCCATTACTACCTCGGCTTTGACAACATCGTCTGGGTGGAGCTATTCCTGCTGCTCTACGCCCTTTTGGGGCTGCTGCTGGCACTGTGGCAGCATAATTTAGGGTCACTGTTCCTGCTGCTCTCCTGCATCATCGGCTTTGGCTACACTGCGATCCTATCCCTACGCGAAGCAAAGGTACAGCGGCTGGTGATGAAGGAGGTGGGATGGTGAAAAACGGCCGTTTCTGCAAAAAATGACAGCGCGGATAACGCGGATTGGGGCGGATTGACGCGGATTTTCTCACGGCCGTTTCCCCCCACCAACTCACAAAAACACGGAAGGACACGGATGCACACACATTTTCATCCGTGTCCTTCCGTGTGCTTCCGTGTCCAAAAAACGGCCGTTTTTCCCCCCAACTTCTCAACATACAGCGCCCAAAAACGGCCGTTTTTCCCCCAACTTCCCAACGTGCAACACCCAAAAACGGCCGTTTCTCCCCCAAAAATTTGCTGTACACGGAAGGACACGGATGAACACGGACACTTTTTCCGTGTAATTCCGCGTCCTTCCGTGTCCAAAAACGGCCGTTTCCCGCCCATGCCATCACGACTTCACCCTAGAAAACGGCCGTTTTTGACGACGGACGACCGACGACAGGATGAATGGGGAAAACGGCCGTTTTCAACGTTTGGGCTTGCCAACATAACCAACCACCTCTGCGTTTATCTCTGTTGGTGTACGTCCTATTTTGGTTTCTGCGACAAACTACTACTAATTAACAAAGTCACAACTGCACATGCAATACCAATAAGTGTTAGAAATAGCGACGCCTCCAAGTTCTTATAAGCGAAAAGCAAGCCTAATCCAGAGAGTATAAGTAGCATAGCACTGATCCCCCAACCAATTGTAGCAACTATTAACCCTCTGCCTGATAGTACAATTGATTGTACCTTAGTTGCTGGACCAGTAATTAAAGTGACTTTTAACTTCTTGTCTCGTTGCATACGATATATCATGATACATAAAATTATGGCTCCACCTAAATTGAATAGTACGAACATAATTGTTATACTTCCAGTTCATCTAAATTCACTTGGTGTGTAGTTTAATTCTATCGAGAACCCTGCGAATTCAGCATGAATAAGATTTGAGTAACTTACAGTTAGCTCAGGCTGATTAGAAATGGTAGTAACTTCTGTTCCTCCCCAAATACCAACCCCTATATTTCCAACTTCTCCACCTACCCCAAGTCCAGCAAAAAGATTTACCCCTGTACTTGTTTCCCAGGAGTCAGTACTGATTTGAGATTCAGGCCCTGCCCCACCACAAACCCAAGCCCCTGGCATACATCCACCTGCATCAGTACCAAAATTGATTGAATTCCCACCAGTATTGAATTCATAAGCACCGATAGGCGTACCAAGCTCAACACCCCAATCGCCGTCAAATACAGGCGTATAACAATCATCCCAGGGCTGGCACGACTGTTCTTGATAATATTGATTTTTTCTACGCGATCCCTCGCTCCTCTTAGAACAATCAAAATCCCGGCCACAATTGACATAGGTGTCTTGGACTCGCACAATGCCCATATCTTTAAACTTGTAACCAGCACCGCTGCCAATCCTGTTTAATATCCATTGAGCAGAATGCCCTGCCTTAGTAAAGCGAGCGACCAAGCTATCATATTGTTCCCAACAGTCGGCATCATCCGCACTTCGAGCAAAAGAACCATCAGGCAATTCGGTTGAGGCACAATGGCCCGATGGATCGATAAGATTAATAGGCCGATTTTCCACATAGGTGTATCTATTGTAGCTTTGAGGATTGGCGGGGTTGGGGACAATCGTATCGGCCGAGATGAACCGCCCTACCCCCGGCAAATAATACCTGGCTTGGTAATACAGCAACCCAAACTCCCGGTTCTCCCGCTGCCCCGTAAAGTCGCGGTCGGTCAGCGTCTGCGTCGGGGTGGTGCGGTAGCTGCCATATGGCCTGTACCGCGCCAACGACCCCGCCACCATCCCCCCGCTGCTCGTCCCCAGCATCGTCTTATTTGCAAAACGGCCGTTTTTCCCCCAAAAAATGTACGGTACACGGAAGGACACGGACTTACACGGAACTTTTCTCCGTGTCCTTCCGCGTGCTTCCGTGTCCAAAAACGGCCGTTTTCCCCTCATCTCTCTCACAGGACGACGGATGACCGACGACGGGGTGAATGGGGGAAAACGGCCGTTTTCCTGTCTGTTTCACAATGCACAATAAGATGTGGGCTAATATTGTTGCATAATGGCTACAGGCAAAGATTTATTTCCAATAAAGACATAAATGGATGTTGCATCGTGGAATAAAGATGTGCTATTTGGTAGTTCCAATGGATCAATATCAAATTGCCCTACAAATATCATTGGTAAGCCATTAGAGAAAGGCCATTCTGGGTCTTGCAACCATCTTGGTTTATGTTTTACATATTTAAAATAAACAAGTAGTTGTTCAGACACCCATTCCTCAAAATCATCTAAGTCTCCCTGCTTAACATATTGTGCTACTAACAGCCGAAAAAACTCTTCCGACTCAATAGATGACAGAGGGTGTACTGCAAACAACTTACAAACCCTTAACAGCCTTTCGTATACGTTTACGTTATCAAAGTTAATACTCATCTTAGAAACTCCAAAAATTTATAACCTGGATACCTAGAAGGATCGATCTGCGCATGTTCCCAAGGCCAGAGCTCTTGTAAATTGCTTATTTGGTGCGGATTGGAAATAGCGCGGCCATTGATGTGATGTAATTCCTTAGACACAAGTCGAGTTTCTGTAGAGCCATCTGGCAATTGAACACTTACCCTAGCTTTTGGGGCATTTCCATTTCTCATGTTTGCTAAATTTTGAGATGAAAATTCTCCCTCCTGAGCACTGGCCGCTCGATTTTTCCAATATCGTTCTCTTACAGTATCCCAATCCGGATATTGACCTGATGAAGATGATTTGTCAATCCTTTCTCCTACTTTCCAAGAAGTTTTGTCATTATTCGGATCGAAATCTCCCGGACTACCAGAAACGCTGCCACCCAAAAGTTCCCTGAAAGCACTAAGAGCCTTTTGAGCATCATCAGCAGCCTCATTTGAAGCGTAAACAATTCTATCTTGAATTGCGTATGATGTATCGGTTAAAGCTTGGGCAACGTCACCAATAATATCCGAATTCGGTGTAGCTAGGTCAACTGCCACAACTGAAAGCACAGCTGCGGCTCCTATACATACCGCCAGATCAATGCCAGCTAGGAGAAAGCAATGGCCATTTGGATCAATATATTTTAGGGGATTGTTAATCGTGTACGTATAGCGGTTAAGGGTTTGCGGGTTTGTTGGGTCGGGAATAATCGTGTCAGCCGATATAAATCTGCCAATGCCGGGGTGGTAAAAACGTGCGTTATAGTACAGCAGCCCAAGCTCGCGGTTTTTGCGCTGCCCCGTAAAGTCGCGGTCGGTTAGGGTCTGCGTTGGGGTGGTGCGGTAGCTGCCGTAGGGCCTGTACCGCGCCCACGACCCCGCCACTGGCTGCGTGTCTCCACTCTTTTGCAGCACGCTGGTCGAACCCAAGCTTGTCCTCGCGTAGGCGGGGATGGTCGCCGTAGATAAAAAACAGCCCATTGTTCGCCGTCACCGGGTCGCCCGCCACCCGAAACGCCACCACCTGCCCCGCCAGCATGTAGCTGCTCCGCTGAATCGTACTGCTCCCCACCACCGTCTCCTCATAATTCGGGAAGGGGAAATACGTCGTCTTTCCGGCCGGCTCCACCGTCTTTACCCGCTGCCCCTGGTTATGGAGGCAAAACGGCCGTTTTTCGATAAAAGACCATTGGATGATATTTCCCCAAAATGTTAACGTGCAACTGCTTTTGGTGCTTCTATGCTCGCAAAAACGGCCGTTTCTGCAAAAAACATGGCATCGCGGATGACGCGGATTGGGGCGGATTTACGCGGATTTTTTTAACGGCCGTTTCCCCCCCAACTTTCCCGATAGGACGCGGACAAACACGGACAAACGCGGACAAAAATTTGTGCTTATCGGTGTTCATCTGTGGTTGGAAAACGGCCGTTTTCGACGACGGATGACGGACAACAACTGCTATCTCATGGCAAACTAACCCAATGTGTTAAGACAAAAGCATCAGGATGGGGCATGTATACAGCATCCTTAGCAACCAAATCTACAACCGAAAGAAAACCACCCGTTTCCTCCCCATTAATCGGCCGATTAAAGGCAATTTTACTGCTGTCAGGCGACCAAACAGGGTGACTGTTGTGCATATCAACACACACATCTGTGACGGAGCCATCCGCAAGCGAGATGTATGACAGTGTTTGTATTGTCTCTCCACTAGAATCAGCCCTGCTCCAAACGAAAGCTAAATATTGACCATCAGGTGACCAAGTTAAGGATAATGCACCTATACCCTCAAGACTATCCGGTAAAATAATCTTATAAAGTAACTGACCTTCGCGGGTAAAAACCCATACTTGATCATTTATATCTCGCTCCCCATCTACAACAAAAGCTAAATGATCGCCATCAGGAGACCAGCGAACTACATCACGATAAATGCCAGATGGCTTGGTACCCAAGTCAATAGACCAGCTTGATCGATCAGATACCAAACTCTTGATCGTGTACTCAGCTTCTTCGCACAACTCACAAACATAAGCAAGAAACTCAAGTCGAGGGTCGAGCGTAGGATACCCATAAAAATTTCGCCTCAAACTCAGACCAATCCCAGGCACTTCTACCGTCAGCATCTGTTGTGAATTATCAAAAGGTGACCAAATAAGCCAATGCAACGTCTCTTCTTCATCATCAAGAGCAAAAGCAAATTGTGAATCATTCACCCACCCGTCGGTTATCGCTCTGGTTAAAGTCAGGTTATCAAATTGACCTGACACTGATTCACCTGAAGCCCAATTAACCACTTGCATAGATAGGTTATATATGTCTTGTTCTACATCAATTGCCTGAAAAGTTTCAAGAGCTACCCAATTTCCGTTGGGTGAAATAAGAGCGGCTGGTGGAAAGCGAACCTTAGGGTGTTGATAGCTCCAAACTGGTTTGTCTAGTCCCTCACTGCCTAATATACGGATTGCTGTAGAATAATTATTGAGAACAAGCCCTTGAAGCAAATAAGCCTCATCCTCTTGAATCAGTCTGGAATCAATACATTGTTGCTCAACGGGTGTTGTAGTTAGTGCATCTGGTGTAGAAGTGCTAGTCGGAAGGGGTATGTTTGTTGCGGTCGGCTCAGGTATGTCTGTAGCTGCAGCTACCGTTTCTTTAGGTAGCCTAGTGGCTTCAATCGGGCTAGGTTTATTGGGTGTTTGGGTTGGCTCATTGGCAGCAGAGGTCGGAGTAACCCGGTTGTCTAACGGCTGTTCTTGCGTTGTTGCAATGCAGCCAATCAAACTCAGAGTGATCAACATAGTTATCAAGCGTAGATTTCTCATATCTGTTTTGTAACTCTCTTAAAACAACAATATAATCTGTTAAGGTTAACGACTTGTCCAATAGTTATACTGGGTTATTGTCATTACGGTATATTTTAAGTCTGGCCGATTCAAATAAATGGTAGTTACACCATTTCCGTGGATTCCAGGCTCTACGCCAGCTAATAAGGACTCCTTGCCTGGGTACATGCTATAGTTGCCGTACTTAAAGGGAACTCCGCCTACATTATCGGCACTTCGCCAATTCGCACGTTTCTCTGCATCAGTTGCTGTGCTTTCATTATAGGCTGGCTGGTTCAAAACCCGTCGAGCACCGGCAAAATCTTCAGGCGATACCGTCCCATCTTGGAGTTCAGCCGCAAAAGATTTGCCATTTCCCTGATACCAACCTTCTTGTGACCCTAAGAACTGCCACAACTCCTCCCCCTGACAAGCGCCCGTTTCGCCACAAAAATTATAAAATTGCCGCCCCATAGCTTCTAAAGCAACATCATATTCCTCCCCTTCCAAAGAGCCAAATTCGTGATATGCTACAAGAGCCAAGACTTCCTCATAGGTAGCAGATCTTCCCATTTCTTTTTCTAACGCCGTAAAAACATCATAGGCTCCTCCCATATCACCATACTGGCTTGATACACCACAGCTTTTACACGAGCTAGAAAAGGTTCCAGCATTTGTTTTGCCGTTCTGGCAACTTTGTGAGTCCTGTCCACTATCCAATAACTTACAGTCCACATGCCCTGAAGGATCGACCAGATTAACTGGCGAATTTCGGACGTAGGTGTAGCGATTTAGGCTCTGCGGCGCAGCCGGATCCGGGACAATCGTATCAGGCGATATGAACCTGCCAATGCTGGGGTGGTAAAATCTTGCTTGGTAGTATATTAGCCCAAGCTCCCGATTCTCCCGCTGCCCAGTAAAGTCGCGGTCGGTCAGCGTCTGCATCGGCGTGGTGCGGTAGCTGCCGTAGGGCCTGTACCGCGCCCACGACCCCGCCACTGGCTGCTTGTCTCCACTCTTTTGCAGCACGCTGGTCGAACCCAAGCTTGTCCTCGCGTAGGCGGGGATGGTCGCCGTAGATAAAAAACAGCCCATTGTTCGCCGTCACCGGGTCGCCCGCCACCCGGAACGCCACCACCTGCCCCGCCAGCGCATAGCTGCTCCGCTTAATGGTACTGCTCCCCACCACCGTCTCCTCATAATTCGGGAATGGGAAATACGTTGTCTTTCCCCCCGGCTCTACCGTCTTCACCCGCTGCCCGCTGGCATCATAGGCAAAAAGACGACGGACGATGGATGACGGAATGAATGGGGAAAACGGCCGTTTTCCCCACATCCCCCAAAGTACGGGCAGCGTCGTGTGTCCGCCTTCGTGCCAACCCAAACGGCCGTTTCCCCCCCAACGCTCTCATGGGACACGGACGAACGCGGACGAACACGGACAAACGGCCGTTTTCTCCCCCCACCTCCCCTGCAAAAAAACGGCCGTTTTCCCCACATCCCCCAAAGTACGGGCAGCGTCGTGTGTCCGCCTTCGTGCCAACCCAAACGGCCGTTTCCCCCCCAACGCTCTCATGGGACACGGACGAACGCGGACGAACACGGACAAACGGCCGTTTCTCCCCCACCTCCCCTGCAAAAACGGCCGTTTTTTCCCACATCCCCCAAAGTACGGGCAGCGCCGTGTGTCCTTATTTCGTGCCAACCCAAACGGCCGTTTTTCCCCCAACTTTCTTATGGGACGCGGACAAACGCGGACAAACGGCCGTTTTCCCCCAACTTCTCAATGTGTAACACCCAAAAACGGCCGTTTTCCCCCAACTTCTCAACGTACAGCACCGAAAAACGGCCGTTTCTCCCCAAATTTTTAACGTACACGGAAGGACACGGATAAAAACGGCCGTTCCCGACGACCGACGACAGATGACCGACGACGGAATGAATGTTGAAAACGGCCGTTTCCTCCCCAACTATCTCATGGGACGCGGACAAACACGGACGAACACGGACAAACGGCCGTTTTCTCCCCCACATCCCCCAAAGTAGGGGCAGACCCGTGTGTCTGCCCCTCGTGACACCCAAAACGGCCGTTTTCTCCCAACTTTCTTATGGGACGCAGACAAACACGGACGAACGCGGACAAACGGCCGTTTTCCTCCCACCAACTTCCCCGCACAAAAAACGGCCGTTTTCCCCCCACTCCTCACCCACCCAAACGGCCGTTTCTTCCAGACAACAGACAGCGGACGACCGACAACGGGATGGATGGGAAAACGGCCGTTTCTCCCCAACTTTCTCGATAGGACGCGGACGAACGCGGACGAACGCGGACAAAAATTTGGGTTTGTTTGTGGCGTTTGTGGTTGGAAAACGGCCGTTTCCGACAACCGACGACCGACGACTGACGACGGGGGGAATGGAAAACGGCCTCTCTAGCAAACCACTATCTTTAGATGTTCTGTTTCATTAGGATACTCAACACATGAAAAACTTTTCTATATCTGGGAAACCACTAGACTATCAATCCGTCAGACTCTCCCAATACATTTCCCTGAACCTATCAAATCGAGAAATTGTAGTAACCTGCCCTGTCGTCAAGTGAACAATGACAACACGAGCTTCTGGATGGCTTGTACGAAGAGCTAGAAATTGTCCATTAGGATCAATTGCAACGTTGTTAATGCCCATTGATGTAAGGGTTTCCGTATCATCTTCCATGGACAGAGCTTCAGCTAGGGAACCTTCGCTCCATATAATGTTACCACTTGCGACCTCTATAGCTTGCCAACAACTCCAGTCTAACATTTCTTGCGTTGGGCTAAAGGTTTCGCTTACTATTGACGGGCATGGGTGGTTTTGTTGCCCCCAACCTTCAACTAGTAAAAGAGAAGCATCACGAGACCATAGAAATGGCACCTCATTATCGGCTAACTCATATTGCTGGTAGCCTTCTATTTTTGAGTCACTAAACAGCGAAATCCCAGGGAGCAATTTGCGAACAGTTCCATTCGCACTGGCAATCATAACATATCCTTCAGGGTCAGTTGGATCAAAATAGGCTACCCACTCTCCATCAGCTGACCATTGCCAAAAAACAATATCATTCGGGAGAGAATTTAGAAACGGCTCTGTTGACATTACATCCGTAAACCATATCTCACCACCCCATTCTAATACCGCATAATCCGCTTCTTGCACCGCCGCCTCAGGTATCTTAGGGCAAAGTGAAGCTAGCCTGCCAGAACGTGGTGAAAGAATAAGAGTATTACACTGCCAATACCATGGTTGCAATTGACCTGTATGAACATTATAGAACAAGTTAAGTAGAGGCTCGCGATTGTGGTAAATAAAAAGATATAAATCATCAGGCGACCACTTCAGGTTAATGTACTCCGAGGGACTGAGTTGCTCACCTGTTGGAACATATCTACTGTCCCCATCTATCAAAACTTGCTGAGGGCTATAATAGGTAACATCGGAAATCCATAGTTCTGTTCCCTTCCAAAAAGCCATTTGATTGGAATAATGAGAAAAGACAAGATAGGTTGATTGCCCTGGGCCAGCAATCAGTTCAGAGGACGAGTACCTGTGATACTCGTTAGATGCATCAAGAGTGAAGTCCTGATCATTACCTTGCCCAACTAAATCAAACCAGCCATAGTATTCATAGCGATAGAAAAACAATTTACCTATTGCCCTCGTTTCTAATTCTGGTGTCTGTGTTTCCGATACTTGTGCTAAAGCAGCAGACGGTATAGGAGTCATTTCAGATTTAGATACTAGCAAACCAGGAAACGTTGGCGTTGCTAAGTTGGATAATGGAGGTGATGATGGCAATGTACTTGTTGCAGTCGGCAGAAGAGTGTTTGGCTGATTGGTCTCTATTGTGGCTAACTGCTCTGAAGGCTGGCAACCACTAACAAATGAAAGCCATAAACCTGCTAATACAAGAGAAGATAGATATCTATAACCAATATTCATGTGATCATCCTCAACAGAATCTAGTAGTCCTAGGGAATTTTGGAGTACTTAATTAAGGGGTACGCACACTCCTCAATTTGAGGAACAATCCGAAAACAAGTTGCAGTTTTCAGTGTGTTTTATGCTAGAAATCACTAACTTAAAAACAGGCGGTGACTATAATGAGTAAGGTGGATTGCTAAACCACCTTACTCATTGGGGTTAACTTCCTGAATTCCTAAAGAGGCAAAAATATAGTCACAATTTTATTCACACAGGGTATGATCGTAGACACAAGTATCGTTCCCTGTAACGGTCATGATTCCTAAATAAGGAGGTGAAAAGACATAGCTAAACGCTGGGTTGCTTTGGGCATAATCGACAAATAATGGCCCAAGCTCGTTTTCAAATCGGCTCGCTGCTCGGTGTACAGCAAAGACAGACCCATGTGTAGGATCGGCGGTTGAATTTGTTCCATTGGCACGCCATTCATCATAGATTCCACCATCTATGGCTTGAGCGTCCTCTCCTGCAATTTGGGTGTAAAGTGCTTGAAAATTCTTTGCGTTATTACTAGAACTATTCATGTATCCATTAGCTGCTTGAAGAAGCCAAGCCCTATGGCCTGCACCGTCAGTTGGAGGAACACCTAAAACCTTTTTATAAGGGTTAACAAAGTTCGGATCGTTCCAAGCACCAGAGGCAAAATTAATTATCTCATACATGCTGTTTTCTGGATTAAGAGCTTGTTTGCTTAAAAACATCCATGTCCATAGAGTCATGGCTTGAGGAGGATGAGAAGCGTTCTGATTTTCTGCAAAAACACCTAATGTTAGCAAGAGAAGGTCATCGTTAGAAAGCTCAAAACCAGGGGAAATAGTATTGTCACTTCCTTTATGGCTTCTAGGGGTCACTTTAGGTTTTGAACCACCATTACAATTGCCAGAGGTAGCAGCATCAGTGTTTGGATCATAACAAACATGCCCCGTAGGATCTGAAAAACGAATTGGCGAATTTAGCGAATAGGTGTACCTGTTAAGCTGTTGGGGATTGACTGGATCCGGCACAATCGTATCAGGAGATATGAACCTGCCAATGCTGGGGTGGTAAAATCTTGCTTGGTAGTATATTAGCCCAAGCTCCCGGTTCTCCCGTTGCCCCGTAAAGTCGCGGTCGGTCAGCGTCTGCGTGGGGGTGGTGCGGTAGCTGCCGTAGGGCCTGTACCGCGCCCACGACCCCGCTACAAAGGCTCCCCCACTCGTCCCCAGCATCGTGGTGGAACCTAAATGGTCGCCATAGATGAAAAACAGCCCACTATTCGCCGTCACTGGGTCGCCCGCCACCCGAAACCCCACCACCTGCCCCGCCAGCGCATAGCTGCTCCGCTTAATCGTGCTGCTCCCCACCACCGTCTCCTCATAATTCGGGAAGGGGAAATACGTCGTCTTTCCGGCCGGCTCCACCGCCTTCACCCGCTGCCCGCTGGCATCATAGGCAAAAAGACGACGGACGATGGATGACGGAATGAATGGGGAAAACGGCCGTTTTCCCCACATCCTCCAAAGTACAGGCAGACCCGTGTGTCTGCCTTCGTGCCAACCCAAACGGCCGTTTTTCCCCAACGCTCTCATGGGACACGGACGAACACGGACAAACGGCCGTTTTCCCCAAAATGTTAACGCACCACCGCTTTCAGGTTCTTCCATGCTCGCAAAAACGGCCGTTTCTCCCCACCACCGTCACAAAACCACAGATAAACACGGATAAAAATCTGTGAGCATCCGTGTTTATCTGTGGTCATTTATGGTCGAAAAACGGCCGTTTTCCCCCCCAACTTCTCAATGTGTAACACCCAAAAACGGCCGTTTTCGACAGCCGGCGACTGACGACGAAGGAATGGGGAAAACGGCCTAACGCCACCAACTAGCAGGCGTTTCTAAGCAAAGGGTATTATTTGGATCTTTGAATTGCTGGTAAAAAGTAGACACATCCATATCCGTTACTTCCTCTAAACGGAGGTACTTCTCATTAAACGCAGACGAGAGACCTCTCGCTTGTTCAAACGTCAGATTTAAATTGGGTCGTGTCAGTTTAAGAATTGCAACAGGGTTTGTTTGTGGGCAGCCTGTGACAAGACCATTCTCCATGATGCCATTATCGTCGTATAACGCCATAATCCCTTGCTTTGGGTAAAAAAGAACAACGGCAAATGGTAATTCATTTTCTTCAAAGGCTGCTGGATAGGTCGCTATCCATACTTCAGTTGGTTGCCCGTAGGTTGTTAAAAAGGCAGGCAGGGTATATTGTGTCAAATAGCCATCAGGGATATCACCAATAGCGACACGAGTTAAAATTCCCTCAATGATCCCCTCCCGCACGGTGTAGCTTGGGGACGTATTGAGTGCTTTAAAGATGCTCGAAGGCAGATAAATGAGCGGACTATAGGTTGTTATATCAGAGCTTGACGTAGACTCAATAGGTTGGGCAAAGGGAATGAAAAATTTTTTCGCAACTTCCCACTTGGTTTGCCCTGGCGTAATGCCCCACCAGCACGGAAGCTGGCAACCATTATTCGTTTCAAGAAGCCACAGCACTTTTTCTGAAGATTGAATACCCGGAGGTGTTGCGATTGCGTCGCTTGTTATAGTCGCTGTTGGCTCAATGGTTGCCAATTCAAGCGTCACAGTGGGGATGGGGGACGGCGTTACGCTTGGCACTAATCTCGTAGGTGTTTGAAGTGCAACAGGCTGATTCGTAGGTGCTACATCATTTGCTGCTGCTATAGTAGGAGTAATTGTTGACGTTGAACTAGGCATGGTACACTCAATCATCAAGGCCATAAAAATTAGAGGTATTACTTTTATGATGGATACATATTTACAATCATTCATTTGAACCTTTATTGTTTTGCTTCTGTAGATATCATTGAACTGACGGTTGCACCCTGCACAGCCTCTTGATAAGGATGCTAATGATTCTATCTATAGGTTTGCAAACTTAAAAAGCCAGCAAGAACCCACAGATAGAATCAGGTAGACCATAAAAATGTCCTTAAACTAATAACCCATGTTTAACCATATGGGCATTAAATTGTTCATAAAGTTTGCTCGCATTTGACCGTCAGTGCTTAATCCTCCTGTATCGTTCAGTTCCCATTGATTATAAGCCCAACCAAGATACATATCTGCAAATTCTTCTGAGGCACTGCCACTTGAGCTTCGCTGCCACGCCCACCGTCCACCAGCAAATCCAAATGAATCCCTTCTGTCACTGTTTGCTGGTCTATTTGGGAATCCTGCCCATTGATATAACTTTAAGGTACCCACAGGCCTAGCCCCCCTTCCTGCAACAGCATTAACAAAGGCATGTCCAAGTTCGTGAACAGCCCAATGTGCATCTCCTTCCAAGTTGTTGTTGCCATTTGAGTCAACAATATCGGTATAAACTTCTATAATATGCCGTCCATCTCTTAAAAATGTTTCTCCCCAGCATCCACTTGCACAAGGAGTCCCCATTTTCTGAAATTCAACAGCACTGCCATATACAAGTAAAAATGCCTCACTTGCTGAGAGATTCCAATTAGGATGTATAGTATTGAAAGTCTCAGCTAATCTTGTACCGGTTATGGTCGCACTCTCCTGAATAGTCACCATTTCAGCTTCAGACCAAGCACAACCACAATTGGTTGCGGTGCTAAAAATAACCATATCTCCTGAAGAAATAGAAGGTCTCGGCTTTTGTGGAACGGCAGGAGGAGGTGGGTTATTGCACCCTTGAATATCGTTGAGATCGCCTAATGCAGCACAATTGTCCAAATGTCCCGTTGGGTCAACCCTATTAACGGGATTATTTCCTACATAGGTGTACCTATTATAGCTTTGGGGGTTAGCAGGGTTGGGGACAATCGTATCGGCTGAGATGAAACGCCCAACCCCCGGCAAATAATACCTAGCTTGATAGTACAGTAACCCAATCTCGCGGTTCTCACGCTGGCCGGTAAAGTCGCGGTCGGTCAGCGTCTGCGTGGGCGTAGTGCGGTAGCTGCCGTAGGGCTTATACCGCGCCCACGACCCCGCCACCGGCTGCGTGTCTCCACTCTTTTGCAGCACGCTCGTCGAACCCAGGTGGTCGCCGTAGATAAAAAACAGCCCATTGTTCGCCGTCACCGGGTCGCCCGCCACCCGGAACGCCACCACCTGCCCCGCCAGCATATAGCTGCTCCGCTTAATCGTGCTGCTCCCCACCACCGTCTCCTCATAATTCGGGAAGGGGAAATACGTCGTCTTTCCGGCCGGCTCCACCGTCTTCACCCGCTGCCCGCTGGCATCATAGGCAAAAGACGACGGACGACGGATGACAGAATGGGAGGAAAACGGCCGTTTTCCTCCCATTCCGTCCTATCTACTTTTTAGTTTTGTAACGATTAAGTTAATAGCCGATCATTAACAGTAAAACAGGCAAGGTGGTTTTTGATGCCCTGCATTAGCCAAATTCCATAGAAAGAAAATTCCTTTCTTACGGCAAGTGGCTATTTAATTCTCCCCAACCTACAAGTTCAGCTCCATTAATTCTTCCTCTTTGACCTGTAATCACGTCCAAAATTACAACATCTTTTGTATCATTATAAGTTGTCCATGCTACAAATCGCCCATCTAGAGATACTTGGGGTCTATCAACTATAGATTCTTGGTTTTCGCAATAAGCGTACAGAGTTGTGTCCTTAAAATCTAACACATAAATTTGACGGTATTCATCACTCGCAAATGATTTAGTAAATCGTTCAACTGCAATAGCGTCCCTGTTTGGAAGCCAAAAAAGCCATTCTGTTGTTAAACCATCATGAGGCAGTTCGAGAGAATGCATAACATCAAAGTAGTCATCCGAATTTGTATCGGATTTCACATTTAGTACAAAATCTACTGTTTCTGATTTGATCACCGCAATATCGAACACACTCCCTTCCTCTTTTTTTCCCCGGATCCCAAGATTAAAAAAGAAAGCATGCATATCTTGGTACAAAAATTGTTCTTGCTCTAGCCAGTCCAAAACCTGCCATTGAACATCTTGAGCATAATCATAAATATACCAATGCTGGTCATAAAACAGTACTTGCGGAAAATATAAATTAGCTAACGTTGCAAACGAAGATATATCATTTAAGGAACTCATTGACTTGGAAACCGTATCTATTACGCCGATAGGAATAGGAGAGTCTCGATTATCTACATAAGACAATAACCATACCTTTTGGCTTGATAAATCCCATACAGGTAATACGCTATAATCAACAGTTCCCACTTCCCTAGCTTCGCCCCCATTAGTAGAGTTAAGCCACAAAGTCTTAATTCCAGTTTGTATGTCCTTCTGAGTAAACATAATCCACTTGCCATCAGGACTTATACTTTGAAAGTCGTTATTTACTCCCTCAAAAGATGCCTTTAGAATAGGCTCAAGCATAGTTTCATATGGCGACCAAAGCCATAAGCTCTGCATTTCATCGCTGACTGGTTTTATAATGAGCCGAGTCGTTGCAGTGAATTCCAAATCCTCAGGGTTTATTTCAGGCTTGCTAGGACATTTGTCCATTACTTTCACCATAGGTATGTCTTTCACAAAAACGGGTGTAGATGTCACAATGTCAGTGGCTTCCAAAGTGGGTTGCTCCAACTCGTCCTGACTATACCCTGGCAAAGCGGTAGGATATTCAGCCTCTAGAATGTTTTGGAAGGTATTATCTGCTACGGGTGTTTCTAAGCCTCTAGTCACAGAGGCTTGTAAGGCAAACGATTCTGTAGATTGTGGGTGTATAGGAGTAGGTAACTCATTCTGATGTTGGCTTACCTTCTGGGTTTCTTGTTCCATAGTCTTTGGTAGACAACTCATTGCTCCAACTAATAACAAAACAAGAAATGCTATACGCTGATTTTGCTTTAAAGTCATTAGCATCCTCCAAAATTAGCAGCTACACATTGTTCATAATTACCAAAGTAAAAGTTTTCTAGAATGAGCGGATTGTGAGCAACAATAGTTTTCGGTTGTACTCCATTAACTAGGTAGCCATTTGACACCCCCTTAGCTTCACTTTCTTTCCACCACCAAAGTACTAATTTACCGTTTACATCAAGCGGCTCATAATTTTTCATAGAGTATGCCTCTTTTATAGCTGAGGTATATCGCTCGCCTGGCCCGTTCAAAACTAGCAATGACCAATCGTTAGCCGAAAATTCACTTCCCCCATCAGGGTTGAAAAAGGCGGTAAACCCCGATAGATTTTCAACAGTAAGCCCTCCATTTCTTAATCTATATCGAATTATTCTAGCCATGAACAATAAATGATCATCCCATTGAAGTGTTGAACCTTCTTCCATGAGTAACCAAGCTGCTAGTTGGGTTTCACTTGGTAAGGAATTAGGACCACCACCCCACCAATTAGAGCCGGTGTAATTCGATAGCCAATCTAAAACTTGTTGGGTATTTGCTAGAGCTTGTTCTACATCTGCATTAGGATACCAATTGTTTCTAGGGAGATTTGATGGTCCGCTATTTTTGCACCAGACTTCATTACATCCATTCTGTGGCTGAGTTTTGGGTAAGCTTCCACTTGAAGATCCTGTGTTTTGATTGCAAGTTTCATCCCCGGAAGTGGCCTGCTGCGAGGAACAAGTACGATGGCCTGATGGATCGATGAATTTAAGAGAATTATTGTTGACATAAGTATAGCGATTTAGGCTCTGCGGATTGGCGGGGCTGGGGACAATCGTATCGGCCGAGATGAACCGCCCCACCCCCGGCAAATAATACCTGGCTTGGTAATACAGTAGCCCAAGCTCCCGGTTCTCGCGCTGGCCGGTAAAGTCGCGGTCGGTCAGCGTCTGCGTGGGCGTAGTGCGGTAGCTGCCGTAGGGCTTATACCGCGCCCACGACCCCGCTACTGGTTGCGTGTCTCCACTCTTTTGCAGCACGCTGGTCGAACCAAGATGGTCGCCGTAGATAAAAAACAGCCCATTGTTCGCCGTCACCGGGTCGCCGGCCACCCGGAACGCCACCACCTGCCCCGCCAGCGCATAGCTGCTCCGCTTTATGGTGCTACTCCCCACCACCGTCTCCTCATAATTCGGAAACGGAAAATACGTCGTCTTTCCGGCCGGCTCCACCGTCTTCACCCGCTGCCCGCTGGCAGCATAGGCAAAAAGACGACGGACGACGGATGGCGGACGACGGGCTGAATGATGGAAAACGGCCGTTTTCTCCCCCCAACTTCCCTGCACAAAAACGGCCGTTTTCCCCCCACTTTCCCGATAGGACGCGGACAAACACGGACGAACGCGGACAAACAACCGTTTCTTCCCCCCAACCTCTCGACGCGCAACACCCAAAAACGGCCGTTTTCCCCCAACTCTCTCATGGAACGCGACAAACACGGCTAAACGGCCGTTTTCTCCTCCAAGCTCCCCTGCACAAAAAACGGCCGTTTTCCCCCAACTTCTCAACGTGCGGCACCAAAAACGGCCGTTTTCCTTGTTCCTTGCAAGACGTAAGCAATATAAGCTAGGGTGCGTAATAACCGTAGCCATACCAATCAATCATACTGTTGCTATTAGTTATTCCAAAGGATTGCACCATGATTTCAGCATTTGCAGCAACTTCAACAAAACCAAGCTCTAGTATAGGAGTGCCTGGTAAGATATTTCCCTCTTCAAAGCGTGAAACGCGAGCAAAGTCTTCACAACTTCCAGCTTTAATCCGTAGACCATCTTTAGGATAGTATAGATATGATACATGACAGACCTCATGTTCTCCCTCGATGTTTACATAGACTTTCTCTGGCTCTCCCAGCTTGTCGATCAGTGTACTAAGTAGAAGTACCGATTTGGGTTTAAAATCTATCCGCTGGACTTTTTCATCTAGAAAGAAAATTGAGACTTCATCACCTTCCTTTGTAAAAAGATGCAACCAATCGCTTCTTACATAGTTTGCGGAATCATTAATCAATTTCTCCCTTATCAAAGCTTTTAAGGCATCTAATTCTGAATCTTGACCAGCTACGATATTTTCCCAACAGGAAACCTTGCATATGTCATCTTGTAAAAAATTGTATGTAGATTTAGGAGAAGACCTAAATAAATGTAACATGTAGTAGCTAATCACGATAATCATAAACAAAGATGTGATAGCAATTATTAAACCAGTTCGCCTATTTTTATTCATTTTGAAACCTGTAGACTTATTCACCATTTATTAGGGTAGTAACATAGCTTTTCCTTAACTCAGTGACATCATCAGGCCGTACAACTAATGCAGAAAACGTATATGCCCAATCTTCTCTATAATTCCACCCTATTCGACTAGCTTGCTCTTGAACAGCTGAAGAGGCTGGTGAAGGATCGTCCACTCTATAGCGACAACCGAAAAATAAAAATACACATTCGTTCCTGCCACCTGCTTCTTCTCTTAAACCGCGTGATGGAGAACGCCACTCTCGTTTATCCCAAATATGTGCTAATTCATGTGCAAAAGTCTCAATTATTTCTGATTCATCACGTTCAGACCCAAAAGCAACATCACCTATTTTTATCTTATTACTACTTGTAGTACATCCATACCCACAAGTTGATTCCACTCGTTCAACTGTTACCCCATTCCATCTATCGCGAAAAGCAGCATTCCCATCAGAAGCCCCTACACTTTTAAAAAAATTAACAATTTCTATGACAGCATTTTGCAATAGCACCATTTCTGCAAAACGCCATTTGCCAGTTATAGAAATATCATATAAACCTTCCAAAGCATCACGGGAAGCAACACATTGGTCAAATAGATCCTGATTAATAGAGCCATCCTCATTTAAGTCTGCACCACAATGCCCAGAAGGATCTGTATACTTGACAGGCGAATTTAGGGAATAGGTGTACCTATTAAACTGCTGGGGGTCGGCAGGGCTGGGGACAATCGTATCGGCTGAGATGAACCGCCCCACCCCTGGCAAATAATACCTGGCTTGGTAATACAGCAACCCAAGCTCCCGATTCTCCCGCTGCCCCGTAAAGTCGCGGTCGGTCAGCGTCTGCGTTGGCGTGGTGCGGTAGCTGCCGTAGGGCCTGTACCGCGCCCACGACCCCGCCACCGGCTGCGTGTCTCCACTCTTTTGCAGCACGCTCGTCGAACCCAGGTGGTCGCCATAGATGAAAAATAGCCCATTGTTCGCCGTCACCGGGTCGCCTGTCACCCGAAACGCCACCACCTGCCCCGCCAGCGCATAGCTGCTCCGCTTTATGGTGCTGCTCCCCACCACCGTCTCCTCATAATTCGGAAACGGAAAATACGTCGTCTTTCCGGCCGGCTCCACCGTCTTCACCCGCTGCCCGCTGGCATCATAGGCAAACGTCGTCGTTGAACTACCCACCACCACGCTCGCCAGCCGATTCTCCACGTCAAAATTCTGCTCATACGTCGTCGTCCCGTCAAACCGCTTTGTCATATTGCCATTGGCATCATAACAAAAATATTGGCTGCCAATCTTCCGCACTGCGTGCGGCATCGTCTGGCCGGGAGCCGTACAATTCGTGTTCCAACCCACATCCTTGTAATTATAGCTGTTCCCCTCAAAGGTCAGGATGTTGCCAATCTCGCTGTAGGTATACGTCACCTTGGCATAATCAGCCGCGCCCCCTGTCGCCACGGCCGATTTCAACCGACTCAAATCATCATACTCAAACGTCTGGTTATCGGCGGCAACCCCGCTCGCTGAACTGTTCACCGTCAGAATATTCCCCACCGTGTCATACGTATAGGTCATATCCGGCCACGCATCCGTAACCGACCCATGTTGGATCGTAAACAGACGGAAATTATTGTTCCCATTGCTGCCAGTCGCCCCAAAGTAACCATATGTCGTATTCGAATTGCTGCCCCCCCGATCCAGCAGCGTCATCTGCCCCCGCGCATTATAGCGCACCTCATCAACCACCCCATCATTCCCCGCCTTCAGCGTATTCTCCCCCTCCCGGTCATACGCCACCGTCACCACCTCATTGGTCGGGTACTTCACCGTCAACGGCCGATTTAACAGATCAAATCCCGTCGTCTCCAGCGAATAACTCCGCCCATCAATCAGCCGCGTCTGCTTCTTCAGCCGCCCAAAGCTGTCATAAAAGAACGTATCCATATTCTGCGTCGGCGTGGCCCCCCAGCTCACCGTCGCCAACTGCCCCTTCCCATTCGCCGCAAGGTATTGGGATAGCCATTTAAAAAAGCAGGAGTGTCACTCTGTGCAAAGTGACACTCCTGCCCACAAACTCGCTTTGCATGTCTAACCTAACATGTAATTTTTAGTAGACATTTGACTGCTTATAGACACAAAATTGTGTGTTCCCCAAAGTGTTAAACGGATTATTTGTGCCCTGTGCTACAAAAATATTGACGCAGATTTCCCCACCCGCAGTAGCAGGAATATCCACCTGAAATTGAACCTTTTTACTGCGGCCTGTTTGCAAATTAACCTTTTGCGCGTTTTTGATTTCAAACGTTGTATAGTTAAGGAAGCTGCCGGTCTCATAGCTGTCAACCACCGCCCAAACGATCCCGTTTAACCGCGAGGTCATGCGATTGGTGATTTCGATGCTAAAGCGACACCGCCCCCCTCGAACAGGCAGATCCTGACAAGGCTGCAAGTTTGTTAACTTTATCGGCTCCGGGTCTACAAGGATTTGACCAAGATTTAAAGCTTCCCCTTCAGCCAGATCAATGGGAATCATCTTTGTTTGATGTTCATAGGCCGTAATACGCAAATAATAATTATCGGCCAGGAGCGGGAAACCAAAATAGGAAGTATCAATCACAAATGATCCGTCATCTCCTACATATTGATTGTTTATGTTATAACAATTATCAGGTACCTCACATTTCTGTAGTTCAATTTGTGAATAGGGGTAATTATTACCGGGAAGAGGGGAATGAGTAAATGTATCAATGAGTTGTCCGCTAATAGAATGGGCACGAGGCAGGGGGGTCATTTCCAGTTCACCCAAATCGAATGCTTCATCTACGCTAACACTAAAAATGTTTGTACTTCGAGATTCATAGGTTGCGGCCGTCAGGTCAAGCCGATATTCTCCCGCAGTGATAGGGGTGTTGTAATAAAAGAGGTTGTCATTATCAAAACGAAAACGGCCGTTTTCATCTAACGTCGCCAGACCAATCTGCTCAGAACAGTCAGATTCATTGCAGCGAAACAATTCAGCATACGAAACAGCAAAATGAAAAGTAGGGTTTATAATGGGCGTGTTCGTTGCAGCATCAATTAATTGCCCAGAAATTGAATCAATCAGCGGCAGCGATTCTAAGGCGAGATCCCCTAAATCTACATCTTCATCAACAGCTACTGCAAAGATTTCACTATATAACGGCTCGTAGAAGGTTGAATCAATGACGATTTGGTAATCACCAGCCAATAAGGGAAGATAGCCTGCGTTCTGGCTCATGATAAAACGGCCGTTTTCATCTGTACTTACCCCCCTAACCACATAACATTCCAAACCATTGCAATAATTTAGCGTAACATTCGTAAACATCATGGGCGTATTTGTCTTGCCATCAACAACACGCCCTTGTATTGAGCCAATGGTCGGTAGTTGGCTTACCTGCAAACGATAAGAACCACTTATGCCGGCATTGCCAGTTAAAAGATAATCACAACAGCTTGTGGCTGCCAATATAACAACGCCACTGTGCGGCACTACCACAGTCACATAAGCGTTGTAAGAACCATTAAAATCATCACCAAAACTGATGATATTGCAGTCAATACTCAAGACTGCCAAAAAGGGATTATAAAGCGTACCATCCCCCGTCTCTGTACCAGATAATGTCACTTCCAGATAGTCACCAGGCGTGGCACGAATCTGGTAAAAATCAATATCACTCGATGTTGTAGAAATATCCAATTCCCCATCCAGCGTCAACGGCATCGTAATCGTACCCAAATCCTGCGCCGTTTCACAGCTACTGTTTGGCTCTACCTCCACCCCCTGAGCGCGAGTGGTTTTGAAAGAAACGATGGCTAAAATGAGCGGCAACAGCAGCAAAACAGTAAATTTAACAAAAAATTTGGACATATAATCCCCTTGCGTCGTTTGCGACCAAAACCAGGCAAACTGACAGCGATGACTTTAACGATTTTGTAGTAGAATACGCCAGTCCGAAAATTTTTTTAAGTCTTGTTTTGCACCAATTCCGCACCAATTTTACGAAATCAATGAACACCTTTGCCCAGCTCTTTGCCCACTACCTAACACGCTCTGGCTATTCCGCCAGCCAGCTTGCACGTCTCACCAACATTCCTAAAATGACCCTTCTTCATTGGCAGCAAGGCCAGGTAAAGCGGCCCCGCAGTTGGCAAGATTTGCTTCGTGTCAGTCATACGCTCCATCTAACCAAAAACGAACTCAATTTGCTCCTGCATGAAGCCGGACATCCGCCAGTGGCAGAGTTGGCAGCCAACAATCCCACTCCTAAAGACCGGGAACTTTTAACAAAATGGCTACAGCAGTCATCCCATCCCCCCCACTCCCCCTTCCAGGTCATCCCCGACTTGCCCACTTTCGCTGGCCGCCAGCCAGAGTTGGCACAGCTAGAGAGCTGGCTGTGTGCTAACCATCATCCCACCGTCTACTGTCTCAGCGGCATGGGCGGGGTGGGCAAAACGGTGCTGGCAGCACGGCTGGCCTATCGGTTGCGGCCACACTTTCCCGATGGGGTGCTGTGGGCGCGGCTGGAAGCGGGTAGTTCCCCTATGCCCATTTTGCGGTTGTTTGCTGCGGCCTATGGTGAAGATGTACGCGAGTATGAGGATGTGGACAGCCGCAGCCAGGCGGTGCGGATGGTGCTGGCCGATAAGCGGGTACTGATGGTGCTGGATAATGTTAATGACAGCCAGCAGGCACAGCCGCTGCTGCCGCCCACCGGCCCCGGCGCGGTGCTGCTCACCACGCGGCGGCGCAATTTGCTGCTGGCCGAGGGTGCCCACCATCTGCACCTTGAGCCATTTACCCTGGAAGAATCATTGGCCTTGCTGACACGGCTGCTTGGCTCAGACCGTGCGGCGCAGGAGGAGAAGGTGTTAACGGCCGTTTCCCACATCCTCCACCACCTCCCCCTCTCCCTCGCCATCGTCGGCCGGCGTCTGGCAACCGACCCCACCCAATCCGCCGCTGATTGGCTCCATCAGCTTCAGCAGCACCCCCTGGACGCGCTCGCTGACGAAAGCCAAAGCGTCCGTGCCACCCTCGCCCTCAGCTTCGCCACGCTCCCCGCTACTCACCAGCACTTCTTCATGGCCTTGAGTCAACTCAGCCACACCTTTTTCACCCCCGAAATGGCCGCCGCCCACGCCGGCCTCAGCGATGACGATACCCGCCGCTATCTCTGCGACCTCTACAACCTGTCGCTGGTACACTGCGGCGGCCACAACACCTATCGCCTCATCCCTCTGCTGGCTCAGTTTGCCCAAGAGTTGCACCATCCTACATAAATAAGCCAAAGTTTTGTGAGACTTTTCCCCAAACCGCGTCTTTATAGACATGAGCATCGTACTTCCTTTTGGTAAACGACAAGCGGCAACGCCCGTTGACTGGAACGCCCTGTATGCCGATCACATCGGGCGTATCTTTAACTTTTTTCGCTATCGTGTTGGTGATGAGGCTATGGCAGAGGATTTAACGGCCGTTACCTTCGAAAAAGCATGTGCCAAACGAAAACAATTTCGCAGCGACAAAGATGCTTGAAGCGCTGAATGCGGAAGTTGTAGATGTTGGGCTAGCCGGTTTGGTGGAACCCTATCAGCAGGCAACAGGGATAGATGGTGCCGAACTCGCGCTTTACCACGGCAAAAGCAATGGCGTGCCGATGCTAATTACCACCACCGACACCTCGCTAACGGCCGAAACGTTGCAGGCAATGTTTCCCTAATCACCCCCCAAAATTGTAAAACTGTAGCGGCGCAGCATAAGGCTACGCCGCTACAGGTTTTATCAGCTACCGCAACAGCCGCGCCACCTCTCTGCCAGACACCAGCCCCGACAGCCAGCCAAACCCACCCGCATCCAGCATTTCGTGTCCACTGGCAATAATTGTCGTCATCGTTGCCCGCGCCAAAGCCCCACCAATGCTCAACCGCTTGGCCCCCGCCGCCGCCAACTCCGCCACTGTTACCCCCGGCAAAAATGGCACCAGCACATTCACCGGCTTATCCACCGCCGCCACCACCTGCCGCACCTCGGCCAGCGTCCGCAGCCCTGGGGCATAGACCACATCTGCCCCCACCGCCACAAACGCCTGCAGACGGCGAATCGTGTCGTCCAAATCATTACGTCCATGCAGAAAGTTTTCTGCCCGCGCCGTCAGCGTAAAGGGAAAATCCAGCGTCCGCACCGCTTCCACCGCCGCCTGCACCCGCTCCACGGCGTGGGCAAAATCATAAATGCCCTCGCCGCTAAAATCCTCAATTGAGCCGCCGACCACGCCAGCTTCGGCTGCCAGCAAATAAGTCTGGGCGGCTTGGGCGGGGTCATGGGCAAACCCGTTTTCCAAATCGGCACTGATGGGCAAATCAGTGGCGGCGCAGAGCAGGCGGCAGTGCGCCAGCTTTTCCTCCAACGTTACCATGCCGTCCAGCCGCCCCAGCGTGAAAGCAAAGCCAGAGCTGGTAGTTGCCAACGCCTCAAACCCCAGCCCGGCCAACAGCCGCGCCGACCCTGCATCCCAGGGGTTGGGAATCACAAAAGCTCCCTCCCGCGCATGAAGTGCCCGAAATCGTTCTGCTTTTTCTGCTTGTGTCGTCATATCTCTTTTTTCGCAAGATTTATCGGAGCAATCGCGTAAATCTTGTCGAACACGTTTATACCTTACTTGCCGCCATCAACTGACAGCACCTGGCCGGTGATCCAACCGGCGTAATCGGAGGCAAAGAAGAGGACAGCGTAGGCAATATCGTTGGGGATTCCCAGCCGTTTGAGAGCGATGTTGTTGAGCAGAGCTTGCTGTCCAGCTTCGCCATACGATTGCCACTGTTTTTCGGTGGTGGGGTTGGAGCGGACAAAGCCGGGGGCAATGTTGTTGACGGTGATTTGCCACGCCCCCAGTTCGTGGGCAAGCTGGCGCGTGAGACCAATTTGGGCGGCTTTGGCGGAGGCGTAGGCTTGGATGCCTGTCAGGCTAATACCCAGCCCGGCTCCGCTGGAGATGTTGATGATGCGGCCATAGCGGGCTTGTTTCATGCTGGGGGCAACCGCTTGGGCAAAATAGAAGGCGGCGGTGCAGTTGACGGCGAAGATATTGTGCCAGTCAGCAGGGGAAATTTCTTCCAGAGGCCGGCCGACCTGCCCCAGTACCCCACCCGCATTGTTGACCAAGATGTGGATTGTGGGTGAAACGGCCGTTATTTCCCCCACAAACCCCGCCACCGCCGCCTGATCCGTCACGTCCACCGTCCGCACGTGGCAGTTAGCCCCACACAGTCGCTGCGTCTCGGCCAATTCCTCAGCCAAAACGTCACACGCCCACACGGTTGCGCCACGCTGGGCAAAGGCTAGGGCAATGGCACGGCCAAAACCGTGGGCGGCCCCGGTGACAATGACAGTTTTGTTGGTGAATGAAATGTCCATTGTGGTTTACTTCTCTCAGGTATTGACAAACGGCCGTTCGGCCACCGCCGGAGCCGCCCGCTGCACCTTGAACAAGCGAAAACCCCACTGCACGGCCGGCCCAATCAGCAGCGCTACCACAATTGTCCCAATACCAAACGGGCCACCCAGCAGCCAGCCCGCCACAAAGACACACAGTTCAATGGTGCCACGCGCCCGGCGCAGGCTCCAGCCGGTGCCGCGCTGCACGGCCAGCATCAGCGTATCGCGTGGGCCAGCCCCGGCATCTACGCCAATGTAAATGCCGGTCGCCATGCCCATAATCAAAATGGAGGCGAGCAGCATAGCTCCTTGCATCAGCCAGCTGTCGGTGACAGAGGGGATGAGCCAGAGAAACAAATCTGTCCAGGGGCCAATAAACAAAATGTTGCTTAGTGTCCCCCAGCCAACCCGCTCCCGCATGATTAGCGCCACAGCCAGCACGGAAAAGCCGACCAGAACGGTTATGGTGCCAACCGACAAACCCAGAATATCGGACAGCGCCACGGACAGCATGACCCAGGGGTTGGTGCCCAGGTTGGCGTGAATGAGCATGGCAATAGCAAGGCCAAAGAGGGCAAAGCCAATTTGGATCACCGCGAAGTCACGCGGCAAGGTTTTCCAACGAATGGGTTTAAACATGATTATGACTGCGCTTTCCAGTCGCCCAGCGCTTGCGCCACCCGATCCATTTGTTCGGCGGTACCCATGGTGATGCGAAGGTGGTCGGTGAGACCATAGACATCAACGGGACGGATAACGATGCCGTTGGCGCGAAGATAGTTGAGGGCGCTGGTGGTGTCCTCGGCGGAATCAAAGCGGCAGAGCATAAAGTTGGTGCAGCTTGGCAGGGGATGTAGGCCGAGGTCGCTAAGCTGGTTGGCAAAATTGGTGCGAATAACGGCCGTTTTTTCCCGCACATCATACACCTGCTCCTGATCCCGCACCGCTGCCGCCGCCGCCGTTGCTGCCAGCGTGGTAATGTTTTGCGCCGGCCGAATCCGCCCCATGTAGTCAATGATTTCCGTCGGGAAATAGCCCCAGCCAACCCGCATCCCCGCCAGCCCATACACCTTGGAGAACGTCCGCAGCACCACCACATTGCCCCGTTCCACCAGGTCAAAACACGGCTCATACTGATCCAGATCAACAAATTCAGCGTAGGCTTCATCCAGCACCAACAGCACATCTTCCGGCAAACTATCGCGCAGGCGGATAATTTCGCTGCGGGGCAGGAAGTTGCCGGTGGGGTTGCCGGGGTTGTCTATAAACACCAGCATGGTGTCTGGGCGCACGGCAGCCAAGATGTTGTCCACGCTTTTGGCAGTCAAATCGGGTTGGGCAGCCAAAATCATCTCGCCACCGGCCATGCCAACGGCTTTGCGAAAGTAAATGTAGCCGTATTCGCTGGCAACGGCCGTTCTGCCCGGTTCCAGATAGAGCATACAAAGCTGCACAATCAGGTCGGTGGAGCCTAGGCCAAAAATGAGTTTGTCGGGTTCAAGCTGCATAGTGTGGGCAATAGCTTGGCGCAGCTTGCGGTTGTCTTTGTCGGGATAAAAGGGCAGGTCGGCACCGGCCTGGGCAATGGCTTCATTGACCACAGGCGAACAGCCAAACATGCTTTCGTTTTGGGAAAGGATTAACGGCCGTTGTCCGTCGGGAATTGAATTATCCGACAGTTTGTAGGGGGTTAACCCCAGAACATGTGGACGCGGTTTCATAAACGGTTCCTCTTCTTCGCTAGGGCAGGTTGTTGTGCCAACAGCCTGCATGAATCGTTAAACACAAAGCGAGGATTCTACTACAATGGTCGTTTACAAACCGCAAAATGTACAGCTTTTGATGGATGGCAGGAAGAGGAGGGAAGGGCAGAAACGGCCGTTCCTCCGCACCATCCAGGGGTGACGGAGACTACCACCTGCGGACTCGCCCACCAATGCTGCCACCTACATGGCTGCCAGCGAGGTTATGCCAGCACAGTCGTTGCTGACTACCTCGTTCGACCGCTGCCAACGGGTGTCGCTTTAGGGGAATAAATCGAGCCATTGACAAACGGCCGTTTGGTTGGGCTGATTTTTGATCAAGTGCCAACATGATAGTTACTCCAAAACAATCAAAAACTGATAAAGTGGGCGCGTGGCTGGTTGTTGCTCCCAAGTCACACGCGATAACCATATTTTATAATCGGCTACGTTTATTGGACGTTAAGCGATTGATAAAGGTTGCCCGGCCGGCGTGAAGGAGCTGTGAAGATTAGTTCCCATAGCTAATCCGATAAATCCCCCCATTGATATAATCGCCCACATACAGTGCCCCGTCCGGCCCCTCAGTTAACCCCAGCGGCATCCCGACCCACGAAGCAAACCAGCTTACCTCGCTGCGGTAGCTGTCACCATCGGGAATCAGAATAACGCGAGCCACGCCCGTTTTAACCCCGCTTTTGAGCCAGGAGCCGAGGATGGTGACAAAAGCATTATGCTGATAGTCAGTCGGGAAGCGGTCGCCGGTGTAAAACGTGAGGCTGTCGGCGGAGGAGTGAGACTCAAAAAAGGCAACGGCCGTTTTTGTCCCTGCGCACCCCGACCCAACCCCCGCATCCCAGCAGTCAGGCCAGCCATAGTCGCCTCCCTGGACGATGTGGTTCAATTCTTCCTGCGGCGCATCCATCCCCAAATCATCGCGGCCGTTGTCGGTGGCAAACAATTCGCCTGTGACCGGGTGGAAGGCGAGGTCATACGGGTTTCTCATGCCGGTGGCAAATACCTCCCCCTGTTTGGTGTTGATGTCGAAGCGCATGATGGTGGCGCTGCGTGGGTCGGTTTCCACGCAGGCATCGCAGGTGGAGCCAATGCCGATGTAGAGCAGCCCGTCGGTGCCAAATTTGAGATTGTCGTTTTGGTGTAGGCCAATGGGAAGGTTGTTGACAAAGTTAACCGCTTCATCGGCCACCAAATCGCCGTCGGTGTCGCGCAGCACCGAGATTTTTTGGTTGCTGGAAACGTAAACATCACCAGTAGGCGAGTGGACGGTGATGCCAAGCGGAGTGTTGAAGCCATTGGAGAAGATGATGTCGCGGTCAGAACGGCCGTTTCCATCCAAATCGCTAAACACATGAATCGTCGTGTCCACCGAGGTGGCATATAGGTTGCCCGCCGTGTCAAACGCTAGGCTGGTGGGGCGATACATGTCGGCGTATTTGATAAAGGAAAAGCCGGGCGGCAGTTCGACATTGGGTAGGTCGCGGACAACGGGGGGGATGGTGGGTTCAAGGGTTGGGGTAGGAAGCGTAGTGGCGGTTGGTAGCATCGTTGCAGTAGGCGGCACAGTCGCCGTTGGCACGATAGTTGATGTGGCTGGCACAGCTTCCGTGGCGGCAACCGTTGCTAACTGCGTGGCCGTCGCCACCGCAAGAGTCGCCGTGGGGGTAGCCGGGGTTTGCCCCTGGCAGCCTACCAACCAAACGATTAAAAGACACAAAACAAAAAACCTATTTTTCATTGGCTAATCCATCCGTGTTTATCCGCGTTCGTCCGCGCCCTATACTTCAAAGGTTTTGGCGCTGATGTTTTAGAAGCGGCATAATAAGATCAAGTATAATCGAAATGATTTATTGGCTCGAACAGGTCTTACAACTTTCTTAAGCGGAGAATCTGTTACACTTTTGTAAGATTTTTGGGCTACAACAAAGGGGATTGAGGTAACGATGACGCAAGAGCTTGGCGATATTTTGGTAGTGGATGATGAAGCCTCGGTGGTGGAGGTGGTGAAGCTGTATTTGCAGCGCGAAGGGTTTTCGGTGCGGATTGCGCGGGATGGTCAGGCGGCATTAACGGCCGTTCGGCAAAAACCACCCACCCTCATCGTCCTCGATTTGATGCTCCCCCACATAGACGGCATGGAAATCTTGCGCCGTCTGCGTGAAAACCCGGCCACCGATGTGCCCGTCATTATGCTGACGGCCCGCAGCCAGGAAACAGACCGCATTTACGGACTGGAAATGGGGGCCGATGATTATGTAACCAAGCCGTTTTCTCCTGCCGAGCTGGTATCGCGGGTGAAGGCGGTGCTGCGGCGGGCGGGCGGTGGAAGTGCGACTGGTGGGGTAAGCGGTGGTGGAGAACGGCCGTTAACCCACGGCGACCTCACCATTGACCCTCGCACCCGCCTTGTTACTGTGCGCGGTGAAAACATTGAGCTGACCGCCACCGAATTTAACCTCCTGTGGTTTATGGTGCAGCATCCGCGCCAGGTTTTTAAGCGTGACCAGCTTCTGGAAAATGTGTGGGGCTTCTCCGAATATGTAGACCCCAGCACCGTCACCGTCCACATTCGCCGCCTGCGCGAAAAGCTCGAAGCCGACCCCAGCAAGCCGGTCTGGCTGATGACCGTGTGGGGGGTTGGCTATAAATTTGAACCAAGTAACCAGTAACCAGTAATCGGTAATCCGTAACGCCGATTACCGATTACCGATTACTGAACACCGATTACTGTCATGAGAATCCATCCCCAAGAAACCACCTGGATAAACCGCGCCTCCTGGCGCATTTTGATCATCGGCATCGTGTTCGCCCTTTCCATATCAGCACTGCTGATGGTCATCTGGATGCGCGCCCCCTTTGCCGAAGTCACGGAGCTAGTTTACACCCTGGCCTCCACCTCGCTTGTGTCGCTAGGTGTCAGCTATCTGGTCTATCGGCGCGGCTGGGCACGGTTCCCATCCCTCAATTTAACGCTGGTCATGACTTACGTACTGGCGGCTTTAGTCACGCTGGTCAATGTATGGGTCATGTCGCAGCGAATGTTTGTTAGCGAACACGATTTATTGCTTAGCGCCGTGCTGCTCCTGTTTGCCGGGATGATCGCCACCACCTTCGGCATCTTTGTCGCCTCCACCGTCACCGATGAACTGCGCCAACTGGCGGCCACGGCACAAACGCTGGCTGATGGTGACTTGGGGGCACGGGTGCAGGTGAAGGGGCGGGATGAGATCGCACGGTTAGCACAGTCGTTTAATATGATGGCAGCACAGCTACAGGCCACAGAACGCAAGCGGGAAGAACTAGAGCAGATGCGACGTAACTTCATCGCCTGGACATCGCATGATTTACGCACGCCCTTGACCAGCATTCGGGCAATGGTGGAGGCACTGCACGATGGCGTTGTAGATGACCCTGCGACGGCGCGGCGGTACTATGCCACGATGCGGAATGATGTGATTGGGCTAAATAACTTGATCAACGATCTGTTTGAGCTTTCACAGCTCGACGCGGGCGGATTGCACATTGAAACAGCACCGCACTCGCTGCGCGACCTCATTTCTGATGCCTTGGAAAGTTTCCAGGCACTGGCACAGCAGCGGCACATTCAACTGGATGGGGAAGTGGAAGCGGAGATCGACCCAGTAGTGATGAGTGCGTCAAAGATTGGGCGGGTGGTAAACAATTTGATTGGCAATGCACTGCGCTATACGCCGGCCGGTGGACAGGTATTTGTGCGGGCGGTGCGAACAGAAACGGCCGTTCAAGTCACCGTGCAAGACAATGGCCCCGGCTTCCGTGAAAAAGATTTGCCCCATCTGTTCGAGCAATTTTACCGGGGTGAAGAAGCCCGCAGCCGTCAGACAGGTGGCGCTGGGCTAGGGTTAGCGATTGCGCGGGGGATTATCATGGCACATAACGGCCGTATTTGGGCCGAAAATATCCCTACCGGTGGGGCACTGGTGGGTTTTGAACTACCGATTTGAGAAAGTAGGGAGAAGGGCGTGGGGAGTAGGGAGTGAAGAAGAACGCCCCACACTGTACTCCCCACGCCCCACAATGTAACGATCCCCCACCCTCCCTACATCTCTTCCCGATAGGTAAAGTTGTGCTTCTTGCGGGCATTGAGGATGGCGCGGCGCAAGATTTCATACACCTCAACCGGATTTTCCACGTTTTTCAGCACAATTTGTGGATGATTAGGATGGTGGCTGGTAATCATGATGTCGCCTAATGCCAGAAGCCGCTCCGTCAACGTCTGGCTGTACTGCACATCTTGAATGCGAACCAGCTCAATATTTTCGCTTGTTTTATTCAACAACCCCTCGGTAATGCGAATCCGTTCATCGGTAATGAGGTAGTGGAGGGTGAGAGACAAAAACGGCCGTCCTTGCCACAGCACATCCTCCTTGTTGTCATCCCAAATAGATTCCTCTACTGCGATTGGTGCGGCTGTATCAGCCACAGCTTCCCCCATTTCCTGGTTCATTTCCACCAATGCCGCCTCTGTCACCAACTTCACCAACGCCTCAAGCTGGCTCCGGTCAACCCCACTTAGGTCAATTTCACCCTGGGCAATCGCCTGCCAAACCTGGCTTTGAATACGAGCTTGTGCCGCACGTAATGACATAGTATCAAATTCCTTTTGCTAATGTAAATTTAACACAGATTTTTTACCATAGACGCATGTTTGCAAATACGCCTACGGTGGCTACAATAAGCTGCTAACGAAGACAAATTTTAATGATTAGGACAGAAAAATGCCGCTCTACACCTATAGATGTAACGATTGTAACCATGAATTTGAAGCGCGTCAGCGTATGTCAGATGACCCTTTAACCGAATGCCCCGTTTGCGAGGGAGAAGTGCGCCGGGTTGTCAATTCGGTGGGTGTGGTGTTCAAAGGCAGTGGTTTCTACGTCACCGACAACCGCAGTGGCAAGGCTAAGAACAGCAATGCCACTACTAAGAAAGATGATGCTTCGGAGTCAAGCAATGGCAACACTACTAGCAGCAGCACAGACTCTTCCAGCACCACCCCTGCTGAAACCGCGCCCAAGAAAAGCGAAAAAGCCACTGCCGCCACCACAACCACATCATAGGTCTATCAGAACAATAACAAAAAATGAAGCCTGCTTTTGTGCAGGCTTTTTTATTGCTGGCTCGCCTTAAATCTGAAATCCTCGCGTGGCGGGAATAACCTTCTGCGTAAAGTTGCTCACATATTTCTCCAGCTTATCACGCAAAATGACCCACTCCTCACTGTTCAGAATTTTTTGCATCAATTCCAAAGATTGAGCAATGCCTTCGGCCATCTTTTGCTCATGATCACCATAGGCCGTATACCAAATTTCAATATTACTCATTCCCAGCCGGTTAAGGGTCGGGATAAATTCATGAACAAGGAATTCAAAATATTCCGACTCATACTCCTGGCGAATGTTCCACTGCATTAATAATTTTGTTGGCATAGCAATTACGTTAGCAAAGGGTGGCCTGTTAAACTCGCCTACACCTTTGGCGTTAGAATCAGGGTTTCTGTCTCTTCCGGCAGGTTTTGTGCCGAAATACGCAACGTTGATTCTTCTTTAGGGTCAGTGACACCCATCTCCTTCAAAAAGCGATCTACATGATCTAGCTCCAGCTTGAGACCGGGAATGTGATAGTGCATGGGTACAACAATATTTGGCTCCAGCATGGATACTAATTCGGCCGCCTGTGCAGCATTGAGGCTGTTGCCCCCGCCAACCGGAACTAGTAGCACGTTGACCTGCTCCAACGCCTCAATCTGGGTTTGCGAAGGCACTTTTTTCATGTCGCCCAAGTGGGCAACAGTCAGTCCGTCATAATCAAAGAGGTAGAGGACGTTGCGTTCACTGGCATCATCTGTGGCGGTGGCAATCCCGGTTACAAAGACGTTGCCGATTTCGTATTCGCCGGGACCATTTAACACTTGGGTGGTGCCACTAACGGCCGAAGCGTGGTTGTGGCCGGGAGCATCGTGGCTAATAGTAACTACGTTGGCTTTAATCTGTAGTTCCGGCAACCCAAGTTTGCCATTGTAGGGATCGGTAACAACGGCGGCATATTTTCTTTCGGTGATACGAAAGCAACTAAGGCCGTACCAGGTTAATTCCATTAAAATTTTCTCCTTGCTGGCAGGCTGTTTTGGGCGCATGTGGCCTAACCTGCTTGACGAGTTTATTATACCTTATTTCGTGATTTTCAGATAATTTAACGTGGAGGCGAATGGTGGATGAGCGTGAGATAAACAAAAATCTATGAATACGAAAACCATGTTAGACAGCGAAAAAAATATCATTTTGACCGGCTTTATGGGAACAGGCAAAACAACCGTGGGCAAACTGCTGGCTATGCAGCTTGGCTATGAATTTATTGACACCGACAAGCTGATTGAACAGCAACAAGGGCAAACCATTCCTGAAATCTTTCAAGCGCATGGCGAAACGGCTTTCCGGCAAATGGAGGCTGACCTGGCTCAGGAACTGGCGAGTCGGCAGGGGCTTGTCATTTCAACTGGTGGCCGCATGATGCTTGACCCAGCTAATGCTGCCGCGCTCAGCCGTCAAGGCTATGTCTTTTGCCTGGTTGCCACCCCTGAGGAGATTTTGCAGCGGCTGCAGCTTGACACCAACCACCCCCGCCCGCTGCTCGCCGTTAGCGACCCCAAACAGCGCATTATACAACTGTTGGCAGAACGGACAGAAGGCTACGGCCGTTTTTTACAGGTACAAACAAGCGGCAAAAAACCAAACGAAATTGTCGCGGAACTCATGGCGTTTATTGGATAGTAGTTGCCACAATGGCTATCCGAAAACCATAGCTGTTGCCACGGTCGTGCGGTGCACGGCGAGAACGGGACGAACAGCCGATCATTTTTTCCGCTGTCCAGAATGCGCCACCGCGCAAAACTATGTTGTCATGGAGCTTAACGGCCGTTTCTTCCTCCCGCCCATCCTCCACCACATACGGATACGGTCGGTGCAAACTGCGCGTCCATTCCCACACATTGCCGCTCATCTCCACGCAGCCATGTACTGACCGACCCGCAGCAAAACAGCCAGAGCTGTTCGGCACCATGTGTGTTACTCCATAATTTGCCCGATTCGCATCCGCCTCGTCCCCCCAGGGAAAGCGTCGCTGCGGCAACGGGTTTTCAACGAGATCAGCCATTGGCTGTGCTAGTAACGCTTGCGCTGGCCGTACAATTGGCTGCAACGGCACGTGCAACCCACCCCGCGCTGCTTTCTCCCACTCTGCCTCCGACGGCAGCGCAACACGCCAACCAGGTGGCAGCCAGCCAGCCGCCTGCCAACGGCCGTTTAGCCAGTGCCCAAATGCCAACGCCTCAAACCAGTTCAACCCCACCACCGGATGATTGGGCAAGTTAAACGGTTCGCCATAGTCAAACGGCCGTTTACGCCACCCCCGGCTCTCCCAATCCTGCACCTCACCCGGCTGCCAGCGGCCAACCGATGCCGCTTCCGGCCACAGTTCCGCCATCTCGTAGCCGCCCGCCGCCACAAATTCGGCAAACTGGACGTTGCTCACCGGGTACTGTCCCAGCCAAAAAGCAGGCAACTCCAGCAAATGTGCCCAGTTGCCCTCGCCCAACCAAAATTCACCGGCTGGCACATAGCAAAACGGCATGGCATCCAATGTTACAACGGCCGTTCTTTCATCCCCCAACTGCCCCACCGTTTGCCCACTGGCTACGCGCAAACCCGGCGCAATTTGCTCATTGTCCAACAGCGTGGTGACGGCGGTAACAACGGCAGTTTCCACCTCCCCCAACACTCCACGCCCCACATCCGCCACCGCCTGCCCCGCCAGCAGCACCGCCGCCGCTCCCCCCGCTAACAATTCCCGCACAATCGCCGCCGCTGCCACCTCATCCTGCTGCATAATCGCCACATACGCGATGGTCAACAGTGCCACCTCATGCCATTCGTCCCACCCTGCGTGCGCCAACAGGTGGGCAACCATGTCAGCAACGGGCAATTGAGCCACAGCAACGGCCGTTAAATATTCCTGAAACGTGCGGTGGACAAAACCAAACTCCCCCGGCCCCCGCTCCACCAGCAGGCTGGCATATTGCCGCACCGCCTCCAACAGCATTTGCGCCGCCGTCGCTGGGTCGGCCGCCCCTTCCTCGCGGTAAATGGCGGTCAACTGGCGCAATAACGGCCGTTCACCAACCAGCCCCACCCCCGGACTCGTCTGCTGCATCCACAGTGCCAATTTTGGCAGCAGCCGCAGCAGCACCGCCAAATCAAACTGGGGCGGCAGTGGCCTGTCTAGCCCCCGCGCCAACTGCCAATATTGCAGCAGCGTCCGCACGCATTGGGCATACAGTGCCACCCGCTGGGCGGGCAGCACCATCCCCTGCCCCGCCATCAGCAACAAAATGGTCAGCAGCAGCGGGTTGGCGGCCAGGCGAGCGACGTCGGGGTTTTGCGTAACGGCCGTTAACACCGTCTCACCCTCCCCCGTTGCCGCCTGCCACTTCGTCACAACCTGCTCAATCGCCGCCCCGTCCAAATCCAGCAGCGTGCATTCCACCAGCCCATCCACCAGTTGCCGCACCTCGCGGTACCCCACCAGGCGGCTTGTCAGCACAAATTTGCTGCCATTTTGTCGCTGAAAGGTAAAAAAATCCAGCACCCGGCTCACCACCAGCCGCCGCCGCGCCACATCCTGCACCTCGTCCAGCCCATCGAGCAAAAACAGCACCCCACCCTGCGGCAGCGAAGCGGACAAAATGGCCGCCAGCGGTAAATCTAGCCCCCGCTGCTGGTAGTAGCGGACAAAAAAGTCGCTCAACGGCAGGTCGCCAGCGGCCAGGGCGTTGGCATAGGCCGCCAGCGGCAGCACGATGGGCAGCCAATTTTCCAGCCCCAGTGCTGCCCCATTTCCCTGCGCCAGTTGCAAGGCCAAATATTTGAGGAAGGTGGTTTTGCCGCTGCCGGGGTCGCCCAGCACAATTAGCCCGGCGTGGTTGTGCAGCAGGTCAAGCAGCGGCTGGGGATCGCTGTCTGCTGCCGCACCCTCTTCCCGTTCCCAGGTGTCACCAGCGGGCAAATCGAGCCGGCCGTGCAGGGGGACAAACATATCGAGCAGGGGCAGGCGGATGGGTAAACGGCCGTTTACCCCCATCCCGTGCAAATCGAGGTATTCATACCGGGTCAGCAGATAGCGCAGGTAGCGATTGGTGGCAGCGACCAAATCAGGGCTGGGTGGATCGGGTTGGCTAAAACTGTCCCATGACCAGGTGAGAAACGGCCGTTTTGCCCCACATCCTGCCAGCAAATCATCCAGTCGTCCAGTCCGTTCACACAGCGCAATCAGCGACTGCACCCGCGCCGCCCTCGTCTCCCCCGCCAAATTTTCCACATCAATGCCCAAATCCTGGCAAAGCTGCCGCAGCTCCTCCCCATTAAAATGGTTATCAATCTGCTGCCGCAGACGACCCTGCGGTGTCGGTTGAAACACCCGCAGTCGGGCGGCATCCATTTCCCCCATGTTACCGTGCCCCTTGCTGCGCCTCGGCCACAATCAGCGGCCATGGATCTTGCTCCTCACGCACCAACGCCACTGCCGGGTCATTTTCGTAATAACCCAAATACCGCTCCGGCAGCAGCGCCCCAATATGCGCCATAATCAGCCGCGAATAAAGCGGCAAATCCTGGCTTCTAGCGCGATGATCTAACACTGGCAAAAAAAACGGCCGTCCAATGTGGAGTTCCAGCGGGGTGCGGCGCAGCTTTTTCGTGTTGGCAAACAGCACTTCCATATTGACAAATCCAACTGGCAAAATTGGCACATGGCTGCGGCTTGCCAGATACGCCGCCCCGTCTTTGGCAATCCGCATCTGCCCCCCCTTGCTGCGCGACCCTTCGGGAGCCAGCCCAAAGACCGCCCCCCCTTCCAGTGCCGCAATCGCCTCGCGCAGCGAATCGCGCCCCACGTTATCGCGGTCAATAAAAATTGCTCCCAGCCGGGACATGATGGGGCCATAAAGCCAATGACGCTGCCATTTGTCCCCGGCAAAAAAACGCCACTCAACGATGGGAAAGCCAATCAGCAGTGCCGGGGTGTCGGCCACGCTGATGTGGTTGAGCACGACCAGGTACGGCCCTTGCTCTGGAATATTTTCGCGGCCGTAAACGGTCAGCGAGGAGATGGATTGTTGCACCAGGCGCAACATGAAGCGAGCCAGTCGGTATCGAAACATGATGCTATTTTACCGATGAAGTTCCGAAATGCCCCAAACCTGCTATAATTTTCACAAACTATTGGCAAAATTGAGAGGTTCTGGAAGTTTAAAACAAGAGTAAGAGACTAAGAGATTGGGAGACTGAGAGATTAGATCCTAGTAGCATTTGGTTAAAATGAGCCAATTGAACCGCAGAGATCACAAAGAACGCAAAGATTTGGCGTGTTTCTTCTCTTTCTCTGCGCCCTCTGCGAACTTTGCGGTTCAAATTTTGAAAAGCCAACAGAGCCTAATCTCCAATATCTAATCTCCAACTTCCAATTGCCAACCCAGAGGTGAAGAAGAAATTATGTCCCTGCCCGAATCATTTGCGACACAAACGGCCGTTCCCGACACCCACGGCAAATTTGGCCCTTACGGCGGCCAGTTCGTTCCCGAAACGCTGATGCCTGCCCTCGAAGAACTTATCGCCGCCTACGACGAAGCCAAAAACGACCCCGACTTTATTGCTGAATTTAACCATTTGCTCACAACCTATGTCGGCCGGCCATCTCCCCTTACCTATGCCAAACGACTGAGCGAAAAGCTGGGCGGCGCACAAATCTATCTCAAGCGGGAAGATTTGAACCATACCGGAGCGCACAAAATCAACAATGCCCTCGGCCAGGCACTGCTGGTTAAACGGATGGGCAAGCAGCGGGTAGTGGCCGAAACGGGCGCGGGACAGCACGGCGTGGGGTCGGCCACGGCCTGCGCCATGCTGGGGCTAGAGTGCATCGTCTACATGGGCGAAGTAGACATCGCCCGGCAGCAGCCTAACGTCTACCGTATGAAGCTGCTCGGTGCCGAAGTGCGCCCCGTCAGCAGCGGCAGCCGCACCCTCAAGGATGCCATCAACGAAGCGATCCGCGACTGGGTGACGAACGTCGAAACGACCCACTACCTGCTTGGCTCGGTGCTGGGGCCACATCCCTACCCGGTGATGGTGCGCGATTTTCAAAGCGTGATTGGGCGGGAGGCGCGGCAGCAGGTGTTGGAAAGAACCGGCCGTTTGCCCGATGCCGTCATTGCCTGCGTGGGCGGCGGCAGCAACGCGATGGGCATCTTCCACGGCTTCCGCGACGACGAGGGGGTGGATTTGATTGGGGTGGAGGCGGGCGGCCACGGTATTGCCAGCGGCGAACACGCAGCGCGGTTTGCCGACCTAAACGTGGCGCGGCTGGGGGTGCTGCACGGCACCAAGAGCTATGTGATGCAAACGCCCGACGGCCAAATCATTGAGACCCACAGCATTAGCGCCGGGCTGGATTATCCCAGCATTGGCCCGGAACACGCCTGGCTGCGCGACCAGGAGCGGGCGTTTTACACCTATGCCACCGATGACGAGGCGCTGGAAGCATTTCAGGTGCTGTCAAAAACGGAGGGGATTATTCCGGCGTTAGAATCAAGCCACGCCGTGGCCGAAGTGCTTAAACGCGCCCCCAAAATGCGCCGCGATCAGATCATCGTTTGCAACCTCAGCGGTCGAGGTGACAAAGATTTGAACACGGTGATTGACGTTCTCAACCTGTAGCCCAAGATTGGAATCTTCGGTTACAAGTGGGCGAATTCGGTGGTGATTTGGACGGTTTGGAAGTAAAGGGCGACGGTTTCGCTTAATAAACGGCCGTATCCACCCGCCATCAACACCACCACCGGCACCCCCGCCTGGCGGCAGCGGCGTAGCACTAGCTTGTCCCGCGCCGCCATTCCCGCTGCCGACAATGCCAGCCGCCCCAGCCGATCATGGACATGGACATCGGCTCCGGCTAGATAAAAAATCAGCTCCGGTTTGGTAGCCAGCGCCTGCATGACGGCTGGCTCCAACTGCCGTAAATAAGCGGTATCTTCAGTGCCGTCTAGCAGCCCAATATCAAGGTCGCTGGGAACTTTGCGGAAGGGGAAATTTTTCTCGCCGTGGATGGAAAAGGTAAAGATGGTGGGGTCGCTGGCCGCAATTTCGGCGGTGCCATTGCCCTGATGGACGTCACAATCAATTACCGCCACCCGCCGCACGCGCCCTTCGGCCTGCATTGTTCGCGCCGCCACCACCACGTCATTGTAAAGGCAATACCCCTGGCCGTGGTCGCGGCAGGCGTGGTGGGTGCCGCCTCCCAGTGACAGTGCCAACCCATCGCGCAGGGCGATGCGCGCAGCCGCTGTGGTGGCACCTACCGTATACTGCACCCGATTGATTAGCTCCGGCGACCATGGCAACCCAATGCGCCGCATTTCGGCTCGGCTCAACAGACCTTGCTCAAGCCGCTGTAGATAGCTGGGAAGATGGGCACGTTGCAGGGAAACGGCCGTTATTTTCGGAGCCGCCACCAAATCATCCGCCGCTACCAGCCCCGCCGCCTGCACCCGTTCCCGCAGCAGCCGATATTTGTCAGCGGGAAAACGGTGGCTTTCCGGCAGAGGAAAGGTGTGGTGGTCGTAGTAAAAAATTTTCATGCAGCTGCATCAATCATAATCATCGCCATACGGGTCTTCTTCCCCCCAATCCAGCGGGTTGCGCCCCCGGTACACCCACTCTTCAAACGCCAGCGTTGGGTCTTCATCCAGCAGTGCCTGCTCCAACCCCAAATCATAAATCGTGTCGGCTAAGTCATCCATCGCCAGCAATTCCACCGTTCGATCCCGCTGGCTTTCCCGTTCGCTCTCCAAATTGTCGCGCTCGGCTCGCTTCCGCGCCATCTGCTTCTGCAAATCCTGCCACATTTCAGCAAAGTAATCGCGCCCAACGGCCGTTAATTTTTCCGCCTGCTGCATCCGGCGGCTGCTTTCATGCCGCTCCAGACGGCTCAACTCCTGCTCAAGCTCACGCAGCCGCCGCTGGCAGCTTTCCCATTCACGGCGCAGCGCGTCCACCAGTTCCTGGTCAGAATAATGATAGGTGCCGGAAACGCTGTCTGGCTCCAGTTCCAGCGTTTGCAATCGCTCCAAATCATTGGCGGCATAGGCGGCGTTGATCCGCATCATCATGTCGGTGCGGTAGGTGCGGTCTGCCTCGTTAGGGGCCAGGTCGGGGTGAAAACGGCGAGCCAGACGACGATAGAGCCGCTTGAGTTCGGCACTTTGGTCTTCGCTGAGGCGGGGGGTTGGTTTTTCAGGGCTTAACGGCCGTTCTCGATACCGATACTCCCCCGATGCCGCCGCCCCATGCTCCGCATCCAGCCGCCAATTTTTCAGCCACTCATCCGCCTCATCCCCATCAAATTGCGGCCCCTCCTCCCGCTGCAAGCGCCGAATCTCGCTTCGCAGCCGCCGAATCTCCTCATCCAGCTTCTCTACCCGCTTCAACAGCGGCTCCAGCCGAGAGCGTAGCTTAAACTCAAAGGCACTAATCGCCGCCAACCGCTCCGCCAAATTCGCCTCCGCCTCAATTAGCCGAGGGCGAATCTCCTGAAGCTGCCGCTGCAATGCCTCAACTTGCTCCTGCCAAATCGTTTTCGCCTGAATCAGTTCGCTGTTCATCTACGTCCTATTTTCTACTCATTTGGGCAAATGGTAGCCTAAAATCTGGGCATTATCAATCGGGTAAAGGGAGAGATTAGAAGATTGAGAGGCTAATGTCCCAATTACCGCCGTCATGCCACTGTCATGCTCCTACCACCCTCCCATCGGCAACCGTGCTATAATTTCACAAGGATGCTTGCAAAAGCACTATCCAAATCAACAATGAGCCACAAATCTTCTTCTCTACCTATTTGTGGACACAGGACAAGAGCATGAAACCACGTTGGCGCAAGGTTTTGCGCGATGTCTGGGCTAACAAAACCAGAACCATTATCGTCTTGCTATCCATCGCCGTGGGCGTGGCCGCCATCGGCATGGTCATGGGGTCGCAGCTTATCATTGACCGCGACCTGCCGGCAGATTTTGCGGCTGTCAACCCCGCCAGCGGCACTATTTTTGCTCTCAACACTTTCGACGACGACATGATTGAGGCCATTCGCGCCATGCCAGAAGTTGAAGCGGCTGAAGGTCGCCGCTTTGTCGTCGTCCGCTTTTTGGGCGACGATGGCGAATGGCATAATCTCCAGCTTTTCGCCGTGCCTAACTTTGATGAAATGACCATCAACAAGCTCAAGCCGCAAACGGGCGAATTTCCCCCGGCCGAGCGCAACATCTTGCTGGAACGCGCCGATTTGTTCCCCACGAATGCGGCGGCGTTGGGTTTTACGGGCATCGAAGTTGGAGATACGGTGACGATTGAGCCACCCGACGGCCGGCAGCGTGAGGTTGTCATTTCTGGCACCACGCACGATCTGAGCCAGCTTCCCGCCTTTATCGCGGGTACCGGCTATGGCTATATCACTTACGACACCCTGGAATGGCTGGGCGAACCGCGTGACTACAATCAGGTTGTTTATGTGGTAAAAGAAAACAAGCTAGATGCTGAACATGTGCAGGCCGTTGGCAAACTCATTGAAAATCGGCTAGAGCGCAGCGGCGTACAGGTCATCTTCACCCTTGTGCTATCACCCGGCGAACACCCGGCGCAAAATTTCCTCAACGCCTTTTCCTATGTGCTGGGTGCGGTCGGCTTTCTGGCTCTGGGGCTAAGCAGCTTTCTCATCATCAACATTTTGGCAGCCATTCTGGCGCAGCAGGTGCGGCAAATTGGCATCATGAAAGCGATTGGGGCACGCACGGGACAAATTGGCAGCATGTATTTTGTGTTGGTTGTCATGTTTGGGCTAATGGCGGTGCTGATAGCGATACCACTGGGTGCTCTTGGGGCAACTGCTTTGGCAAATCTATTTGCCACGCTGCTCAACTTTGATGTCGGCGGTTTTGCTCTGGACCCGACGGTGGTGCTGGTGCAGGTCGCCATTGGGCTAACAGTGCCGCTGCTGGCGGCCATTTTTCCCATTGTGCGCGGCGTGAACGTGACGGTGCGCGAGGCCGTAAATACTGAACAGGGGCTGGGCAAGGGGCAGTTTGGCACGGGGCTGGTGGACAAATTGGTGCTGGGGCTGCGGCGTGTTATTCCCATGCAGCGGCCGGCACAAATTTCGCTGCGGAACACGTTCCGGCGCAAGGGGCGGCTCATTTTGACGCTGGTCACGCTGTCGCTGGCGAGTGCCATTTTTGTCAGCATTCTCAGCGTACGGGCATCGCTGCTGCAAACGCTGGATGATGCGCTAACTTATTTTGATTATGATGTGCAGGTACAGTTTAGCCGACCGTACCGCACCGACCGCATTCAACGGGCATTAAACACTATCCCGGAGGTGGAAACGGTGGAGACGTGGGGGTTTGCCAGCACGCGCCGCATTCGACCCGACAATTCGGAAAGTGACACGATTATTCTTTATGCGCCAACGGCCGATTCTGGCATGTTGAACCCGATATTGATAAACGGCCGTTGGCTGCGCCCCGACGACACCAATGCCGTTGTCCTCAACACCGACGTACTGCGAAATGAAGATGACATCACCGTCGGCACCCCCATTGTGTTGGAGCTAAATGGCAAAAACCAGACCTTTGTCGTCGTGGGGCTAGTGCGCGGCGTTCTTACTGGCCCCAATGCCTTCGTCAACTTCGACTATTTTGGCCGAATCACTAAACAGGTAGACCGCGCCCAAATCTCCCTCGTGCGGCTGACCGACCGCAGTGCCGCTGCCCAGGGTCGTCTGTCTCCTGTGCTGGAAGATGCCTACCGCGACGGCGGCTTCCGTGTGGAAGTGGTGCAAACCATTTCTCAGGTTCGCACCATCATCAGCACCATTTTCAACGTCATTATCGCCTTTTTGCTGGCTATGGCCGTACTGCTGGGTGTCGTCGGCGGGCTGGGGCTAATGGGAACAATGAGCATCAATGTGCTGGAACGCACCCGCGAAATTGGGGTAATGCGAGCTATTGGCGCGTCCGACGGTGCGGTGCTGCGAATTGTGCTGCTGGAAGGGATAATCATCGGGTTGATTAGCTGGCTGATTGGCGGTCTCATCGCCATTCCCACCAGCCGTATCCTGACAGATACCGTGGGCAATCTACTGCTGCAAGCCGCGCCCAGCTTTGTCTTTGCCACCTGGGGCGCAGGCTTTTGGCTGCTCATCATCCTGCTGCTGGCACTCGTTGCCAGCTTCCTCCCCGCCCGTGGTGCTTCGCGTCTCACCATTCGGGAAGTGCTGGCGTATGAGTAGGAAGTGGGGAGTGGGGCGTAGGGTGTAGGCTGTTCGCTCTCCACTCCCTACGCCCCACTCTCTACGAACCAAACCATGAACCGTTTTGCCAACACCCTCGGCATTGCCCGTTCGCTGCTGATGTACTACGGCACGCCGTGGCGGACGCGGCGGTTACTGCGTTTTTATGGGCAGTTTATTCAGCCGGGCGATCTTTGTTTTGACATTGGGGCGCATGTAGGCAACCGGATGCGGCTGTGGCACAGGCTGGGGGGGCGGATTGTGGGGGTGGAACCGCAGCCGCAGTTGATGCGGCTGCTGCTGTATAGCTACGGCCGTTTTTCCAATATCACCCTTATTGAGCAAGCGATTGGTGCCGAGCCAGGGGAAGCAACGCTGTATGTGAGCGAGCGAACCCCGACTGTGACTTCGCTGTCAGAACGGTGGATAACGGCCGTTTCTCAAGACCCCACCTTTGCTCATGTGCAATGGAACCAGCAAATCACTGTTCCTGTCACCACGCTTGATGCACTGATTGCCGAGTTTGGCCTGCCCGCTTTTTGCAAAATTGACGTGGAGGGGTATGAGCTGGAAGTACTGCGCGGGCTGTCGCAGCCTTTGCCTGCACTGTCGTTTGAGTATGTTGCCGCCACGATGCCGCTGGCACTGGCTTGCGTTGACCGGCTAACCGAGCTTGGTAACTACGAATTTAACTGGTCAGAAGGGGAGCAGCACCGCTGGCAAACGGCCGTTTGGCTCCCACCTGCCGACCTCAAGCAGCGGTTGCAAGCTGTGCAAAGGGGTTCTGGTGACATTTATGCCCGGAGGATTCAGTAATCAGTTATCAGTAATCGGTAATCAGTGTTCCGTACCGATTACTGATTACCGATTACCGATTGCCGATCAATCTGCCGCTGCCAAAACCAACCCTGGCGTCATACGGGTGCGGTTGCGGCGGTAGAATTGGAGCATGGCAACGGCCGTTAACAATCCCACCATCCCAAACGTCACCCACGGCAGCATGTGCATTCCGTTTGCCATCGCATAATCCACCAATACACCACCCGCAATGTGCCCAATGCCTCCCCCAATCGCCAGTGCCAGCGAATTGACGCCAAAATACGCCCCTCGCGCCGTTGGGTCAGCCAAACTGGCGGCAATCGTTTCCGCATTGGGCATCACCAGCACAATCCCGGCAGCAAAGAAAAAGACCGAGACATATAAATGCCATACCGTTTCCACCAGTGCCACCATCCCCAATGAAAACGCCATAGACACAATCCCCACAATAATCATCGGCATCGGCCGCAAGAAACGCTGCGCCAGCCGCAGCAGCGGCACCTGTAGCACAATGGCAATGACCGCATTGACTGTAAACAGCATTCCCACGCTGCTGTCACTACCCGTCAGTGTCTTCACTTCCAGCGGCATGGCAATGGAAAGCTGTGTCCACATAAACCAAAAACCCATCATCAAAGCGGTATAGAGCAAAAACGGCCGATCATGAAAGGCCAAGTTTAACCCCTGCGTCATTGGCTGCTTTTCGTTGGATACCTGAACGGCTGGTAACAGCAGCAGCGACAGCACAAACGCCAGCAGGAAAAAGCTGGCCGAGGCGGCACCAACATAAGCAAAGTCATACTGGATCAAAAACGACCCCACAATAGGCCCCACCGTTCGCGCCAAATTTTGCAGCACACCAATCCGCGCATACAGTTCACTGAGCTGTTCGGCCGGAGCCAAAGCTGCCACTGCGGCCTTAAGCGGTGCGCCAAACATCGCCCCACCTAATGCCGCCAGTGCGCCCCCGGCCAAGAGCATGGTTGGTGTGGTAGCAAACCCCATCAGCACAAAGCTAAAGGTACGCACCAGCGTTCCCAATACGATCAATCCTTTAGCACCAAAGCGATCTGCCAACGCCCCGCCAAACACCGAAAGCCCTTGCTGGGCAAATTGGCGCACCGCCAGCACAACGCCAATAAATGCCGCTGCCCACCCCAAGTCATCTACATAATGCACTGACAGCAGTGGAATAATGAGAAAAAAGCCAGCGTGCATCAAAAACCAGGTAATCAACGCTACCGTCAAACCGCGCTGCCGTGCCTGAGGTGTCAGCTCGCTCGCCAATTTTTGTTTCATCATGTGTCTATATCCCAAAAAGAAACCTCCCACTGGTTGGCACCAGCGGGAGGTTTTGTTTCATCCTTTTGTGTCAGATTGGCCTACGGACAAATCGCATCGGCCACGTCTTGCCAGGTATTAGCGTTGTTGGAATTAGCATCGTTGTTAGGCCAACTCACAAAGTCCGCGTTGCCGCCGTTGGTACCTGCGTACAGCACTTGCAGCATGAGGCCAAACGGGTTGTTGATGCCGCCCATTTCGGCTACCACATCTACTTCCAATTCCACCACCCACTGGTTGCCGCTGTTGCCAAACGTGGCTGTCCAGTTACCGCTGGGATTAACTGGTGTCCAATTTTGCCCGTCGGAGTTACTGCTGATGCCGTTGCGAACCTGCACCGAGCCATCCCGCCCAATTTGGAAGAAGCGGTCGGCAGAATCGGGATCGCCGCCGTTATTGGTGGTGTCAAAGTATATCCGCAGCGAATCTTCTGGGTCGGCGGTGTCGTCGTTGATCAGGAAAGCCCAATACATCTTGCTGGCATCACGTCGGTAGTAAATTTGCACCAACCGCGCTGGGTTGTTTTCCGTCTGGAACTGGATCAGTGCCTGCCCCGGCCATTCGGCCACACTAAACGAGCCATCTATAACAGGTGCCACCTGGCCTTGACCAATGCAGGCCGCGTTGGAATTCGGAACGGCCGTATTTGTGGCAGTTGGCGGCGGCACCGTGGCCGTCGGGGTCATTGTCGCCGTCCCCGTAGCCGTGGCCGTGGATGTCGGCGTGGCTGTTCCCGTGGCCGTTGGGGTCGGCGTAACCGTTGGCGTATTGGTAATTGTCGGCGTCACGCTGGGAGGCAGCGTGGCAGTAGCCGTAGCCGTTTCGGTGGGCGTGCCAGACGTTGGCGTAGCGGTTGGCGTTTGGTCGGCCACCAGCGGGTCGGTACCCTGTGTCAATTCAGTGCCATCTGGCACACCGTCGCCATCGGTATCGGCCTTGGCCGGGTTAGTTTTGTACTGGTTAACCTCATCGCCATCGGGCAAAATGTCGCCATCGGTGTCGCGCTTATTGGGGTCACTGCCGTAGATAAACGCCTCATCGCCATCTTTTAGCCCATCGCCGTCAGAATCGGGGTTGTTGGGGTCGGTGCCAATTTGGGCTTCCTGGCTATCGGTCAAGCCATCGTCGTCAGCATCGCCAATGACAACGGCCGTTTCGGCAATGCTGGTGGCGGCCACCAGCGTTTGGGCAGCAACGGCCGTTTGCGTGGCCTGCACCTCAAACCCAGCCACCGCCGTGGGGGACGACGGCTCCCACAATTGCCGCAGGGAACCTTGCGCCAAAGCAATCATCGCAAAAGCACAAGCAAGCGTCAGCAAAAAAATCAGCCCATACATTGCCCAGGTCGGAATCATCGAACCCGCTTGAGCCTCTCCCGTAAGCGTCTGCCGCCCGCCGGCCCGTGACACCACCTCGACTTCAAAAGGATACACGCCACCGCCGCCAAACACACTTTGGCTACGCGGCTCCACGGCCAGCTCTACGTGGGCAATTTGCCCCGGATTGATGCCAATGCGCCCGGTTTCTCCCCGGAATTGCAGCGCACCCTGGCGGTCACGCGCCACAACGCTGAAATTGGCCGGGGCGTTGCCGGTGTTTTGTACGCGCACAACGGCCGTTCCCGGCACGCGCAACTGTTCCGCATCCAGGCTTGCTTCAAAGGCCACATACGTCCCCAGCAGCAAAAACGCATTCTCCGCCACCCGCAAATCCGGGTGACGTTGTGACACCAGTTCAATGCGAAAACGCTGCCGCCCAGTGGGGGTAGTCGGATGGCGCGGCGGTCGGAAAGAGAGCGTCAGCGACACCGTTTGCCCCGCTGGAACCGATACAAAACCATCGGGCATTGTGACCCACGAGCCAGGGATACCCTGCACCCGCAGCCCCACCCGGTCGTCGGTATTGCCCCGATTTAGTACCTCCACCGTCATATCCACCCGCTGCCCAGGGTCAACCGCAATCTGCTCCCGCGTCAAGAACAGTGCCAATGGATCCACGACGGGTTCTACGGGTGCAGATGGCTGCGACGGCACCTGGGTATGGGCAACGCCTGGCGTTACCGGGCGGCGCAGCACCGTATGGGCATGGGGTTCAGATTCGGCCGTGATGGGCATTTCTGGCCCTTGCAGCAGCAGTTCATACGGCCCAACACGGATCACGGAACCGGGCAAAATGGGGGTAGGGTGATCGGGCAGCAGGCGACGGTCATCTACAAAGGTGCCGTTGATGCTGTTCAGGTCAACAATTTCCCACCCTAAGGATGTGGCTTGTAGCCGGGCGTGTTGGCGTGAAACCCCTTCGGCCGGCAGCACCACATCATTTTCCACCCGCCGCCCCAGCGAAATCACCGAACGGGTTAGCGGCACAACGCTGGCATCGTGCCCCGGCGTGCTAATATGCAGCGCAAAACCGGGGGGTGGTTCCGGCACGCGCTCTAAAATGCTGACCTCTTCTGGCGTCACAATCTGCGTGGAGGTGCTTTCCAGCGAAAGCTGGGCACTACGCAGCGCGGCCGCTAACTCTGCCCCCGTTGCAAAACGGTCAGCGGGGTCCTTGGCCAATGTTTTTGCCAGCAAATTGTCAATCAGCAGCGGAATATCGGGGCGCACTTCGCTGACAAAGGGAGGCATGGCACCGCGAATGTGGGCTTGCAGTGCCTCGGACAGCGATTTGAAGGTAAAAGGCAGCTTGTTGGTAAATAGCTCATAAAGCACAATCCCCAACGAGTATAGATCGGTGCGACCATCGAGTGCCCCGCCCTCGCATTGTTCGGGTGACATATAGGTGGGCGTGCCCAGCGTGGCACCGCTTTCAGTCATGCCGCCCGCCCCTTGTAGCTTCACTAGCCCAAAATCGGTGAGCAGGGCGCGGAAGGGGGCGTTGTTGGTCTCGTCCACCTGGTTCAGCCGCTTCAAAATGATGTTGCCCGGCTTAACATCGCGGTGAATGATTCCCTGGCGATGGGCGTAATCCAATGCTTCGGCAATTTGGATGCCGATTTGCAGGCTTTGGGTAAGCGGCAAATATTTCTGCATCCGCTGCAGCCGCCGCAGATGGTCACGCAAGCTGCCGCCATCTACATACTCCATCGCAATAAACAGCCCAGAATCGGAATCGCCAAAGTCAAAAATTTTGACGATAGAGGGGTGGTCGAGTTTAGCCGTTGTTTGCGCTTCCTGCACCAGTCGCGCCCGGAACTCTGCCTGTCGGGCGTAATGGGCGTGCATCAGCTTGATGGCGATTTGGCGGTTGAGGTTAAGATCGGCAGCGCGGTAGACGGTACCCATCCCGCCGTCACCAAGCAAGGCTTCCAGCCGATAGCGGTTGTTGATGGTTTGACCAACTAAACTGGTCATAACTGCCTCGAAGAGTGTAGCAAGTTGCAGGTGGCAAGTTGCAGGTCTTGATGACTTGTAACTTGTTACCTGCTACTTGCAACCTAACAAAACTTACAAGATTTGGCGCACGGTATGTAGAAAGAGGTCAACATCGGCTCGGGTAATCCAGTAATGAGTTACGGCGCGGAATCGCTTGCCGTAACCGCCGCCTACCCAAATGTTGGCTTTTTCCCGCAGTTGGGCAGCAAATTCTTCGCTGCTTACTTTGGCATCGGCTGCCAAATCAAAAAAGACGATGTTGGTGCGCACCATGTCAACGTCAATGTCAATACCGGGGATGGTGGCTAATCCTTCAGCCAGGGCGTGTGCGTTGTCATGGTCATCAGCCAGCCGTTCAATCATTTCGTGAAGGGCAACAACCCCAGCAGCGGCTACTACGCCAGCCTGACGCATGGAGCCACCGACCAACTTGCGTAAACGGCGGGCGCGTTGAATCACTTCAGCAGAACCACACAAAACAGAGCCAATGGGGGCAGATAACCCTTTGCTAAGGCAAAAGGTAACGCTGTCTACGTGCTGGGTGATTTCGCGGGCATCTATGTTTTGGGCAACGGCCGAATTAAACAGCCTGGCACCATCCATATGGACAGACATGTTGTGGTGCTGAGCAATGGTGCGAATGTTGGCGTAGTAATCGGGCGAAATAGGGTAGCCATACTTGGTGCCGTAACTGTTTTCCACGGCAATGAGGCGGGAGATGGGATAGTGGGGGTCGTTAGCACGAACGGCCGTTTCCACTTCCGCCAAATCCATCTTGCCATACTTATCCGTTGCCAGTTGGCGCATTGCCACGCCCCCCAGCACCGATACACCGCCCGCTTCGGCCAGCGCAATATGTGAATCTCGCCCTAAAATCACCTCATCTCCCCGCTGGGCATGGCTAAGAACCCCCAACAGATTGCCCTGAGTGCCGCTGGTCACAAAAACGGCCGCTTCTTTGCCCACTTTGGCGGCCGCCAATCGTTCCAACTCATTGACCGTTGGATCTTCCCCATACACATCATCCCCAATTGGGGCAATTGCCATAGCCTCCTTCATACGCGGAGTCGGCCAGCTTACAGTATCGGAGCGAAAATCAATTTTGTCCATGCGTGAAGTTTACGTAATATTGGCAAGATTGCAAAATATCCTGTGAAAGAAGAAGCAAGTAGCAAGTGGCAAGTGGCAAGTCAGGATAGTTTGCTGACTTGTAACTTGCAACCTGCTACTTGCCACTTGTAACCCATGATGAGAGAACGTTGTTTACGGCCGTTTACATGCCCCATTTGCCAACAGCCACTGCACCGCAGCGGTGGCAGTGCCCGCTGCCCACAAAACCACACCTTTGATTTTGCCCGCGAAGGGTATTTGCACCTGCTGCCAGGGGGCAACAAACGGCCGAAATTTTTGGGCGATAGCGCCGACATGGTGCAGGCGCGGCGGCGCTTTTTAGACACTGGGCTGTATGAACCGCTGCGAATGCGGCTGCAAACGATAGCAAAGCAATGCGTAAAAACGATCAACGAGCCAGTTGTGGTCGAGATGGGCTGCGGCGAGGGGTACTATGTGGGTGGACTGGCGGAACAATGGCCGTCGGCAGGCTGTTTTGTGGGGGTGGATGTGGCGAAGGAGGCGGTGCGTCTGGCGGCACGGCGGTATCAGGGGGTGCAGTTTGCGGTGGCGGATGTTAAACGGCCGTTGCCCCTGGCACCCGCTTGTGCCCACCTGCTGCTCAACATTTTTGCCCCGCGCCAGCCCGCCAGCTTTGCCCAACTGCTGGCTTCAGGCGGCTGGCTGCTGGTGATTATTCCCCAAGATAATCATCTGGCTACAGTGCGCGAGCAACTGGGGCTGCTCACGATTGAAGCAGACAAGGAAGCCAAAGTGGTGGCGCAGTTTACACCGTGGCTGCGGCTGGTGCGCCGGGAAACGGTATCGTTTGCGCTGACATTAACTGCCAACACCCTGGCTGATTTGGTACTGATGTCGCCGAACGCCCGCCATTTGGACGAAGGGCAGCGGGCGGCACTAGCAACGCTGCCGCTCCACAGCAGCGAGGCAAGTCTGACGCTGCTTTTGTTTCAGCGGAGTTAGCCATGTAGCATAGCTGCACTATGAAGAATCAAAATAGGACAGGTAATCGGCCAAAGATTTGGCAGGGTGGACAAACAAGTCTGTGGGGGTTGTTTGCGGAACAAGGAGCCACAGGGCACGGGGTCTGATCTCGCACTGAATCGGGGTTTGTCTGGCCGGTTCACCATCGGTTTGGGTGGCGGCGGTGGGGGTGGCGTGGATGGTGATGGAACGGCCGTTTATCCGTTCTATCCCCTCTCCCTGCGCCTGCCCTTGCCGGCGAATGCGCGACAAATAGCGCCACGCTGCCGCCAGCCCGTGGCCGCGCAGCAGCCAAATGTCAAACTGACCGTCGTCTAGCTGGGCTTGGGGGTTCATTACCAGTTCCCCCCCGGCATATCGGCGACAGTTACTGAGCAGCACCAGCAGAAATTGACCAGATTGGGAACGGCCGTCTATAGTCACCTGCATGTCGTGGCGCGGCAGCCGCCAGACGCGCCCCAATGCTTGCAGCACGTACCCCACCTTGCCCAGCTTTTTTGACCATTTGGGACGGGGTTCAATATGCTGCACCAGATAGCCATCGGCACCCACGCCTACCCAGAGCAGCCAATAACGGCCGTTTTCCCCTCCCGCGTCGCTCACCCAACCGAGATCAATTTGTTGCAGACGACCGTGGAGAAGAGAAACGGCCGTTTGTAATAGCTGATTGCGGTCAAATAGCGTAGCACGGGGCAACTGTAGCTCCCGCGCAAAAGAATTCGCCGTTCCGATGGGCAACGGAGCCAGTGCCGTGGCCGACCCGGCCAACCCGTGCGCCACATCCCCTAAAGTGCCGTCCCCACCCGCCGCCAAGACAACCTGGTGGTCAGCAGCAACGGCCGTTTGCGCCAACTCTACCGCATGACCAGCGTATTGGGTTGGCCGAATAGCCACCTGCCACCCTTTAGCCCGCCATACATCCGCAACCAATTCAATCGTCGAAGCGAGTGCTATCTGCCCAGCACGAGGGTTGTAAATCAGCGTAGCCTGCTGTAAAGGAAGTTGAGACGTTGGTTTCAATTTGTTTCCAGTAATGATAGACGGCCTGAGCAAGAATAGCGGCTGGTGTGGAAGTGGTATCGGCAAGAAAATGCTCCCGCTGTAACGGCTCCTGTTTTGCCAACATCCACATATAAACAGACCAATCCGCTTCCGATATATCCCCTTGTCCCCGTACCCCGTTAATACGCTGCCGCAGTCGCGCCTCAATCACCTCTTGCGATGCCTGTACATAGCAAACAGCAACAGGGGTACTGGTTTCGGCAGCAATATTACATAATCTTTGGCGGCGTGCCGCCAAATAATTAGAGGCATCAAAAATAATCCGCTGTCCCCGGCGCAACCGCTGCCGAATAATGGCATAGCATACCTCATAAACCAGCGACATGGCGTTTAAGGTGTAGCCAGGATGCTTGCTCATTTGCTGACGTACCGCATCCGTACTAACCACAATACATTCTGTCAGGGTACGCAGGCTGTGAACCACCGAAGATTTACCACTTCCTGGCAAACCGACCATCATCAAGACACTTCCACCAGGCAACACGGCCGGCAATTGCGGAAGTCCAGCGTCAATGACACCTATATATTCTTGCACTTCCATACTTCAACCTGAGTTAAATAATAAGTGAGGTTATTATAACATGGTTAAAGGGTGAAAACAGACAAAAAAAAGCCGCCTAAATCAGGCGGCTCTTCAAGGAGGAGAAAAAACGTTTGAAAGAGAAGAAAAACTGTTGTTTGTTACCGTTACCACTACAGTACCTTAGTACCATTAAAAACAGTGTTACAGTAAGGCCAATTGTGATTTTCGGTTGTTATTCTTTTGTTATCACTGCACGGAAACAAACAACACAGCCAAAGTGACCACTGCTCACTACAGCCACCACGGCAGACAACATCGTAGAAGCATTGGAGCCACACCGCAAAACGCATTATAGCCAACATCAAAGCGCATCACAGCCACATCGTTGCCACATTGTAGCTACATCGCAACCCCAACCTAACAATAGCAGTGACTGAAGAGGAGACCGGCGAAAGTCGGTCTTTTTCTTTTGGGTAAGAAATAGGATAAACCCCACGTCTATAGCAATATAAGCAACATTCGTTTTGCTTACTTCTCCTCATCTAAAAAGCCCCAGTACCGATGTACCAGGGCTTTTTCTTTGCCTGGCAAACCACAAGCTCCAAGTGCCATCTTTCTAGCGTTTGTAATGTAGCTTGTAATGCTTTATGGCTATGATACCAGTATTCATAGTACTCAATGGCTATGACCAAGGTACTCTTATTGGGAGCTTTCATTTTTGAGGAGACAAACGTCATGACAAAACTGTTGCGACAATCCATTCTTTTGCTGATTCTTTTAACGGCCGTTTCTCTGCGTGGCGAAGTTTACGCGGCAGGGCAAATGCCAGGAATAGAAGCAGAGGCAAAAGTGGATGCCCAGATACAATCAGCGTTGTTGAATAGCGACAGCCCAACTATAGATGTGATCATTCGCAAGACAAGTGCGGACATTCAGTTGGATGCTGTGATTGAACAGTTGGGTGGCACGGTTACGCATGACTTGCCAATCATTAACAGCGTGGCGGCAACCGTGCCAAATGAGGCTGTGTGGCCGTTGGCAAACCATGCTAACGTTCTTTATATTGCCCTGGATGGTGTGGTGGAATCAACGGCCGTTCAAACTGAGCCAACACAACCAACCCCCATTCAGGTTGATCGCGGTGGCGTGCAGCAAGCGCTATGCACAACCGTTGATGCCACAGCCCGTAACAAGCCATTCTCCAATTGCCAAACTGAGCTAAACCAGGGGCCAGCTCCCATGGCTGCCCAAAGCGGCAGCAGCTATGTGCTGGAACTATTTGAGACGGCCAGCATGAACAACAATGATGGTACCGCCAACTGGAATGGTTCGTGGGTTGAGACCGGGGAGTTTGAACAAAGCCTAGCTTCTGACGACATCATGATTGTAACAGATTTGGGGCGCAACAGCTTGCGGGTACGGGATGACAACAACAGCATCGAACGAAAGGTCAATTTAGGCGGAGCAACAAGTGCCACCTTGAGCTTTCTCTACAGCCGCTATTCGCTCGACAACACGAACGAATACGTCAGTGTTGATGTTTCGGCTAACGGTGGTTCTAGCTGGACGGAACTGGTGCGTTACCAAGGGGCAGGCAGTGACTCGACCTATTATAGTGCCAGCTTTGATATTTCGGCTTACGCCACAGGGGAAACGGCCGTTCGTTTCCGCTCCCCCTCCGGTAACATGGCCGATGGGGATATGGTCTTCTTTGACGATGTCAAGATCGAATACACCACACCCAGCAATAACGGCAGCAACGGCGGCAGCGGCACAACTATCACCTCAATCCACACTGGCAAATGTGCCGATGTCAGCGGCGGATCACTATACGATTGGTCTAATGTCTTGCAATGGCCTTGCACCGGCAGCGCCAACCAATCGTGGACGGTCATTCCTAGCAGCGGCACTTATCAGCTTCAGGCAGTTCATAGTGGCAAATGTATGGATGTTGCCAGCGGCTCCACTGCCGATGGAGCCGAAATTGTGCAAATGACCTGCACCAGCAGCAACAGCCAGCGCTGGCAAATTACGCCCAGCGGTAGCGGCTATCAGCTTCTCAATATCAACAGCAACAAATGTCTTGACCTGCCGGGCGGCACAAACAACGATGGCACCAACTTAATTATCTACAGTTGCACCGGCAACACAAACCAGCAGTGGCAGCTCACGTTGCCGGGAACCTCGACAGCGGGGCTAAAGCTGGCCTATGCGTTTGAAGAAAGCGGAGGCATTCAGGTGCATGATGCTTCGGGTCAAGACAATACCGGGCTACAGGTAGGGGCAACATGGATAAATAACGGCCGTTCTGGCCAAGGTGTCACGTTTGATGGCATGGACGACTACATTACCGTACCAGATGAAAACAACAGCCTGGATATGACCAGTGAAATGACAGTGGAAGCATGGGTACGGCCGGCAACCATTGCCAGCGGCCAGTGGCAGCCAATTGTCCACAAAGAGGAATTTAGCTACCCCGTTAACTACGGGTTAACGATCATTGGTGATGAAATTGATTTCGGTTTCTACAACGGCAGTTGGCGTGAAACCATTACCAACGGGGTCAATCTGAAGGCAAAGCAGTGGGTACATATCGCCGCTGTTTACAATGATGCCGCTAACTCCGTAACGATTTATGTGAATGGAACGGCCGTTGCCAGCAAATATGAAACCGGCAAGCTGGCCGTCAACAACGACCCCGTTCGCATCGGGGTAAACCCAATTGGCACCTACTTCTCCGGCGAGATGGACGACATACGCATTTACAGTCGCGCCCTAACACAAGCCGAAATTCAAAGCGATATGAACACCCCCGTACCAGATGGGTCAAACGGTATGCCAATACCCAACGCTTATGACTATCTCCAGGTTGTCGGGGCAAACTCGGTACAGAGCAGCGGCATCACGGGCAGCGGCATTACGGTCGCCGTCGTTGATAGCGGCGTAAACACAAGCAATTTAGGCAAGTCGGTGCTTGCCACCTATACGACTGTCAACAACTCGACCACTGATGAGCATGGTCACGGCACCTTTATGGCTGGGATCATCGGCAGCCCCAACACTGTATCGGGCAAAAAAGTCAGCATTGCCCCCAATGCCAACATCATCAGCGTGCGCGTTTTGGATAATGAAGGCAAGGGCAGCTACTCACAAATTATTGCTGGCCTGAACTGGATTTTAGCCAACAAGAGCCAATATAACATTCGTGTTGTTAATCTATCGCTGATGGGGCCGGTAACGGGGCCATACTGGAACAACCCACTTAATCAGGCCGTTGAGGTGTTGTGGGATGCAGGGGTTGTGGTTGTCGCCGCAGCCGGTAACACCGGGCCAGAGGCTGGCTCCATTACCACGCCTGGCAACGATCCCTTTGTGATTACCGTTGGAGCCTTTACAGATAATTACACGCCCAACGACAGCAGCGACGACTATATCCCGCCTTTTAGTGCGGCTGGGCCAACGGAAGCGGGCTTTATCAAACCTGATGTGATTGCACCCGGTGCCCACATCTTGATGAAGGTTGCCAACAATAGTAAATATGCTCAGGATCATCCTGAGTTGGCAAAGGGGAATGGGTATTACCAGGGATCGGGCACATCGGCAGCAACGGCCGTTACTTCCGGCGTGGTGGCTTTGATGCTGCAACAAAACCCGAACCTGACTCCGAACCAGGTTAAACAGCGGTTGATGGCGGGGGCACAAACGGCCGTTAATCCCAATGGCAGCCTCGCCTACAGCATATTCCAACAGGGCGCCGGCCGCGTGTGGGCACCCAACGCCGTGTGGGGTAATTATTCTGGCGAAGCCAATATGGGCATGATTCCCGGCGGTCAATACGTTGGGCGCGTCATCTACGATGAACAGCTTGGCGGCTATCGCTTGGTTGACCAAAACCGCAACCCATTGCCAGCCGGGCAAGATTATTTCTGGGATGGTGGCTTCTACTGGAATGGTGGTTTCTACTGGAACGGTGGTTTCTACTGGAATGGCGGCTTTTATTGGAACGGTGGTTTCTACTGGAATGGCGGTTTCTATTGGAACGGCAGCTATTTTACCGACAGTGGTTTTTACTGGAATGGCACCGACTACTGGAACGGCAACCATTACTGGAACGGCAACTATTACTGGAACGGGCTAGTTCCAGAACAACCATAATCAGCTCAATAAAAAGTGCCACAAATTTCTAAAATTTGTGGCACTTTTTTTATCACCACGCTTGCACTAGCCGCAGGCGCAACCGCGCATCATCATAATAGCTTAGCCCCCAGGCCAACGGCCGATTTTCCCGACTATAAAACGTTACGGTCAACTTAAGCAATGGTTGCCCAGTTGCCTTCGCCAATACATTCCCCGTCTCCGCCCCTGGCATCACTGCTTGAATATCATAGATGGCATAGGCAATTTCCTGCCCGCAGTAGGTGCGAAGAAAGGTATGGATTGGCAAACTCCCATCATATTCCTGCTGTTCTTCCAAAAGAAGAGAGGCAGGGATGACGTTTTGCGCCAGAATGACGGGTTGACCGTCAGCAAAAAAGAGGCGAGAGAGGGCAAGAACGGCCGTTTCTTCCCCCACCCCCAATGCTTCCCTTTCCGTTGGGGTTGGCTGCCGCCACATCACCGACTGCGTCTCAATACTGGGCACATAGCCACTGCTGCGAATAAGTTGCGAAAAATCAAGCATGCCACCCAAACTGGTGTTAATTTCATGCAGCCGCTGGTTGACAAACGTCCCATCCCCCTGCTTCCGTAAGATCAGCCCTTCGGCTGCCAGCTTCGCCAACACCGTTCGCACCGTCGCCCGGCTCACCCCCAACTCCTGCGCCAATTCACTTTCAGATGGTAGTCGGCTCCCCGGCAAATAAACTTGATCACGAATACGCTGCCGCAGCAGGGCATTTACTTGGTCAACAACGGACAAGGGGCGTTCAATCGGCATTCAAATTCAGGTGCTGCCTTGGGCAACACCCGTATAGGTAAGTCGGCAATCGTCTGATGTTTTCTAGCATAGTCGCGGGAAAGAGGCAAGTTGGCTATTCTGCCTGAAATGGGAAAATCAGATGAGATACGAACAAAAAGGTCCGCATCTCACCTGACCACCCCAACCGGCTTGGCTCCCATGCTCAGCGTAGCAGACCCTCGTGACCAAATCGTGACCATTTGACATAAAATATTTGCGCTTCATGACGTTTGTCATGTAAAAAGGCTACTTTTTGTCACTTTCATTCTAAACGGCCGTTCCGTATAGTTACGGCTACATAAAAACTTCCACAACCATTTCACGCTGATGGTTAAAGTCTGGGAAATCCACACCCAGCTCCTCCAAAGTCTAACCATCCGAGAAACTAAGCAGCCCCAACGTGTGTTGGGGCTGCTTGCTGTCAAAACATTGGAGCCCGCAGCCACATCTGCTAACCACAATTAATTAGAGATTATCGGAAATAAGAATTTTTCACGCAAAGGCGCAAAGTCGCCAAGCATTTTTCCTTTGCACCTTTGCGCCTTTGCGTGACATAAAGTTAATTCCGATAATGTCTATTACATTCGCACTCACATACCAACAGCCTGGGCAAACACCCATTTTTGCGCCGGGGTACCATCATGCCAGCTTTCTGTGCCAACAATATCCCCGACCTGCACATTGCTGCTGCGCCCACGCACCGTCAAGTTCGCGCTATCGTCCAATGAACGGCGAATAACCCACCTGTTGTCATCAGGCAAAAACAGCAGTTCAAACCCCGACGCATTATCACCCGCTACCGCGTGGTCATCATAGGCCACAGGCACTGCATTCTGGTTGTTGTCACTCACCGACAATTTCAGCCCCGTCGCCAAGTTAACCAACGCAATCCCGTGCGCCGGGAAATTGTAAACCAGCTTCCACGCTTGCGGCGTTTGCCCCAAGCAGACAGAGCCACCCTCTACCACCAAATAGCAGCCGTCGTTCGTGGCGGCCGGCTGAATAAGATACGATAGGTGCATTTGCACGCCGCCAGCATCCTGCACCCGCACCACCCCCATGTGATTTACTACGTCAGTTGGGGCTGAGACACCAGACCGGTTCATGGCATCCACCAGGGGCAGCAAATAACTCGTTGCCCCTTTCACCCCCTGGTAAAAATCCACCCCAATAAAATTGGGTTTGTGGTTATTGGCTGCCCACGCCCGCAGCGTATCTTCAATCAGCAAATCCCCAACCGTCCACTTGCTAAACGCCCGCACCGACTCATCACGCATCACAATCGGCACACCGTTGTGCATCGTTTCATAGAAAAAGTGGTGGAAAAGCAGCAAATTATTGGCATCAAGCGTGCCGTAGCCCCGATTAATGGCATCCTCGCCCCGCGCCCGAAATTGATCCCAATCGCTCGGCTGGGCGCAGCTTGTTTCAATATCAATCACCTGCTGCCCATACCCCGACATGGTACGTTTCACCTCGTCGTCGGTGTCCTCGGTTGTTGGCACCCAGGCCGAGGTGCCAGCACCAACCACCAGCCACGCCGGCCGACGATCATCCTGTCCATAAAACTGCGAAGGATTGGTGGCAATCAAATCCTTTTCGCCACCGCTTTCATTGGCAAACGCCTTCAAAATCCAGGGACGGTTGCCATCATAAGCACCCGATTTTCTAAAGACAAGCAAACGCTGGTTTTTATCAACCATCTCCTGCAACGTCGGCCAAATAATATTGCCATTTCCATCCCATGATGGGATATAAACCTTAACACCGCTGCCGTCAGATCCGCCCCCAGGCTGCACAGCCATATTGCCAGCCAACGTCGCCAAACTCCGGTTGTCCATTGCCTGCAAATAAGGCACGGGCAGCCCGGTGCGCCCTTGCAAAACCACAATAAAGGTATTGCGCTGGTCATCGGCACTCATGGTACGCAGGCCAGCATCATCCCGAATGCCCAACGCACGTAAATAAACCAAAACAGCACCCATACCAATAAGTTGCTCATTGGTCTGCCCATTGTAAAAATCGGCCGGCTGGTTGCTATGTTGAGCCAGCACTTGCACCAGAGCCTGACTCTGCTGCTGATATGTAGTCAGTTGGCGCAACTGGTCGTCGGTAAAAAATTTTCCGGCTTTTAGGATATTGTGGATTGTTAGCTGCAAATAGGGGGACTGGATAGGCATAGTCACCCCTTTCGGCAAATCAATATCCTCTGACCATTCCGCAGGGGAATAGATTGTGCCAAAAACGGCCGTATATGCCGCTGCTACCTCCGCTTCAAAGGTAGAATCATCTAGCTTGCCGTCCGAATCGCCTTCATCATAAATGGTGACAACTTCGTTCCGATTTTCCGGCGCATTCAAGAAATCACGTACCTGGGTTAAGTAATCTGTAAGCGTGCCGAAGATAACGGGCGGAGACAATTTCCCCAAATGGCGAAAGAATTTGTTAGGATCACCATGCTGCAAAATGACCGTTCCCGTCCCCGGCCCGCCGTGATCTGTCCAAATACCGGTGCTAATTCGCACCACTCGAATGCCGCCGCGCAACTGCCCACTTACCGGCTGCGTTTGGTCTACGTTTTCCGGCACCGAATCATCGTCGCTGTAATATTTCGTCCCCGTGTGCGAATCATGCGCCATCGCAAAGGTCACTTCGTTATATTTTTTGCTGCGATCCAGTTGTGGGGCCACTGACAAAGCCCAGCGTTGATAGTCACCATTATTCCACGGAAGCATGTAAATAGCACTGCCGTTGCCATCTATGACGTTGCCGGTTGCTTTTTGCACCAATTTGAAATAGCCGTCACCCGCATCCTCATAACGCCATCGTTGGTAGTCACCATTGTTAAAAGGATGGAGGTAAATTTGGCTGCCGTTGCCATCTAGCACAGAACCCGTGGAAGCAAACAGAAAATAATAGCCATCCCCAGCATCCTGGTGCCGCCACAATTGGTTGGCATCGTTAGCGGCAGCACCCCACCCGATTGTACTGCCCTGTACGACAAGCGTCTTGCCCGTTGCTTTTTGCGTCAAACGGCCGTTAATATGATCCAACGCGAACATACACACCTCTTATAGTTGCGGCTGGCTATTGGTCGCAAACGCACATGACCAGCCCTTTTGTATCAAAAACCCATGATACTTCATGAACGTGACCAAATCGTGACCAGTTGGCGGTGAAAAAGTGTAGTGATCAAGGGTTCGCAAAGCTGAAATATCTCACGCAAAGTCGCAAAGCCCGCCAAGTTTTCCCTTTGCATTTTTGCGACTTTGCGTGATTTTTCTTCCTACTAGGCACTTACGCACCAGCATCGACAATTTTTTGTCGATAATTTTGTAAACACGGATGGGAAAAACACAGATGATTCTACTTTCTATCCGTGTTCCTCCCATCTGTGTTTGCACCTTTTTTTTACCGGCGTAGTCCGGCAAAAGCCGTAGGCTCTAACCATTACAGTTTGCGGTGAAAAGGGGGATTTTAACGGGAAAAACGGCCGTTTACATAGTCCGCATATGCTTGCCCAACGGCCGTTAATTCCCCCGCTTGTGGATCATACAAATTGCCGGTGGGGTAAAGCTGGTCATCATAGACCATATACCAAAACCACGCCTGCACCAGCCGGTTGTCGTCGCTGGGCAGCCCCGTGTCGTTGCTGGCTCCCAGCAAAAAGTCAAACGACTGCTGCATAAAGTCAATCACGACCTCATCGGGAAAGCCATAGTCAGAGGGGAGTAAAATGCCATATTCGGTAATGGCTAACGGCCGTTCCCGATACCCCCGCGCCGCCATCCACGCCCGAAAATCCACAATATTTTGCTGGAAAATTGCTGGGTCATTGTGGTCTTCAATCTCATACAGCACCCCCACGTCTTCACTCATCCCCGGTGGAATATCCACTCCCCAACTGTCCCGCTCCTCGCGCAGCGTAAAAGCATGGAGCGTCCACACGTCCACCGGCATCAGCCCGCCATAGTTAGCCTCATACGCCGCCAACACCTCATCCAGATAGGCGCGGCGCAGCGGCGTGGACTGGGAAATACCGCCGCTGGCAAGCTGCGCCGTGGGGTCAATTTGCTTGATAAAGGTATAGGCTTCGTGGTAAAGCTCGGCATAACGGCCGGCCGTCACATTGTCCTGCCACTTCACATCCGGCTCATTGCCCACCACCCACACCGAGCCGGGGTGTGCCCTGGCAATGGCCGCAATTTCGTCCCAATCTGTTTTGACCCCCTCCTCGCCCAACCGCAGCATTTGCCAAAAGGTAAAGCTGGGGTCATTGGGCAACGTGGCCGAAATGTCCCAATCGAGCAGCAGGCCAAACGGCAGCCCGGCCTGCTGCGCTGGCGCAACCTCCCCTTCGCCCGATAGCACGCCAAAGCGGGCGGCATCGCCCACTAAAAGTTGTGGTTGGGGGACAGATTGGGGGGTAGGAATAACGGCCGTTTCTGCTTCAACCGTCGGCGCGGGGGAAACGGCCGTTTCTGCCAGCGGCGTGCGCGTCGGCACAATCGGCTCCGGCGTAATCGTCGGCGTGGGTAATGGCGGCACCGCCCCGCCACACCCCACCAGGAACAGAAGTAATAGAAAAAGTCGCTGCACGCTGTGACAGTAATCAGTAAACAGTTATCAGTGGAGACTGGTCTAACCGATTACTGATTACCGATTACCGATTACCGAACCTAATCAGCCAAATCACTCACATCCTCAGCTTCCGCTTCGGCGACGGCAGCTAACGGCCGTTCCTTGTGAATCTGCACCATTGTCGTCAATGACCGCACCACGCCCAGCGTTTCCTTGACGTTTAGCTGGTCAAACAAAAACTCAAACTGGGTTTGCAGCGCATCGGCAATTTTCTGCTGGCTCTCCACGTCCATGTGCCACCATTCAGCCTTAAACTTGCCAACCGCCCGTTTGCGCGAGGAGTAAATAAACTGCTCTTCCGTCATGCCCGGCTTCCACTCGTTTGCCAACTCCGACCGCACATAAGCATAGGCTTGGTCGAGCAGATCGGCCGGTAGCAGGTCAAAGACGATGTTCATAAAGTTCGTCGCTAGGTGAATTTCCACCGTCCCCACTTCCGGGAATTTGCCAAACGCATTGGCTGGCAGCGTCGAAGCGCCGTGCTGCACCGCCCCGCCCATGCCATATGACTCCCGCGCCACGCGGCTCAAATCGCGCAGCGTCTCAAAATCCACGCTCACATCGGCCAGCGTCCCGTCTGGCAGCACCACACCGCCGTGGCTGGTGCCTGTTTGCACCGAAATCTTGGAAATCCCGGCCACCTCCCCCACTTCCCGCCGATACCCCTGCATAAAGGCATCCAACTCCTCAACCGTTGAGTTCTTATGCCCGACCTCGCCAATTTCACCGCCCAGCGACAACGTTACGCCTTCCGGCTCAATGCTGCGGGCAAATTGAGTCAACTTGGCACACAGCGAATAATTAGCGTTTTGCTGCTCATCCAGCGTGAGGTAGCTCAAATCCACCAACGTCGAGGTATCAATGTCAATGTTAAAGAACCCAGCATCCACCGCCTCAACCATCAAATCCTTCACCGCTTGGGCTTCGGCCTCCGGGTTGCTGGCATAACGCGCCGCCGAAATCTGGAAATGGTCGCCCTGGATAAACACCGGACCACGATACCCTTCTTTCATAGCCGCCGCCAAGACGCAGGAAACATATTCCGTTGGCCGCTGGTCGGTGTAGCCCATTTCAGAGCGGGCAATCTCGAACAGAATGGGGCCTACGTCCAGCTTGTTGGCGGCGCGGAAAATGGCGCGGGAGGTGTTGTAGTTCATCACGCGCACGTTGATGGCAGGCACGGTAAACGATTTGTCAACGTCCCCGCGCCCAATTGCCATGTAAAGTTCATGGATGGAGGATGGATGCACACCAACCGCCTGGGCAATTTCCCAGATGAGCCAGCGAGCCGTGTCGCGGACTAACCCTTCGCCAAAAACGGCCGTTTGCACCAGCCCATCCACCACATACGGCAACGCACCTTCATCCAGCACCGACACCTTATTTCCGTCAACCGCCACCACACCCGACAGGTGTTGAAGTAACTCTTTCACTGTTTTCACTTTTACAGGTCTCCTCAATATCGTAACCGAGGTTTCTCAACCACACTTGGCAAACACAACAAAAAACGAGGATGGAAATCCTCGGCTACTTGTTCATTTATGGTAATGTATCAACTAGCACCTGACAAAAGGCAAATATCATATACCTCTCATCAGTACTCTTGTCACAATGTACGCCAATTGTAGTGGGAAAATTGAGTATCTACAACGGCTGCATTATACTAGAGGTTATCAGGAACACAGAAAAAAGGATTTGTTCTTTGGTGGATTTACCCAATTCACCAATCAACCCATAATCAGATGTACCAACGGATTGTTGTTAAACTTGGCACCAGCGTTCTCACCGGCGGCACACCCCACTTCGACAAGCCCCACATGGTCGAACTCGTGCGGCAGTCAGCCGTTTTGCACGGGCTTGGCAAAGAGATCATCATCTGCACCTCCGGGGCCATTGCCGCCGGCCGTGAACGGCTAAACTACCCCAACTGGCCCGCCACCGTCACCAGCAAGCAAATGTTTGCCGCCGTCGGCCAAAGCCGCCTCATGTTTATGTGGGAGCGTTTTTTCGAGATTTATAACATCCACGTCGGCCAAATGCTGCTCACCCGTGCCGATGTGGAAAACCGCCGCCGCTTTCTCAACGCCCGCGACATGCTCAACGGGCTGCTGGAACAGCGAATTGTGCCGGTGATCAACGAAAATGATGCCGTCGCCACCGAAGAAATCAAGGTGGGCGACAACGATAATTTGTCGGCACTAGTTGCCATTTTGGCTGGAGCCGACCTGCTGCTGATTCTCACCGACCAACCGGGGCTGTTTACCGCCGACCCGCGCAGCAACCCCAACGCCGAACTGATTGCCGAGGTGCGGCAAATTGATGATTCGCTGCGAAAGCTGGCGGGTGGCAGCGTCAGCGGGCTGGGCGTGGGGGGAATGAGTACCAAATTGCAGGCAGCAGACTCGGCGCGGCGGGCGGGAACGGATGTGATCATTGCCGCCGGGCGCGCCCCCAACGTGATTATGCGAGCGGCCAACGGGGAGCCGCTGGGAACGCGCTTCCCGGCGCTGGAAACGCCGTTGGAGAACCGTAAGCAGTGGATTTTTGCTGGCCCCAAACCAGCCGGCCGCATTGTGGTGGATGCGGGGGCAGAGAGGGCATTGGTGCAAAACGGCCGTTCTCTCCTTCCGGCCGGCATCACAGAAATTCAGGGTCATTTTGAACGGGGAGACGCCATTTGCATTGTCACCCTCAGCGGCAGCGAAATCGCACGCGGCATCAGTCGCTACGGCAGCAGCGACCTAGAACAAATCAAAGGACATCAATCTGACCAAATTGCCGACCGCCTGGGCTATATGTATGGGCCGGTGGCGGTGCATCGGGATGATATGATTGTTATCAGTAATCAGTGATCAGTTATCAGTTATCAGTGAGCTACTGATTACCGATTACCGATTACTGATTACCGAAAAAACGGAGTGAAGAATGAGTGACTTAAACGCTATGGGCAAGGCCGCTAAAGCGGCGGCGCGGGAATTGGTGAAACTGACGACGGGGCAAAAAAATGATGCCCTGCAGGTGATTGCCGACGAGTTGGAGGCACAGGCGGGGTTGGTGCTGGCGCAAAATGCGCTGGATATTGAAGATGGCCGCGCCAACGGCCTCAGCGAAGCATTGCTGGATCGGCTGCTGTTGACGGAAAAGCGGATTGCGGGGCTGGCCGATGATGCCCGCAAGGTGGCGACGCTGCCCGACCCGGTGGGGTCGGAAATTGAAAGCCGGATGCTGCCCAACGGGATGCGCCTCAGCCGCCGCCGCATCCCGATTGGTGTGCTGGGGGTCATTTACGAAGCGCGTCCCAATGTGACGATTGACATCGCCACGCTGACGCTGAAAACGTCCAATGCGGTGATTTTGCGCGGTGGCAAGGAAACCTTGCGCTCCAATTTGGCGTTGACGAATGTGATTCAGGGGGCGTTGGAGAAGGTGGGGCTGCCACAAACGGCCGTTCAATACCTCGCCAACCCCGACCGCGAACTGGTGCGGCAAATGATGCGGCTGGACCAATACATAGACATGCTCATCCCACGCGGCGGAGCCGGGCTGCACCGCCTCTGCCGCGACGAAGCCACGATCCCTGTCATCACAGGCGGCATCGGCATTTGCCACGTCTACGTGGACGAAAGCGCCGATTTGGACAAGGCAATAGACATCATCGAAAACAGTAAAATCCAGCGCCCCAGCGTTTGCAACGCCCTCGACACCGTGCTAACCCACCCTAGCGTCACCGACCAACTGCTGCCCCGGCTGGCGCAACGGCTGGCAAAAAGCAATGTCGAACTCCGTGCCACCGGCCACGCTTACGACGTTTTGGCGCAAAATGGACACGGGGCGACGGTGGTTCCGGCCGGCCCCGATGATTTTGACACCGAATGGATGGCCCTCATTTTGGGCATTAAGGAGGTGGCAGGGCTAGAGGAAGCGATTGACCACATCCAAGCCCACAGCATGGAACACAGCGATGCCATCATTACGGAAAATTGGCAACACGCCAACCAATTCGTCAATGAAGTCACCTCATCGGCCGTTTTTGTCAACGCCAGCACCCGTTTTAACGACGGTGGGCAGTTTGGGCTGGGAGCCGAGGTGGCGGTTAGCACGCAAAAGCTGCACGCTCGTGGCCCGATGGGGCTGGAAGAGTTAACAACCTACAAATGGATCGGCTATGGCAACGGCCATATTCGACCCTAAAACGGAGAGTATCATGAAGTTTGATCAGTTGTATCCAAGACGTTTTGCGGTCGTCGCCCTGCTATTGCTGTTCACGGCCACGGCCTGTTCCCTTTTTCCAGCCAGTAACACGAGCAGCGAAACGGTTGATATCACCCAGACGGCACCCATGTGTACACCGCCCGCGTGCGCTCTGGGTGAAACATTGGAATGCCCCGACGGGAATTGCCCCGGCGGCTGCGGCTATATTTGTACGATTGCCGTGACGGTTACAGACCCAGATCTGGGGGTTGCGCCCACCGATTGGGCAGGATTAGAAAGCTGGATTGCCAACGCCTGGGACAATCGTGCTGACCCAGCGGCCGTACGTGCCGGGCTACGTGCCAGCGGTTGGCTGGAGGGGTACAACAATTGGACGGGGACCGATATGAACGGCGACCTGCGCGATGAGTGGATTGTGTCGCTGGTTGACCCGGATCCGGCGGCTATTGTTGGCACGGGGCGGCTGGGCAATCTGTGGGTCATCAACGGAGATGGCATTGTCTACCGTGCTTATGACACGGTTAGCGCCGATAATTTTGAGCAGGTTGCCCCAGCCATTAGCGGGGTGCTGGATTTGACCAACGATGGCAAACCGGAACTGGTGACAAACCAAGTGATCTGTGGTGCCAGCACTTGTTATGGCAATTATCGCGTCATTAGCACCATTCGCGGGGGTTATGCCAATATTGTCGGCAATCCCGCGACCGTGGAAGGTGCTGAAGCGGATGTGATTAATGTCAGCTATTCCGACGTGAGCTTTAATGATTTTGAGATGGATGGGCTGGTAGACATGGCAGTTCATGGCGGGGCACTTGGTTCGGCGGGGGCGGGGATTACGCAGACGTATACGGAGGTGTGGGAGTGGGACGGAACGGCCGTTTCGCTGCAAAACCGCCTCTATGACCCCAGCGACTACCGCCACCACTACGTGTACGAAGGCAACCGCTATATGGCTGCTGGGAATTACGACGATGCTATTTACTACTATGAGGAAGCGATCAACAACGGCAATTTGCTCACCCCGCCCGGCGTCAGCGATGTGGGCAAGGTCTATGCCGCCATCTCGCAGTTCTCCGCCTTCCGACTAATTTTGATTGATGAGCTGCAAGGCAATACCGG
>JACKCD010000059.1 GCA_020634215.1 Ardenticatenaceae bacterium | reverse complement strand
TTCAATCGTTTCGGGATGATGCCGGTGCCGCTCCGTAAACGCCTGAATATCTGAAAGCGCAAAACGACGATGCCCACCTGGTGTCAGCAAAACAGGAATGTCGCCACTGTCAGCCCAACGACGCAAGGTGGTTGGATGAACATCAAGAAGCGAGGCGGCTTGCTTGAGGGGTAGCCAGGTTTCTGTGGTTTGCATATGAACAAATCCTAGCAAAGTGCATAAATTCTATGCAATTCTATGTAAATCTCTGCAATTCTATCAAGAGATTGAGAGAGTGCAAGGGAATTTTGCAAATAAGTTAAATTCGCTGGCCTTGCCGCACCACAATGGCAGAGCCATCGGCCACAAAGGCAGAACTGGGCTGTTGGCTCAGTGGTTCCACAAATTGAGCACCATAAAGGGCGGCCACATCACACTCAAACTGACTATGTGAAACTTGCCAAACACGCCAGGAAGGGTGTTCGACCTCGTATTCCACCGTGCCGCCATCTCGCTGGGCAGCATAACCCCAATAATGCTCGGTGATAAACTGCTCCTCGGAGCCTTCGGCGGCGTAGCTGGCTTCCCCCTGGGTGGTTACATGAATCTGATGCCACTTTTTGTGCAGCCGCCAGCGGTAGTGAATGTCGAGGTTTTGGCTGGCATCAGGGGTGATTTGGTGCGCCATGGGCAGGGCGACGTAGTTTTCGTTGTAGACAAGGCGGGCAACGGTGGCGATGGCCCAGCGCGGCACCACTTCTTTGACAAAGACCACGCCGCGCCGCCACCCTTCTGGCCCTTTGCGCCGCACGTAGAAGCGGAGGTTGAGTTCTTCAAAGTTGACGTGGAAAGGGATGGGAATGCCCAGGACGCGGGTGTTGCGGAAGAGAAAGCCAACGATGCTGACAAAGTAACGGCCGTTCCACACATCCAGCTCCGTCCCACGCGGCACAAACGGCCGCAGCAGTGCCGGGTCAATCTCATAGTTCAACATCGTCAGGTAACGCCAATCGGCCGTTAAAAATTTTTGCGCCATCAGTTCCACCTCTCGACCTATCTAAAAAGGTTCTTTCGGATCTCGCGGGGTTGACAAATTTGGTACGTGGTGCGTAGTGCGTCAAAAGAGTTAATTGCCACGCACCACGTACCACGCACCACCTAAAAAGTAAATCAACCCCCTGAATTCCCAAAGAGCCTCTAAAAATAGGGGTTGCTTGCGAGTGGCTTATACTAACAACAAGTCACTCGCAACCATCAAGAGTAGTCATATCATTTTCCGCCGCGATGGGCAACCAAAGGCGAAAAACGGATCCCTGCCCTGGCTCACTCTCCACTTCCAGCCGGCCGCCATGCAGCCGCGCAATCTCCAACGCAATAGACAACCCCAACCCCCGCCCCGGTATCTGCTGCCGCCCCGCGTATTTGCCCCGGTAAAACCGATCAAACAGATAAGGCATTTCCGTAACCCCAATCCCAACCCCGGTATCCTCGACCTGCACGCAAAGCTGAGTGTTCGCCTTGTTTGCCCGCAGCCGCACGGCAATACGCCCCACTGGAGTATAGGCAATGGCATTATCCAACAGCACGGAAACCGCCTGCCGAATCTGGTTGGCTTCACCACGCACACAGCGTTTGTCGCCAGGGTGAAAGGTAAAGCCTAGGCCAGCCTGCTGCGCCAACTGGGCATAGAGTGAAATCATGTGCGCCAAATCGCGGTGCAAACAAATGGGCTGGAACTGTATTTTTTCTGGGCGCTGCTCCCAACGCGACAGGTGCAAGGCATCTTCGGCAAACTGGATTAGCTGCTGGGTTTTAACACGCAGCACTTCCACATAACGCTGGGCATTTTGATCCAAGCGACAGTAGGCGAGCAAATCCAGATAAAGCCGCACGCTGGTGATTGGGGTAAACAGTTCTTGGGTAACATCATGAATCAGTTTGGTACGCAACTGATCCAGTGCCTGGCAGCGAGCTTCCACATCAACCAGCTTTTTTTGGCTTTGCACCAGCTTGGTCTGAAGGTCACGGATGTGGTGGATACGCTGAAGAAGATCGGCCAGCATGTCGCCAAACGCCATAAGGGCACTCATTTGATCGGGGGTAAAGGATAGGCAGTCTCGCAAACCGATATAGAGCAGCCCCACTCGCCTTTCACCAGCCAGCAAGGGCAGCAGAACGCTGCTGCGGATGATGTGGATGGAACGTGCTTCGTCTGGCATTAAGTAGATCATAGCGTCTTGCGGCAGGGCGGCAGCAACATGGGCTTCGCCGGTTTGGGCAACATAGTGACGCAATTCGGGTGTAGGTGATTCACAAAGATAAATGGGCTTGCTGTTTTGTGGATGACGGCACAGCAGATGAAAACTGTGCTTGTTGGCATCCAGCAGATGCAGTTCAAGCCATAACGCTTGCCTGTGAACATGCAGCAAGGAGCTAATTCGCTCGCCGACCACGTGGATAAGCTGCGGCCAGTCGGGCGATGGGGTGAGGTCGAGGGCGGTCTCGTAAAGGGCGGCAAGCTGCTCGGCGCGGCGTTGCAAATCGTGGATGGCACTGGTTTGCTGAACGGCCGTTTGCCAGCGATCTAACTCAATTGCTGTACGTGCCAGCACCAACGGCCACACAGACCAAGCCGACAGCGGCAGTTGAAACGGCTCGTCGTGCAATAGCACCAAATGCCCCAAAAGCTGGCCGTTGACCGAGGTCAGCGGAATACCGAGGTAACAATCGGCATAGACACCAATTTGGGCGCAAAAGGCGGGATAAACGGCCGTTACTGCCTCCACATACTGCAAATCACCCTCTTGCACCACATCCACACAAGGTGCCGTCGTCAAATCATAGGCCACAGTCCCAACCAGCTTGGTGTCCAGCCAAAATGCCAGCGTTTGCACATTGCTTCCTTCAGGAAAAAGTGCCAAGTAGACACCCCGAACCTGAAAAGCGTGCGCCAATCGCTGTACCAACAGTTGAAAAAACGGCATAGCCGTTAGCAAATAGCTTTGGCGAAAAAAATGTTCCAGAATATCTTGCCACGCTTGCGGCGATGCCGGTGCAGCTACCCGTTCCGCGACCGTCATCGGGGGGGAGATGCGTGTTTCTAGCGTATCAAGCCATGATTTCTGCTCATTTGAGACCATATCAACTTCCTCTAAACCAATTTAAGGGATTTTCTTTGCTCACAATACATTTCGGTTCTTGCCGTTTAGTATAGAGGGCGAGCAAGCAAACCATGAATAGGAAATAGGAAGTAGCCCCATCCTCCCACCAGTTGCCTGGCATGGCAACATCCTCTACCATCTATCCTATGTATCCAATCTTGGGGCGTTATGGTTCCTTCTTTTTATATAGCTACACCACTGTGCTGGGACTAGGCGTGGTGGCTGGCGTAGCGTTGGTTTGGTGGCAAACGGGGCGGGAAAAACGGCCGTTTTCCCCCAACCCTCTCTTGCTGGGGCTAACCCTGGCACTGCTGCTGGGGCGTGCCAGCTTTGTTTGGGCACAGTGGGATTATTTTCAGCAGCGACCTGATCAAATCTGGCAACTGTGGCAAGGTGGGTTCACCTATCATGGCGCACTGCTAGGCGGGCTAATGGGCGCATGGTTGGGCAGGAAAACAGTACCGCTCCCGCTGCTCGCCTTGCCACTGGCACTGCTGCACGCCGCTGGCTGGGCAGCCTGCCTGCTGGAAGGATGCGCCTATGGTCATCCCACCACGCTTGGCCTGCTGGCCGCTGACCTACCTGATGATTTTGGCGTTATGGCGCTGCGCTACCAAACCCAGCTAGTAGGTCTGCTGGCCTCGCTGCTGCTGCTGGGGGTACTGTTTTGGTTATATTGGCGGTGGGGAAAAAACGGCCGTTTCTTCCCCCACACCCTCCTCCTCACCAGCCTCATCCACCTCCCCCTCACCCTGCTGCGCGGCGACCCCATCACCCAACTTGGCTCCCTTCGCCTCGACACCCTTCTCGATGCCGGCGTGGTTCTCATCGCCCTAACCCTGCTACAATACGCGCAAGAACAGGAATTTTAGACAGGATTAACAGGATTTGACAGGATTCTTTCCGCATCCCAATCATAATTTATGAGTGAAACAACAACCGAAAACCCAACTTTTGACTTTCCCGAAGGGCACAAATCTGGCTTTGTGGCTCTGGTGGGGCGACCCAACGTGGGCAAAAGCACGCTGATGAACGCCCTGCTGACGCAAAAAATTGCCATTGTCACCCCACGCCCGCAAACCACGCGCACCCGGCAGCTTGGCATCATCACCGAACCCAACTACCAGATGGTTTTTGTGGACACGCCCGGCCTCATCCAAAACCCGCGCCACAAGCTGGATGAGTTTATGCTGCAAACGGCCGTTGACACCCTCAACGATGCCGATATTGTGCTGTGGCTACTTGATGGCAGCGAACTCCCCGGCCCGCACGAACAGCAAATTGCCGAAACAATGCGGCAGCTATCTAACAGCAAAGTCATTCTGGGCATTAACAAAGCCGACGCACTGACCGCCGACCAGGTCATTCCCCACAGCGAAGCGTACCGCGCCCTGCTGCCCGATGCTCCCTGGCTGCTTTTTTCGGCTCTGCAAGGGCATGGCGTAGCCGAACTGCTGCAAATGTTGATTGAGGCACTTCCGGCCGGCCCCCGCTACTACCCCGAAGACCAAATCACCGACGTATTTGTGCGCGACATCGCCGCCGAAATGATACGCGAGCAAATCTTTTTGCAGCTGCAAGACGAACTGCCCTACAGCACGGCCGTTCGCGTGGAGGCATTCAAGGAGCGCCCCAACGGCATTACCTATATTAGTGCCAACATTTTTGTGGAGCGCGACAACCACAAGAAAATGCTTATCGGCAAAAAAGGGGCGCGGTTGCGCGAACTGGGCGCGGCTGCGCGGCAGGAAATTGAGAAGCTGATTGACGGCAAGGTTTTTCTGGAGCTGTGGGTCAAGGTGGAGCCAAAATGGCGGCGGCGCGATAATTCTTTGCGGCGTTTTGGCTACAGCGTAGAGTAGTAGGGCGTGGACAGCCCCCTTTTGGTACTACTTTAACGTCTCTCTTATGTTACGCTGTTAAGGTTTTGGGGTCTAAATGGGCAGTAATGTGTGAGAATTGGCAATTTGAGAAAGGAGATTGGAGATTGGGAATTGGAGATGACACACGGTTAATCTCTAATCCCCGATTCTCCACTCCCCAGACAGTAGGTGAAATATGGCGATGAACGGGCATGATCAACAGGTTGACAGACGGGGATTCTTGAAGGCGGCGGTAGCAACGGCCGTTGCGGCCACAGCAACAGGCGGCGGTGCCGCGCTTCTTTTGAATAAGGCACAATCAGCCACCACCGTTTTGCCCACGCCTATCCCCGAACCACCGGCCATTCAGGCGGCGCAAACGGTGCTGACGGCTCACAACGACGCGGCTGAACTGCTGGCGCGGCTGACGGCGGCGCAGGCCGACAACATGCGGCTGCAAGCGGCACTAGATGCCACACAGCGGCAACTAGAGTCGCTGCAAACGGCCAACGCCGACAGCAGCGTGGCTTCTGAATCGCTTTCGCTAGAGTTGGCTTCGACAACGGAGCAGTTGGGGATTCTCAGTGGGCTGGTTGCGCTGTATGAGCAACTGGATGGGGTGGATGTGGCGGGAACGCTGGGGGAGGGATTAACGGCCGTTTCCCAAACCCTCACCGACCTCATGGACAACACCCCCACCCTGCGTGACAGCATTGCCGCCGGGCAGCAAGCCCTCGACGAACTCGATGCCCACATACCCACCATCGAAGAAGGTCGCGCCTGGCTGGACACCCAGCTTGGACAGGTAGAAAGCTTTTACAATGGTGTGGGAACCCTGCTGGAACAAGCTGTGGACACCATTGGCCCATTTTTGGAAATGCTCAACCAATGGTTTGTCGATGTCCGCAAATGGCTTCCCTTTGGCATTGGCGAACGCGCCGCCGAAATTATGCAGGCACTGACGCTGCTGATTGGCGAAACCCCCACCACGGTTGCTGGCGTGCGGGAACGAGTGGCACAGCCGCTTGATGTGTGGGTGGGGGCACCCAACGAGGAAGCCCCCTTGCGGCAAAAGATTGTCAAACCGATGCGGGAACAGGTGCTGACGCAAGCCGGGGAAACCATTGCACGGGCGGAGCGGGTGCAAACAGCGTACCAGGGGCAATTGGCAGAACCGGTACAAACGGCCGTTTCCAGCCAACAAATCATCCGTGAGCAAATCACCCAATACCGCGAACGGCATCAGATCTAATGTTGCAGATCGCAAGTGGCAAGTAGCAAGTCCTGTTAGCCAACAAGACCTGCTACTTGTTACTTGCCACTTGCCGCTTGATTCAATCCATACAGCGTAACACCGCGCTACGCTGGTCATCGGCTCAACCATCCCCCATAAACGTTGCCCCGTTCAAATAGCTGGCGGCGGGCAAAGCCAAAAAGACAACCACCCATTTAAAAATCGCCCTGCCGGAATCCGCTGTAGCAGTGCCGGGGTCACATTGGGTCATTAGCCAGTGCCTCGGTCATGTCGGTGGCAAAGTAGCCGAGAGTAATGGTAAAAGAACGGCCGTTTTCCCGCAAAAAAAGAGCCACAGCAAATGCTGTGGCTCGTCAACCAGATCACAAAATCCAGTCAAAAAACAAACTTACGCTTCTGTGCCCAACGCGCACCTAGTTGTTGATACGGGTAATCGTCACTCTGGCAATTGGGCCACGCCAGTCGTGGGCATCTGTTAAATCTCCTGTTCCGACAATACCCCGATGGTATCTGATTGCCTCGGCAGGGTCAGTGTTGACCGCAGCGTCTTCATTACCATTGGGGTCGCCGGCCAAAGCGACGGGGCCAAGGGCACTACACGGGTCAACAATATCGCCGCTCAGTTCGGTGTTGGCTTCAGTGCCTGCGTCATAAGCATGGGCACGATATTGTTTACGGTTGTGGGCGGGCAGCTTAACGCTGTCCAACCCTACAATGCCATCGTTGGTGCAGATGAGCATTCCGGCCAGCGAGAAGCGGTCGCCGGGGGCGGCGGTGATGTCAAAAGTTATGGTGTCGCTAAAGCTGCCAACGGCCGTTCCTGCCGGGGTCAGCGGCATCCCCACATCCACCACATCGGTTACGCCAGCCATTCCGGTCAACAGCGCCACGGCGGGTGCCTGGTTGCCATCCTCAGCAATGGCCTCAATGGCATCAGAAGCCAGCTTGCCCCGCTGGAACAGGTGCAGGTCGCGGCTGTGGGTGACGGCGACGGGGGGCGAAATGGGCTGCCCGCTGCTCATGTTTTTGATGGTCACGCGATAGTGGGCAGTGGGCGGGGTGGCAGCAACAAACGCGGCAGTGCTAATTAAAAGAGCCATACTGAGCAAAACGGCCGTTAGACTCACAAATTTCTTTACATTTTTCTGATTCATCGGTTCTTTCCTTCAATAACAAATGGTTTTGGATAAAGGGTGGTCACATCTAAACAAACAGCAAAAATAGGTTGGCCTCACCTCCTTGGTTGAATGTCTTTGTCCGCGTTCGTCTGTGTTCGTCCGCGTCCTATCTCTGGGCAGGATAAACGGCCGTTCTTACCCCCAGCTTATGACATTCTTACAAATCTGTTACAATTGCCCAAACGCGCTGAAACCCAAAAATGAAGCCGCACTCAGCATTGACCCACATCAGCGACAGAAACGTAACGCAAACGTATGAGCAGATTAAGCTGGTCCAAGCTCCCTATCGAAAACCGCACACTAATTGCCACCGTTAGCATCGTTGTGCTGCCGCTTTTTGTCGCCTACATTGGCTGGCTTCAGGACAGCAATGCCCCGTCGGTGTCCAAACGATGGCTGGCACTTGGGTTGGCACTTGTCTATCTTGCGGCCCTGCTGGCTGCCCCCAGCTTCTTCAACCGCCTGGGCAAGCCGTTGCCGTTAATCCTTCTCTGGCTGCTGGGGTTTACCATCCAATATTTGCTCAGCCAAAACTTCACCATCTGGATCATTACCATGCCCTTGGTGGGCATGGCAATGGAGCACTTAACCGGCTGGAGGCGATGGTTCTATTGTTTGGCAATTTTGTGCATCATCCCGCTGTCACACATACTCAACGGAGGAAGTTGGGTAGATTCGCTGCTGCTGCCGCTTTATTTCTTGCCAGCGTTAATCTTTGTCATCATCTTTGTGCAGCTTGTTCTTTCGGCCGACGAACAAAGGCACAAAGCGGAACAGTTAGCCACCGATCTGGAAGCGGCCAATCACCAGTTGGCGGCGTATGCGGCGCAGGCTGAGGAGCTGGCAACAACCAAGGAACGCAATCGGATTGCGCGGGAAATCCACGATACGCTGGGGCATTATCTGACGGTGGTCAATATGCAGATCAAGGCGGCACAGGCAGTGATGGCGCAGCAGCCGGAGAAGGCGCAGGATGTGCTGCAAAAGGCGCAAAAGTTGACAGAGGAGGGGTTAACGGCCGTTCGTCAATCCGTTTCCGCCCTGCGCGACTCTCCCCTCGGCCAAAAGTCACTGTCCGTTGCCTTGGCCGACCTGCTGGCCGAAACCGAAAACAGCGGCATTGTCACCCAGTTTGACATCGCCGGGCAGCCGCGCCCGCTGGATGCCAAGCTCGACCTGACGCTTTACCGCGCCGTGCAGGAAGGGCTGACCAACATTCGCAAACATGCTCGCGCCTCGCGGGTTGACCTGCTGCTGGATTATCGCGCTGCCGACCAGGTGCAGCTACAAATTAAGGACAATGGGGTAGGAACGGCCGTTTCCCCCACCAACGGATTCGGTCTGCTTGGCCTGCGCGAACGTGTCCACCTGCTTGGCGGCCGGCTGGAAACAGAAACTACACCGGGCAATGGGTTTAAGTTGGTAATCACACTGCCTGGCTAGTCCAGTAATCGGTCATCAGTCATCGGTAATCGGTCTGAACCACTGATTACCGATTACCGATGACTGATTACTGCTCCCAAAACATGACGATACGTATCTTACTGGTAGACGATCAAGCCCTCTTCCGTGAGGGCTTGCGAACGCTTCTCTCCGTTTGGGATGATTTGGAGGTGGTGGCAGAGGCGGGGAATGGGGAGGAGGCAATAACGGCCGTTTTCCACCACCACCCCAATGTCATCCTCATGGATCTCCGTATGCCTATCCTTGACGGCGTTGCCGCCACCCGCCGCATCAAACAGACTCACCCCGCCAGCCAAATCATCGTCCTCACCACCTTTGACGACGACGACAACATCTTCGATGGCCTCCGCGCCGGAGCCATTGGCTACCTCCTTAAAGATGTCTCCTCCCAAAAACTCGTCGAAGCCATCCGCGCCGCCGCACGCGGCGAATCCTTCCTCCAGCCCTCCATCGCCACCAAAGTCGTTGCTGAACTCAGCCGCCTCACGGAAGCCCAAACCCCCCACTCCCCCAAGCCAACCGAACTCACCGAACCCCTCTCCGACCGCGAGCTGGAAATCCTCCACCTCGTCGCCACCGGAGCCAGCAACAAAGAAATCGCCGCCCAACTCTACATCGCTGAAGGCACCGTTAAAAACCACCTCACCAACATCCTCGGCAAGCTCGGTGTCCGCGACCGCACCCAGGCAGCCCTCAAAGCCCACGAGCTAGGCTTACTGTCATAAGCACCAATTGTGGCAAAACAGGGACAAAACAGGGTGCGCCAAACCATTTCGTTAAGTTGACAATATAAAATACCCTGTGGTATATTTTTTCCTGTTCTTCCTGGGGACATACAAAAGCTCTATCTCTTGTTTTTGTAAGTCCAAATTTTAAAAACATATATTCAACAGAGGAGGTGCTGTCTATTATTATTAAATGCAAAAAGTAGCTGACCCAATATCTTAATGACAGTTCTTGAATTTCTTTGGAGGAGATAATGAAAAAGAGCGCATTATTGCTGTTCGCTTTACTGGGAGCCATAGTCCTAGCTGCTTGTCAGCCTCAAACTGTTGAAGTCACCCGTGTTGTCACCGAAACCGTTACCGAGACGGAACAGGTCGAAGTCACCCGTGTTGTCACCGAAACTGAAACCGTTACCGAAACCGTTACCGAAACCGTTGTAGAAACCCAACGTGGTCAAGGTGACCAACTCACCCTTTTCTTCTGGCAAGCCCCCTCAAACCTCATGCCCTACCTCTCTGGTGGTGGCAAAGAATTGGAAACCTCAGCCATCGTCATCGAGCCATTAGCTCGTTACAACCCGCAGGGTGAAATGTTCCCCCTCTTGGCTGAAGAAGTTCCCACCCTCGAAAATGGTGGCTTTGCTGCCGATCTCATGTCCATTACCTGGAAACTCAGAGAGGGATTGCTCTGGTCAGATGGCACCCCTGTCACCAGTGCCGATGTTATCTTTACATATGAATTTTGCAATGATCCAGACACAGGTTGCGCCAGTGCAGATCTCTTTAGCGAAATCGCTAGCATCGACGCTATCGATGATTTGACCATTCAGGTTAACTTCTCAGCTCCAACTCCCTTTCCCTATAAGCCATTTGTCGGCTTCAACTCTCCCATTATTCAGGCGGCTCAGTGGGCAGACTGTGTGGGTGCTGCGGCCATTGGTTGTACGGAACAATCCTTTCAGCCAATCGGTACCGGCCCTTATATCGTAAATGAATTCCTGCCCAACGACTCGGTGCTATATGATGCCAACCCTAACTACCGCGACCCCAACAAACCCTACTTCGCTAGCGTTTTCATCAAGGGTGGTGGTGATGCCGAAGCAGCCGCTCGTGCCGTCTTAGAAACGGGTGAAGCCGATTACTCCTGGAACCTCCAAGTAGCTCCTGAAATTTTGGCACAAATGGAACTGAGTGGGCAAGGTACAATCCAGTCTGCCCTATCTACCAACCTAGAGCGCATCATGATCAACTTCACCAATCCTGACCCAGCATTGGGGGATGATCGCTCCGAATATTTGGATGGCAATAACCCGCACCCCATTCTCTCCGATATTAACGTGCGCAAAGCATTGTCCATGGCCATTGACCGCAATGTGTTGACCACCTTTGGTTACGGTACGCTGGCTAAACCCACCTGCAACTTCTTGCCTGGCCCACCTGCCTACGTTTCCACAGCCAACGATCCTTGCCCCCAAGATATCGAAGGTGCCAACGCTTTACTCGATGAAGCTGGCATTGTTGACACCGACGGTGATGGTATCCGTGAAAAAGATGGCTTGCCGTTGAAATTTGTGTACCAAACTTCAACCAACGCCGTTCGCCAAGGATATCAAGCCTTCATCAAACAATGGTGGGCTGAGATCGGTGTCGAAACTGAACTCCGTAATATTGATGCGGCTGTTTATTTTGGTGGTGATGTAGCAAGCCCAGACACTTTTACCAAGTTTTATACTGATGTAGAAATGTACACCAATGGTGCTACAGGCCAGGACTTTGCCTCACTATTCGCCAACTACACCTGCGCCAACGTCAATGGAGCTGAAAACAACTGGTTTGCCGGTGGTGTTACACGTTATTGCAACCCTGAATATGACGCCTTATTGGATCAGCTCAATGCGGAAGGCGATACGGCAACCCGTCAGGAAATTGTCAAGCAACTCAACGACATTTTAGTGCAAGATGTCGTCCTTATTCCATTGACTTATCGTGGTTCCGTCAGTGGCTTCTCTAACCGCGTTCTCGGTGGTCGTGTCAATCCCTGGGATGCTGAATTGTGGAACATTGCTGACTGGACTGAATCCAGTGGCTAAACGTTAATATATCATTACCATAGAAAAGCCTTGTGCAATTGCTTGCACAAGGCTTTTTTTATACGTCTTTTGCGTGTCAAAACAGAGTCAAAATGGTGTAATCAAGTCTATAGCATTCAGTTGACAACACAAAATGCGTTGTGGTATATTCCCAACACGTTAAATTTTCAACGTTTGCAAAATTTTGCTGTGCATTTTGTAAACGCAAACTTTAAAACTTTATATTCAACAGAGGAGGAAGTGCCTATCACAAAACGCACTCAAGTAGCCTGCACAATTTCCTAAACATTTGTTCTTAATTTCTTCTGGAGGAGATAATGAAAAAGAGCGCATTATTGCTGTTTATTTTGGTCGGAGCCATGATCTTGGCTGCTTGTCAGCCTCAAACTGTTGAAGTAACCCGCGTTGTCACCGAAACCGTCACCGAGACGGACACCGTGGAAGTAACCCGTGTCGTCACTGAAACCGAAACTGTAACCGAAACCGTGACCGAAACCGTTGTCCAAACCCAACGGGGTCAAGGTGATCAGCTCACTTTCTTCCTGTGGCAAGCCCCCTCAAATGTCATGCCCTACCTTTCCGGTGGGACAAAAGAACAGGAAACCTCAGCTATCGTCATCGAACCATTAGCCCGCTACAACCCACAGGGCGAAATGTTCCCTGTCTTGGCACAAGAAATCCCCACCATCGAAAACGGTGGTTTTGCTGCCGACTTTATGTCCATTACCTGGAAACTCAAAGAAGGACTGCTCTGGTCAGATGGCACTCCCGTTACCAGTGCCGATGTCATCTTCACCTATGAGTTCTGTTCCAATCCTGACACCGGTTGTACGCAAAACGACCTTTTTTCTGACGTTAGCAATATGGAAGCCGTTGATGATTTGACCATCAAGATCAATTTTGCAGCTCCCACCCCCTTCCCCTACAAACCATTCATCAGCTACGCCTCCCCCATCATTCAAAAAGCACAGTGGGAAAATTGCGTTGGTGCCAATGCCATTGGTTGTACGGAAGAATCCTTCAAACCCATTGGTACTGGCCCCTACATGGTAACCGAGTTCCTGCCCAATGACTCAGTGCTATATGACATCAACCCCAACTACCGTGACCCCAACAAACCCTATTTCTCTAGCGTTTTCCTGAAGGGTGGTGGTGATGCTGAAGCAGCCGCTCGTGCCGTTTTGGAAACGGGTGAATCTGATTATTCCTGGAACCTCCAGGTTGCTCCCGAAGTGTTGGCACAAATGCAGCTCAGTGGTAAAGGTACCGTACAATCTGCTCGTGCTACCAGCATTGAGCGTATTGTGATTAACTTTACGAACCCAGACCCTGCATTGGGTGACAACCGCTCCGAATATATGGACGGCAACAACCCCCATCCGTTCCTCTCTGACATCAACGTTCGTAAGGCACTGTCAATGGCGATTGACCGCACTACCTTGACTAATTTTGGTTATGCGGGATCTGGCTTGCCAAGCTGCAACTACGTTCCTGGGCCTCCTGCTTTTGTCTCCACGGCAAATGATCCTTGTAACCAAGATATCGAGGGTGCTAAGGCTCTGTTAGATGAAGCTGGTATTGTAGACACCGATGGCGATGGCATTCGCGAGAAGGATGGCATTCCGCTTCGCATTGTCTACCAAACCTCAACGAATGCTGTCCGCCAGGGTTATCAAGCGTTTATCAAGCAATGGTGGGCTGAAATCGGTGTTGAAACCGAACTGCGTAACATTGATGCCGCCGTGTACTTTGGTGGTGATGTCGCTAGCCCCGACACCTATGGCAAGTTCTACACCGATGTTGAAATGTACACCAGTGGTGCTGCTGGCCAGGACTTTGCTTCATTGCTGTCTAACTACACCTGTGAGAATGTTAGTGGTGCAGCCAACAACTGGTTTGGGGGTAACGTTCCGCGTTACTGCAACCCCGAATACGATGACCTCCTTGCCCAACTTAATGCCGAGGGTGATCAAGCCAAACGCCAAGAGTTAGTCAAGGCTTTGAATGACCACATCGTACAAAACTACGTTGTCCTTCCGTTAACGTATCGTGGTTCGGTGAGTGGTTTCTCCAACCGTGTCTTGGGTGGCCGTATCAACCCCTGGGATTCTGAGTTGTGGAATATTGCTGACTGGACTGTATCCAGCGGCTAAAGTTAACGTTTAGGTTTAAACAGGCCTTGTCATGTCTAGACAGACAAGGCCTGTTTTTCAACAAGCATGCTCTCTGAAGGGTATGTTACAAAACTAAATACTTTTCCAAAAACCCCCGTTCTTCTTTTAATCCGTAGACTTTGTTTTCATCACAAAGCTTGTTGCAAAATTGCATTAGTCATGGTTATTTAACCATCATGGGGTAATAAAAACATGGGCAGATTCATTATTCGACGCTTATTAATTGCCATTCCAACGCTTCTAGTGATCAGTTTTGTCATTTTTGCTATTTTGGACTTGGCACCGGGGGATCCAACGTCCGGTTTGCCCCTTACTGTGCCGGCCGAAGTGCGCGAGCAAATTCGCGAAGCGTTGGGGTTCAATAAACCCTTCCACATTAAATATTTGCTATGGCTACGGCAATTTGTTGTCTATGAACCACTTAGCTGGCTTGACCAAGCCACAGGCATTTCCATTGGTGATGCAGCCAATCGAACACGCATTGTCTCATGGCAAACACGTGGTCCCGTTACAGACTTAATTGTGCAGCGGATACCACAAACTTTGTGGGTACTCGGCTCAGCCTATATTTTAGGCATCTTAGTTGCGGTACCAGTCGGCGTCATTTCTGCCTACAAGCAATATTCATGGTTTGACCAGCTTGGAACATTTTTCTCCATGGTTGGCTATTCAGTGCCCACCTTTTTCACCGGGCTGCTCATGATCATTATTTTCAGCGTCAAGCTAGGCTGGTTTCCTTCCTTCTACAATACAATGCATGAAGTTACTGACTGGGAGAGCTTTATCTTTCAGATAAAACAAATGATCATGCCCATCATTGTGCTGTCATTTTTCAATGCCGCCCAGCTTAGCCGCTTCACCCGGTCATCTGTATTAGACAATCTCAACCAAGACTATGTGCGGACAGCACGATCCAAAGGGCTACGCGAACGAGTAGTTCTGCTCATTCATGTCTTGCGTAACAGCCTGATTCCAGTAATTACGCTCATGGCTCTAGGGATTCCCGGTATCTTTGCTGGGGCAATCATCACCGAGCAAATTTTTAGAATCAATGGCATGGGGCAATTGTTGATTATTGCCATTCAGGGGTCAGATATTCCCACCGTACAAACCCTTGTTTTTATTTTCGCCATCCTCATCGTGGTTTTCAACATTGTGGCCGATGTGGCTTATGGGCTGCTAGACCCCCGTATCCGGTACGACTAATTTACAAGGAGAGTAAACATGGCTACAACAAGCGCACCCACAACTTTAGTTGAGACAACCTCACACAAACACCGTTCCATGTGGATGGACGTATGGTTCCAGTATAGAAAACATAAAGGGGCTCTTATCGGTATGAGCATTTTGTTGTTTTTTGTGCTGGCCGTATTGCTAGGTCCCTATATCTGGACTGTAGATTCGCAATATGTAGACCCATTGGTAGCCAACCAAGCCCCAACCATTGCCCATCCGCTTGGTACCGATAATCTGGGTCGTGATCTGCTTGCATCCATGCTTGAAGGGGGGCGAATTTCATTGGCGGTGGGCTTTACAGCGATGTTGATCTCCCTCACTATCGGGGTAATGATTGGCCTGATTGCAGGATATTTTCCGCGCATGGATGGTCCGCTGATGCGGCTAACTGATATGTTTTTTGCGCTTCCTATTTTGCCGCTGCTGCTCGTTATCTTAATGTTATTTCGAGAGCCTTTGCGTACTGCATTTGGTCCAGAAACGGGCATCTTCTTGTTAATGGTCATCGTGATCGGGATCACGAGCTGGATGCAAACAGCACGTGTTGTGCGTGGTGAGGTGTTATCCGTCAAACAGCAGGAGTTCGTAACGGCAGCAATCAGCATTGGCACGCGGCAACACCGCATTATTGGACGGCATATTTTCCCCAACGTGTTAAGCCCGGTTATGGTGGCAGCAGCTTTAGGTGTGGCAAGTGCTATTTTGACGGAATCTGCACTGTCGTTTCTGGGGCTTGGGTTCCCGCCGGACTTTCCCACGTGGGGGCGACTGCTCTTCGACGGCAAAGATTTCTTGCAATTAACGCCCACACGGGTTATCTGGCCAGGGCTTGCTATCTCATTAACCGTACTTAGCGTCAACTTTATCGGCGATGGGCTACGGGATGCTTTAGACCCACGTTTGCGTGGCCGATAGTTTCTTTTTACTGTATTTTCCGCGTTTGTATGTGCAGAGTTATGGCTTCATCCTAAGCCATAACTCTCTTTTTTATATGGTTCAACAAATTGATCGTTTACCATTCTGGCTAAAATACTTTCTGCTGTGGCTGATTGTAATGGCTCTTATCGTCTATTTGGGATTTGTTACGCATGACACGATTGTTTTGTTTGGGCTGTGGGCGGTTAAAAATCCGGCTATTTTCTTGCCAGGGTGGCACACCAAAACGACAAATGGGTTTAGCCGTTTTGTGTGGTTTGTGATCGGGATTGTGTGGATGGTTGGTATGACCTGGTATAGTGAATCATTGCGAGATTGGATTGGGTATAAACGATGGAAACGGCCGTTTCTCCTCACCCTACTCTGGTTACTTGCTCTCTACGCTTGCAATGGGCTGGTTTCCCTCGTGCTTGTGTTGACGATGGCCGAATAAAACCGCTACAATTGTTGGGGAAGAAGAGACACAGAATGGCTGTGGCTTGGGGGCACAGACCAATTAATTACCAAGCAAAGGAACATACACATGGAACCGATCTGGCAATTTGGCCTGGATGTGACACGATGGTTACAGCAAACATATCCACAATTACGCGGCTTTATGGAACTGCTCAGCCAATTGGGTACCGTGGAGTTTTACTTACTTATTCTTCCCCTCCTGTACTGGAGCGTGAACAAACGCACCAGCATCTATCTGCTCAACCTCTTTTTAATAACAGCCACCATCAACGGTTTTAGCAAGCAATTTTTTCGCGGCCCACGGCCATTTTGGCTAGACAGCACCCTTGGCACGGGCGATGACGGCCGTTATGGGATACCCAGCGGCCACGTACAAATGTCCACCATTTTCTACACTTACCTAGCCTATTGGAGTGGCAAAGGGTGGGTCTATCTGCTGGCAGCTATCGCCATTTTGCTAATGGCACTAAGCCGCATTTATTTGGGTGTTCATTTTATCCACGACACCATCCTCGGGTTTTTGCTGAGCGCACTGCTGTTTGCTGCCTTCCTGATTTGGCGGCGGCGCTATGAAGCGGGATTCCGCAAGCGGATTTTGGGGCAGCGACTGTTTTATGCGTTGATGGTTCCGGCGGGGTTAACGGCCGTTTATCTCATCGGACTCCTCATCATCGGCCAACCCAACAGTAACGTCCCTTGGGCAGAGATGATTCCCGCTGCCGAGCGCGAAGGCATAGACGATGTTGTCACCGGCGTTAGCGCCTTAACCGGCCTCATCATTGGCACACTGCTCGAAGGCAGCCGCATCCGCTTCCGCAGCGATGGCCCCACCTGGAAGCGAATTGTGCGCTACCTCGTCGGCATCATCATCGTATTTGGCACTTGGTTTGGGCTGCGCCTCATCTTCCCAGAAGACCCCCTGTGGCTAGGCAGCATTCTGCGCTTCATTCGCTATGGCTTCACCCTGCTGCTCATCAGCTACTTCATGCCCTGGCTCTTTGTTCGCACTGGCTTGGCCGATGCCGACCCAGAACCCGCGATGAGCCTTAAGCTCTAAAAACAAGACGCGGACAAACGCGGATAAACGTGGATTGAATCTGGTAATGGGCAGGGTTATAGTCTGGCAATCAAGGGAGACAATCATTCGTTTATTTGTTGCTATTCGTTGTCGCTGTGCAAAAAGTATCAACGAATGAAAAACGAATAAACAAATCTTTTCAATAAGCTTCTTGATTAACGCTTTTGTGCCAGCAGCAGTAAGCGGGGTTGTTCTTCGCCAAACGGAGTCGCGTCATAATCACCCCACTGCTTTTGCAACTGAAACCCCGTTTGCCGCAGCAGCAACTCCCATTCATGGGGGAAAAGGTAATGGTAAAGGGCAGAAACGGCCGTTTCTTCTCCCCCACCCACCACCTCATACCGCCATTCAATCCGCACCGTCTGCGCCCCACCATCCCCCCCGCCCCGCGACCATTGCCGCACGGTTTCGCCCGTTTCGGGGTCAATCAGCTCATTTTCCAGCACAAATTCCGGCTCCGCCTCGTCCATGTCGGCCAGCCAAAACGGATTGGCAAGGTCGAGAAACAAACGGCCGTTCTGCCCCAAACACCCCGCCACCCGCCGCAAAGTCGCCCGCTTCGCCCCCGTATCCAAATGCAAAAAGGTGTTGTATGGCACAACCGCCAGCCCAAACCGAGCTTGCCCTACCGCCAACTGCGTAAAATCTTGCTGCAACAGTGTCACCCGCTCCCGCACCGCATCCGGCTCACGCGCCAACCGCGCTGCCGCCCGCGCCAACATCCCCGGCGAATTGTCCACACCGACGACGTGGCAACCCGCCCGCGCCAGCGGCAACAACAATCGCCCCGTACCGCCCCCCAATTCCAGCACCGCGCCGCCACTCTCCTGCGCCAATTGCACCACCAGCGGCACATCTTCGGTCAGGGCATCGTGGGTCAAATCATAAAAACGGGCAATTTGGTCGTACATGGGGATTGGGGATTGGTGATTGGCGATTGTGAAGGTTCATAATCTCCAATCTCCAATCGCTATTCTCTGTTAAACACCGGCGGCCGTTTCTCTACAAACGCCTGCATTGCTTCCACATGATCCGGCTGCGGCCATAGCTCGGCAAAAAGCTGTTGTTCCAGGGCATTGACCTCTGCCAACGGCCGTTCCCCCGCCGCCCCCACCAACTGCTTCAGCCCCGCCAACGCTCCACGCGGCAGTGCAACCAACTCCGCCGCCCACGCCTGCGCCGCCGCCAGCACTGGCTCCGCCGTCAACCGATGGACAAACCCCATTTGCTGCGCCTCAGCCGCCGAAAAAACGCGCCCCGTCAGCAGCAGTTCCATCGCCCGGCTTTGCCCCAGCAGCCGCACCAATCGCCCCGTCCCACCCCAGCCCGTCGTCAGCCCATTTCGTATTTGGGCAAAGGAAAAACGGGCGTTTTCGCTGGCTATGCGTAAATCACACGCCGTCAAAATCTCACAACCGCCGCCAAAAGCATCCCCATTGACCGCGCCAATGACGGGAATAGGCAGCATGGTTAGCTGCTGCAACGCCTCGTTCATCACCTTGTAAAGCCGCTGCGCCGATTCCGCGTCAGCATGGTTGTTCAACTCTTTTAAATCGCCCCCAGCGACAAACGACTGCGTGCCGCTGCCGGTGATGATGAGGGCGCGAAGGGTGGGGTCGGCAGAAACGGCCGTTACTGCCTGGGCAAACCCCTCCTGCGCCGCCCAATTTAGCGCATTCCGCGCCCCCGGCCGATTCACCTGAATGACCGCCACATTATCTGCTACCGAAAAAATCAATTCCTCATTCATAAACAAAGTTTAGCAGAATTTTTTTCTTTGTTATACTCCCCTCATGGTTCATGCTTGCCCCAACTGCCGTTGGTATACCGACATAGATGACGCTATCTGCCCCCACTGCGGCCAGCCCATGCCGGAGCCTGACCCCGCGCTGCTGGAAGCGGAGGAACCTGTTTCTCCTTTTTGGCGCATTTGGGAATATGCCCAGCTTGGGCTAGGTGGCGTTTTTCTAATCGGGCTGCTTGTTTGGGGGTATCGGCAATATAACAGTGAGGTAATGACGGGGTTGGGCTGGGTAGAAACGGCCGTTTCCACCCTCACCACCTGGCTTTCCAACGCCCCCTTTTTCAGCAACATCCTGCTCCTCTCCCTGCTTTTCTGGTTTCTGCTCTAGCTTGTCAACAAAATCGGCCGTTAGGCAAGAAAAAAGGCCAGCAGAAAAATCTACTGGCCTTGATTCCCAATTTATTCGAGATTACCAATACGTTACGTTAAGCTACCAATACGTTTGAATACCAATACATCGCTTGATTTTACACCCATACCGTTTGGGCAATACCTCTGGAATTGTAGCGGCAACGGCCGTTAATCTCCGTAAAAAGCGCGTGAAGAGTGCCTTCACCTTACGTCAATCTCAGACACACCCCTATTGCCCAGGACTTATTTCCTAATCCGCATTGTTGTGCCCAGCCTCTTCCCTCAACATTTACTGCTATAATCTTTTCGGGAAGGTCACCGTCCAAATTTTTTGCAAGCCAGCTATGTGATTACTCGCCAACAAGCGCGGGAATCTAATGGGGGAAAACCAATTACCAAATCTACTCAAAACAGATGTTGTTCACATTGAATTTTTACGTGGAGCCACCCGTAAAGCACCGCTGCTTTGCGAAGTGAACCATAGCCATAAGGAACCTCATGAAACATACATTACACCAAATGGGGATACTCATCACCATGCTTTTTGCCTGGACACTTGCCGTCCAGGCAGCACCAGGAGATATTGAGCGCGTTTCGCTGGCAAGCGACGGGCACGAAGGAAACGACAATAGCTGGAATGTTGCCTTCAGCACCAACGGCCGTTTTGTTGCTTTTGAATCTGATGCCGACAACTTGGTCAACAACGACCACAATGACAGCACCGACATCTTTGTCCATGATCGCCAAACAAATCAAACCGAGCGGGTATCAGTCACGAGTGATGGAAACGAAGGGCATGGCGACAGCAATTGGCCGGCTATCAGTGCCGATGGCCGTTTTGTCACCTACCACTCTAATGCCCCTGACTTGGTTAACAACGACACCAACGGCGTGCGCGATATCTTCCTCCACGACCGTAGTACAGGGAATACCGAGCGCATCACTATCAATATCAATAACAGTTCACCTAATGGCAACAGCTTTCGCCCGACCTTCAGCGGTAACGGCCGTTATATCACCTTCTATTCCGATGCCAGCGACCTGGTAGCCGACGATGACAACAGCGTCAAAGACATTTTCGTTTATGATCGCGAAACAAGGATCATGGAGCGCATCACACGCCATTACGATGGCTCAATAGTAGACGGCGACAGCATGAACCCGGTCATGAATGAAAACGGCCGTTTTGTCGCCTACTACTCCTGGGCAACCAAGCTGGTTACCGATGACAACAACGGGCTACGAGATGTGTTTGTCTATGATCGGCAAGCTGGCAGCACCGAGCGCGTCTCGCTTGCCAGCGACGGCAGCGAAGGCAACGGCACCAGTTTGTGGCCGGCCATTAACGATAACGGCCGTTTTGTCGCCTTCCAGTCCGATGCCACCAACCTTGTAGACAACGACCACAACCTCTCCTTTGATGTTTTTGTTCACGACCGTGACAGTGGCGAAACCAGCCGCGTCTCTGTGTCAAGCAGTGGCAGCGAGGGTAATGCTATGAGCTTAGACCCGTCACTCAGCGGGGATGGGCGTTTTGTTACCTTCTATTCCTGGGCCAACAATCTTGTCAACAGCGATACAAACCTCGTCCGCGATGTCTTTGCCCACGACCAGCAAACAGGCGAGACCATTTTGGTTTCAACCGACCACGATGCTGTCCAAGCCAACGATGCTAGCGAAACACCTGTCATCAGCAGAAACGGCCGTTTTGTCGCCTTCGAGTCCGATGCAACCAATCTCATCACCCCTGACGACAACAGTGCTGATGATGTTTTTGTCAAAGAGCTGCGCTTCCCCCATGCAACGGCCACCTGTGACATCAACTCCCCTTACGTCAATGTCATCATTGGCACCGACAAAAATGACAAACTGACGGGAACCGATGGGGATGATGTGATCTTAGGACTGGGTGGTAATGATCGCCTTGAAGGGTTGGGTGGCAACGACTGTCTCATTGGTGGCCCCGGACACGACCAACTTTATGGCGATGAGGGAAATGATTTGCTGTGGGGAGGCGAGTGGGAAAATACGGCCGTTTACAGTCAAAAAGACCGCGACAAACTCTATGGTGGTGCTGGTAATGACCAAATGTATGGCGGCGGCGACCAAGACAGACTCGACGGCGGTCATGGCGATGATCTAGGCTATGGTGGCGATGATAAAGATAAGCTGTATGGCAAAGATGGCAATGACGAACTATACGGCGAAGGCGGCAACGACACGCTAAAAGGAGATGATGGCGACGATTTTGTTTACGGCGGCAGCGGCAACGACCATGTTGAAGGGAACAATGGCAATGATGTATTGGCTGGCGACGACCATAACGATAAGCTCTACGGTGGCCCAGGCGATGACATGCTTGATGGCGGTGCAGGCGATGACGATACCCTAGAAGGTAGCAAAGGCATAGACAACTGCATTAATGGAGCAAGGCTACGCGGCTGCGAGTAACACCATACATTTAATACTGGCTTCTTCAGCAGCTTGCTATACTCTGTGCAATTTGAAACCCGTGGTTTTTTCTGCATCTGTCAGGCAAAAACCATCGGTTTCATTCAAATTTGAGTATAGACATGCCACCATGTCCAGTAAGGCAGGAATCCACCCCTTTTGGAGTGGATTCCTACCTTGACTAGACTGATGAAACTGGGAGTGCTGCTTACCCTACGACTTCACCCAGCACTACTGCCTCAAACGTCAATTCCCCGTCGCGCACATCCACCAGCACGTGGTCGCCTTCCTGCACCTGCCCCTGAATCAGCCGCAAGGCCAGCGGGTCAATCAGCCGCCGCTGCAGCACCCGCTTCAACGGCCGCGCCCCATACACCGGGTCATACCCTTCCTCAATCAGCAAATCCAGCGCAGCTGGCGATAGCTCCAGGCTCACGCGCCGGTTGCCCAGCAAACGGCTCACGTTCCGCAGTTGCACCTCGGCAATTTGCCGCAGTTGCGCCCGCTCCAGCCGATGGAAGATCACAATTTCATCCACCCGGTTCAAAAACTCCGGCCGGAAATGACCGCGCAACGCTTCCATCACCCGCTCCCGCATCGCCGCCTCATCGCTAACGTTCATAATGTACTGGCTGCCGATGTTGCTGGTCATAATAATCACCGCATTGCGGAAATCAACAGTGCGCCCTTGCCCATCGGTTAAACGGCCGTCATCCAGTACCTGCAAAAAGACGTTAAACACCTCTGGATGCGCCTTCTCAATCTCGTCAAACAGCACCACGCTGTACGGCCGGCGGCGAATCGCCTCGGTAAGCTGGCCGCCCTCGTCGTACCCCACATAACCGGGAGGCGCACCAATCAGCCGCGCCACCGTGTGGCGTTCCTGATATTCGCTCATGTCAATCCGCACCAGATTTTGCTCATCGTCGAACAAAAATTCCGCCAACGCCCGCGCCAGCTCCGTCTTACCCACCCCCGTCGGCCCCAGGAAAATAAACGAACCAATCGGACGGTTGGGGTCTTGCAGCCCGGAACGGCTGCGGCGCACCGCCGCCGCCACCGCCTCAATCGCCTCATCCTGCCCAATCACCCGCCCGTGCAGCCGTTCTTCCATGTGTACCAGCTTCTCAACTTCCCCTTCCAGCAGCTTGCTCACCGGAATCCCCGTCCACTTGCTCACAATTTGGGCAATGTCCTCGGCCTCCACTTCCTCCTTGAGCAACGCGCCGCCCTGCTGCATCAGCCGCAGTTGCGTTTCTGCCTGGGTAAGCTGTTGGTACAGTTGGTGTAAACGGCCGTATTGCAACTCCGCCGCCTTTTGGTAATCCATCTGCCGCTGCGCCTGCTCAATCGCCACCTGCGTCTCATCAATCTGCTCCTTAATCCCCCCCATCTGCTCAATAGCCTCTTTCTCCGCCTGCCAGCGCGTCGCCAACTGCGTGCTTTCTTCCTTTAAGTCGGCCAACTCCTGCTCCAGCTTCGCCAGCCGCTCCTTGCTCACGCTGTCCTTTTCCTTCTTCAACGCCTCGCGCTCAATCTCAAGCTGCATAATGTCGCGGTCAACGGCATCGAGGTCGGCCGGCTTCGAGTCAATCTGCATCCGCAGGCGGCTGGCCGCTTCATCAATCAAATCAATCGCCTTGTCGGGCAAAAAGCGGTCGGTGATGTAGCGGTGGCTCAACGTTGCCGCCGCAATCGTCGCCCCGTCGGTAATCCGCACGCTGTGGTGCAGCTCATACCGCTCCTTCAAGCCGCGCAAAATCGAAATCGTGTCCTCCACCGACGGCTCCTCGACAAACACCGGCTGGAAACGCCGCTCCAACGCCGCATCCTTTTCAATATATTTACGGTACTCATCCAGCGTCGTCGCCCCAATGGTGTGGAGTTCCCCTCGCGCCAGCAGCGGCTTGAGCATGTTGCTGGCATCCATCGAACCTTCGGCCGCCCCCGCCCCCACCAGCGTGTGCATCTCGTCAATAAAGAGCAAAATCTGCCCCTCCGACTCCTGAATCTCTTTCAGCACCGCCTTTAGCCGTTCCTCAAACTCGCCGCGATATTTGGCTCCGGCCACCAACGCGCCCAAATCCAGGGCAATCAGCTGCTTGTCCTTTAACCCCAGCGGCACGTCACCGCGCACAATCCGCTGCGCCAGCCCCTCGGCAATGGCTGTTTTGCCTACCCCCGGCTCGCCAATCAGCACCGGGTTGTTTTTGGTGCGGCGGCTCAAAATCTGGATGACGCGCCGAATTTCTTCATCGCGGCCAATCACCGGGTCGAGCTTGCCTTTGCGGGCTTCCTGGGTTAAATCCCGCCCATATTTTGCCAACGCCTCATACTGCGCCTCCGGGTTCTGGCTTGTCACCCGCTGCGAGCCGCGAATCCCGGCCAGAGCCTGCATGATAGCGTTGTAGTCAATGCCATGCCGCGCCAGCAGTTCGCGCACGCGCCCCGCCTTGGGCTGCGCCATCCCCAGCAGCAAATGCTCGGTGGAGGTGTAGTCGTCTTTCATTTGCGCGGCAATGGCCTGCGCTTCCTGCAAAATGTCGTTAAGCTGGCGGCTCATCCCCACCTGCACCGAACTGCCGGTGGCGCGGGGCAATTTGCCCAACGCCTGCGCCACGCTCTGCGCCACCAAGCTAATATCGCCGCCAATCCGCTTGACCACAGACGGCACCACGCCCCCCTCTTGCACCAACAACGCCTGAAGCAAATGCTCTGGCTCAATGTTGGGATGGTTATATTGCTGCGCCAAATCTTGCGCTTCTAACACGGCCTCTTGGGCCTTCTGGGTAAATTTGTCTAATCTCATGCCAATACTCCCTTCTGTCGTTTCACGACCGCTTCGCGTACAGTTATCGGCAATCAGTAATCAGTTTATGAATGATTCCGATTGGCCGACAACGGTTTTGCACCAACCTATGATAGGGGGTTTTGGTCAGAAATGAGTAAGCGGTGCGTTAGAGAGGTGTTAGAGGAGAAACGGCCGTTTTTTCAACCACAGATGAACGCAGATACACACAGATTTTTATCCGTGTCCATCTGTGTGCATCTGTGATTTTATGATGGAATTGGGGAAAACGGCCGTTTATGCTGCTTGAGGTGTTCCGAGTTGATAAATAACCGGACGAAACTGGGGTATTGGTATCGGTTTGCCACTAGCATGTGCTGCTTCTAGCCAAGCCTGTTTGGCAATTTGTACTTCACGCAAAGCTTCCTCCGGCGTTGCCCCAAACGCAGAACAATAGCGCAAGTCAGGAATGTCGGCAATATAGCCTTCGTCTTCCTCTGAATAAAAAATGCTTATAAAGTAATCACGCATACTTTAATCCTCTAGCTCTAAATTATACCGCTCGACCAAGCGTAGAAATTGTCTGACTTGATATGGTTTTGCCTCTCCCTGACTATCTTGCAAATTCAACAGTTCAGGAATTCTTGGATGTTCAAATATATGATGGCTACCCCGTACACGTGGCAAATGAAAGCCAAATCCTTCTACCAGATTCACAAAATCACCAAAACGGACATTTTTTGATCCCGACAGAATTCTTTGCAGTAATTTACGCCTATTCATAGATTATACTGTGAAACATCTCAAACCAAGCATTTTCTAGCAGATTTAGGAACCATTGTCCAACAATGCCAGCATCTCCGCACGAGTGGGCATGGACGAGCTGGCTCCCGGTTTGGTAGTGGCTAACGCCCCCGCCGCCGCCCCCCAGCGAATCGCCTCAGCCAACGGCCGTTTTTCCGACAACGCCACCGCTACCCCGCCATTAAACGCATCCCCCGCCGCCACCGTGTCAATGGCGTTGACGGCAAACGGCGGCACAAACCCCTCATCATTCGCCGACTGGTAATAGACACCCTGGCTGCCGAGCTTGATAACGGCCGTTTCCAACCCTCGCTGCCGCAAAATCACCGCTGCTTGCTCCGCCTCAACCACATTTGCCGGCCGGAATCCCACCAAAATTTCCGTTTCAATCTCATTCGGCGTCATCAAATTGGCAAGCTGGTACGCTTCGTCTGGCAGTGGCGTGGCTGGGGCCGGGTCAAACAGCACCGTTGCTCCTTTCGCCCGCGCCACCCGTGCCGCCGCCAGCGAAATCGTCAGCGGCGACTCCATTTGCAGCATCAGCACCGACGCATCTGCCAGTGCCGCCTCACACCGCGCCACTTCCGCCATGTCGTGCGCCATATTGGCCCCAGAAATGACGATAATCGCATTTTCCGCCCGCTCATCCACGCTAATCACCGCCAATGCCGTGCTGCTGGCGGGGTCAACAGCAATGCCACTCACATCAACCGGCTCACGAGCAATCAACGACTGTACCTCTTTGCCAAACCCATCATCGCCAATGCGGCCAATAAAGCGAGTGGTGGCACCCAGTCGGCCGGCGGCCACCGCCTGGTTAAACCCCTTTCCCCCCGGCACGGTGATAAACGACGTGCCAAACAGCGTTTCACCCGGTGCAGGCAAACGCGGCACATAGGTTGTCAAATCCAAATTGATGCTCCCTAATACAACAACACCCATTTTTGCCTCCTTGGGAAATGGGACGCTGATTGCCCTGATTTTCCTGATAAAAAAGTCAATCAGGTGAATCAGGCAAATCTGCGTCCTATAAATCTATGATCTGCATCCCATTGCTTAGTCATTATGCCTGATAAGTGTAACGCAGAAGGAAAAAAGGGGGTAAATTGACTTAAACTGCAATTTACCTTGCCGGGTTTTAATTTCCTCTATTGATAAAAACCGATCATTCGCTCCTCAATTTTAGGATGGCTTATGAGATTTTTAGGAGATTGACCTATGGCAACCTTGGCAATTGAAACAAATGAATTAACAAGAAAGTATGGGGAGAAAACGGCCGTTAATCACCTCACGCTGACCATTCCTCAAGGCGAAATTTTTGGCTTTTTGGGGCATAACGGGGCTGGCAAAACCACAACCATCAGCCTGCTGACCACACTGCTGCTGCCCACATCCGGCAATGCCCGCATCTTTGGCAATGATGTGGTGCAAAAAAACCGGGAAGTGCGGCAGCGGATTGGTTATGTGCCGGAAAACGTGCGCCTCTACAACGAGCTGACTGTCGCAGAAAATCTGCGCTATTTGGGCGAATTGTCAGGCGTAGCAGCGATTGACAAACGCATTGAAGAGGTTTTGCATCTATTAGAACACCCAGAATGGCGTGATTTACGCCTGGGTACCTTCTCAAAAGGAATGCGGCAGCGGATTGGCATTGCCCAAGCGCTATTGCATCAACCAGCCATTCTCTTTTTAGACGAACCCGCTTCCGGCCTGGATCCAGAAGGGCAGCGGGCAATTGGCGACCTGATCGTGCGGCTCAACCATGAATTTGGCATCACCATTTTCATGAATACCCATCAGCTTTCAGAAGCAGCCAAATTGTGTACCAGCATCGGCATTATGAATCATGGTCGTCTGGTTGTGGCCGACACCTTGGCAAATGTCATGCAGCGGTTCCCCGATACCCCTTCCCTGGAAGAAATCTATTTGCAAGTTGAACGGTGGGAGGCGCAAAACGGCCGTTTTCCAGTCGCTTCAGGAGTTACCCAATCATGACCACATCCCTGATCATCGCTCGCAAAGAGTTCCGGGCGGCCTTTCGCAACCGGCTCTTTTTAACCATTACCCTTCTGTTTTTGGGGCTGTCCATCCTGTCCGTCTACATCGGCAGCACCACCAAACGGGCTGAGATGCGTATCTACGACGCTAGAGTTGCGACGCTCCAGGCTGAAGGGGCTGCAGTCATCCCCGACGCGCCGGAAATTCACACCCTCACTATTTTGGCGAATTTAACGGAGTATGTGGCAATTGTTGGTGCGATTCTGGCCGTCATTTTGGGGTACAACACGCTCATTGAAGAAAAAGAATCGGGTGGCTTGAAGCTCATTCTTTCGCGCCCAGTGTACCGCGATCAGCTGCTCGTGGGCAAGCTGCTGGGGAATGCGGCCGTTATCGCCAGCCTACTGGGGTTGGTATTCCTCTTTAACCTGATCTTGTTGGTAGCCATCGGCGGCATCCTGCCCACCCTCGGCGAGGTGGCTCGCCTCTTTACCTTTACCGTTATGGCTCTAGCTTATATGCTCATCTTTCTTACGGTCTCCCTATTTCTCAGCATCCGACTGAATAATGGGGCGACCGTCTTTCTCATTTCCTTGACGCTTTGGGTGCTGGTCAGTTTTGTGGTGCCGCAAATGGCCGATGCCATGATGGTTAACAGCAGTGTTGTCAACAGTATCAGCGGGGCTATTAACCAGATTCCGCAGGAAACGGCCGTTTCCCAAGCCATCAACTACCTTTCCCCCACCTGGCATCTGCGTAACATCGGCGGTGAACTGCTGCAATTTACCTCTGGCAGCAATGCTATTAGCACAGGCACGTTGCTTGGTCACACCCTAACAACCCTGCTGGTTCTGCTGGTGCCCACAGTTGCCTTTATTGCCGCTGGGTTCGCTGTTTTTCAGCGCAACGAGACGCTGGTGTTGGAGAGTTAGCCATGAAACAGATTTTTCTCTCTTTACTAATTCTGTTTGTGCTACTGGGCGGTGTTTCTCTGGTTCACGCGGATGAGACGGCTCTGGCACAGACGGTACAGGCCAGCCAAACGGCCGTTTACCAAATCGAGGTTCGCAATGAAACCAGCACAGCCCATGATTATGCCCTCTCCCTGTCTGGCTTACCCGATGGCTTAACCACAACGTTTACGCAGGGTGGTCCCGTCATGAACCAAGTGACAGTTCCGGCAAGCGCGTATGGCTTGGTGACAATGCGGGTGGAGGTGCCGGCAGAAACGGCCGTTGGTCACTACACCGCCCAATTCAATGCCACCCGCGACGATGGTGAACAGTTGGCGTTGCCCGTCAGCCTCAACGTGGAAAATGTCTACACCGTTAAGATTGTCAGCCAAAATTTAAATTTGACTGCGTTTAGCGGTAAGGAGTTTGCTTTTGATGTAACGGCCGTTAACAGCGGGGCTTTAGCCGTCAACAACCTCATGTTGGGCATAGATACCCCCGCCAAATGGATTGTCCAAACCGTACCCCAAACGATTCCCACACTGGAAGCAGGCGCAGAAACATCTTTCCATGTGGCGATAACAGTCCCCTCCTCGCAGGTGGCTACCGACCAAAAAATCTCGCTGGCCCTTCACAGTGACCAAGCCGCCAGCCCAGACAGCCCGCTGACGGTACGCATACAAAATAGCCCGACATTTTTATACGTGGCCTTAACCATCATGGGCTTGGCTATCGCCGGTGCTGTCGTCTACTTCCGCCGCCAAGGACGGCGTTAAACAGGAAACACAATCATGACCGCAACAACCGTTACCCACACACAACCGCCACCGCGCCCCCATTCGCTTTGGGTCATTGCCCGCAAGGAAATAAGCGATGCTTTTCGCAACCGTCTGTTTCTCATCTCAATGATGATGCTCCTGGGCTTAAGCCTAGTTGCTATCAGTCTGGGGTCGCTCAGTGTGCGCACCCAGATGAACGATTACCTACAATCCGTACAAACCCTGACCGATTTAGGCCGCACGGACTTCCCAACCGCGCCCTCACTCAATCCCATTGCCGTTTCTAAAAACTTCATCAACTACTTGGCAATGGTCGGGGCGCTCCTGGCAATGATTCTTGGGTTTACCACCATCAACAAAGAACATCAGGCTGGTACGCTACGCCTTATCCTGTCTCGCCCCGTCTACCGCGATCAGTTTCTGACCGGCAAGGTTTTGGGGAATGCTGTTTTGTTAGCTGCTCTATTAACGGCCGTTGGGCTGATCACCTTCCTAGCCATTGGCCTCATTGGGCGTGTCTGGCTTACGGGAGACCAAATGATCCGCCTGGCTCTGACAATGGGTATGTCTTGGCTTTACTTGATGACCTTCTACTTGCTGGCGCAGTTCTTTACCCTACTTATCCCCAACAGCAACCATGCCTTGCTGTTGACCGTCATTGTCTGGCTCGTTTTTGCCTTCATCTTCCCCCAAATTGGCGACACAATGGATCTGGATAATCAACTTCCCGGCGGCTTTTTCGCTACGCTAGGTCTGGACAGAACAGGCGAAGAAAAGGCGTTGCAGCAGTTCAAATGGTACGAAACCGTGCGCGATGGTGTCGAAGAACTGTCGCCAACCAAGCATTACGAGCGCATTAGTTTTGCTTTGCTGGGTATCAAAAAAGAGTTTAACGAGAACACCTGGCAAGAAGTCATGCAGCTTAAACTGGTCAACCTGGCTGGTCTGACCTTACCTATTGTTCTGCTATTAAGCGCCTCTTACGTTGTTTTCCTTAGGCAGGAAACATAAAAAGAGATTGGAGATTGGAAACCAGCGAACATCTACTGTCTCCATCGCCAACTCTCACTTCAAACTATCAAACCAAATTCACAATGAAAGGAAAAAGCATCATGTCAAAGAAAATTTACATACTCGCATTCATCACCCTTTTGTCAGCCTTGCTGCTGGCCGCTTGTGGCGGCAACACCACAGCGACAACTGCCAACAGCAGTAGCGCCGCTGCCGATGGCCCAGACACCGATGGCGATGGGATCCCCGATTCGGCCGAAAAAGTGCTGGGAACCGACCCCAACGCTGCCGACACAGATGGCGACGGTCAAAATGATTTAGCAGACAAAAACCCGACCATGGCAGACAATCCTATTCAGGAAAGTAGCACAACAGAAGGGTTTACGATAAGTGGCTTGCTGGTAGAAAACAACGAAGATGCCAATGGTGTCGGCGTGCCGGATCATCTGGAGTTCAAGGTTACGAATACTGGGCCGGCCGATTTAACCAATTTTGACATCTACTACACCATTACCGACAAGGACACGGGAGATGTTCAAGGATATTATCGCACGCTGCCCGGTTTCACAGTAAAACCCGGCGCGACCAAAGATATTCATTTTGACAATACGGGTCAGCCAGACCATTTCAGCGTGAACCCTAACAGTGCCTTCTACACCGACCCCAATGGACTGACTGTGACCGTGACGCTGCATGCCCCAGGGCTGGCTCTCCAAACCGGTTCGGTGGATAAAGACCCCGCCGGGGCAGAAGGCGGCACCGAATAAGGCATTGACCGTTGTTCCATTTATAATAAGCTCATGCCAAGCCGCAAAGTCAAATGGTTTGCGGCTTGGCAGCTTTGTGCAACATCCATAAAGGCTACTTGTTATGCGTGTTTTAGTTGTGGAAGATGAACCCCGGATGGCTAACCTGATCCGGCAGGGATTGGAGGAAGAAGCCTATGCGGTGGATGTGGTCAATAACGGCCGTGACGTTTTTCCCTGGGTGCAAAGTGCTGACTACGACATCATCTTGCTGGACATTATGCTGCCGGGCATGAATGGGCTGGATGTTTGTCGCCAGCTACGAGCGGAAGGGTTTAACATGCCTGTCCTCATGCTCACTGCCCGCGACACCTTGCCCGATAAGGTAAAAGGGCTGGACAGCGGTGCGGACGATTATTTGGTCAAGCCGTTTGCCATTGAGGAACTGACGGCACGAATGAGAGCATTGTTGAGACGCGATAGTTCTGACAAGCGAGCTATTCTGTCGGTCGCTGATTTAACCCTAGACCCGGCAACAAAACTAGCCCAACGTGGCAAACAATCCATTGAATTGACAGCGAAAGAGTATGCGCTTTTGGAGACGCTGATGCGCCACCCCAATCAGGTGTTGAGCCGCGACCAAATTATTGAGCATGTCTGGGATATGGAATTTGAGTCTGGATCGAAGCTCATTGAGGTGTATATCCACGCCCTTCGCAAAAAAATTGACGCGGGTCAGGGTGTCAAACTCATTCAGACGGTACGTGGTTTGGGGTATCGGATAGGCGAACATGAAACCAATTAGTTTGCGGACACGGCTGGCACTTTGGATGGTGGTGGTGGAGGTGTTGCTGTTGGTGGTGTTAACGGCCGTTCTCGTTCTCACCCTGAAAAATTTGCAAAATCAGCAAATCGAAAACACCTTGCATTTGAGCGCATCGGAACTCAACGCTGTGATTGATGTGCGTGATGGGCACTATGAGGTTGCGGCTGGTGAAACGGCCGTTGTGCGCGAACGCGGCGTAATGGCCTGGATATTGTCGCCAGATGGACAAGTTGCCCTAACCATTGGCAACGCCGAGAACTATGATTTACCAATGGGTTTGCCGCCATCAGGCCAATTGAACACAGGTACGCTGCCAGATGGCGAACCAGTTCGCTATTTTGTAACGCCCCTGCTTGAGGGAACTGACCTATTGGGTACATTGGTTCTTGCTTTTCCTTTAAGCGGCAATCAGATTTTCACCCAGCAAATTTTTCTTGGCCTGCTCATTGCCATACCGATTGTTCTCATTCTCTCTGTTCTCGGCGGCGTTTTTCTCGCCGGGCGTGCCTTACAGCCCGTGGCAACGATCACCCACACGGCACAAAAGATCAACGCGGAAAGCCTGAGCCATCGGATTGAAATGAGCTTGCCTGAGGATGAAATTGGTCAATTGGCGCAAACGTTCAACGCCATGTTGGAACGAATTAACCGTGCCTTTGAACGAGAACGGCAGCTTACTTCGGATGTGTCACATGAATTGCGTACCCCCTTGGGCATGTTGAAAACCCAATTAAGCTTGGCTCGTTCTCGCCCGCGAGAAGCATCTGCCCTGTTGCAAATGATGGCCGAAATGGAAGGGGATGTAGACCGCATGACGCGCTTGGTTGAGCAAATGTTGACGCTGGCGCGTGTTGAGCAGCGCGGTCTGACACCGTTAGAAATAGTAGACTGCGCTCAATTGCTACAAGATATTGTGGCTGATTTACAGGTGTCTGCTCAGGAACACGCTGTCACCTTAGAATTGACGCTGCCGCCACAGGTTGACTTTTTCCTGTTGGCTGATGGCGAGCGTTTGCGGCAGGTCTTTGTCAACCTGATTGAAAATGGGATTAAATATTCGCCAGAGGGGGAAGTAGTGTTGGTAACGGCCGTTCGTCACTGGCAGCAAATTTCCATCTCCGTTACCAACAAAGGGGCAGGAATCTCCCCGGAACAAATCCCCCACCTGTTTGAACGGTTTTACCGCGCAGACGATGCCCGCGCCCGCACAACGGGCGGGTTTGGCTTGGGGCTGGCTATCGCCAAAGCCATTGTAGAGGCGCACGGCGGCACCATCACGGTAAAAAGTGATAGTGGCGAAGGAAGTACCTTCATTGTCCACTTGCCTACACTAACCCAGAATAACCCTTTCTTGGACAATCCGCTGCTCCAAAAAGAGGCGAAACAATTTGACGGTGTTTGTACATGATGATAATATACAAATATGGTTGATCTAAGCAGCGTTGATGGGTTTGAGTGGGACGAAGGCAATCAAAGCAAAAACTGGATCAAGCATCAGGTTTTAACAGCCGAATGTGAGGAAGTTTTCTTGAACCTACCTCTTTTACTCGCCGGTGATCCACAGCATTCACAAGGGAAACAACGGTTTTACGTATTGGGGCAAACCAACTCGGAACGCAAGCTGTTTATCTCATTCACCATTCTCACCAATAAAATTCGCGTTATCTCGGCTCGTGACATGAGCCGAAAGGAGCAACAAGCCTATGCTAAAACAAATCCCGGAATTTGAAGATGAGGATGAGGAACGAGAATTTTGGGCAACCCATGATTCCACGGAGTATCTTGACTGGAGTCAAGCAGAGCCAACCGTGCTTCCCAAGTTAAAACCATCCACAAAAACTATCTCTCTACGCCTGTCCGAATCTATGCTTAATGAGCTTCGGCTGTTGGCAAACAAACGCGATATACCCTACCAATCGCTTATTAAAGTTTTTCTGCGCGAGCGAATTGACAGCGAACTTTATAAGCAACCCATACCCTAATAAACCACATGACTACACCCGTTATTGACACGCTCAACACCCGCGTCACTATCCGCACCTACCAGGACAAACCAGTGTCCGAAGAGATGGTGCAAGCGATTTTGGGAGCAGCGCGGCGGTCGCCCACCAGCAGCAATATGCAAACCTACAGCATTGTGGTGGTGCGTGACCCTGAAACAAAAAAGCAGCTGGCGGTGCTGGCTGGCAACCAAAAGCACGTGGAAGAATGCCCGGTCTTTTTTGCCTTCTGCGCGGATCTACACCGGCTGGAAATGGCGTGTGCCCTGCACGGCGAGCCGCTGGTAAAATCGCTAGAAACAACGCTGGTGGCAACGGTGGATGCGGCTCTGGTGGGGATGTCGGCACAAACGGCCGTTGAGTCCCTCGGTCTCGGCGCAGTCATGATTGGCGGCATGAGAAACCACCCGGCTGAGGTGGCCGCCCTGCTTGGTCTGCCGTTGGGTGTTTACGTTGTTTTTGGCATGTGTGTTGGCTGGCCCGACCCCATCAACCTGCCCGCGCAAAAGCCTCGCCTGCCGGAAGAACTGGTTATCCATTACGAACGCTACGACGACAGTGACCCCACACCACTGGTGCAGCAATACGACGCGGCACTGGCAGAACACTACAACGCCCAGGGCAACAACCAGCACGCGGCGGCGTGGAGTGGCCCAATTGCCCGGCGGCTGAACGGAAAAATACGGCCGTTTTTGCGTCCCACCCTGGAAAAACTAGGCTTTGCCTTCGATTAGACGTGGCCTTAGAAGTTCAACTTCTCCAAAGAAGTTGAACTTCTAACCATTAACGCAAGAACGCCTCGTGCAGCCCCCCATCCACACTCAAAATCTGCCCCGTCGTCTTGCTCAACTTGCTGCTCGTCAGCAAATAAGCCGCTTCCGCCTGGTCAGCCAGCGTAATCGGCGACTTGGTCAGCGTACGCTGGGCATAGAAATTTGCCAGCTTGTCGCGCAGGGATTCCGTGTCCTCACGCTCATCAAAGGCAATTTCATACTTCACCAACGAGCCAATCACCCGGTCACGCGGGAACATGCTGCTGCCTTCCACCACCGTTGCTGGTGCCAGCCCATTGACGCGCACCAACGGCGACAACTCAATCGCCAACTCCCGCACCAAATGATTGGCCGCCGCTTTGCTGGTGTCATAGGCTACACTGCCCTTCTTCGCCACGGCCGCATTCACACTCGTCGTCAGCACCAGCGTTCCCGGCAATTGCTGCGCTTCCCAAACCTGCCGGGCTTCATCGGCGATGATGTAGCCACCTTTCACATTTACCGCAAAGGTCAAATCCCACTGGCCGTCGGTTACTTTGCCCGCTTTGCTGGGCGGCACAAAGACCCCCGCTGTGACGATGATGTTGTCTAGGCCACCATAGGCCAGCACCACTTGGCTGAGCATGGCTTGCACGGATTCGCGGTTGGTGATGTCACAGCCCAAGCCAACGGCCGGCCCACAAGCAGAAATGCCTGTGCCAGCCACGCCAATGCCCATGCCATATTTTTTCGTCAATTCGTTGGCCGTTTCCTGCGCCGCCTCCCCATTCAAATCCACACAAACCACATGCGCTCCCTCTTTCGCTACACGATGTGCCGTCGCTTTGCCAATGCCACTACCCGCACCCACTACAATCACGACATTCCGCGCCAGCTCCTGCTCTGGCGGCATCCGCTTGAGCTTCGCTTCTTCAAGCAGCCAATACTCAATGTCAAATGCCTCCTGGCGCGGCAAGCCCTGATATTGGCTAATGGCCTCCGAAGCCCGCATCACTTCGATGGCGAGGGAGTAAAATTCGGCCGTTACCCGACTCTCGCTCTTATTTTTCCCCCAAGCAATCAGCCCTACGCCGGGAATCAAAATGACCA
>JACKCD010000058.1 GCA_020634215.1 Ardenticatenaceae bacterium | reverse complement strand
TGCCTTCGGCCCACCGTTTGGCCGCTGCCTGCGCCTGCGCCAGCACGTCGGCGCGGTTGACAGCGATGAAGGCACGCAGCGGCGGGCTGCTTTGGTCGCTCTTGTCAATGGCGGCTAGGGTTTTTTCAGCAACGGCCGTTACCGTCGTCTCTCCCGTTTGGTAAGCGTGGGTGAAGGTGTGGAGGATGGAGGAAACGGCCGTTTCGGCCACCACCGCCTCCCAATCCACCGGCTTCACCTGCTCCCGCAGTGCCGCCGCCTCAGCCAGTGCCAGCGGCATGTAGGTCGGCGGCTCCTCCAGTCGCGTCTCGCGCAATTTTAGCACCCCGCCATCACGCAATAGTCGCCCTACCAGCAACCCATTCGTCACGCTGTTTTCCAGTGCCCCGGCAAACGTCCGCAGCCCGCGCCCAGTCAGCCGGGGCAGTTGCACGGAAGTCAAATCATAAACAGACATAGGGAACTCCTCGTAAATAGTGGCTGGTGGCTGGTGGCCGGTGGCTAATACAAGCCACTAACCACCAGCCACTATTTCCATTCATTAGGGGGTAACGTACAGTTGAACCTGTCCCCCATAAAAATCGCGTGTCTGGGTTAACGTCATTTGTGAGGCCAGCGTTTGCGGAATTAGCCCCGCCGGGTCTGTATACGAATCATGGCTGTACACTAGCCAAACCCTGTCATGCCCACCCAACAGGGAAATCAGTCTGGGTATATCATCAGCCGTCATCTGGGGTTCCAAAATTCCATCCTTGAACAAATCAAGCGGAACGCCCTGTTTCTCCACCCGGATCGAATACCGATCTTCATATGTTTCAAAATAATAATCAAATGCGACGACCACAAAATTAGAGTTGAAAAGAATCAGATCATCATCCTCGGCATAATAGGCTACATAACCGGCAGCCGTGCTCCAATCCTCTTTTTGAAAGAACCGATAATAGTCGCTGACGGCAAACAGGTTGATGGCACCTAAAATTCCTATCATCATGAAAACCAGCAAGCGCAATCTTAGCTGAGCAACACCCGCCGCCAGTATCAGAAACAACGGAATCGTTGTCCAGATTAGCGTGCGGTCATAAAAAACAGGCCGATAAATGCTTACAAACAGCTCGCTCAGAAAAGGGACGGCAAACAAAGCCGCCAGAAATAAGAGCTGCGCCAGTTTTTTGCGGTAAGTCACCAGCCCTAAACAAAACACCAGCCCATACAACCCCCAGATCACGCTGCCCAGATCGGCCGGTATGGGCGCAGAGGCATTTACAAAAGATTTGAACACCTGGATAATAGCGTCCCCAGTTGGTGCTGGAATCCAAAACCGCTGATAAACGGCACTGGCTTGCTTAATAAAGGTAAACAACCAGGGACCCCATAACACGAAGATGCCAATTTGAGCTTTTACCCAATTCCCCAAAGTGGGAGCCTGAAAGACAGGTTGAGGTGCAGATTGGTTTAACCTGCGAAAAAGAATGAGGCCAAGAACAAAGATATTGGTGGCGAGGGGGAAAAGAACGGCCGTATTATGACTAAGCATAGTCGCAGCCGAAAACAAGATAAAGGCAACCCAGGCCAAGTCAGTCTCAATGTTTTGGATAGGCAGCCACCGCTTGCGGCTTCTATCCTCATAGCTGAAACCCGCTTGCGGGGGTCGCTCAACTGGGACAAAGGTACGCCAGGCATGAAGATACTCCCAAAACTGGCCGCCAATTGGTCTGGCAGCACGTGAATCTGTCAGCAACCTGACCAAAGCATAAATCGCCACGGCAGCATTAAACGTCAGGAGGGTGTACATGCGCGTTTCCTGGGCAAAGTAGATGTGAAAAGGGGAGAGCGTGAGGAAAACGGCCGCCACCAATCCTACCATCGCGCCGGACATACGCTTGCCAATCAGGTAGATGATGGGAATGGTACCTGCACCAAACAGTGCCGAAAGCAGACGGGCATAATAGGGGGTGTCGCCAAAGCGAGCTATCCAGTAATGGAGGAGGAGATAATAGAGGGGGGGATGCTGGTCAATTTTGGCAATCCATTGCAGCATTTCGGCAACCGTATGGTTGGCTAACCAAATGCTGAACGTTTCATCCAGCCACATCCCTTTTGTGCGGAGCATTAAAACCCGCAGAAAACCGCCAAGCAGCGTGGTGAGGAGTATCAGCCAGGGCGCAAACTCGTCAAGATCAACTTCTTCGTGCATCACATACTTCTTTGCCCATGATCCTGTATGAGCTATTGAACATCAGCACCCAACTACGATGTCTTTGTTAGCGAGATGATTATTCGGCTGGATGTTCTTCCAGTTGTTTATTGCTGGGCAGGGGCAAATCGTCGGGTTCAACGGCCGTTTTTGGGGGAATAAACGGCCGTTGTCCATTTGGGCTTCCCGTATCCGGTTTCACATCACGCCCCTGACGACGGCCGGTGGGCAGTGTCGCCCCCTCCAGCGACTTCACAATCGCCAGTTGCTCATCCAGCACCTTCGCCTCCGTCAAATCCGTGCCGCTTAAATCAGCTCCACGCAGCGTTGCTTCCGTCAAATCCGCCCCCGTCAGCCGCGCTCCGCTGAGGTTTGCCCACACCAAATAAGCCCACACCAGCTCCGCCTCACGCAAATTAGCCTTGCTCAGGTCGGCCAACACCACATCCGCCTCACGCAAATTAGCCTGACCCAAATTCGCCTCACTCAAATTGGCCTCGTTTAGCGTCGCCCCGCTCAGGTTTGCGCCACTGAGGTTAGCCCCCGTCAGCAATGCCCCGCTCAAATTGGCTCCGCGCAAATCAGCCCAGGCTAAATCCGCCCCAATCAGGTTGGCTCCACGCAAATACGCCCCACGCAGTTTGGCATCGCGCAGGTTGGCATCCCGCAGATTGGTATCGCGCAAGTTGCCGTCGCGCAAATTGGCACCACGCAAATTGGCACCGCGCAAGTACGCCCCGCGCAAATTGGCCTCACGCAAATACGCCTCACCTAAATTGGCTCCGCGCAAATTGGCCTCGCGTAAATACGCCTCACGCAGCCGCGCCCCGTGCAAATTAGCCTCGCGCAAATACGCCCCACGCAAATTGGCCTGATCCAACACGGCATTTTCCAGATTGGCATCACGCAGATCGGCATCCAGCAAACTGGCCTGGGGCAAATACGCCCCATTGAGATAGGCACCGGCTAAATTGACAACGGTTGGTTTGCTAATCAGGTCGGACTCATGCAAAAATTGCAGCACCTGCCCCTTGCGCTCTCCGTCCAGCCCCCGCAGCACCGCCAGCGTCCGCGTCCGCGCCACCCGGCGCACTTCGTTGTCCTCATCCGTATGGCGCAGCCCGCGCTCAACGAGCAAGTCGGTCATATAGGTAAAGTAGGCTTCTAACGTCTTTTGGTTTCGATCATCCTCGGCAATTTGCTGCTCCGTCCGCAGCCGGTCACTGGCAATGGTGCGGTTGGTATCGCGCTGGGTGCGAATGAAAAAGAAGGCCGCGATGCCAAAAATGACGGGAAACAGCAGCAGGGTTAGCCAATCCCACAGGGTAATAACGGCAAAGCCGGTACGTTGTGGCGGGTTTTGTGTCCAAACAGCCCAATATAAAAATACAACAATGAGTGGGACAAGCGATAGGGCAAATGCCGTGGTGTAGCGGTGTTCGTAGGCTTCCTTTACTAAACGCATCAGCACCCGCTTAACACGCTCTTTTATTTTTTCGCGCATGGGACTACCTTTACTATCAAGTTCGTTTATCCAAAAACACCTTTTTGTCGCAACCTGTCAATATCTGAATCATTATAACCGATTTCGGTCAAAATTTCGTCGGTGTGGGCACCCAAATGGACACCAATATGCTTGTAATTAGAATGACTACGGGAAAATTTGATGGGCATAGCAATTTGCGCCTGGCTTTGGCCGTTGGGTTTGGGAACGTGAACCACAAGCTTGCGGGCTTGGGTATGGGGATGGTCAAGCATTTCTGGAACCGTCAGCACGGGTTCGACGCACACATCTAGCTCGGCAAAAAGGGCTGTCCAGTGACTTAACGGCCGTTCACCCACCACCTGCCGCACCTCGGCCTTCACCCGCTGCTGCGTCGCCGCGTCCGGTGTCAACCCCGCATTCACCAAATCCGGCCGGCCGATGGCGTGGCAAAAACCCGTCCAAAATTTCGGTTCCAGGCTGCCCACAGAGAGAAAACGGCCGTCGGCCGTTTCGTAGTAATCGTAAAAACTGCCCCCGTTTAAATGCCACGATTCACGCTCTGGCACAATCCCGCCCACCAGATATTGGCTAATGACGTGGCTGTGCCAAGCTACCGCCATGTCAAACATGCTTACGTCCACCAGTTGCCCTTCACCAGAGTGGGTTCGCTCGATGACGGCGGCCAAAACGGCCGTTGTTGCCCCCAGCGACCCACCCCCCACATCGGCAATTTGCACCCCCAGCGGCACCGGCCCTTCATCGCGCCGCCCCGTATGGCTCATCACCCCTGCCATCGCCAAATAATTGTTGTCATGCCCCGCCCGGTCTTTATACGGCCCCGTCTGCCCATAGCCAGTAATGGCACAATAAATCAACCGAGGATTTACCTGCCGCAGCACCTCATACCCAATCCCCAACCGCTCCATTACCCCCGGCCGAAACTGTTCCAAGACAATATCATAACCGCCCTCGCCCACCAGCCGCTTTACCACCTCGGTCGCGCCCGGCTGCTTCAAATCCAACGCCAGCGACCGCTTGGAGCGGTTTAGCACGCCGTGCCACGCCGAAATATCTTCATCAAATGGCGGCACAAAGCGGATCCCATCGGGTCGGTGGGGGGCTTCCACCCGCACCACCTCGGCTCCCATGTCGGCCAACATCATGGACGCAAACGGCCCCGGCAGCAGCGTGGTGAAGTCCAAAATCTTGAGTGAAGTGAGCGGCGCAGACATCTTTTCTAGTTTACCCCCTTCTCCTTACATTTTTTATGTAGACAACGTGAAAATTGGTAATCGGTAATCAGTAATCGGTAATCAGTCTACCATTTACTGGTTACTGATAACTGGTTACTGATTACTGGCTACTGTAACTCCCCAGCCGCATACTGCGCCCGCAGTACTTTTTTGTCAAACTTACCGGTGCTGGTCTTGGGAATGTCGGCCACGACAATCACTTTGTCGGGCAACCAGAATTTGGCGAAGTCGTCTCTGATGAACTCGATGATTTCAGCCTCGGTCAACTCTTCGACACCGGGGGCGGGTTTCACGGCCGCTAACGGCCGTTCTGCCCACCGCGCATCAGGAATGGCAATCACAGCCGCCTCCATCACCTTCGGATGCGCCATAATCGCATTCTCCAAGTCCACGCTAGAAATCCATTCGCCGCCGCTCTTCACCAAATCCTTTGTTCGGTCGGTAATTTGCATGTACCCATCCGGGCTAACCTTGGACACATCACCCGTGCGGAACCAACCATCCGTGGTCATATAGCTTTCGTCAATCGGCCGTTTGAAATATTGGCTAATGATCCACGGCCCGCGCACCTGCAGTTCACCCATCTGCTGCCCATCCCAGGGCAGTTCCTCCCCTTCCTCACCCACAATCCGCATTTCCACCCCCAAAATCGGGTAGCCCTGGGTCGCCTTCACATCCCACTGTTCTTCCAGCGGCAACGCTTCATGGTGTGCCTGCAAATTACACACCGTCCCCAGCGGCGACATCTCCGTCATCCCCCAGGCATGAACCACATTCACCCCTAGTTCACTTTCATACGCCTTAGTAAGGGCGCGGGGCATGGCTGAACCACCCACCACCATTGCCCGAATGGAGGAAATATCACGCGGGTTGTTTTTCAGCTCATGGTAAAGCCCCGTCCAAATGGTCGGCACCCCCGCCGCTACCGTCACCCGCTCCTCCTCAATCATTCGCGCCAATGGCTGCGCCTGCAAATGAGGCCCCGGCATCACCATTCGCGCCCCACCCGCCATGCAAGAATAGGGTGTACCCCACGCCATCGCATGAAACTGCGGCACCACCGGCAGCACCACATCCTTTTCGCTAATTGCCAGCGCCCCGGCCTGGTTGGAACCCAACGTGTGCAAGAACATGGAGCGATGGGCATAGAGTGCCCCCTTTGGGTCGCCTGTTGTGCCACTGGTGTAACACATTGCCATTGCCATCTTTTCATCGGTGGAGAGCCAGGCAAAATCTTCGTCGCTGCCGTCAATCAAATCCTCATAAAAGACAACGTTTTGCAGCGTTGTGGCAACATCACGCGGCGCGTTAAACAGCACATAATGCTGGACAGATTGCACCAGCGGCGCGGCCTGCTCATACAACTTTAACAGCGTGCCATCAATAAAAACCACCTTGTCTTCGGCATGGTTGATGATGTAGGCCAGTTGGTCAGCACTGAGGCGAATGTTGAGGGTGTGGCAAACGGCTCCGGCTCCGGGGATGGCGTAATAGAGTTCCAGGTGCTGGTAATTGTTCCAGGCAAAGGTGCCAACCCGGTCTCCAATTTCCACACCCAACCCAACCAACGCTTTGGACAGCCGCTTAATCCGCTTGTACGCATCGGCATAGGTGTAGACGTGCATGGAGCCATCGGGCAGCATGGTTTTGACCGTCTTGGTGGGGAACATACGGTTGGCGTGTTCCAAAATGCGGTCAATCGTCAATTGATAATCCATCATCAGGCCATTCATGGGTTTTCTCTCCTGTGACAATATTGGGCAAGTTTGCCAACTTGTCCAACAATAATCTCACCAGTTGGGGTTTGCTGGGTCATTTTGTCGCTACTTCAGCGCATGATTGCTGCAAGTATAGCACCAAATTTTTGGTAGCTGTAGGAGGATGTTGCGTACACTACGCCCTTTACTCTGCGGGGGTATAGTGCCAAATGCCGTCACGCAGGTGTTCGCTGACGGCTCCTTCGGCTTGCAGCAGGTCGAGGTAGCCGACGAGCATCCAGAGGCCGGAGAAGCGGAAGCGGAGGGGGATGTGACTGTACATCTCTTCGGTGAGTTGGGCGATAGTACAACGGCCGTTTCTCACCAACCGTAAACACTCCTCCTTCCGCGCCGTAATCCGCTGCCGCTGCTGCTGAATAAGCTCACGATGATTGGTAAAAATATCGCCGTGACCGGGGTAAACGGTCTCAATGTCGAGAGCCTCTACCCGGTCGAGCGACTGGAGAAATTTGGGCAGGGCGGGAATGCGGGTGAAGGTGTCGTCTAACGGCCGTTCCACAATCGGCGTGGGCGTTTTTGCCAGCAGCATATCGGCCGCCAAAAATTGGCGGGTGTCGGGCTGATAGAAACAGGTTTGGTATTCGCTGTGGCCGGGCATGTGGAGCACTTGCCACGGCAAACCACCCATTTCCAGCGTGCCGTTGAGGGGAAAGTTGGTGAGGCGGTGGCGGGGGACAGGAACGGCCGTTTCTGCCGCCCACCTCATCGAACCAATCACCGCCTGAAAAGCTGGCTCTGGCAGTCCGGTAAACGGCAAAAAATGGTGGGCATAATAATCTACCCGCCGTTGCCACATATGAGCCGGGTCCACCAGCCACGTTTGGGCAATTTCTGATGCCCACACCTGCGCCCCGCTTGCTTCCGCCAGCGGCCCCGCCTCGCCACAGTGGTCTACGTGGGGATGGGTAATGACAATGCGGCGCAAATCAGTCAGCGCCACGCCGTTGGCGTTTAGCCCGGCCAGCAGCGCCGCCCAATTTTCGGCCGAATGGACACCGGTATCTACCAGAACGGGTTCTGGCTCGGTAAACAAAAAGGCGTTGACGGAGCCAACGTCAAAGGGGGTAGGCAGTTCAATGCGAATTGGGTTCATTGATTTGGGAAAATGGGACGCAGATTTGCCTGATTATCAGGTTCATCAGGCAAATCTGCGTCCTATTTAATCTAACAACTTTTGCAGCAGCACCGGGTCTTGATCGCGCCACAAGCGGTATAGCTCGATGGCACGGGTGAAAAGCCACGGCGGATTGATAGAAATATGAAGGGTGATATCGGCTTGGGCGAGTTCAGCCAGCGACCACCAGCGAGCCTGACTGTCGCGCATGTCATCGCCCGGTTCCACCGCCCCGCCTTCATAGGCCAATAGGTAGTAAATGCCGATGGCATAGCGGACATGGGCATCATAGTGAAAGGTGCGGGCATGGACAACGCCCAGCGGCCGCACGCGAACCGCTGCCCCGGCTTCTTCACGCACCTCGCGCAGCACGGCATCAAGAATCGTCTCCTCGGCCTCCAACGCCCCGCTGACCGTCTGCCATTCGTTGGGGCGGTTGCGGTGCGGGCTGGAAAGCAGCAGGATTTGTTCCTGATCATTGACGATAATTGCCTGAACGGCGACGGGGGAGGTGGCAAACGGCCGTTTGTTGGCACTGTAAATAATTGGTTGCATTGTTCAAGAAGAGATTGGAGATTGGAGATTAAGCACTCAATCTCCAATCTCTAATCCCCAATCCCCCTCAACCACTCCACCATCGCCTTAATCTGCCCGTTATGCCCCTTGGTAGCGTAATATTCGTGGACACTGGCAGGGTCAAAGTCGGGGGGCATGGCCTGGGCGAAGGTGCAGCCGACCAGGGCGGCGAGATCATCGTCGTCGCTGATGGTTTCCGGCAGCGTGCCAGCGGCCAGGGCGCGGCGGCAGGCGGCTTCCAGCGCGTCAAAATAGGCGATGTTGTCGTGGAGCAGTTTGCCGCCCATGGTGACGGGGGCGTGGCAATAAAGGACGGTTTCGGCCTGCAACGCCGCCAGTTGCGCCAGCGATTGCCGCATCTCCCCCATGCCGCTGGCGTGGCGCGGCATGGGATAGGGCAGTTCGGCAGCATCGGCGGCCAGCAGAGTGCGGATTTCGGGAATGTAGACGGAAATGTGGTCGCGGGTGTGGCCGAAGGTGGGGATAAGCTGGAGGATAAGGTCGCCGCCGTGGAGGGCAAAACGGCCGTTAAACAACAAATTCGGCGGTGTTAGCACCACCTCGCCAAACACATCTGGCTCCTTTTCCCGCATTGCCGCCAAATCCTCCGCCCATACGGCAAACTCTTCAATACACCGTTCGTGGGCAATGATAGGCGCGGGATAGAGCGCATGTGGCCCAGCAAAAAGCTGGTTGCCCCAGGCGTGGTCGTAGTCGGCGTGGCTGTTGACGATGAGGAGAGAACGGCCGTTAACCAAATGCGGCGTGGCAAACGTCATCAACTTTTCCGCCGTGGTCGCGTTGATCAGCGTGTCCACAATTACCACATACCGCTGCGTCACCACAATGAACACGTCCACCAGTTCACCATTGCGGCAAACCAAAATCCGTTCATCCCAACCCTGGTTGGGAACCAGTTCAACTGTTTGTACGTGACTCATAAGATCAATTTATTTCACGCAAAGGCGTAAAGCCGCCAAGTTTTTTGCGCCTTTGCGTCTTTGCGTGAGCTTTTCTGGGCAACGTCATTTTAATGCCTGCTGGAAAAACGAGACCAATATCGTCTCATACTCAGTCGGATAAAAGGCGGGGATTGCCATGTGGCTGGCGTTGTCGAAGTAGGTAAAACGGCCGTTTAGCCCCAACCGCTCACTCTCCGCCTCCAACCGCTCCGTTTGCGCCACGTCCACAAAGATGTCGGCGCGGCTGTGGATAATAGCAAACTGCTGCGAGGGCGCAAACCGGGGCAGCGCGTCCTTGGCCTGGTGCGCCAGTAAATCCACGCCCCCTGCCTGCCGCGACCACCACAGGGCGATGGGCAGCATGAAGGTGGGGAATTTGTTGCGTCGGGCTTCATCGGGCAGGTACACGGTGAGGTCAGAGGGGGGTGAGTCGGCAAAAACGGCCGTTATTCCCCGCTCCTCCCCCATCGCCACCAGCGCCACCGCCCCCCCCACTGAATTACCCAAAATGCCCACCCGTGCCGCCGGGATTCCCTTCTCATCTACCAGCCAATCCCAGGCCCCCAGCACGTCCAAATATTCCTCATTCCCCAACGCCGTGTACCCATCCAACTGGGTCGAATCACCCGCGTCACGCAAATCAATGATCAGCACGGAAAAACCCTCTTTGTGGAGCATCCCAGCAGGAACCAGTTCGGTATGGCTGTTTTTGCAGCTTCCATACCCATGCACAATCAGCACGGCAGGGGCATCGGGCGCAGCCTCAATGTACCATCCGGCCAGCGTCACCGCTGGTTCGCGGCTGGGAATGGCTACGGTTTCGTAGCTGGGCATAAAGTAGGGGGCGTAGTTAAAATCGGCCGGCCAAAAGTTGCCGAGGTCGGTGAAGTGGGTAGGGTTGTTGGCTAAGTGGCGGGCACAACGGCCGTTAATATCCACCAACTCATGATACAGCCCATAGCCAAACCCCAAATACGCCCCAACCGCCAGCACAACAACAATGCTCGCCACAACAAACCAGCGTCTCATCACCAACCCCTGAAAATGGGACGCAGATTTACCTGATTTTCCTGATTCTTATCAGTTCCATCAGGTAAATCTGCGTCCTATCTACTTTCCTGCCACCAGCGCAGCGCCCGCTGCTCCATTTCCTTAATGTAGGCATCCTTACCATCCATATACGCCTCAAAATCATACCGAAACCGCACCGCCAGCGATGCTTTTAGCTCGCTGTACACCTGCGCCTCGTCAGGATGGGCAATCATATAATCACGGAGGGCCAGATGGCGCACAATGGCCGGGTTGTCGTGCTGGTAAATGTGCAGATTGTGGCTGCGACGGCCGTTTATGGTGCGCGGAAAATACCGCCGCCCCACCAGCCCAAACTCCCCATACGGCGGCCCATACCCCGCCGCACCCAACACCCCGTTCAGCCCATCCACCTGCTCAATATCCTTCACTTCCAGCAGCATATCAATAATCGGCTTCGCCTTAATCCCTGGAATCGCCGTGCTGCCAATATGGTGAATCCGCTCAAAGTTCTCCCCGAACACCTTTTGCAGCCACGCCGCCGCCGCAGCAAACATCTCCGGCCAACGCGCATCCGGCTCCACCACCTCCACCGTTGTTAATGTTACTTTCGGTAAATCCATGCACACGCCTTTTTACTCAGCCGGGGAACGAAGATCGGAATCCTTGGCTACACACGAACGACATCACACAACAACGCTTTGTACACCGGGAATCCTGAAATGGGGTCACGATTATGGTGATCGGTCAGGGCATTGATATTGGCCTCCTGCCATTCCTTTGGCCCCAGCGGCCCGCCCCCGCCCATGTTGGCCTCAATCACGCCGGGCACAATATCCTCGGTCACGTGCGCCCAAAGCCGAATCTGTCCCCGTGGCGATTGCACCATAACCTCGCTACCATGTTCAATGCCACGCGCCTGAGCATCATAAGGGTGAATCCAAACCAGCGGTTTAGGCTGCAGCTTTCTCAATTCGTCAATATTCATATGCTGCGAACGGAAGGTAGACTGCATCCGTGCGCCAGAATTGAAAACAAGCGGGTAGGTGCGTGCCAGTTCACTGGCGGCAACAGGACCTTCTTCCGGCTCGGTGTAGCGCGGCAGCGGCTCATACCCGTGCTGCCGAAACCATTCAGAGGCAAACTCAAATTTGCCGGTGGGTGTGGCAAAGCCGGGCCGGCCGTCCTCACGCAGTTCACCGGTTTCATATTTGCGATAGCGCATGGGCAGTGGCGACAACGGCACGCCGGCCGGATTAGCCTGTAGTTGTTCCAGCGTCACCCCCGTCCCTTCCAACCCCCGCCTCACTTTTTCCTCCTCGGTCCCCGGCCACAGGTCACCATACCCCAGGCGGCTGGCAAGCTCGGTAAAAATCAAATAATCGGAGCGGGATTCGCCAATTGGGTCAATGACTTGGGTACGAAGCTGCGCCCAATCATCATAGAATTGGTACGATAGGGTCTCAAAGGGGGTTGCAGCAGGCAGCAGGAGGTCGGCAAACTGGGCATCAGCCGTGGGGAAGCGGTTGACGACGACCAGCAAGTCGAGTGCCGCCAATGTGCGCTGCCACAGAGCTGGGTCGGGCCAGGCCGTGAGCAGCGAAGCACCGCTGACGATCAATCCGCGCACGGGATAGGGATCGTCTTCAAGAACGGCTTTAGGCAGCTCTACGGCGTGGGCTTCATTGCGGAGTTGGTAGTAGAGTGGGTATCGCTCGGAGCCAAACGGCCGTTTTCCCCCCAGCGGCGGCTCTGTTGTCGTGCGGTTGTGTTGAATGCGCTTCGGCATTTTAAACAGTTTGCCCCCCGGCACGTCAATATGACCGCCTAAGGCCTGAATGGAAAGAACCGCACGAATCGCCTGAACCCCGCTGTTGCTATATTCAAGACCCGTGTACATCAAAATAGAGCAGCCCTTCGCCGCGCCAATGGCACGAGCCAGATCAATCACCGATTCTGCCGCAACGCCGGTAATGGCGGCCACGCGCTCCGGGGTAAACTGCTCAACATAGCGAGCCAAATCAGCAAAGCCATGCGTCCATTTTTCCACAAACTCATGGTCATAGAGGTTTTCCGCTATCATGACGTGGATAATGCCTAGTGCCAATGCCCCATCGCTGCCCGGTCGAATCCCAAGCCACTCAGCGCGGGCGGCTCTGGCCGTTTCGCTGCGCCGATGGTCAATGGTAATCACCCGCACCCCGCGCCGCATCGCGTGTTTGATCTTGTTTAGCTTGAATGGGGGCGAGTCGGTGGCCGGATTTGCCCCCCAAACCAAAATCAGATCGGCATTGTCCAGATCGTCACTCAGATTGCGATATTGTTCGCCAAAGCAGGCTTGGGGAGCAATCATGCCATAAGCCACAAAGCATAACGCCCCTACGCCGGTGCTGTTGGGGGAACCAAAGGGAAACAGAATAGAGCTGGCCGACGATTCACTTGTCCCCGACGGGGGAAAGGTTTCCTGAACGCCAAATTCAAAATTGCCGCGCCCGGTATAGATGCAAACAGCTTCGGGGCCATGCTTCTCCTTGATTTCGTGGAGCTTTTCGACCCAAAACTCATACGCTTCATCCCAACTGATGCGCTCAAAACGGCCGTTTCCCCTTTCCCCCACCCGCCGCTGCGGATACAGCAACCGGTCTTTAGAATAAACAATCTCCGCCGCACGCGCACCACGAGGGCAAACAATACCGAGAGGGTGATTTTTAAGAGGAGTCAGACGACTAATTTTGCCATCCACCAGATGCACATCCACACCGCACCCAGCATCACAAATACCACAAATCGAAGTCACTTTTTCTACCGAAGACATCATTATTCTCCTCGACCTACATCACCAAATCCATCATAGGGCGGTGGGGCATTGTTGTGGTCGTCAATTTCCCAGTTACTGCGCCACAGCGAACTGGCACCATCAATTTTGATGGACACTCCCGTGATATAGGCGGCAGCAGGGGAAAGCAGAAAGACGATGGTGGCGGCCACCTCGCTCTCCGTCCCCATCCGCTTGGCCGGGATATTTTGCACAAAGCCACGAATGCTGGCCTGCACCCACGGAGGGTAATGGTCAAGACCGCTGGAATTGATCACACCAGGAGCCACAGCATTGATCCGCACGCCTGATTTAGCCCATTCCACCGCCAGCGTCTTGGTCATGTTTTCAATGCCCGCCCGCGCCGCGCCGGAATGCACCATGCCGGGGAAGCCGCGCTCATTGTCCATCAGCATGTTGACAATCGCCCCGCCGTGCTGCCCCATGCAGCGGTTATACGCTTCGCGGCACATGAGAAAGGTGCCAGTGAGGTTGGTTTCCACCACGGCGTGCCACCCTTTGAGCGAAATATTTTCTGCCGGGCTAAGAAATTGACCGCCGCCGTTGTTGACCAAGCCATGCACCGCGCCCCTTTCGGCCAACACCTGGTCAAACAAGGCGACAACGGATTCTTCCTGGCGGATGTTGCAGACAACGGCTGAAGCACTACCCCCAGCCGCCACAATTTCATCCCGCACTTTTTCCAGGTTTTCTAGCTTGCGTGCCACCAGCACCACATGCGCCCCCAGCGAGGCCAATTCATGCGCTGCGGCTCGCCCCAGCCCGGTGCCACCACCGGTAACGATGATTGTTTGCCCAGCAAAAAGGCTGGGGCGAAAGATAGATTGGTAGGTCATTTCAGATCGGTAATCGGTAATCGGTAATCGGTAATCAGTGGCTTGACTGGTTACTGATTACTGGTTACTGATTACTACAGTTGTGCCACATCTACGGCCGCCTGTGCCATCAGCGGAATCATTTGCCCGAAGCCGGCAAAACGGCCGTCTTTTGTCTGCCCGCGCACATAGCGAATGTAGATTTGGGCGATGATGACCACCAGCCGGTATAGCCCCAGCGCGTGGTAAAAATTGATGCTGTGGACGGCGCGTCCGCTTTTTTCTGCGTACCGCGCCACCAGTTCCGCCCGCGTCATAAAGCCCAGATCGCCTTTAGGCATCATCGCCATTTGCTGGAAATGGGGCGGGTCAGTCGGCTCTGTCCAGTAGCAGAGCAGTGCCCCTAAATCGCACAGCGGGTCGCCGAGGGTACACATGTCCCAGTCAAAAATGGCAACCATTTGGCCGGGGTCGTCGGCCGCCAGCATCACGTTGTCGAGCTTATAGTCATTGTGGACAAGAGAGTAGCCAGTGGTTGGCGGTACGTTGTCGCGCAGCCAGGCGTAGACGCGATCCATGTCGGCCAAATCCTCGGTTTTGGCGGCGTGCCACCGCTTGTACCACCCTTCAATTTGCCGTTCGACAAAGCCATCGGGTCGCCCTAAATCGTCCAGCCCCAGCGCGGCGTAATCCACGGCGTGAAACGCGGCCAGTGCGTCTACCAGTGCCGTACTCATGCGGCGGGGAGCATCGGGAATGTCGGCGTAGATGGGGGGGATGGTGCGGCGCACCACCACGCCATGACGACGCTCCATGACAAAGAAGGGGGCACCGATGAGGCTTTCGTCGTCACTGTAGAGAAAGGCGCGGGGAGCGTAGGGAAATTGCTGGTGCAGCACCGACAACACCCGATATTCGCGCCCCATGTCGTGGGCGGATTTGGCGACGGGGCCAAGCGGGGGGCGGCGCAGGACGTATTGGTGGCTGCCGTAGTCGAGCAGGTAGGTGAGGTTGGCTGCGCCGCCGCCAAACTGTTGGACGGTTAACGGCCGTTCTGCCCCCGCCAACTTCCCCCGCAAAAACGCCGCCACCCGCCCCTCATCAAACCGCTCATCCGGCCGCACCTCGATGATGTCATTGGCTTTGTTTGGAATCATCTTTCCGTTGTAGGGGCGTATTGCATACGCCCCTATGCATCTCCAATCCAAGGCGTATGCAATACGCCCCTACCGATATTGCTTAAAAATCCGCCGCGCCACCACCATCTTATGAACTTCATCCGGCCCATCATAAATGCGAGAAGCCCGTTCATGGCGGTACCAGTACGCCAGCGGCGTGTCGTCGGTCATCCCCATCGCCCCATGCGTCTGAATGGCGCGGTCGAGGACGCGCATCAGCACACCAGCGACAAAAAATTTGATCATCGAAATTTCGTTGCGGCTCGCATACACACCCTGTTTGTCAATCTTGTTGGCCGCATCCAGCACCATTAGCCGCGCCGCGTTCATCTCGGCGCGGCTTTCGGCCACCCAGTTTTGGATGGTTTGCTTGTCGGCCAGCACGGTGCCCGGCCCCAACTCACGCAGCAGCGCCTGCTTCACCATCAATTCAAAAGCGCGTTCGCAAATGCCCAGCCAGCGCATACAGTGGTGAATGCGCCCCGGCCCCAGCCGCTCCTGGGCAATGGCGAAGCCGTGGCCTTCCTGCCCCAGCAAATTTTCCTGCGGCACGCGCACGTCGCTGTAGCGCACCTCGGCATGGCTGGCCCAGCCATCGCCCGGCTCGCCCATTACGGATATGTTGCGAATCAGCTCAAAGCCGGGGGTATCGGTGGGAACAATAATTTGGCTGGCGCGTTGGTGAACGCTGGCATGAGGGTCGGTGACGGCCATGACGACGGCAAAGGCAGCCCCATCGGCGGCGCTGGTGAACCATTTGTGGCCGTCTATGATGTAGCTGTTGCCTTCTTTAACGGCCGTTGTGCTCATCACCACCGGATTCGACCCCGCATGCTCAGGCTCTGTCATCGAAAAACAGCTCCGCACCTCCCCCCGCACCAGCGGCAGCAAAAACTTTTCCTTTTGTTCCGGTGTGCCGTGGTCAATCAAAATCTCCATGTTGCCCGCATCAGGTGCCTGGCAGTTAAAAACAAAGTGACCGATGGGCGTTTGCCCCAGCACCTCGCTCACCAGCCCATGCTCCATCAGCGACAACCCCATCCCACCATACTCTTCCGGGATTTGCGGACACCAAAAGCCCAATTTTTTCACCATCTCCCGCTTTTCTTGAAGCTTCGGCAGCATTGCCGTAAACCCTTTGGCTAAAAATTCAGCCTCCAGTGGAATAATTTCCTCGCGCACAAATTGGCGCATGGTATCCAGTACTTTGTCTATTACTTGTGGTTCCATTTTTTGTCCAGTAATCAGTAATCAGTAAACGGTAATCAGTAATCAGTCAAAGGACTGGTTACTGATTACTGATGACTGATTACCGATTCAAGCTCCAATTGCATTTGAGACCAACTGCCCACCATCAATAACCAGCGTCGCCCCCGTCATAAAGCTGGAAGCCGGCGAAGCCAGGTAAAGAGCAAGCCCGGCGAGTTCCTCTACCTCGGCCATCCGCTTTTGTGGAATAGAACGCACCACAGCCTCGTTAAGCTGCGGGTTATCCCAAATAGCTTGGCTAAAGCGGGTTTTGACAAAGCCAGGGGCAATGACATTCACCTGAATATTGTCGGCCGCCAGCTCCACCGCCAGCACTTGGGTCAACATCAAAACGGCCGCTTTGCTTACACAATAGATTCCCATACCTGGCGCAGGTGTTTTGCCCGCCACCGACGCCATGTTGATGATTTTGCCACCACCTCGCGCTTTCATACTGGCCGCACACGCCTTCGCCACGCGAAAATACCCCATCACGTTGACATCCATAATCTTTTGCCAGTGGCTGTCTTCAGCGGTGAGGATGGGGCCAAAATGGGGATTGGTGGCGGCATTGTTCACCACAATGTCAATACCCCCATAGGCTTCGGTAGCACGGTCAACCAGTTCGGCCACGGCAATATCGCTGCCGGTGTGGGCGGCCACAGCTAGGGCCTCACCCCCGTTGCGGCGAATCACGTCGGCTACGCCATCAAGGCTGCTTTGCTTGCGGCTGGCAAGCACCACCTTAGCACCCGCAGCGGCGTAGGTTTCAGCAATGGCCTGGCCGATACCCCGTGATGCGCCGGTAATGAGGGCAACCTTGCCTGTAAGATCAAAATTGGGCTGCATGTTTTTTCCTCTCGTGGATCTGGTGCATTTGCGAAATGCAAACGCGCACAATTAATGCAGGCCAGTTATAAACCGCAGGGGCAAATTTAGCAACTGACAGTTAAGGGAAAAGTGACAATTTGGCATGAAGTAATTGACTGATTAGTCAATCTATGCTATGGTCTATCTCATGAACGAAAAGGAAAAGCAACTTATCGAAGCCTCCATAGACCTTTTTGCCAAAGAAGGGTTTTGGAACACGCCAACATCCCGCATTGCCAAGCACGCTGGCGTGGCTACGGGGACGCTGTTTAACTATTTTGAATCCAAAGATGTGCTGATTGATGCTGTGTATAAGCAGCTTAAACAAGAGTGGATGGGCCACTTGATGGTCGGATACCCACAAAATGGTACGTTGAAAGATCGCGCCGAACATATCTGGTTTCGCCATATTGATTGGGGTATTCGCTTTCCCGTGCGCTACCGGCTCATGAACCAGCTAAAATTGTCCAATCTGGTGAGCCAAGAGATGCAGCAAAGCCAGGAGGCAGAGTTGGCCTTTGCCTTTGACATGATTGTGCAGGGCATTGCTGACGGCATTTTAGTGGACGCGCCCCCTAACTATTTGGCACAGGTTTTTTATGCCCAGTTGGAAACGGCCGTTTTTTATGCCACCGAGCAGCAACTAACCGATATGCCCCTCACCCGCCACATCACCCAAGGATTTGAGATCCTTTGGAAAAGCATTTCCGCGTAAAATTTTTTGCGTTTAATTGACTGACTAATCACTCTTTACTCGAAAAAGGAGAAACGATATGCAAACGACAATCAATGGACAGCCATTGGCATTTGAACCGCGCCATGATGAAACCGCGCTCGAAGTGATTCGGGAGCGGGCGGGGCTGACGGGGACAAAGCTGGCCTGCGGGGGCGGCATTTGCGGGGCTTGCACGGTGCGGGTGGATGGTGTGCCGAAGTGCAGTTGCCTTTTGCCAGCCACGCAGTTAGAAGGCAAGGATGTACGGACGATTGAGGAATACGGCCGTTCTAACCTCCATCCCGTCCAACGCGCTTTCATGGCGAATGATGGTTTGCAATGTGGCTTTTGCACGCCCGGCTTTATCAATGAAGGGATTGCTTTTTATGATGCGTGGCGAGCGAAACAGGGGAAGAAACGGCCGTTACCGCACGAAATCGCCGTTGCCATGGGTGGGCATCTGTGCCGCTGCGCTGCCTATGTAGGCATTTATGCCGCCATCGCCCAAGCATGTGCCGGGGAGTTTGATGACGTAGCCGAACTGGTTGCGCCCCGCGTGGATGCCCTGGCGAAAGTGACGGGCGAAGCCAAATACACCGTTGATGTGCAGTTCCCCAGCCAACTTGAAGGCAAAATTTTGCGTTCTGCCCATCCCAACGCCCGCGTGAAGGCTGTTGATTTTTCCGCAGCGCAAGCCCTTGAGGGCGTAATGGCAGTAGCCGATTTGCTGGAAGGAAAAACACACGTCCACTATGTTGGTCAGCCAGTTGCGGGTGTTGCGGCGGTGGATGAGCGCACGGCTGAGGCCGCGCTCAAGCTCATCAAGGTGGATTATGACCTATTGCCCGCTGCCCTTAACATCGCGCAGGCGATGGCAGCAGATGCACCAGCCGTTTTCCCCGAAGGCAAAGAGAAGATGCCCACAGCGGCCGAAGGCAGCACCTTCCCTTATGCTTGGGAAAACAATGTGGGTCGGGTGCGAATGGGGCTGGTGACTTCCCGACGGGCTGGTGCGGCAGACCGGCGCATTGAAGAAGCACAGAGCAACGCCCCACAAAACGTCGTGGAACACACCTATCGCAACGCCCAACAGGTACACACGGCGTTGGAACCTCATGCGGCCGTGGCTAAGTGGAATGGGCCGCAGGCAGTGCATGTTTTTGCTTCTACTCAGGGTATTACACCATTGCGGGCAGCGATTGCAGAGCATTTTGATTTGGATAAAGCACAGGTGACATTGGAAAGTCATTATATTGGTGGTGGCTTTGGCGGCAAACAGGGGTTGTATGAGGAGATAAAAGCGGCCATCATTTTGGCGCGTCAGGCCAATCAGGCCGTCCGTGTGGTCGCCAGCCGCTTAGAAGACCTCGCTTATACCAGTTTGCGGCCGGGGGTGGTGAGCCAAACGGCCGTTAAAACCCAAGCCGACGGCACACCGGACGCTATCAAAATGCACGCCTATGGCGACGGTGGCGTTGCCAATGGCTCATCGGCTGCTTCCATGTATTCCCTGATGGCTCCACGCTCTATTTACCGCGACTTGCAGGATTATTCGGTGCTAACCAACACTCCGCCAGGAAAGCCTTTCCGCGCTCCCGATGCGCCTGCCCAACGCTGGGCCATTGAGCAGGCGATTGACGAGGCGGCTTACAAACAAAACCTCGATCCTGTGACCATTCGCCGCCGGTGGGATCCTGATCATGCAATCAAAAACCGGTTGCTCGACTGGGTGGAGACGATTCCGGCGTGGCGCGAAAGGGGGAAGGTGAATGGGGAAAACGGCCGTTTTAAACGCGGTCTTGGTCTCGCCATGGCCCAATGGCTGTTCATCTACAACCCCAACACCGAAGTCATCGTCAGCTCCTCGCCCGAGGGGATCAAAGTTAGCTGTGCCACGCAGGATATTGGCAATGGCACCCGCTCCTCCATCGCCCAAGCCGTGGTGGATGTTATGGGCATTGACCCCCATACGCTGATGCTGGACATCGGCAACGCCGACCGACCACACGGCCCGATTGCTGGCGGCAGTCAGGTCACGACCTCTGTGTACCCCACGACCTATGCTGCGACCGAACAAGTGATGGGGCATCTTATTCAGGAAGCCGCTAACAAGATGGGGTTGAAGCAGGTAACGGCCGTTAAAGGCGGGGTCAACCACAGCAACGGCTTCACACCCTGGGCAGATATTTTGGCCGTGGCCGCCCCCTTTAGCGCCAGCGACAAACGGGGCAACGAGCGCGGCTTGTTGGGTCTCCGCATCAACGTTCCCCCAGGCATTGGAATGCGAATTGGTCATTCAGCCATTGTCACCGAAGTCGAAGTGGATACGCGCTTAGGCAAAATTAGGCCGCTTAACGTTTGGTCCGGCATTGCTGTCGGCAGAATCTTTGTGCGCGACCTGGCTAACAGCCAAATGTACAGTGGTGTCATTCAGGGGCTAGGCTACGCGCTCTATGAGGAAAAAGTGTATGACCAGCAAACAGGCCATACCCTCAGCAGCAATTTGAACGATTACCGCATTCCCGGTTTGGGCGACACCCCCAACATCCACCTTCATTATGACGAAAAAGGGTTTGAGGAAGTACGCGGGCAAGGGATTGGGCTATCAGAATTAGCCACCATTGGGGTGGCAGCCTCGGTGAGCAATGCCGTTTTCCACGCCACGGGCTGGCGGCCGTTGTCTACCCCCATTACCCCGCATGATGTTGTCACTGGCCTAAAGGAGGTCAAATAATGCTAACGCTGATTACAAAACCAGAAGAGATCAAGGGGGCAGTGGGTGAAATCCGCGCCGGTGGCACCGATTTACACGACCGCTATCGGCTGGGCGTTTCCTCTGGCCCCATCATTGACATTCACAAGCTGCCCTACACCGACATCACCCAAAACGCCGACGGCACAACCACCATTGGAGCGATGGCAACGATTGATGCGGTGGGGCAAAACCCCATCACTGCCAAAGGGTATGGGGCGTTGGCAAAAGCGGCCAATGGGTTAGCCACGCCGCAAATTCGCTGGGCGGCCACGTTTGGCGGCAGCCTGCTCCAGCGCACCCGCTGCTGGTATTACCGGCATCCGCAACTGCCCTGCACCAAAAAGGGGGATGCGGTTTGCGGCGGACGCGATGGTCATCATCCTAATGGGGTAATTTTTGATCACGGCGGCTGCGCTCATCCCCATCCATCCACGTTGGCGGCGGCGTTGTTGGCGTATGATGCCCACGTCAGAACCACAGAGCGCGAAATGCCCATTGCCGACTTGTATGGCGACGGTTCGCAGCATGACCGCGATCATTTGCTGCACCAGAATGAGATTTTGACGCATGTGACGTTACCTGCGCCCGTTGTTGGCGAAAAGACGGCCTACTTCCGTTCGATGAGCCGTTTTGAAGCGGAGTGGCCGATTGTCGAATGTTCGGTGCGTTTGGTGGTGCGGGATGGGGCGATAGCGGCAGCAGGGATTGGCGCGGGTGGTATCTCGCAAATTCCGATGCGGCTGCCGAATGTGGAGGCGGCTTTGCTGGGCAAACCAGCAACACAGGCGACGCTGGAACAGGCGGCGCACCTGTCGGCCGCAGGAGCCAACCCGCTGCCGCAAGCGGCGTGGAAAGTGGAGATGCTGGTTGGCACGTTGCTAACGGCGATGGAATTGGCGTTGGCTGACTGATTGCGGAGGTTGGAAAACGGCCGTTTTGTCTAGCTCTAAAAACGGCCGTTTTCCATCAACCCAAACGGGTCATCAAACAAATAATAGGGGTAGACGTTGATAATCGTCGTCTCTTCAAACTGGGTAATATGTTGGTCGCGCTGGCGGTGAATGTGAATGTGGCCGTGGAGCATATAGCGAGGCTTAAAGGCGTGTAAAAAGGAGAGAAAGACCCTGAAGCCCGTATGGGGTCGGTCTGGGCGGTCATGGATGCCAAAGGGAGGAGAATGGGTGACCAAAATGTCGAGGTAACGGCCGTATTTGATCTTGTTCCACAGCAGCCGGGTAAACAGGGGCAGCATTTCTCGCCTCATTTCGGAGTCGGTGTACATAAACGGCCGTTCCGCACTATACCGCATCGAGCCTTCTAACCCCGCCAGCAGCACCCCCTTAAATTCCACCGCTTTGCCATGCAAGTCAATGCCCCCCGGCACATGGTCCAGCACCCGTCCATCCGCCGCATACTGCAGCCGATCATCATGGTTCCCCCGCACATACACCAGCGGCACATTAAACGCCGAAATCAAAAACTCCAGATAATAAAACGGCAAATCCCCACACCCAATCAGCAACCCCACCTCTGGGTATTTCTTGTGGACATCCGACACATACAAATGATCCACCACCAAATCGCTAACCGCCAAAACCCTCATGGATCAGGCCATTCCCGCGTCTGGTTTAGCGCCAACTTTGCCAAAATCGCCCCCTCCAAATCAATGCCCGTCACGCTGGCAAGCTGGAGCAAATAAAGTGCTACATCCGCCAACTCTCCCGCTAACGCTTCGCGGTCGGCTGCCTCTTCCCGCCATTGAAAATGCTCCAGCACCTCCGCCGCCTCAATTGCCAGCGATGCCGCCAAATTGCGCGGCGTTTGCGCCTTAGGCGAATCGGGCGCATACCACCCCTTGCTGGCAACAAAGGCGTGCATTCGGGCTTCTAGCTCTTTGAGTTCCATAAAAAGTGGGGATTGGCGATTAGAGATTGGAGATTACTGCACTACCGATGTCAATCAATCTCCAATCTCCCAATCTCTAATCTCTCGCTTTAGACAGTCGCCATATGCTTCATCAAATCAAGGCATTTGCAGGAGTAGCCCCATTCGTTGTCGTACCAAGCGACAACTTTGACAAAGGTGTCGGTGAGGGCAATACCAGCCTCGGCATCAAAAACGGAGGTGCAAGTTTCGCCGAGAAAGTCGTTGGAGACAACGGCTTCTTCGGTGTAGCCCAAAATACCGGCCAATTCCCCTTCAGAGGCAGCTTTCATGGCGGCTTTGATTTGGTCATAGGAAGCGGGGGTTGCCAGATTAACCGTTAAATCTACGACGGAGACGTTGGGGGTGGGTACGCGGAAGGACATGCCGGTTAAACGGCCGTTTAACTCCGGAATCACCTTGCCCACCGCCTTGGCCGCACCCGTAGACGACGGAATGATGTTCTGCCCAGCACCACGGCCACCGCGCCAATCTTTAGAAGAAGGGCCATCCACCGTCTTTTGCGTGGCGGTGGTCGCATGAACCGTCGTCATCAACCCATCTTTGATGCCAAAGCTGTCGTTCAGCACCTTTGCCAGCGGAGCCAGACAGTTGGTGGTGCAGGAGGCATTGGAGACAATATCTTGCCCGGCATAGGTTTTGTGGTTGACACCCATGACAAACATCGGGGTGGCATCCTTGGACGGGGCAGACATGACCACGCGCTTGGCACCGGCCTCAATGTGGGCGCGGGCTTTGTCATCAGTCAGGAAAAGCCCAGTAGATTCGAGGACATATTCTGCTCCAACCTCGTCCCACTTCAGATTTTTGGGGTCACGTTCGGCGGTGACGCGAATGGAACGGCCGTTAACCACCAAATTCCCATCCTGTACATCCACTGTCCCCTTAAACCGCCCATGCGTCGAATCATATTTCAGCATATAGGCGATATAATCCACATCAATCAAGTCATTGATCCCAACAACTTCTACGCCTTCAATCTCACAAGACCGGCGGAAAACCAAACGGCCAATCCGGCCAAATCCGTTAATCCCAATTTTAATCGTCATTCTAAACTCCTTTCGTTAGAAGTGTGTATCCCGTCGTTTGTTCCCAGAAAACCCGGAACAAAAGCCAACAGGTACCTAGTTTGTAATCATACAGTGCGTGGGAAAGGGGAAAAGTTCCAAACATCACTATTGTGGCATGATTTTAAGAAGTTAACAACTCCATAACCCGTTTTGCCACTTTTTGACTGTCGTGCCGCCACGGCCGTTTTTCATCCACCAAGTCTGCCGTCACCAGCCGCACCGCCCCACGCGGGGCAACAGGCTGGACAAACACGGTGCGCCCGCCCCCCACATCAGCCGCCAAAGAAAGGTTATCATTGGCTAACACCATATCCAAACAGCCGGCCGGAATGTGATCCAGCAGCGCATGAACGTGATCCGCCACCGTGTAGTCGTCAGTTTCGCCTGGCTGGGTTGCCAAATTGCACACATACACTTTGGGGGCGCGAGCATGTTTCAACGCCTCGGCCAAATCACTAATGAGCAAGTTGGGCAAGATGCTGGTGTAAAGGCTGCCCGGTCCCATCACAATGAGGTCGGCCTGAAAAATGGCGCGTAGGGCGGGAGGGTAAGCCCGCACGTTGGCTGGCTCCAAATCCACACGCTGAATTTTGCCACCCGCTTTGGGAATGGCTGACTCACCGACCACGCGCTCAAGAACGGCCGTTTCCCCGCCCCGCGCCACCAACACCTCCGCCACCAGCGTCACATGCTCCAACGTCGAAGGCACCACCCGTCCCCGCATTGCCAGCACCCGCTGCGCCGCCAGCAGTGCCTCATCAAAGCTGCCCGTAATTCCCGCCAGTGCCGCCAGCAGCAAATTACCAAAAGCATGACCCCGTAAATCACCCGGCGCACCGTTTTCGTCCCCACCGCTGACGCTGCTACCGAAGCGATATTGCAGCAGTTGCGTCATCAACGCCTCATCCCGCGACAGCGCGGCCATGTTGTTGCGAAAGTCCCCCGGTGGCAGCAGCCCCAGCTCCCGCCGCAGTCGCCCGCTGCTCCCCCCATCATCGGCTACGGTGACAACGGCCGTTATATTATGCGTATACGCCGTCAACCCCCGCAGCAACCCCGGCATCCCCGTCCCACCGCCAATTGCCACAATACGCGGCGTCTCTTTTCCATTGTTTACATCATACATCATTGGCAAGCCTTTTTTTGTTGTAGGGAGTGGGGTGTAGGGAGTAAGGTGTATTAGCTACACCCTACTCCCAACGCCCCACACGCCACTCCTCCGCAGTATAGCACCCCCCGCCGCGCCCCGTCAAAAGCGGCTGGCAGTCCATTTGGGGCTGTGTTATGATCCCAAGCTGGAAAAATAAAAAATAGGACGCAGATTTACCTGATGAGCTTGATCAGGAAAATCAGGTAAATCTGCGTCCTATTCTTCGAGGAGATTTCCATGCGTACCGTTTTTTGGGATAACGAACGGCAGACAATGAAAATGATTGACCAGCGGGTGCTGCCGTGGACATTTGAGCTTTTGGAGTATGCCACCCACGAAGCCGTGGCGGAGGCAATTACCGACATGGTGGTGCGCGGCGCACCGGCGATTGGGGCGGCGGCGGCGTTTGGCATGGTGCTGGCGGCACAGCAAAGCCAGGCCACCGATGCGGCAACCCTACGAAACGACCTGCACACGGCGGGGGAACGGCTGAATTTGGCGCGGCCAACGGCCGTTAATCTCGCCTGGGCCGTCAAACGGCTGCTGCGCGTGGCCGACAACCCAGACCTAACCGACCCCACCGCCATTCACGCCGCCCTGTTGGCCGAAGCGCAAAAGCTGGCCGACGAAGACGTGGCACTCAACCGGCGCATGGCCTACCACGGCGCGGAACTCATTAGCGACGGCGACACCATTTTGCACCATTGCAACACCGGGGCATTGGCGACGGTGGATTGGGGGACGGCTCTGGGGGTTATTTTTGCCGCCCATGAGCAAGGCAAAAAGATCCATGTGCTGGTGGATGAAACCCGCCCCCGGCTGCAAGGGGCGCGGCTGACGGCGTGGGAACTGCAGCAGCGCGGCATCCCGTTTGACCTGATTGCCGACAATGCCGCCGGCCATTTTATGCGGACGGGCCAGGTCAACATCGTCCTTGTTGGTTCCGACCGCACCGCCGCTAACGGCGACGTTGCCAACAAAATTGGCACCTACAAGCTGGCGGTGGTGGCTAAAGAGAACGGCGTGCCGTTTTACCCGGTGGTTCCCACCAGCACCATTGACCTGGACCTGGCACACGGCGACCTGATTCCAATTGAGGAGCGCAGCCCGGATGAAGTAACGGCCGTTTTTGGCACCCCCATCGCTCCGGCCGGCATCAGTGCCCGCAACCCCGCCTTCGATGTTACCCCCCACCGCTACGTCACCGGCATCGTCACCGAAGCGGGCATCGTCTACCCACCGTTTGTCAAGAATTTGCGGCAAGCGGTCTTGAAAGCCAGTAATCAGTAATCGGTAATCGGTAATCAGTGACCTGGCTGATTACTGATTACTGGTCACTGATTACTGATCAATTACCGATATGGACAACATCCCCGTCGTCATCCTCTGTGGCGGACAAGGCACGCGAATGCGCGGCAGCACGGCCACTAAAAAGGAGCTGGTGCAAATTGGCGGCCGGCCGATTTTGTGGCACGTCATGCGAATTTTCTCGGCGCATGGGTTTAACGAATTTGTGCTAACGCTGGGGTATCGCTCCCAGGACGTAAAGCAATATTTTCTTGATTATGAACCGCTGGCGCGGGATTTGACGCTGCGGCTGGGCGGCAACGGCGAGGCGGCAGCGGTGCTACGCAGCCAGCCCACCCACCCAGAGTGGCAGGTGTCGCTGGTGGAAACGGGGCTGCACACGGAAAAAGGAACGCGCATTGCGATGGTGGCCGACTATCTGCCCGGCGACCGCTTTTTTGTGGCCTATGGCGATGACGTGAGCGACGTGGATTTGACGGCGCTGGTTGATTTTCATTTGCGGCATGGGAAGTTGGCGACAGTAACGGCCGTTCAGGTCGAACTGCAATACGGCGTGGTTGAAGCCGACGACAGCGGGCTGGTTTCCGGCTTTGTTGAACGCCCCAAGCTGCCCCACTGGATCAACGGCGGCTTCATGCTCTTTGAAAAACCTGTCCTCGACATGATGGCCGACGGTGACGATGTGAACCTCGAAACCGAAATTCTCCCCCGTCTGGCGGCGCAGCAGCAACTCATGATCTATCGTCATCACGGCTTTTGGCAATCCATGAACACCATGAAAGACACCATGACGCTGGAAAAAATTTGGCAGCAAAATCCCCCCTGGAAGGTGTGGGAGGATTAAATGTGCCTTTAACTGCTATTGCGGAGATTAGAGATTGGAGATGAGAGATTGTGAATCTCCAATCCCCAATCTCCAATTTTTCGCAAACATCCCTTCCCTTTGCGTCTTTGCGCCTTTGCGTGAAATTATATTCTGATGGAGACTACGGCATTTTGGAAACGGAATTCTGGCAAGACAAAACCGTCCTCATCACTGGCTGCACTGGGCTGCTTGGCTTCTGGCTCACCCAGGCATTGCTAGAGCGAGGAGCGCATGTGGTTGGCCTCATTCGGGACGGGGTCGCCCAATCCCAGCTTGTCCGCACGGGTCTCACGGAGCAGATTGACGTGGTGCATGGCGACATTGTGGATTTTCACCTGCTGGAACGGCTGCTGGCAGAGTATCAGGTAGACACTATCTATCATCTGGCGGCGCAAACCATTGTCGGCATTGCCAATCGCGCCCCGTTGGCAACGTTTGAAGCCAACGTGCGCGGTACGTGGATGGTGCTGGAAGCGGCGCGGCGCAGCCCAGCCATCCAACGGGTGGTTGTTGCCAGCAGCAACCATGCTTATGGTGAACAACCCACTCTGCTGCCCTACACCGAAGAGGTGCCACTGCTGGGGCAGCACCCCTATGATGTTTCCAAAAGCTGCGCCGACCTGATTGCCCGCAGCTATGCCCACAGCTATGGGCTGCCGGTGGCGGTGACGCGCTGCGCCAATTTGTACGGTGGCGGCGATTTGAACTGGAACCGGATTGTGCCGGGGACGATTCGTAATCTTTTTTATGGGCAAGCCCCTATCATTCGCTCCGACGGGCAGGCCAAGCGGGATTATATTTATGTGGAGGATGTGGTGCGCGGCTATTTGCTGATTGGGCAGCAGTTGAACCGGCCAGAGGTGCGGGGGGAGGCGTTTAATTTTGGGGCGGAAACGGCCGTTTCTGCCCTCGACATCGTAAACACCATCATCCACCTTTCCGACCACCCCCACCTACAGCCCATCATCCGCAACGAAGCCAGCAACGAAATCCAAGACCAATACCTCTGCTCCGACAAAGCCGGCCGCATCCTTGGCTGGGAACTACAGCACACCCTCGAAAGCGGCCTCCACCAAACCCTTGCCTGGTACCATGAATTCCTAACGAATGGTGGTTGAAACAATTAATCCTTTTTCGAGCTTTGCTCTTGACATATTGCGCTTCGTATTTATCCTACATGATGAAATAACGATGAACGATATGAGTAACAGGTTTATAACCCAAGTTGAGCTAATGAAAATCAGCCGAAAATTCGATACGCGCATTGAACCCTATCCATTCAGTGAAGCAGACTTCGATACTACCAATCCTTTTGCAAGCGAGATTCTTCGGAAAGGTATTCAAATCGCGTAAGCGTTATCTTTATGCGCGTTTTAATCACCGGAGCCACCGGATTCATCGGCCAGGTATTGGTGCCATACGTGCTGGCGCAGCCAGAAACGGCCGTTTCCCTCCTCCTCCGCGAAACCCACAGCGGCCAACCCTTGCCCCCACCCCTTGCCAGGCAACGTGAACAGCTACAGTTTGTCTACGCCGACCTGCGTAATTACCAGCTTACCGCCCGTGCCGTCGCCGAAGCCGAGCCAGATGTGGTTATTCACCTGGCGGCCACCGGTGTCACGGATCCCTTTATGAGCATAGACACGGCCTTGCGCCACAATCTCAACGGCACCATCAACCTAGCGCGAGCCTGCTTTGAAAAGCGATTTGGCACGCGGCGGCTGGTGGTGGCCCGCACCCCCGGCGAACACAGCAGCATGAATGTCTATGCCGCCAGCAAGGCGGCGGCGTGGCAATTTTGCCAGATGTTTGCCCGCACGCAGGGGTGGCCCATCGTCGGCGGCATGGTTTTCCACGCCTACGGCCCCGGCCAGTCGGAACGCAATTTGATTCCGGCGGCGCTGGCGGCCGCACAAAGCGGCCACGACTTCCCCATGACGGCAGGAACGCAGCGGCGGGACTGGGTTTATGTGGAGGATGTGGTGGCTGGGCTGTGGCAAACGGCCGTTTCCCCCAACCTCCCTCCCGCCACCACCGTTGAACTCGGAACCGGCCAAGCCACCAGCGTCGCCGACGTGGTGCGGCTTATCTACACACTTTTTGGCACAGGCGGCCACCCCCTCATCGGCCGCCTGCCCGGTCGCCCCGGCGAAGAACCCACCCAGATGGCAGATGTGGCACAAACCGCGGCGTTAATTGGCTGGAAAACGGCCGTTTCCCTCCCCGATGGACTCAGAAGAATAGTAACCGGTCATCAGTAATCGGTAATCAGCCTACCACCCACTGTTTACTGTTTACTGTTTACTGTTTACTGTTTACCGGCAGTAGTACCCTTCCCCCACCCCCAAAGAACCATTGTTCGCGTCCATACCCGCAACTACAATGCAGCCGATTACACCACAATTTCGGCTAGACAGCGCTCAGCCCACCTAGTCCAAATTGTGGCCGGAAGTATAGGTATGGTATCCACACAAAACAGTTCTGAGCCGGTTGCGCTTTTGGCGCAGCCCGGCAGCGATTCCCCTGCTTTTCCCCTCTACAGTCAGCTCAACCTTCGCACCAAGCTCATTCTACCCTACTTGCTATTAGCAATGGCGATGGGCAGCATTGCCACCTATGGGGTGGTCACGCGGTTGTCCATTGATTGGCTGAGTGGGGGCGTGGTGGGGTTATTTACGGCCGTTCCCATTCTCCTCCTCGGTCACAAACACGCCACCCAGCTTGCCAACCCCGTTGAAGATTTAATGATCGCCTCACTCCACGTGGCGGCGGGGAATTATTCCGTCGTCTTAACCCCTACAACAACCGACGAAATCGGCCAGCTAACCGACAACTTTAACTGGATGGCGACCCAGCTTAAGCAGCACCACGAAGCCCAACTGCTGGCACAAATGCGGGCCGAAGGGCTGTTGGGGCAATATGTGGGCAACAACATCGCCCAGCATTTGCTCAGTGGGCAAGTTGCTCTGGGGGGGCAGCAAATCTATGCTACGGTGCTGTTTGCCGACATCCGCAACTTTACGCAACTCTCAGAGCAGAGTGATTTAGGCCAGCTAACGGAATCGCTCAACGATTATTACACGCTGATGCAGTCGGTGATTGAGACGCACGGCGGGGTGATTAACAAATTTGGCGGCGATTCGCTGCTGGCAATCTTTGGCGCACCCATCCCCCACGCCAGCCATCCACAGCAAGCGATGGCGGCGGCTTTGGCGATGGTGCAGCAGTTGGAAGGGTTTAATCGGCAGCAGGTGTTGCGGGGAAAACGGCCGTTTTCCATCGGCATCGGCATCAACAGCGGCGACCTGATTGTGGGCAACTTTGGCAGCGAACAGCGGCGCGAATATACGGTGCTGGGGGATACGGTCAACGTGGCAAAGCGACTGAGTGATTTGAACAAAGAACGGCCGTTTGCCGAATCCATTTTTGTCAGTGAGGCGACGGTAAAGGGGGGAAACGGCCGTTTGCCCCACTGCCACCTCCGTGACCTCGGCGACATTGTGTTCAAGGGCAAAGGGCAACCGACGACGGTTTATGCGGTTGGGGAGTGGGTGGAGAGTGGGGTTGAAGTGGGGAGGAAACGGCCGTTGGCGCACAGCCATCAACGCTCGTATTAGAAAATAAAACGGGTAGGTTGTTATGACCTACCCGTTCATCCTGTGCTTTCGCAAAAAAGTTAAAGAGCCTAATTAGGCAATTTGCCCTCGCCGACGCAGTATCAACACAACCATGAAAACAAACAAAGGAAGGGCAATAGCTAACCAAATAAAGGAAGTATTAGTACCATCAGAGGCCTCGGTATTATTAAGCTGAATTGCAGTTGGATTCAACATAGTCAACACAGGAGCAACCGAAATACCCCCTTCACTATCTTCCAAACGAATAATACTGGTTCCCGTCGGGCAACCTGTCATCCTCACAGCAATACTAACAACATCATCTCCATCCGCTTGAGCACGCAAGTAATCTCTTAGTTGTGTACTGGTAGGAAACTGAATTGTAGAAGCGTCCCCCGGAGGGGCATTAAATGTTAAAGATGAATTTAAGGCAGCACCAACTATACTATTCGCGTCAGCAGGATCCACAATAATCGCAAGGTCGCTTTCACCCCAACTATCGCCTGCTTCGTATAAAGCCAAAGAAACAGGTGTTCCGGCAAAGCCGGTATTTTGAACGGTAAAGGAGACCGTTGCTGTATCAATAACCGATGAGTCAACTATCTCACTGACGCTAAATTTGACTAAGGTCACAAGAGTCGTAGAACAAGAACCTCCATTTGAGCCGGCAATACGCAAGTTATTGTTATCAGTAACCGCATCAGTTGCCACAGATACAAACACATCAGCTGTTGCATAGTTTGGCTGACCGTCTTGTGCATTCACTTGATTATCACTAGCGTAATAAAACAAAGCTATAATAATCACCAATAAGATAGTAACTTTCTTCATAAATCTTCTCCGACTAATCCTCATTATCTGCAAAATACCCGAGGTTACTTACCCGTAAAACCCTGCTGATCGCTTATTGTGGCCAAACAGCTCCATCACCAGATGATGCCATACATACCCAGTAAGGATGACCTATTTCGACTACAAATAAATTAGGATCAAAAACAAAGTCACCATTGACAATCCCTTCACCATCAGCAACATACCATACGTCAAACTGTGCAGGAATAGTGGTGGGATTCCACCGCAAAACCTGCTGAATGGCATTAACACTGATCGAATTGGCAGTAGCAATATTAGCAGCCAAATCAGCCCCATTATTAATATTCTGATCATATTGATCTAGTGGCACCATAATTTGGTTATTAGCACAAGTTCCGGTGCCACCTTTTAGGGTAAAGCTAACAGCACCCTCTGCAGGTACATCACCAACAAAAGACACTACATCCAAGTTAGGATCAGAACTGTCAATTTGTATCCAATATGAGCCACCTACTTCCAACGGGAAATCGCTAGGATCAAAGACAAAATTGCCATCCACAATACCCTCACCGTCATCTACAAACCAAGTATCAAATTGCGGCGGGGAGACATTGGGATTCCATCTTGCAACTTGTTTCACTGGAGAACCTACATACGTGGCTAATCCAGCAGCATTAAAGGCGATACCCTGAGAAGCCCAATTGGAACTAACATCTAAAGGCAAAGCAACCGCATTATAAACTAAACTAGCGGCAGGAGCAGATGGAGATTGAGGCTGAGCCGCGACTACTTCCGTAGCAAGTGCAGAGCCAGCAACAACAGCATCTTGGCGAGGAATAGCTAGATAAGCTAAAGATGTCAAACTTCCAAGAATAATAACGAACAGTAATGTTGAAAAGAACTTTTTCATCAGGTGGTTTCCTCCATTTTGTGTGTAACGATGAGAACAATTCAAACTGTGTTTTTAGGCTATGCCAACTATCACAAAAATTTGACTGTGAAAACAAACCGCAAAGGCAATCTCTTAACTTTAACGCACTCATTTTACCATTTGGTTGTGCCAATGACAGTTATAGTTTGGTTACAGTATAAAAGATTTAGAACTTATCTTCTACGTGTCAACACGGGTTGAATGCCGAGATTGATTATAACGGCCGTTTTTCCCCAGCCACTTTATTGTAACAGCACTCGATAACGGCCGTTCTTACAACCTTCACCACTGTTTCACGATCATATACGTGCCATTATACACATCAAACGTTACACGAACGTTACACGGAGCTACTGCCCCGGCACCAAACCAAACGAAAACGCCCCAATCCGCGCCGAATCTGCCGCTCCGGCACAGTTATTAGCCTGCACCACATAAAAATGATGCGTTCCCGCCGTACCCAAGGCCGTCGGGTGAACATAGCTATTGCCAGTTGGGCTTGCCAACAGTGTCCCGCTTGCTGGCACAAAATAAGGGTTGCTAGTGGACACACGCACCTGATAAGGGCCACCAAAATCTGTCCAGCCTAGCGTTAATTGGGGGCTAGCCGGCGTAAGGGTGATGTGAAAATTGGCTGTGGGAGTGGTTGCCGTGCAAGCTGCGACCTTGGCATTCACATGAATGGCAAACGCATCCATCGCCGCCACCATCTGCCCCACAATCTCGCCGCTGCCGTTCACTGTAATCGTCGGCCCCGTACAGCCCGTGCCAAAGGCGTTTAGCTCCCCTTTGGTCACATCGCAATACGTTCCGGCCGCCATGCTAGTAGTAAATGTAGCCGTCAGGTTGCTGCCTGTGTAATTAATCGCCACGTACCCCTTAGCACCCCGCCCAAAGGCAATTTGATTGCCACCATTGTCCCACCAGTTGGTTACGGCTTCGCCGTTGGTGGCACTGCGGAAAGCGACCATGTTGGCAACGGCCGTTCTTCGATGCTCACACACCCAATGCGACCCGTCACAATTTTGCGGTACGTCGCCGGCCGACTGTCCCGCCCCATACACCGCCAGCGTATTCGGCCCCGAACCAGCCACCCCCACTGTCGAGGGCGGGCCGGCCGCATCATCTGTTCCATCCCAATAATAACTCGACATCACCTTGGGGTAGCCATACGGATAGGCCAGCATAAAGATATTGGCGAGATTGTAAACGGCCGTTCCATCCCGATAATCCACAATACACGCCCCGCCAGCCCCATGCCCCCGCTGGTTATCATGGTTATCGGTAAAAACAACCGCCCCATTGCTCGGCAGCAGCCCACTTTCCACCCCGTCCAGCGCCGCCAGCGTGCCGCCGCAGTTAAACGCCGTCCCCATCGCCGCCGGGAAGTTGAACTCGGTCACGTCGCCGTTGGGCAAATATTCAAACGCCTGCACCTGCTCGCTCCCCACGTCAATCACTTCCTGGAAGATATAGGGGTTGCCCGTCAACCCATTCAAAATGGCGGCAATATCCTGGCTTGCCATATGCTTGGAAGCATCCAGCCGAAAGCCCGCCACCCCCATATCAATCAGGCTTTGCAGATACGCCCGCGCCGTCGCCTGCACCGTCGCCGAACCGGTGTTGAGGTCGGCCAAATTGACCAGCTCGCACGTTTGCGACTCAAAGCGGCTGTTGTAGCTATTGATGTCGTTCTCGCTGGCTCCGCCGCCGGGGTTGGTGCCGCAGTAGTGGAAATCAGCCGGGTCGTAGTCAGGGTAATCATACGCCGTGTAGCTGGAGCCATTGCTGCCCGTGCCGCTGCCCACGCCCGTCATGTGGTTCAGCACCGCATCCACATAAATATCCACCCCCAAGTTGCTACACGTCGTCACCATGCTTTGGAATTCGGCCAGCGTCCCGCTGCGGCTGTTTGCCAAACTGTAGCTAACCGGCTGGTAGCGCACCCACCAAGCATAGCTGTTGGTGGCCGTCGGCAGCACATGCTCCATCGGCGGCGACACCTGCACCGCGCTATAGCCTTTGTCGGCCAAATAGCTGCACTCTTTTTCGATGTCGCGCCATTTCCACTCAAACAAATGGACAAACACCGCGCCGGGGGGCGGTGCGGAAACAGGTAAGACGGTCAGGATACCGTCGCCCCCTTCATTGCTTGCCCGCCACTTCTTGGAAATGCCGCCGTCGTCGGTGCAATAGGCGGTGTAGCCATATTGCCCGGCCGTTAAACCAGCCGTCGGGATGGTGTAGTAATGTTCGTCATTGCTGGCGTTGCCCGTAAAGGCACTGTTAAAGGTCATCAGCGAATCGGTCCAAGCCGCGCCATATTTGCCCCAGTGGAGGTAGCAATCAATGTTGCCGCCGTTGCCGCCGCCCACATCGGTCACACCGGGTTCGTACACCTGCACATAAACGGTGTGGCCGCTGCTACTGCCGACGTTGACGGCGTTGCTCACGTCGCCGGCCGGATACATAAGACCGACGTAATCAATGCTGCTGTTGACGATGGTGGTGGGGGCGATGGTGGAGAGAAAAACGGCCGTTGTGCGCGCCGGAACCGAAAACATCCCCGTGCTGGGGTCAAAGCTGCTTGTTTGCACCACCGCATCATTGGAGCTTTGCAGCACGGGGTGCAGCGTCACCGCATTGGCCGCCACCCCCGCCATGTCGGCAATGGTAAACGTCTGGGCAACTTTGTTGGCGTTGAACAGGACAAAAATGTACTCAGTGTTGCCATCCAAATCCGCCCCCACCGCGTCGCTAATCCCCATCACAATCAGCCCGTCCTGGCTGTTGTTGCTGTTGAAAAAGGTGACGCGGCTGTTAATTTCAGCGGCACTGGTCAGCCGGAACAGCGGCGAACTGCTGCGAATTTGCAAAATTTCCTGCATGTGGGCGGCACTGTCCATGATGTCGGCCGCTGCCGGGCTGAGGGCGGTGTTGGCAAGCAGTGGCTTCATGATGGACCAGCGGCCGGCGTTGTCGGCGGCCGGCGGCACGCCCTTGCCAAAGTTGTTGTCCTGATAGCTAAAATCAACTCGGTTAAACCAGTCGCCAGAGTCATAGCTATTGCGATCCAGCGATTTGGAGCGCAGCATGTCGCTGCCCATCTGGAAAAACGGCACCCCCTGCGACAATCCAATGACGCTCAACCCCATGTTTTGCGCCCGCACGCGGTCGGCCATCGAAGTGCCACTGGGCAGTTTGAAAACGTTGAGGTCATAAAGCGTCTCATTGTCGTGTTTAGAAATATAGTTGATGCTCTCCACCGGCTGGCTGGTATAGCCGCCGTTGCCCCAGTTGGACAAGCCTCCCACTAGCCCCGTTCGCAGCCTGTCCATCACCGCGTGCAGGTCAGATTGGGCGCGGTTGCTGTAGCTGTAGCCATTCCAATCATAGGACAGGCCGTTGATAAACCCCTGGTGGCGAATTTGTAGCGGGTCGGTGGTGAAGCCACCGTGGGCTGCGTCGCGGATGCGGTCGTTGAAGGTGCCAATGCCGGTACCAGCCAGATTAACCTGGTTGGCGTGGGTCAACCCCTTGGCCTGCGCCGAGCCAAAATCCCACCCTTCACCATAGATAAAGATTTTGCTGCCGTCTACCCCATCGCTGGCAACAGTTAGCCCCTGGATAGCATCGCGGATGTGGATGGCGTTGTCTACGGTGTGGAGGTTCATCAGGTCAAAGCGGAAGCCGTCTACCTGATACAGCGTTGCCCACCGTTTGAGGGTGTCAATCATCAGCTTTTCCATCATGGCAAATTCGCTGGCGGTGTCGGGGCAGCAGCTTGTGGTTTGCACCATGCCACTGTTGTTGGTGCGGTGGTAGTAGCCGGGAACGATTTTGTCGAGGACGGAGGTGTCGCTGAGACCGCTGCTGTTGGTGTGGTTGTAAACCACGTCCATGACGACGCGCAGCCCGTTGGCGTTGAGCGTTTGCACCATCTGGCGAAATTCGATAATCCGCGCCACGCCGTCGGGGTTGGTGCTGTAGCTGCCTTCGGGTACGCCGTAGTGGAAGGGGTCGTAGCCCCAGTTGAAGCCATCGGTGGCTTGGGCGGCCACAACGGCCGTTTGTGGCACCTC
>JACKCD010000057.1 GCA_020634215.1 Ardenticatenaceae bacterium | reverse complement strand
CATGCGCTGGATCGGCTAAACGGCCGTTACGACTACATCCTCATTGACTGCCCCCCCAGCCTCGGTCTGCTCACCGTCAACGCACTCACCGCCGCCCGCAGCGGCGTTCTTATCCCCGTCCAGTGTGAATATCTGGCACTTGAAGGGCTGACTCAGCTTACCCAAACCATCGAACTGGTCAACAAATACCTCAATCCTCAGCTTCACATTCGCGGCCTGATGATGACCATGTACGACAGCCGCACCAACCTAAGCCGCCAGGTGGTGGAAGAAGTGCGCGAACATTTTCCCAAGCGGGTCTTTCGCACCATCATCCCCCGCAACGTCCGCCTCAGCGAAGCCCCCAGCTATGGGCAGCCCATCAGTGTCTATGCCCCCAATTCACCGGGAGCGATTGCCTACAAGGTGTTGGCGACGGAATTGTTAAAAGGTGATAAGGCAAAGGAAACGGCAGCATGAGCAAACGACGAGGACTTGGCCGCGGGCTGGGCGCCCTGATCCCCAACGAAAATTTACAGGCTGAGCCATCAGCCCAAAGCAGCGTACAGACCGTGCCGGTCGGTTCCATCCAGCCCAACCCCCATCAGCCGCGCATGATGATGGATGAGGACAAGCTGACGGAGTTGGCGGCTTCGATCAAGGAGCATGGGCTGATTCAGCCGCTAATTGTGACCAAGGCCGAGGAAGAGGGGTATTACCTCATCGCCGGGGAGCGGCGCTGGCGGGCTTCGCAAAAGGCGGGGTTGACCGAGGTGCCGGTGGTGGTGAAGGAAGCGACGCCGCAGGCGATGCTGGAATTAGCCATCATTGAAAATATTCAGCGAGCCGATTTGAACCCGCTGGAAGAGGCGTTTGCCTACCAACAGCTAATGGATGAGTTTGGGCTGACGCAGGAGCAGGTGGCGCAGCGGGTAGGCAAGGGGCGCTCGACGGTAGCAAACCTGGTGCGGCTGCTGGGGCTGCCGGAAGCGATTCAGGAGGGGGTGTCAAACGGCCGTTTGTCCGGTGCCCACGCCCGCGCCCTGCTGCCTCTCCCCACCCCCGACATGCAAACCCACGGCATGGAACTCGTCATTGGCCTGGCACTCAACGTCCGCCAAACCGAAACCTTGGCAAAACTACTGCCGCTGGGTCTACCTGAAACCGTCATGGAAGCTGTGCTGCTGGGCAACATCAGCCTTGGTCATGCCCAAGCCCTGGCGGTGCTCCCCACCCCCGAAATGCAGAGCAATGTCACCAGCCAAATCATTGCCCGCCAGCTTACCGTGATGGAAACCGAAGCCCTGGTGAAGCGGTTGCAGGCCAAGAAAAAACCCGCCGCCAAAATCAGAACCAGAATGCCGGCCGAGCTTGTCTCCCTGCGCGACCAGTTTGAACACGCCCTCGGTACCCGCGTTAGTATTGAGAAAAGCGGCAAAGGGGGCAAAATAGTTCTCCATTACTACTCGAATGAGGAACTGCAAGCAATTTATGACGCGATTATTGGTGAGCAGGAATAGGTAGGACGTGGTGCGTGGTGCATGGTGCGTGCCAAATGGATCTTTCTACGCACCACGCACTAATTGAAGCAATCTTACGCTCGCCAACGGTCTAGCAGACTGCTTGCCCCTTCAAATCTCTTTCTAAACTGGCACGTGTGAAATAATTCACTTATACTCTGGTTCCCACCATTTGCTGCGGCCGCAAGCACCGTTTCGGTGCTTCTTTTTTGCGTGTTGCGCGAGCAAAAACAGATTTTTGATTGGGAGAAAAGAAACATGGAAACGCTGGAATCACTCCAGGCACAGTATGCAGCCGTCAAGGCACTTGGTTTAAAGCTCAATATGCAGCGGGGGCAGCCGAGTGATGCGGATTTTGATTTGTCGAATGGGTTATTAACGGCCGTTACCGAAGACACCGACCTCACCACCCCCAGCGGCATCGCCCTGCGTAACTACCCCGGCGGCGTAGCCGGGCTGCCCGAAGCGCGGGAACTATTCGCCCCCGTTTTGCGCGTCCGCCCCGAAGAAATGATCGTGGGCAACAATGCCAGCCTCGAACTCATGGGCGACGTGCTGATGTGGGGCTTGCTGCGCGGCCTAAAAGACAGTGACCGTCCCTGGGTGCAGCAATCCCCTAAAATGATCGTCACTGTTCCCGGCTATGATCGCCACTTCCACATTTTGGAGCAGCTTGGCATTGGTATGATCCCGGTGGAGATGACCAGCGAAGGGCCAGACATGGACGCGGTGGAGGCAATCGCCGTCTCTGACCCGTCAGTGAAAGGCATCTTTTTTGTTCCTACCTACAGCAACCCCACCGGCGACACCGTTTCGGCGGCCACGGTAGAGCGGCTGGCAGCGATGAAAACGGCCGCTGCCGACTTCACCATTTTGGCCGACGATGCCTATGCCGTCCACCACCTGACCGACACCCCCGCCGCCCCACCCCCCAACCTGCTCCGCGCCTGCGAAGCGGCCGGCAACCCTGACCGAGTCTACCTTTTTGGCTCTACCTCCAAAATTACCTTTGCCGGAGCCGGGGTTGGCTTTATGGCAACCAGCGTCGCCAACGTTGCCTACATCAGCAAGCTGCTGGGGGCAACCAGCATTGGTCCCAACAAAATTGAGCAATACCGCCACGTTCGCTTTCTCACCAGCTACCCCGGCGGCATTGCCGGGCTGATGCGCCAACACGCCCAACTGCTCAAACCCAAATTTGACGCGGTGCAAACGGTGCTGGGGGAAGAGCTAGGCGGCAGCGGGCTGGCAAGCTGGACAAACCCGCAGGGTGGCTACTTTGTCAGTCTGGACACCGCCCAACCAGTGGCTGACCGGGTGGTGGCGCTGGCAAATGCGGCCGGGGTCTCCCTCACCCCCGCCGGAGCGACCTACCCCGGCCAAAAAGACCCCCACAACCGCAACATTCGCCTCTCCCCCAGCCGGCCGCCCGTGGCCGAGGTGGCGCAGGCAATGAAAATTGTGGCGCTGTGTGTGAAGCTGGCTTCGGCAGAGTTTGAGATGGGTCAATAAAAAAGTGACGAAGGTCGGTTTCAGAAAGAAACCGACCTTCGTCACTTTTCTATCCTGTTAGCTCTCATGTTTTCTAACTCATTTGGGTAGGGCATACCCTCACAAAACTTCCCTGGACAGCATAAAGTCAAACAGAGTAGACAGGCACAAGAATTTCTCGTTCAGCTTTTTGCTGGCCGCGCACCGTTTCTTCAATTCGCTTCAAAACATTTGCTGCGTAATAGCGGGTGCCGCATTCCGTGCAAACGCCAGCCGGGACATGCTCGAACAAGATGTAGGTGTCTTTAAATTTGCGGTAGAGCGTTACCTCTTTTTCCACAATACTGCCACCGCAATACTCACAGTTTTCGCCATCCCAAAAACCAGTTGTTTGATGATTGTCACTCATAGTTAGAGCTTGTCCTCATAGACGGTAATCACCCGGACTTTATTTCCATTAGTGATTCGGCACACAACCCCAATAGGTCGTCCATCAAGTGCAACACCAATGACTTCAAATTTGTCATCTTTAGGCCATGTACGACGGATTTTACCGTTCAAAAGACCGTGTTCAACGTCATAGATCGTAAGATCATCTTCCATGGCCTCATCATCTGCATGTTCAGTCAAATAATAGAGGCCATAGCGAACCAGTGCTTGAATTTGCTTGATCTTACTCAAGAGACACCTTACTTTTATCCTTCCACCATGTTTGTTAGATCAAGAAACCGCAATTTCTCTACATGCTACAGATAGATTACCATGCGATTACCCTTTCGACAATGGGGTGTGTCAGAGTTTGGCAACCCCTTCGACAGATCAAATCTGACCGCTAAGAACCTGTCTGAAAAAGAACTCTTAAAGGTCTTATCGGACTTTTCGCACCTTGGCCGTAACCAATCTGTAGCCAGCATCCAGGAATGGCACGCCCAGAATGGCGTGGTTTTTTGCTGCCCACGCGCCGCTGGCAAGGTCATTTTGCAGCTTTTGCAACCCCTCAGACAGATTTTGTATTTTGGCAAAGGGCGACATGGCTTGTCGCACCTGGCTACTGAGATACGCTTCTGGCCGTTGCCAGAAGGCGGCGAAGAAGCCGTCCTGGCAGTTGTTAGGTATTTGCAGTGGAACCATCTTTACGTCGTCAAAATGTTCCGTTAGCTCGGCCAAATCGGGAAAAATGACTTTATCCATCTCGTGGATTTCGGGAAAGTAATCTCGCGTCAGCCAAAATGGCTCCGAGGTGGGGTCCCAGGTAATGGCGACAAACTTTTCCGTTGCCACTCGGTTTATCTCCTGAAACGCGGCGGCTCTGTTGCGCCAATGGTGCAGCGAAAGCACCGTCATGGCGTGGGAAAAGCTGTTGTCGGCAAAGGGCAACTTTTCGGCAAAAGCCTGCTCAACTGGGTAAGCGCCGCTTTTCCTTTGGGCAATCATCTCCGCCGATGGCTCCACCGCCACCAAATCCACCCCCGCCGGTTCATACGACCCTGTTCCCGCACCAATGTTGACGATCCGGGTTGCCCCCTTCAGCTCCGCATAAAGCTGTTGGGCGATTTGGGGGTCGGTGCGGCGCGTCACCGCATAGTTTGTGCCAATCGTATCATATAATGGATTCATCCCTTTCCTCCGCTATGGCTGTTGGTTTAACATAAAAGCCGGCCGTCAACGCCCCAAACGCTCTCGTATAAACATGATGCTGCTCCGTCTCAATGGTCAAACAGTCGCGCACTGGCTGGCACTTTTCCCACCCCAACTCCAGCAGCAGCCGGTGGGCTGGTTTTGACGGCGTGGGAAAAACGGCCGTTTCCCGCCCACACCACAACCCCCTCACCGCCGCCAACTGCACAAAATCCTGCCCCGCTGCCAGCGGCAAAATGAGACAAAAACGGCCGTTTTCCCTCAGCAGCCGCCCCACACTGTCCAGCAAATCCGCAAACGACAGCGTTGCCGTTTGCCGTGCCTGCCGCCGCGCCGCGTCGGGAGCCGCCAAATGCTGGTCGGCGGCAAAAAAGGGTGGGTTGCTGACAATCAAATCGTAGCGGGTGGTGGGATGGAAGTCCTGAACGGCCGTTTGCCACACCCGCACCCTTTCCCCCCACGGCGAAGCCGCCACATTCTCCGCCGCTTGCGCCGCCGCATCGGCCTCCAACTCCACAGCATCTACCCGTAAAGCCGGGTTTCGCTGCGCCAGCATCAGCGCCAGCAGCCCCGTTCCCGTGCCAATGTCCAACGCCCGCTGCCGCCCCACCACCTCCGCCCACGCCCCCAACAGCACCCCATCCGTCCCCACCTTAAACCCACACCGCTCCTGCTGAATGGCAAACTGCTGAAACTGGAATATTTGCGCTCTCTTCGTGTTCATTCACCACTTTTGCATTACAATTAAGAAAGCAATAGGAAGATAAGGAATCGTTCATAAATAGCGTAACGATCTAGTAGGAGACTAGAGATTGGAGATTAGAGATTTAAAGTCTCTAATCTCCAATCTCCAATCTCTGGAATCGCTAACCTATCAATGAATACCTACCTGCTCTGTAGATAATCCCATTGCCAGAAATTCCGATTGTATTGGAGAAGGTATCATCATGACAACCGACGAATCCACCAGTGGATTAGATTTTATTCGCACACGGGTTGTAGAAGATTTGCAAAACGGCCGTTTCGCCGGCCGTGTCCACACCCGCTTCCCCCCCGAACCCAACGGCTACCTCCACATCGGCCACGCCAAAGCCATCTGCGTGGACTTCGGCGTGGCGGCCGATTACGGTGGCCTTTGCAACATCCGCTTCGACGACACCAACCCCACCAAGGAAAAAACCGAATACGTAGACGGCATCCTCAACGACATTCGCTGGCTGGGCTTCGATTGGGAAGACCGGCTCTACTACGCCTCCGACTACTTCGAGCAGCTTTACGACTGGGCCGTGGTGCTCATCAAAAAAGGCAAAGCCTACGTAGACGATCTCAGCGTAGACGAGATCCGCCAATATCGCGGCACCCTCACCGAACCGGGACGCAACAGCCCCTACCGCGACCGCTCCGTCGAGGAAAACCTAGATCTCTTTGCCCGGATGCGGAACGGCGAATTCCAGGACGGCGAGAAAGTGCTGCGGGCTAAAATTGACATGTCCTCCCCCATCATCAATCTGCGCGACCCCGTCATGTACCGCATCAAGCACGAAGAACACCACCGCACTGGCGACAAATGGTGTATCTACCCCATGTACGACTGGGCGCACGGCCAATCCGACTCCATCGAAGGCATCACCCACTCCCTCTGCTCACTCGAATACGTCAACCATCGCCCCCTCTACGACTGGTTTTTAGATGAACTCGGCATCTACCACCCGCAGCAGATCGAATTTGCCCGGCTGGTGCTCAACTATACCGTCCTCAGCAAGCGCAAGCTCATCCAGCTTGTCAACGAAGGCCACGTTAGCGGCTGGGACGATCCGCGTATGCCGACCCTGACCGGGTTGCGGCGGCGCGGCTATACCCCCGCCGCCATCCGCAACTTCTGCAACAGCATCGGCGTTGCCACCGCCAACAGCACCGTAGACATCGCCATGCTCGAAGCCGCTATCCGCGACGATCTCAACACCATCGCCCCCCGCGCCATGGCAATCCTCGACCCGATCAAGGTGGTGATTGAAAATTACCCAGAGGACATGGTCGAAGAGCTGGAAGTGATCAATAATCCGCAGGACAAGGACAGCACCGAAACGCGCATTGTTCCCTTTTCCCGCGAAATCTACATTGAGCGTGACGATTTTCTGGAGAATGCCCCCAGCAAATTTTTCCGGCTGGCTCCGGGGCGCGAGGTGCGGCTGTTCAAAGCCTACTACATCACCTGTGCCGACGTGGTGAAGGATGAAGCGGGCAACATTGTGGAGCTACGCTGCACCTATGATCCTGAATCTCGCGGCGGGGTGACACCCGACGGCCGTAAAGTCAAAGGCACCATCCACTGGGTTTCTGCCCCTCACGCTGTGGAAGCGGAAATCCGCCTCTACGACCGGCTGTTTACCGTGGAAAACCCCGACAGCCCCGAAGAAGGCAAAACCTTCCTCGACTATATCAACCCCGACTCGCTAACCGTGCAAACGGTTAAGGTGGAGCCAAGCCTGGCCGAAGCCAAGCCCGGCAGCCGTTTCCAGTTTATGCGCCAAGGCTATTTCATTGCCGACAGCGAAGACCACACCCCCGAAAAACCGGTCTACAACCGCACCGTCGCCCTGCGCGACACGTGGGCGAAGCTGCAAAACGGCTAAAGCAGCGATTAGAGATTGGAGGTTACGATCCTTCACCAATCTCCAATCTCTAATCCCTAACCTGGGCAAGCCAGAACCAAAAAGCATGGTAGTTATTCCAGCTCTTGCATTTGATGTTGCCTAAACTGCTTGCTTGGTGTACAAGAATTCGATTGTTAAGGTACTAAAAGTAACAGATGGAAAAACCAATCGCATATCTTCCGATAGATCGCAGCCTGGCATTGGCAGAGGGGCGGGAGCTGCCGGAATGGGCCGATGGTACGGTGCTGGTGGCCGACATTTCCGGGTTTACGCCGCTGACGGAGATGCTGGCGCAGAGGCTGGGGGATAAGCGCGGGGCGGAGGTGCTGACCGATTATTTGAATCAGGTGTATGACAGTCTGATTGCCGAACTTTCTGCTTATGGAGGTGTTGTGATTGGCTTTAGCGGGGATGCAATTACCTGCTGGTTTGCCGGGGATGAGGGGCTGCGGGCGGCGGCGGCGGCGTTGGCGATGCAGGGGGTGATGGGGCGGTTTGCCAACATAGCGGATGCTGCATCTGGAGAAGAAGTAAAACTAGCGATGAAGGTGGCACTGGTGCGGGGGTCGGTGCGCCGCTTTGTGGTGGGGGATGCGGGGTATTTGCTGCTGGATGTGATGGCGGGGCGGACGTTAGATCTGCTGTCGCGGGTGGAGCATATGGCGTTGCAGGGGGAGGTGGTGGTGGGGGAAGAAACGGCCGTTTCCCTAACCCCTCATCTTATCATCAGCCAGTGGCGGCTTGACGAGGAATCGGGCGAACGGGTCGCCATTGTCACCGGGCTGAACACCATGCCTCCCCTTTCCCCCTGGTCGGCCGACATTGATCTGACAGACGAACAAATACGACCCTGGGTATTAACGGCCGTTTACCGCTTGCTGCAAACCGGGCAGGGGGTCTTTTTGGCCGAACTGCGGCAAACGGCCGCTTTGTTTTTGCGCTTTGGCGGCATTGATTACGACCACGACGAGGATGCCCCACAAAAATTAGACAGCTTTATTCGCCAGGTGGAGCAAATTTTGCAGCAGTATGACGGCAGTTTGCTCCAGCTTACGCTGGGGGACAAGGGGAGCTATTTGTATGCCTCCTTTGGTGCGCCCATTGCCCATGAGGATGACGTGGCGCGGGCGGCTTTGGCGGCTTTGGCACTGCAAACCTTGCCGCAAAAGCTGCCGTTTTTGTCGCCGCTGCAAATTGGGGTCACTTACGGCCGTTCGCGGGTGGGGGCGTATGGCAGCAGCCAGCGGCGCACCTATGGCGTGCTAGGCGATGGGGTGAATTTGTCGGCGCGGCTAATGCAGGCGGCGCAGCCGGGGCAAATTTTAGCCAATGAGGTGGCCTATAAACGAGCGTCGGCCGCTTTTGTTTGGGAGCAACTCCCCGCGATTCGGGTGAAGGGCAAACAAGATGCGGTGGCGGTGTACCAACTGCTGCGGCAGCGGCAGCGGCAGGTGGGGCAGTCATTGGAAGCGCAGTTTCCCCAGCCGTTGGTGGGGCGGCCGTCGCTTTTAACGGCATTAGTGGGCAAGCTGCGGCAGGTGGCGGCGGGGCAGGGGCAGTTGGTGCGGCTGGTGGGAGCGGCCGGCATGGGCAAAAGCCATGTGGCAGCCTATGTGCTGGGGCAGGCGCGGGTGATGGGGCTGGAGGTGGCGGTGGGGGTGTGCCATAGTATGCAGCGAACGGCAGTTTATGCCCCCTGGCGGCAAATTTTTTACACCCTGCTGGGTTTGCAAGACAGCTCTGAGGCCGAGGTAATGACGGTGTTGACCGATTCCCTGACAAGGGAACACCCGGAATGGCTGCTGCGGTTGCCCTTGCTGGGGGATTTGCTGGGGCTGCCGCTACCCGACAACGCCACGACAGAGGCCATGGACAGCCAGATGCGGCAGCAGTCGCTTTTTTCGCTGGTGGTGGAGATGGTGCAGGCGTGGGCGGAAAAACGGCCGTTGTTGCTCATCATAGACAACGCCCACTGGCTGGACGAAGCCTCACAGTCGTTGGCTAAAATCGTCGCCCAGCAAGCCATTCGCACCTCAGCCACCATGCTGCTATTGGTGCAGCGCCCACCCCAACCGGGTGAACCCCCCTTGCTGCCGGAGATAGACAAGGAGCCAGACTATGCCCAATGGGTGCTGGAGCCAATGGCGTTGTGGGAAGGGGAGATGCTGGCACAGCAAACGCTGGGCGGGCGGCTGTCGCCGCTGCTGGTGGCGGTGGTGAGCCATGTGGCTCGCGGCAACCCGTTTTTTACCATTGAACTGCTCAACGCCATGCGCGGCGAGGGGCAGATTGTGGAGCAAGAAGGGGTGTGGGAAACGGCCGATTCGCTGCTGGCCGTGCTGCGCCGGGCTGATTTTGTCGTGCTTCGCAATGGTCAATGGCAGCTTAAAGAAAACAGTTCCTTGGGCAGTGTGCAGCTTGGCATTCCTGACTCCATTCAGGGATTGGTACTGGCGCGGTTGGATCGGCTGTCGGAAGCGCACAAGGCCACGCTAAAAGTGGGGAGCGTGATTGGGCAGACGATTGGGCTGCTGCTGCTGGCGCGTGCCCACCCGGAACAAAAAGAGGTGGCGACGGTGGCAAAGGAGGCACTGGATTTAGCCAAAGAGGAGATTTTGCAGGCCGATACGGCCACTGTCTATACCTTTTTGCATCACATGACGCAGGAGGTGGTGTACGATACGCTGCTTTTCCAGCAGCGGCAGCAGCTACACCGGGCGGTGGCGGAGGCATTGGTGGCGGGTGGCATGGAATTGGGGGTGTATGGGGTGGCGCAGGTGGCGTACCATGCCTTTGCCGGGGAGGTGTGGCCGTTGGCGTTTCGCTACAATTTGCTGGCGGGGGAGCAGGCGAAGCAGCTTCATGCGACGCAGCAGGCGATTGATTTTTTGCAGAAGGCGTGGCAGAGCAGTCGGCGGATGGGGGAGGAAGAAACGGCCGTTTTGCGTAAACAGCTTCATGTCGCTCTGGGCGAACTGTATATTTCCACCGGGCAATACGATGCCGCTAACGAGCAGCTTGTCATGGCACTGGCATTGGCACAGCAGCAGCAAGATCAAGAGGCTGAAGGGCGGTGTTATCGCTGGTTTGGCCGTTTGTATGAGCAAAAAGGGGCATATAGCGAAGCCTTGACGTGGTTGGAGCGCGGGTTTGCGGTGCTGCAAGGGAAGACCCTGGCGGAGGAGGCGGAACAGCGTTTGCTTTCGGGTCTCATTCATGTGCGGCGTGGCGAGTTTGACCAGGCACTTGCGGCGTGCAACCGTAGTTTGCAGGTGGCAGAGGCGATGGGGAATGTGGCGGTGCGGGCGCGAACGTACAACCTGTTGGGCATTGTGGCAATGCGGAGCAATAGCGGTGATGCTCTGGGTCGTTTCCAGCAGTCGTTGGCCGCGTATGAGCAGCTTGGTAATGTGCATGGGCAGGCCACGTCCCACAATTTGATTGCCAACGGGTATTTTGCGCGGGGGGAACTGCCGTTGGCAGATCGCCATTACCGGCAGTCGCTGGATTTGTTTGTGCAGATGGGGCATGTCTACAGCCAGGTGTTGGTGAATAACAACTTGGGGGGCATTGCGCTGAAGCAGGGGCGTTGGGAGGCGGCGTTGGGGTATTATCAGCGGGCGGTGCGGCAGATGGAGCAGATTCAGGGGTCGCTATGGGTGCTGGGGGCGCTGCATTTAAACCGGGGGAATGTGCTGATTCAGCAGGGGGTGCTGACAGAGGCGGAGGAGGTGCTGGTGACGGCGGAAAGTTGTTTTGCCCAGGTGCAGATTCAGGATTTTTTGCCGGAGCTATATCGGCTGTTTGCGGAGTTGTATGGGCGGCGTGGGGTGTGGGAAACGGCCGTTTCCTATGGCGACCGTTCCTTACAATTGGCGCGTGAACTGGAAATGCCCCGTGAAGAAGGCCACACCCTGCGGATTATGGGGCAAATTGCCCTGTGGCAGCAACAAGAAGAGGTAGCGCATCATCATTTTGAGCAGAGCCAACGCCTGTTGACGGCCGCCAATGATGCCTATGAGCTGGCAAAAACCCAACTGGCGCTGGCGCGTTTGTATGTGCAGCAGCGGCAAGGGGCTGAAGCCCGACGGCTGCTGTTGGCGGCCGAAGCGGTGTTTGCCCGCCAGGAGGCGGCTTTTGATTGGCAGCAAGTGCGCCAATTATTGGTTGAATTGGACAATTAACTGTATATTGTTTGCGGGTAGGGGGTGGCTACAATGTGTTATGGAACAACCAAAATATGAAGAGGCGATAGCGTATGCGCTTGCCCGATTGGCAAATGAGCTATCGCCTGACTTAACCTATCACAATTTGTGGCATACGCAGGATGATGTCATGATATCGGCCGTTCGTCTGGCGCGGGATCTGGGGTTTGACGAGGAAGAGGTGGCGTTGTTGCGGGTGGCGGCGGCGTTTCATGATTTAGGGTTCATCGAGGATGCGGCGAACCACGAAATCGTGGGGGCGCGAATTGTGGCGCAGTTGCTACCGAAGCTTGGTTTTTCTTCGCGCCAAATTGAGACGGTGATGGGGCTGATTTTGGCAACGCGAATGCCGCAGTCGCCCCGTTCGCTACTGGAAGAGGTTTTGGCCGATGCTGACCTGGATTTGTTGGGACGACCCGATTTTATGGCTCGTAACGCTTGTTTGCGGCAGGAGTGGGCGAATGAGGGACGGGTTGTTGAGTCAAAGGCGTGGTATGAGGGGCAGTTGGCGTTTATGCGTGGGCATCAATATTTTACGGCCGTTGCCCAACGGTTACGCAATGAAACCAAGGCGCACAATATTGCTTTATTAGAGGAAGCGTTGCGGTTGTTAATACCTTAACGATGAAATCCTTGTACACAAAACAAGAAGTGACACAGAGTTACACAGAGATAAGAAAGAGTCTCACAGAGGAAGCGAGACAAACAACGCCTTTTTTCTCTGTGCTTCTCTGTGCCTTCTCTGTGAACCTCTGTGTAGCGTTTTTGCAGGTTAGGGTAGAGAAACTGTTTTTGCAGGGAGAGTGAGAGAATGACGGAGATGAGCTGGCTCAATGCCACAGTAGCGAAGTTGGCAGATGAGGTGAAGCCGCAGCGGTTGGTGCCAAATGTGGTGGTGGGTGGGGTAGTTGGGTTGTTGGAATTGGTATTTGCCGTGGCACTGTCGGCGCTGGTGTTTTCTGGCAAGCTGTCGGGGTTTGCGGCACAGGGGTTGGGGCTGGCGTTGTTGGGAACGGCCGTTTCCTGTCTATGCGCCGCCCTATTCAGTAGTCTGCCCGGCACCCTTAGCCTCAACCAGGACATCCCCGCCACGATTATAGCCGTCATTGCCGCTGCCATTGCCCAAGCATTGTCACCACAGATGCAGGGCATGTCCCTGTTTGTCACAGTCGTGGCCGTGATGGCATTGTCCACCATCACCACCGGCATCGTCTTCTTCCTGATCGGTCATTTTTCGCTGGGCAATTTGGTGCGTTTCTTGCCATACTCCGTTCTGGGTGGGTTTTTGGCCGGAACAGGGTGGCTGTTGGCAATAGGGTCGGTGGGGCTGATGACTGACCTGCCCATAAACAGTTGGCAGCAGGCAGCCGTCTTGGGACAGCCAGACATGCTGCTCCGCTGGGTGCCCGGTGTTCTCTTTGCCTTTTTGCTGATGTTCAACGTCAATCGGTTTAGCCATTTTCTGGTACTGCCGGGGACCATTATCGCCGAGATTATTTTGTTTTATTTGGTGGCATGGTTAGGCGGGACAACGCTGGCTGAATTGCAGACTGGGGGGTGGCTGCTGGGGCCTTTTTCTGATGCCAATCTATGGCCTCCTCTCATTTGGCTGCATCTATCGCAGGTATCATGGTCGGCCATCATCGCTCAGTTGCCTAATCTAATGCTGCTGGTCGTGTTGAGTACGGTGGCACTGCTGTTGAATGTAAGTGGGTTGGAGGCCGCCACCAATGTGGATATAGATTTGAATCGGGAGATGAAAGCGGCCGGCATTGGCAGTTTGGGGTCTGGCTTGTTGGGAGGGTTGATAGGGTATCCGGCTGTGAGCCTGTCGGTGCTGAGTGTGAAGATGGGGGGCGGCCGTTTGGCGGGGGTTTTGGTATCAACTGTTTGTTTATTGGCATTAGTGGTGGGTGCGGGAACGCTGTCACTGTTTCCCAAGGCTGTGGCTGGTGGCGTGTTGTTTTTCCTGGGGTTAGATTTCTTAAAAGAGTGGGTCTATGATGCCTGGAAGCGGCTGCCCCATGTGGAGTACGGCATTGTCATTTTTATTTTGCTAACCATCGCGGTTGTGGGGTTTTTGCCCGGCGTGGCAATTGGGGTGGTGGCGGCCATTGTGATGTTTGTGGTGGCCTATAGCCGCACCGAGGTGGTGCGCCATGAGCTGACAGGGCAGCAGATGGTGAGCCGGGTGACGCGCAGCCAGGGTGAACGGCAGCATTTGCGAATGCAGGGGGAGCGGCTGTATATTTTGCGGTTGCAGGGGTTTATCTTTTTTGGCACCGCCGAAAAGTTGTTGAACCAGGTGCGGGAGCGGCTGCAGCAGCAACCAGTGCGGTATGTCGTGTTGGATATGACGCGAGTGACGGGGCTGGACTCAACCGGGATGCGGAGCTTGGGGCGGCTGCGGCAAGTTGCAGAGACGCATGAGGCAATGGTGGTTATTACCCATGCGACGGCGGCGATTCAGACGCAGATGGCGCGTGGCGGCTTGGCGGCTGATGGGGTGGTGCGCTACTTTCGGGATTTGGATTCGGGGCTGGAATGGTGTGAGAATGATCTGTTGGTGTTGGTACAGGTGGAGGAAGCAACGACGCTGTTGGGGCAACTGCGGCTGATGCTGCCTGATGAACCTCGTTTGGCAGACCTGTTGCCCTATTTGGAGCGGCAATCTGTGGCGGCGGGAACGTATTTGATGCACCAGGGCGATGCGCCGGATGATTTGTATTTTGTGGAGTCGGGGCAGGTAACGGCGCAGTTGGAACGGCCGGGGCTGCCGCCAATGCGATTGGAGACGATGGGAGCGGGGCGTGTGGTGGGGGAGATGGGCTATTATATGGGGCAGGTGCGGACGGCTTCGGTGGTGGCGGAGACGGATTGTGTGGTTTATAAGCTGGGGCGGGACAAGCTGCGGCAGATGGAGTCGGAAGTACCAGAGGTGGCTTCGGTGTTGCATCGGCTGATTATTCGCTTTTTGTCAGAACGGGTGACGCATTTGGTAACGGCCGTTCAGGCTCTTGAGCGATAGGGAAGTCTTACGACAACGGATGATGGGGTGAAGGGGGGAGGGGGCAACGAATGAAAACGAGTAAACGAATGAAGCGCGGGGTAGATGGTTGGTTTTGCTTCTGACCGACGACTGACGACTGACGACGGGGGTGAATGGGGGAAAACGGCCGTTTTTCCCCTAATAATTTTCGCAACACGCTCACGGCTGAATTTGCAGCACCTTTCCCTGGTGATCCAGCACATACAGTTCCCCTGCGGCATCCTCGCCAAAGCTGGAGATGAGCAGGCCGCTGTTGCCCAGGACACGCTGGGTGGTAAAAGTACCATCGCTTGTTGGTACGGTAGCCCAAATGTTGCCGCTGCAATAGTCGCCGACAAAGTAGTTGCCCCAAAGCTGCGGGAATTGCTGCCCGCGATAGACATAGCCGCCTGTAATTGAGCAGCCTCCTTCGCTGTGGTTGTATTCAAAGATGGGCTGTTCCAGACCGGCGGGGTCGCAGTTGCTGCTGCTAAAGCAGTGGGTTCCTTCGAGAATGTTCCAGCCAAAGTTGATGCCGCCGGCCGTCCCGGCGGCCACAAAATTCACTTCTTCCCACGTGTTTTGCCCTACATCCGCCAGATACAGGTCGCCGGTGAGCCGGTCGAAGCTAAATCGCCACGGGTTTCGCAGCCCGTAGCCCCAAATTTCGTTGCGGGCATCGCCGTTGACAAACGGGTTATCGGCGGGAATGGCGTAGCTGCTATCGCTGTGGTCTATGTCTATTCGCAGCAGGGCACCGAGCAGGGTGCTGGTGTTTTGCCCGCTGCCCAGCGGGTCGCCGGCCAAACCGCCGTCGCCCATGCCGATGTAGAGGTAGCCATCGGGGCCAAATTGCAGTTGCCCGCCGTTGTGGTTGTCAAAGGGCTGGGACAGAGTGAGCAAAATTTGCTCGCTGGCGGGGTCAGCAACATTGGGGTCGCTGCTTACCTGGAAACGGGAAATGACGGTATCGCCGCTGTTGTTGGTGTAGTTTAGGAAAAAACGGCCGTTTTCCCCATACCTCGGATGAAACGCCACGCTCAGAAGACCCTGTTCACTCGCATTTGACCCCACCCGATCCTGTATGTCTAAAAACGGCTGCGCCAAAAGGTCGCCATTGCTAATAATGCGGATGACCCCGTGCTGCTCCACGACAAAGAGACGGTTGTCAAAGGCATGGGTGAGGTAAACTGGTTTGAACAGCCCGCTGGCAATGGGGACAAGCTGGATGGTGGTGGCGAGAATAGGTTCGGGGGTGGCAGTTGGCGCGGCGGTAGGGGTGGGCGTAGACATAGCGGTGGGTTCGGGCGTTTGGGTGGCGGCAGGAACGGCCGTTGGGCTGGGTGGCGCGTCGGGTTCGCTAGTGGCAGGAACGGCCGTTGGTTCAAGAGGCGTGTCTAGTACAACCGCCGCTGCCGTTGGCGCAGCCGGTTCCACAATAGGCGGCGAAACCGTAATACCGTCCTCACGCAGTTGGCAAGCGGCCAGAAAGATTAACAGGTGCAAAAGGATAAACTTCTTCATACCAGAATTGATAGCGGCGATTGCGTAATAATGCCACCCACGACTGGCGGAAGTTAGCTTTTTCTTAGAAAATTTGGACAATACTCGATGCGGGCAAGCTGCAAGCAGCTGATAGCTGGTGATGACCAGCCGCCAGCCACCAGCCACGATATACGAGGAGAAAAGATGGTAGAGCCAACCCTGACAACTGACGGAGAGCCTTTCCATTGGTCTGAGGATGTTCACCGCTTGCTACAACAGCACCAGATCACGCTTGTTTCCTTTGTCCCCGATGGCGGACTAAAGCAGCTGATTGAACTATGTCAGCAAGACCCCACCATACGCACCGTAACCTTGACCACTGAGGAGGAAGGAATTGCGCTGGCGGCTGGGGCGTTTTTGGGCGGGCAGCGGGCGGCACTGCTGATGCAATCAAGCGGGGTGGGCAACTGCATCAACATGCTATCGCTGCCGCGCATTGCCAACATGCCGCTGGTTATGCTCATCACCATGCGCGGCGAATCGGGGGAATTTAACCCGTGGCAGGTGCCGATGGGACAGGCCACGCCGGCCGTTTTGGAGGCAAGCGGGGTGGTGGTGTTTCGGGTACAAACGGCCGTTGATCTCATCCCCACCCTCAGCGGCGCACTGGGTTTGGCCTTCCAAAGCAACTGCCGTGTGGCCGTGCTGCTGTCGCAGCAGTTTTTGGGTGCCAAACAATTTGTCGGAGGTGGCTCATGAGCGAAAAGTTGAACCGGCGCGAAGTGGTGGCTGCCCTGCTGCACGAGCGCAGCGATTTGCTGGTAGTGGCGGGGCTGGGCGCACCGGCCTATGACGTAGCGGCCTGTGGCGACTCGCCGCGTGATTTTCCCCTGTGGGGGGCGATGGGAGGCGCAGCGATGATTGGGCTGGGATTGGCATCGGCGCAGCCGCAGCAGCGGGTGCTGGTGCTGACGGGGGATGGGGAAATGTTGATGGGGTTGGGAAGCCTGGCGACTATTGGTACGCAGCGACCGCCTAATTTGCGGATTGTGGTGCTGGACAATGAGCGGTATGGCGAGACGGGGCAGCAGCGAACGCATACGGGAATGGGGGTGGATTTAACGGCCGTTGCCCAAGCCTGCGGTATCGCCCACGCCACCACCATTCACCACGCCGCCACCCTGCCCGACCTGCGCCACGCCATCCACACGCTCAACGATACCCTGTTTGCTGTCATTAAAGTGTCACCTGTTACCGAGCCAAAAGTGTTGCCCCCCCGTGACGGCCCGTTTTTAACCCACCGTTTCCGAACGGCACTGCTGGGTGAAAGGGTGGCTGTGAATGGGTGAGCAGAGATTAGAGATTGTGAACCCTCATTAATCTCCTGCTTGACTGACAAAACTCAAAACGGAGTGCTTTCCAAAACCTGAAAACAGGTTATCTTTCTTGATTCATCACAAAAAAGGAAGATAAAGATGAAAAGCACTCTCAATTTGTACAATACCTTAGTCATGATTCTGGGTCAATATCACAAATGGCTCGATAAACGCCACTTTTATACCCTTGCCTGGATGGTCGTTGGGTTGATCATGAGCAAAACGGTCAATCTCACCGAATGGGCACCTTATGTGGACAGCCGCGCCCAGTATGCCCAGAGTAGCGTGCGCCGCTTTCAGCGTTGGCTCAATAATGAGCGAATTAACGTTCATGACTTGTATGGGGTCATTATCCGGGAAGCGTTGACGGAATGGGGCGAAGCAACCCTCTACCTAGCTCTCGATACCTCCATGCTGTGGAATGAGTATTGCCTGATTCGTCTTTCTATTATCTATCGGGGACGAGCCATCCCCTTGGTCTGGCAGGTGGTGGCTCACGCTAGTAGCAGCGTGAGCCTTATCGCTTACCGGCATTTGCTGGATCGAGCGTACCAATTGCTGCCAAGCCACAGCCGGGTCGTCTTTTTAGCTGACCGTGGCTTTGCCGATACCGACTTGATGGCTTATCTCAGTGAGGTCTTGCTTTGGGATTGGCACATTCGTATCAAGGCCAGCTTTTTGGTTTACCGTCGCGGTGCCCGCCACATTAAAATCAGCAGCATCAAGCTCCAACGCGGCCAAGCTTGCTTCTGGCACAATGTCTACATCACTAAACAACAGTTTGGTGCTGTTCATCTTGCCCTTGCCAAGCCCAATGGCGGCAAGGATTGTTGGTTTATTGTCAGCAATTTGCCAACTGATGTGACCACTTTCGATACTTATGGCTTGCGCTTCGATATTGAAGAAAACTTTCTTGACGACAAGTCCAATGGCTTTCAACTTGAATCTTCCCTCATCCGTTCTGCCAATGCCCTCTCTCGTCTTTGCTTTGTCATCGCCATTGCCACGCTCTTTCTTGTTTCTCAAGGGACGGTTGTGGTTGAAGCGGGCAAACGGCGTCTAGTCGATGCACATTGGTTTCGCGGCAATAGCTACCTCAAGATTGGCTGGCATTGGGTCAAACGTGCCTTGGCTGTTGGCTTAGAGCTTATTACGCGCTTGCGTCTGTCTCCGTTGCCCGACCCTGAACCGGCCAAGGCTTCTAAGAAGCAGGCCAGGGCAGCCGATGACCTGCGTTTTTCTGTTCAATTCGAGGTGTTTTCCCCTTTGTCAACTGAATTCTGCTGACTTTTGTCAGTCAAGCAGCATTAATCTCCAATCCCCAATCTCTAATCTCTATCGTTCGGCAATCGGCATTCCCACTGATGACCGATGACCGATTACTTTCCCTTTAACCGTTCCCCATATTGCTTTTCATAATAGGCATCGAAGTCACGGTTGCGGACTTTGCGCCACCACCATTCGTTGTCGCGGTACCAAACGGCCGTTTTTGCCACCGCTTCGGCCGGCGTGTGGCGCGGTTGCCATCCCAGTGCCCGAATTTTGCCAATGTTGAGGCTGTAGCGGCGGTCATGCCCCGGCCGGTCGGCCACGTGGCGAATCAAACCACGCGATTTGCCCAGCGTATCCAGCAGCACCTCCACCATCGTCAGGTTTTCCATTTCCTCCCCCGTGCCAACATTATAGATTTCGCCAATGGCTCCCTTGTGCAGCACCAAATCAATTGCCTCGCAGTGATCCACCACATATTGATATTCTCGCATTTGGCGACCATCACCGTAAACTGGCAACGGCTTGCTGTCAATGGCGTTGGTAGTAAAAAGTGGCACTACCTTTTCCGGGTATTGAAACGGCCCAATATTGTTGGAACCACGAGTAATGGTAACGGGCAGCCCATAGGTTATATGGTAGGCATTTACCATCAAATCAGCACTTGCCTTGCTGGCTGCATACGGGCTGCGCGGCTCAACTTTGTCCCCCTCTACACTAGATTGACCTGCCGGTATGTGACCATATACCTCATCGGTTGATATCTGATGGTACCGTTCTAACCTTAGCTTTCGTGCCGCTTCCAACAGCACATATGTACCATAAACACTGGTCTGAATGAACGCATCAGGGTTCATGATGGAGCGATCTACGTGGGTTTCGGCAGCAAAATTGACGATGGTGTCAATGTCGTACTTCTTAATCGTTTCCTCAACCGTCAGCCTATCGCAAATGTCACCCTTGACAAACCGGTAGCTCGGCTCGTCGGAAACGGCCAGCAGGTTGTCCAGGTTGCCAGCGTAGGTCAGTTTGTCATAAACCACGATGTTGTAATCGGGGTGTTTATCGAGCATGTAGAGAACGAAGTTGGAGCCGATAAAACCAGCTCCACCGGTCACCATGATGTTTTTCATAAGCTTCTTTTCGCTCTGGGGCGAACTCCTCATCGCTATTTTTGCGGGCATTTTAACGCAGCCAGCCAGTTCGGTAAAATCGGAAAACGGCCGTTTTCCCCACGCTTCCACCACGCAGCCCCAAAATTCCCATCGCCGAAAACTTGACAGCCCACCCCCCTTTGGATAAAATCCCACAGGTACTTGATTAACAAGCTGGATTAACAAAATGAATCCCATGCCTTTGCCGGGATAGCTCAGTTGGTAGAGCACTGCACTGAAAATGCAGGTGTCCCCAGTTCGAGTCTGGGTCCTGGCACCTGTCAAACTTAACGTTACTGGCAGTTACTATGCGGGCATAGTTCAGTGGTAGAACGTCTCCTTGCCAAGGAGAAGGCCACGAGTTCGAATCTCGTTGCCCGCTCTCAAAGAATGGGGCAGATGGTGCGACAATAAGTCAAGCGTCTGCCCCAATTTTTATGGCGACGTGGCCGAGTGGTTAGGCAGAGGTCTGCAAAACCTTCTACACCGGTTCGAACCCGGTCGTCGCCTTTCAATAATTATGAGGAGCCCCTGCTTTGGCAGGGGTTTTTTGTTCTATGGAGATGCCATCTATGCCCTTTTCCCAATTCCCCACATCTGTTGAACACATTGAGCCGACCTGTTGGGGGACTTTCCAACCCTATTTTACCGAACTGCAAGAACGGGAATTGACCCCTGTTACTGTTCGCCAATGGTTAGCTGATTGGTCACAGCTACAAGCCTTGTTTGAAGAGGCCGGCTCGCTGATTTATATTCATAAATCACAAGATACGGCTGATAAAGAAAAAGAGCAGGCGTTTCTCGATTTCATCAACCATGTGATTCCCTCGGCTAAGGTCGCTGAGCAAAAGCTGAAAGAGCGTTTTTTAAGCCTTGACCCGGTCGCCTATGGCTTGGAGGATTTGGGCAAAATTTGGCGCGATTTGGCGAATGATGCCGCGCTGTTTCGAGAAGAAAACGTACCGCTCCTGACCCAGACTGCTGAGTTAGAGAATGAATATGACAAGGTGACGGGGGGAATGTCGGCTGATTGGGATGGGGAGGCCAAGAACCTGAACCAATTAGGTGCTTTGCTGCGGGAAAAAGACCGAGCGATGCGTGAGCGAGCTTGGTTAACCATGCGGGATTTGTGGCTGGCAGCTCGCTCCCGGTTGAACGAAATTTATGCTGATTTATTAAAGCTGCGGCATCAGGTGGCCTTAAATGCGGGGCTGCCGGATTATCGAGCCTATGTGTTTCAGCAGTATCGTCGCTATGATTACACGCCAGAAGATTGTTTAACGTTTCATGAGGCGATTGCGGCGGTGGCGGTGCCGGCCGCCCAGCGAATTTATGCCAAAAAGCGGGCGCGGTTGGGGGTGGAAACATTGCGGCCGTGGGACACGCAGGTGGACACGAGTTCTGCGCCGCCGCTGCGCCCATACCAGGGGCAAGATGCGCTGGTGCAGGGAAGCCTGGATATTTTTCATCGGGTTGATTCGGAGCTGGCGAGGCAGTTTGCCACGATGGCGGAGGAAGAACTGCTGGATCTGGAAACGCGGGCAGGAAAGGCACTAGGGGGTTATTGTTCAACGCTGTCGTTTCGCAAACGGCCGTTTATCTTCATGAATGGTGTGGGGCAGCACGAAGACGTACAAACTATGCTCCACGAAGCCGGCCACGCCTTCCACGTTTTTGAAACCGCCGACCTGCCCCTGATTTGGCAAGCTGAACCGCCGATGGAATTTTGCGAAGTGGCCTCGATGAGCATGGAACTGCTGGCTGCACCTTATCTGACCAAAGACCAGGGCGGTTTTTATACGGCCGAAGAGGCGGCACGGGCGCGAATTGAACATTTGGAAGGAATTATCACCTTTTGGCCTTACATGGCGGTGGTAGATGCGTTTCAGCATTGGGTCTATACCCACCCCGATGAAGCGTTGGACAGTGCCAACTGTGATGCCACGTGGGATGCGCTGTGGCAGCGGTTTATGCCGGGCGTTGATTGGGCGGGTTATGAGGCGATGCGGGAAACGGGGTGGCACCGCAAGCTCCATATTTTTGGCGTGCCGTTTTATTATATTGAGTATGGTATGGCACAGGTGGGGGCAGTGCAGGTTTGGCGCAACAGTTTAGTGGATCAGGCAACGGCCGTTAAAAATTACCGCCACGCCCTTTCCCTGGGCAGCACGGTGCCGCTGCCAGAGCTGTTTGCCGCTGCCGGGGCTGAGTTTCGCTTTGATGAGCCGATGCTGCGCGAACTGGTTGAACTGGTGGAGGGGACGATTGCGCGGTTGGAGGGAGAAACGGCCGTTTAGAGCCATCTCAACCTGCTTGGCAGAAGCCAGCAGAATGGGTTAAACTGTTACCCATGACGTGGGAACCCGATGATCGAGATGAAAACGAGCTGCAGCCGAGCTATGCCATGCGTGAATATTTGGCCGAAATCTACCGGCTGCAAGAAGATTCTCCCACCGTTAGCACTACTGCATTGGCCGAACGGTTAAACGTATCCGCTCCCGCCATTCCGCGCATGTTGCGCCGTTTGCAAAGTGCCGGTTACGTTGAGCGTGTTCCCTATTATGGCTCCCAGCTTACCGAACTGGGGCGGCAGGAAGCCCTGCGCGAAATTCGCCGCCACCGCATATTGGAAGTTTTTTTGGTCAAGCTGATGGGGTTCACTTGGGATGAAGCCCACGAGCATTCCGAGGTCATGGGGCGCGGCCTTAACGAAGCCATTTCTGAGCGGATGGCGCAAATGACCAACCACCCTACCCGCTGCCCTCACGGTGAGCCAATCCCCGACGTTAACGGCGTGCTGCCCGAAGTCAACGATATTTGCATCATGAACCTGGGTGTGGGGCAAAAAGGGGCGGTGAGCCGCGTCCGCACCCACGAGCCGGAAAAGCTGCAATATTTTGCCAAGCTAGGGCTGGTTCCAGGGGCTGATTTTGAGATTGTGGGGCGTGCCCCGTTCAATGGCCCCATGCGGCTGCGCGTGGGACGGGATGATAATGTGGTGCTGGGGGCAGAGTTAACAAAATCCCTTTGGGTGAGCCGCGCTGAAGAGTAGAAACCAAGTTTTTTAGGTTCTTTAAGCGTCGTTATCTGTCTGAGCAGTTGTTAGCGCGTCCCACAGATAGACAGCTATCCGCGCTCGACTTCTTCTTTGTTGATGTCTAAATTGAGATTATGAGCGAACGAGTCAGCCCTCCTTTAATTGGTAACCGTGTTGTCGTCACTGGCATGGCCGGTGCCGGGAAGAGTACGTTTTCGCGGGTTTTGTCTAAGAAGACAGGCCTTCCTCTCATTCACTTGGATATTTATAGTTGGAACCCAGGTTGGGTTCGAGTACCAGAAGGCGAGATGCTGGAGAAACAACGTGTATTGCTCGCTGGCGAGAAATGGATTGTTGACAGCAATGACGTAGATAACGGCATCTTGGTTGAGCGTGCAGACACACTGGTGATCCTCGCTACGCCTTGGTGGCTCTGTGCGTGGCGAGCGTTTAGGCGTGGACTTCGACGACCTCCAGATACTCAGATGCCGGCCGGCTGCGAGGAATCTCTCTCGCAGCGGCTGCGAGATGAATGGGGGATAGTTTGGCGGAATTGGCGGAACCGAGACTTCGTGCGCGAAAGTAACAATGCTCTGGCTTCGCACTGCCGTGATCTTATGCAAGTTCACATTTTAAGCTCGAAGCAGGAGATGGCCGAATTTGCTGACCGTCTCTGAACGAGCCAGCCACATAACTTCGTAGCGCGATTGGGCAAATTGCTCCACAACGATCCGTTAATAGATGATTGAGAAGCCACCAGCCTCAATCTCTGGGAACTTTTGTTGATGTGCTTTTAGACAATGGAGGAGGCTATCTATGCCAGCACGTACCGAAAGAATCTACCTTTTCCCGTCTAATACCAGTCAGCCAGCACGGGTGATGCGATTTCCCATCTGGTGGGATCGTCGTGGATTCTTCGCCAAATTTCGTGATCGTGAGCTTGACACTGGCAATCCCATCTATGTAGATTATGCCTTTCTGTTAACGATGGGGGAAGCCTTGGTATGGGACAGAACCTGCCGAGAGAAGTTTGCTGGCGAGTTTCGCAGTCAGAAACGGGACTTTACGCCGGAGATGCAGCAGTTTGAGGCAGCATTAAAAAAGTCCAGGTGGGTAATCGTGGAATCTTCCGAGTGGGAGTCTGGCTTGGATTAGGGTAGGGAATTTGCAGGGGAAACGGCCGTTTGCCCCACCTCGGCCACAATTTTCGGCCGTTTATCAGCGGTATCCATGGATGACAGGCACTTCCGAAAGAGCTTGTCACATGTTTGCAGACATCACCCCTCAAAATCGGTGACAAAATCATAAAATAACTGCAACCACTCTGCATAATCAGCACCATATTTTTCGCCGTGCCGCACGATGATCAGGTTTTTGTAGGGCGAGACGTAGATGAACTGTCCATGATTACCCAGGGCGGCAAAGTCGTTAGCGGCTCCCTCGCGCTCCAAACCCCACCACATATATTTGTAATAGCCGTTGGGAATGGTTGCTCGAAATTGATCGGAGTAATAATTTCCTGAGCGGGAAGGATCGGGGTTGGTGGCTTCGTCCACCCAGATGGCGGGGACGATTTGGTTGCCATCCCAGTTGCCCTGGTTGAGGAAGAGACGGCCGAATTTGGCAAAGTCTATAGCACGGCCGTTGATACCACTTTCCATCTTCTCAAACCCCCGCGCATCCAAACTCCAAGTGCCGTCTGCCTCCATACCGATGGGCTGCCAGATTTTTTGCGCCAAGTAGTCGGCGACGGGCATACTGGTAGCCCGCTCTAAAATGAGGCCAAGCAGCAATGGGTGATAGTTGTTGTAGAGGAAGGTCTGGCCGGGATCACCATCAATTTTCGTCTGGTTGAGCGCCAAATCGCGCAGATCAGGGTAGTAGTAGGTCTTGGCATCATCACCGTTGACGAAGGGGAACTCGGCGTAATGGATGCCGGAGGACATCATGAGCAGGTCGCGGATGGTGATGTGGGCAAAGGAGGGGACGCGCTGCGCCAATTCGGGCAGGTAGTCGGTGATGGGGTCGTTGACGCTGTGGATGTGGCCTTCGCTGATGGCGATGCCGATGAGGGTGGAGGCAAAGGATTTCGCCATTGAGAAGGAAGTGACGGTAGTGTTGTGGGACGCGCCGTTGAAATAGTTTTCATACAAAATGGCATCGTTTTGGATGACGAGGAAGGCTTGGGTGCCAGTATCGGTCAGGAATTGCTCGAAGTCGCCGTTGGTGATGGGGCTTTGGTTGAATTGGTTAAGAACGGCCGTTTCCTGCAAATTAACCACAAAGTGAAAGGGTTCCGTGCTAGCGGACATTGTTCGTGCCGGAAACTTTTGGTAATCATACACATCGGCATCACCCCAACGCAGAACGCGCAGGACGTATTCGGCAGGATAAAAGAGAAAGGCGTAAAGTAGGGCAAGAGCGACCAACCCCAAGACAGTTACCAACAGCCAGGTGATGCTTTTTCTGATAATGTACATGGTGTATAAGCCTCCTTAATTCAGGGGCATGGTGATGTATGCCCAAACCATGCCGTTGATGAGCGTCCAGGCCAGCATCGGCCCAAGGGCGTTTTTAGTCGTGCGATAAATAAGACCCAGGCAGAGGAAGGTGATGAAGACAGTGAAGGCATTGCTGAGACTTTGGGTGGTGATGATGTGGGCGGCGGCATGTAAAAAGGTGGTGAGCCAGAAACCCGTCGAGAGCAGTTTGTGACCACTGTTGAAGATTTCGTCGGTTTTTTCGAGGAGAAAGATGTAGAAAAAGAGTTCTAGTGGCCCGTTGGCGAAGATGCCCCAAAGTGTGAACCAGATGAGGTTGAGTCCGCCTAAATCGGTGGCGATGTCGGAATGGTTGATCCAGTTACTGGTGGTGAAGTAGGAGTAGAGGAAGAAAACGGCCGTTATTCCCAACCCCAGCCCCACACTTAGCCCCAGCTTTTCACGACGCAAACCATACTTCGCCCAAGGCTCTTTGTTCAGCCAGAAGAAGATGACAGGCAACAAGCCAGCCAGTGCCGCTTCAAAATAGCCTTGATAATAAAGATGGTCACTCCACCAGCCACGCATGGTGCTGATCTCTAGCTGCACAAGGCCAACGAGAATGGCGACCAGGCTCAGCGGCAGCAGAATGAACCACAGCCAGGTGGCGGTGACTTGGAATTTAGGACGAAGAAACAGGGAGTTGTTCATGAATCGTTACCTTTCGATCTTGACGTAGCACAATAGCCAAGCCTAGTAGAAATTCCCCCGCCGCTAACAGATAGATGGCCCAGCCCGGCGGGTTGTTCCAGTTACCCTCGAATAAAAGCCAGATACTGTTGAAGGCGTAATGGACGGGAAAGATAAGGAGGAAGATCATGCCCGATGAATAGCGCACACTGCCCCACAGCCAGCCGGTGAATGTTTTGCTGATGATGCCGCGCAGACCTTGTTGAGCGTGAAAGAGGCCAAAGAGAACGGCCGTTACCACCAACGCCACTCGCGCCGAAAAACGCTGCTCTACAAAGCTGTAAACCATCCCCCGGAAATAGAGTTCCTCAGCCAATACCACGATGACATTCGTGAGTAATCCCCAACCCATCGCGGCCGAAAATGGTTTGAGTGCTGAAATGCGAATGACAAACAAGTAAAAGAGGAGGTACAAAATGAATATGAGCAGAGCGATGCCCACATGCCAGCCGAGTTGCCCTGGTCTAACCTGCAAACCTAGATCCTGCTGCGAAAATTTGAAGATTGCTATCAGACCAAAACAGGCCAGAAGATAGAAAAGGTTGACGACGAGATTGCTATAATCTGTCTGGTTTATGTTGAGGGCAACGGTGATGGCTACGCCTAGAGCCAGGCCAATGATGGGGAGTATGATGATGAGTAGGAGTCTGAGGGGGAACGGCCGTTTTTCGATCTTCATTATCTTCTCCGTAATGCGAACTAATCGGCCGTTTGCATACCTGGCGTAGGCAGGCCAATTTCCGCGCCGCGAAAGATGAGTAAAGCAACAATGCCTGCCAAGACGACCAGCCCACCGCCCAGCATAAAGACCTGCCGTGCGCCCATCATGTCGGCTAATACACCCGCCAGTCCCATCGAAACGAGCTGCGCCGTGGTGATGAACATGTTGTTGGCCGAACCAGTTCGTCCGCGCATTTTGTCGGGAACGGCCGTTTGAATAATCGTTGAACCGGCGGCTTGCAAGGGCGTAATCGTCAACCCGGCTGCAAAGAGAATGATGAGGATGTGCCAAACGGCCGTTGGTAAAGCCATGAACCCCACAGCAATACCTAGACCAATCAACGATCCCGCCAAAATATGGGTTGGCCTCAGACGGGAAGCTAAACTGGCGACCAAAGCACCTGCCAAAACCATGCCCGCCGTTTGTGAAAACTCAATTGCCGCAAACCACGTCTCCTTCACCATCAAATCATCCACCAGCAGCGGCACTAGCAAGATGTTGACTGCGCCCAACCCCAGCATCGTTACGGCAAAGGCAACAATCGTGCCCGCCAAAACGCGGTTCGAGAAGGTCACTTTCAGCCCTTCGCACAGTTCGCTAAAGACCTGGCCGGCATCAATCGGCTGTTTGTCTGCGCCCACCTTGCGCGTGTATCGAATTTGCATGATGAGCAAAGCTGAGAGCAAGAACGTAACCGAATCAATGCTAAAAATCAGACGATAATCTTCAAATTGCCCAATCAAAAAGCCCGCGATTCCCGTCCCGACCAAACTGAACAGAATGCGGCTGGTTTCCGAAACCGAATTCGCCGTGAGCAGCCCTTCTTTGGGCACGATGTTGGGAACCAGTGCCCCACGTGCCGGGGCAAAGAAGGTGTCTACGCTGGCCTGCACAAAGCCAATGGCGTACAGAATCCAAATCTTGTCGGCGCTGTCTACGAGCATGAAGCCCAGCACGATGATGGCGCGGAAAAGATCGGCGGCAATCATCACTTTTTTGCGGTCGGCGCGGTCAATGAGCACCCCGGCAAACATGCCAAACAGCAAGCTGGGCAAGGCCAGCACAATCGCCATCGTCGCTAACGCGGCTGTGGAGCCGGTCAGGTGGTTGACTAGCAGCAGCAAGGCTAGGTTGGTCATGCTGCTGCCGATGTTGGAGATAATCTGTCCTGACCACAAAAACCGATAATCTTTGATCGCCAGCAGGTCGCGCATACTAAATTTCTTTTCGGGTGATTGGGTTTGTTCACTCATTGCTTTTTCCTCTTCTGGAGATAATCCGCAGATTACACAGATTTCGCAGATTAAAGTTGAATCTGCGAAACCTGTGGATTTTCAGTCATGGTAGTCAACGACAGTTGATGTCGTCTCCTTTAGGGAGTGACAACGGCCGTTTCTACTGCTTCCTGACGCTGACGGTGCGCTGCAAACAGGGCGTAGATGGCGAGTGCAACCAATCCAGCGGCGGCGGCGATGCCGACTATATTACCAATAATCGGGTAAATCGTCGTAGGGCTGCTGGTGGGAACTTCAACCAAGAGATAGTTGCCATCGGCGACCAAGCCTTCACCCATAGCCAGGGTACGGCCGTAACCATCCACCACAATCGAAAGCCCCTCATCCGTCTGCCGAACGACAGCCGTACCGTTCTCAATGGCGCGGAAGACGGCCATTTCGGCGTGCATCGGGTTGATGCCTTCCCACTCCTTCGAGGGCGAGAGCAAGATGTCGGCTTTTTGCTGGCCCACCTGACGCACGATGTTGGGGTAGTTGGTGTCCCAGCAAATGATGCCTGCCAAATTGCCGTAGGGCGTTTCCACGATCTGAATCTCGCCACTGCCTTTCAGCGTACCTTCCAGCAAATTGCCGCCATATTTGACGTGTTCCAGGATGATATTGCCGTCTGGATCGGCCACATACAGTTTGTTTTCCCAAGTACGGTCGCTATCTGGAAAAGCGATGAAAACGGGCATCGCCAGATAAACACCTGCTTCCTGCGCCAGTGCCTGCCCCTTGGCGATGGTGGCCTGCACATCTTCCTCGACACCCGTAATTGCCAGTTCCGGCCAGAGAATGATGTTAGCACCATCGGCAACGGCCGTTTCTGTCATTTGCAGATATTGGGCGTGTACAGATTGGGTTGCCTGCCGATAAGCGTCTACCCCTTCTTCTTCCAGCAGGGTGTTCAAGTCACCCATGTGATTTTCAACCAGGGTAAATGAGGCTACGCGCACCGTTTCTTGCGAACCAATCTCTGGTGCTGTCGCCAGCCGCACCGCGCCATAACCAATCACGGCCAGCAAAACAACGGCGAAGGCGGCCACGCCAGCGCGAACCCGCGCCCACTCGAATTTGTTGTCCCAGGCCCAGTTGACGATGGCTGGGAACCAGGAAATCAGGAAGGTCAGACCCAACATGCCGGTAACGGCCGTTAGTTGCGTCAACACCGGAATGCCATATTGCGAATACCCAGCAGCACCAAAGTTGCCTAGCGGACTGGCACTGCTCATCAAAAACTCCACCGTCGTCCCAGCCAAGGGGAAAATGAAGGTGGCAAGGAAGGGGAGACGGTCGTTGCGCCGCAGTCGTGGTGCTAACCATTGATAAACAGCATAAGGAATCACGGCAATCAGGGTATTCACAGCCATAAAAATGAAGTGAGCTGGGCCAAAAATCGGTGTGCCCCCATACCAGGGTATGGACAGGGTGATCCAGTAAACCAGAAAGAAACGGAAAAATTTGCGCCGTTCCTGACTAACGGTGAGATAGTGCAGGGCGAATATTGGCGCTACCCAAGTTGCCACCGCTATTGTCCAATGGCCGGAAGCAAATAGGTTGAGCAGGCCGAAAATAAGTAGCCACAAGGTTGTTGTTGAAAATAATTTTTTGTTCATGATTCACTCCTTCTTGCCATTTCATTTCTTGAGTTGGTTGCCTTTAGTTTAGGGGATGATAACGGCCGTTACATCGTCCACCCTGTCCTAAGCGACTGTACCATTGGACAATGGACAGATGGACAATTCCAAACAGGCTGAATCGGGTACAATAGCCACATGCTGAAATCCATACGCTCCATTTTCCAAAGCGATGAGTTTGCCGAGGCACGGCCGTTTTACCTCATCATTACCTTTATCCTGCTTGTCACAACAACCTTGACCCTGTTTAGACTACCCAAACCCATGCCGTTCGTTCGGCTGCCAATTTTTGCCATGCTGTTAGTGATGCATTTGGCACTGCACTGGCTGAGCAGCTACGTGGCAATTCACAGGCAGTGGCGCATTCCTTATTTATTGGGTCAGGGCGTGTTGGCACTGGCACTAGTGATCGTGTCCCAACGGCCGGAACTGGTCTTGGCCCTGTTTGCCACCCTGGTGACGGAAACGCTGGGGCTGTTTGGCTTAACGCGGCTGCCTGTATTGGGGGTAGTTGGGTATATTGGGTTAACGGCCGTTAGCTTCTTCATGCTCGGTGGACTCTCCCTCCTGATGGAGTGGTTATCGCCTACTGTTTCCACAATGACGCTGCTCATCATTTTTATTGGGATGTATCGGCGGCAGTCCGAAGCCCGCGCAGAAAGCCAGCGGCTTTTGGCCGAGCTGGCGGCGACCAATCGGCAATTGGCTGATTATGCGGCGCAGGTGGAAAGTTTAACCTTGGCCGCCGAGCGGCAGCGCATGGCGCGGGAACTGCACGACACCCTAGCGCAAGGGGTGGCCGGACTGGTGTTGCAGTTGGAAGCGGCCAATAATCATTTGGAAAACGGCCGTTTTCCCCGCGCCCAAACCATTATCGAGCAAAGCATGAGACGTGCCCGTACCACCTTGGCTGATGCCCGTGCCGCCATTGATGACCTGCGGCTTGACAATCGCACACTTTCTGAGGCCGTTCAATACCACGCCGACCGCTTTACCAGAGCAACGGGTATTCCCTGCCATCTCACCCTTGATGTCACAAGCGGAACCAATATTCCCCCCGTCATCGCCGACCATGCGGAGCGCATTATCAGCGAAAGCCTGACTAATATTACGCGCCACGCGCAAGCCGAGCAGGTGTGGTTGGCGGTGGTGATGGCGGATGGGCAGTTGACGATTCAGGTGCGGGATGACGGTGTGGGTTTTGCGGTGGATAAATTGGCTTTGCGTGAGGGGGAAACGGCCGTTCGTGCAGGTCATTATGGCCTGCTGGGGATGCGCGAAAGAGTGCGCCTGGTTAACGGCACTTTTCAGATAACAAGTAACATCGGCGAAGGCACAAATTTAACGATTACCTTGCCATTGGAGAGATGATGAGCGAACCCATTCGCGTTTTAATTACCGATGACCATTCGATTGTGCGTGAAGGTCTGACCCTTATTTTAGAAACGGCCGATGACATTGAAGTGATTGGCGAAGCAGCCAATGGCATCGAAGCCATCCAGCTTGTGGCGACCCATCTGCCTGATGTGGTTCTGATGGATTTGCGGATGCCAGGCATGGACGGGCTGACCGCGATTGAGCATTTACAGCGTGATTACCCTCAGGTGGCTATTGTTATTTTGACCACCTACAATGAGGATGATTTGATGCTGCGGGGTCTGCAAGCGGGTGCGAAAGGCTTTTTGCTTAAAGATACGCCTCGCCAAACTTTGCTGGACACAATCCAGGCGGCGGCTAAGGGGGAATCGCTGCTGAATGCTGATGTGATGAGTCGGTTGATGGCGCATATGGCGGGAGAGGGGGGTGGGGAACGGCCGTCTATCGCCACTCCCAACCCACTCACAGAACGGGAACTACAAACCCTACGTGCCGTCGCCAATGGCGAGACCAATAGAGGCATTGCCCTGCAGCTGGGCATCACTGAACGCACCGTCAAAGCCCACCTTACCAGCGTCTACAACAAACTCGGCGTAGATTCCCGCGCCGCTGCCATCGCTATCGCTGCTCAAAATGGTTGGTTGTCATCATAAACTGGTAAGCTATCCTGAGCCTTTTGCTGACCAACGAAAATTTCATTGTTAAGGTGCGACTACAATACTTATTCTTACTTTACCGTCGCTTTGACAGTATGTGGTTCATAGGTGGCATCGGTCTGTTCCAGCCCAAATAAATCCCGTAGGGAGCGATGGCTGCGATGGAAAAACCAGACCAAAACCATGCCCCAGAGGAAATTGGAGGCAGTGATCTCATAAAAGTGGGACAGCCGCGCACTGGCATCAGGCATCAACTCATTGGGCATAAACAGCGGTACACTCATGGGCAGTGAGCAGAGTACGCCGACCAGCAACGCCGTCTGCCAGGGTTGTAAACGTGTCAGGCGAATGATGGGCAAGGTGAACAGCACCCACAGCAGACCTCGAAAGAGCTGTAAGGGGATAACGCCCCAGACCATCAACAGAGTATTGTCTGCGCCCGCGCTGTACATGGCCTGTAACTCTGGATTACTCCAGGCGACGAAAAAGCCGAAGGTGAAGTAGAGCAAGTAGTAGATGATGCTGGCTGTGGTGAGTTTGATGAGCCATTGTTGTGTGGAGAAAAACGGCCGTTTTCCTATCACTGCCCCATCATCTGCCCGCCATTTACCCAGCACCCGCACCGCAATAGGCATGAAAATAGCAAACGTGATCAGGTTTGGCAGCAAAATCGTGGGCAAAATAGCCGCAACATCTTGATAAGAACTGCCAAGTGCGGGCGCATAATAAACCGCTTCAATGGCTGACAAAAAAGTAGCTGCGCCATACAATGCCAAAGCCACCGCCCCCGCCAACTTCCAGCCGTGCCAATCTGACGACCGAATGATGAGTGTGGCAATGACCACATTAACAAAGGCGATGAGAAGCGTCACTGCAAAGATGAGACTCATCTGATCCGCAGGTGGTGGTTCTGCCCCGGCCGCTACCAGCCCTGAACTAACTATAAAAAGGACAAAATATAAGATGATTAAAGCCATCACTTTCAATGCCAATCGCATTGCTTTCATCGTAAACCTCCTATTGGCGTAGGGCGACCAGTGCCAGAGCAAACAGGCCAATCCCCAATAAACTTACCTGTGTACTGATCTCGACATGACCTAATGTGCCGAGGACGACAACGGCCACGGACATCCCAACGGCCACTGCTTTTAAAACCAAGTTGATGGTAGATTGCACATTTTCCATTTTGCTTAACCTCCTGGGTCAACTGGGCTTACCAACTCGACCAAAATGAGGGGTAAACCCAGGTCTCTAATGCGGGCGACGAGGCCATGCAGGGCAGCTTGATCGGCAATTTGCCCGGTAAGTGTCGTGAGGGGAACACCAGCCAGGTTGGTCTCTTCGGCGATGGCCATCTCATCAAATCGGTCTTGGAGTCGCTGGCTCAACCGTCCCTGAATTTTGATGCGGTAGATGCCTGGTTGATCAATCGTGATGGATTGATGCCCTTTGTCTCGTGCCATTTCGTTCATGTTTGTAGGATAGCAGGCGGGGAGATATAGCCACATCTATCGAAAGATATAGCGGGGATATAAAGGCAAGGGGTTGGTGGTTAGCCACTGGGTTCTGTTGGCATTTGGCAAAAAGAAGCTGATTTCACCGCAGAGGGCGCAAAGATCGCAGAGATTTAGCTTGTTTTCTTTTCTTTCTCTGCGCCGTCTGCGTACTTTGCGGTTCAAATTCTGAAATGTCAACAGAACCTAGCCGCCAGTAGCTATTTACGATTCGATGAGATGGAGAGAGCGGGCTTTGGCGACGGCTTGGGTACGGCCGTTTACATCCAACTTCCCATAAATATTGTGGGCATGGACTTTGACTGTGCCTAATGAGAGGTGCAGCCGCAGGGCGATTTCCTGGTTGGTCAGCCCTTCGGCGATGAGAGACAAAACTTCTAATTCACGTTCGCTGAGCGGCTCGACAAGCGTGTAGACTTCAGCGGGTGGCAAAACAGCCTGAGCCTGCGGCGATGTTGGTTCGGCGCTTGCCAATTCCGCCCCAGCTAGTTGGGCATAGGCTTTTTGGGCTTCCTGGGCTTGCTGCGGTTGCGCTAAGGCGTGATAAGCACGAGCCAAACCAGCATAACCGGGCAACAATGTTTCTTTGTTCTGCCAGGGTTGAGCCAGGGCTATGCCTTCTTGGTAATGGTGAACGGCCGTTTCCCAATCACCCCACTCATAAAATAGCTCCCCCAACTGCACATGCAATAAACCTGACATGGGCGACGACTTACCAGCTAAAGCGTCTAATGTTTCCAACCCACGCTGGCAAGTATCGGCCGCTTGATGAAGTTGCCCTTGTTCAATCTGTATCTCCGCTAGATGCCCCAACGAAGAGGCCACAATATGCACATTGCCAAAGGTTCTGGCTTGTTCCATCGCCTCTGTAAATGCTTGAACGGCCGTTTCCAATTGCCCCATTAGCTGATAGGACAGTCCCATGTTAAACAGGGCAACTGGACGCAGGACGAACAGCGGTGTAAAGAGGTAAATTGTTTCTTCGGGTACGAGGAAGGGGAGAATGCGCTGGCAAAGTGTCAATCTTTCGGAAGCGTTGAAGGAAACGCCCGTTTGCCGTGACATCCGAATCGCCACAACCTCAATCAGCCCATTTCGCACCCCTGGCTCCAACTTGTCAATATCTGTCAACAAGGCTGATGTAGATGAGCCTAAAGCCTGTTCAATCATCTGCAAACCCTGCTCCGATTCATGCAAATGTCCCGTTGCCAGCCACGCCCAAGCCATCATCATCAAGAGCGTTAGATTTTGCGTTCGCAAAGTTTCAGGCAATTTTTGCCACCATGGCAAAAGGGTCAACAGGCGGCTGCCCATAAAAATCTCAATGGCACCATCCAAAATAAGCGCAATGGCTCGCTCATAATTGGCGGCCAACAGGGCATGTTCCACAGCCTCTTGCACCTGCTGATTGTCAATGTGCCATTGGCTGGCTCGTTGATGCAGTTGACGAACTGAACCAGAGGCAGCTTCCAGCCGATCCCGCAGCAAATCGGCAAAGAGATGATGATACCGATACCATTGGCGGCGATTATCCAGCGGCACGATGAACAGATTGGACTGCTCTAAAAACTCCAAAATGGTTTGGCTGTCTTGCCGTTCCAAAATCGCATTACACAAAGGTGCGCTGAGTCGCGGCAAAATGGAGCTTTGTAGGAGAAAGGATTGGATGGCTTCCGGCTGAGAAGCCAGCACTTCTTCCAACAGATAATCAGCAATGTAACGATCATCACCCGCAAAAGCCGTCAAGAAAGCCGTTTTGTCTGCTTCCATTTGCAGCGAATGAGCGGCCAACTGCAAGCCGCCAATCCAGCCCTCGGTGCGTTTTTCCAATAAGCTAACTTCTTGCGGCGAGAGGGACAAGCCCATGATTTGGTTGAGGAATTCGGTGGCTTCGTCTGGGGTGAAGCGCAAATCGCGGGCGCGAATTTCGGTTAGTTGGCGGCGCACTCGCAATTTGGATAGGGAGAAAGGTGGATCGGCGCGGCTGATGATGACGAGGTGCATTTGGGGTGGGCTGTAGGTTAACAGGGTTTCGATGGCTTTGTGGATGTCGGGGGTATTGATGAGGTGGTAGTCGTCTAGGACGAGGATGAAGGGGTGGGAAACGGCCGTTATCTCCGGCAACAACAACTGCATCGCCACCTCCGCTGGTGGCAGTTGTGATGTATTCGCTAAACTTTGCCCAACGGCCGTTTCTACCGTTTGCAGTGCTGCGATCAAATAGGCAAAAAAGCGAACCGGATCATTGTCGCTCTCATCCAGAGACAGCCAGGCTGTTTTGTGTGTTGCCGCTAACTGATTGAGCCAGGTAGAAATCAGCGTGGTTTTGCCAAAACCAGCCGGTGCTGAAGCCAGCGTTAATTTGCCCATCAACCCTTCATTCAGCTTGGTGATAAGGTGAGGGCGGGAAATGAGAAACGGCCGTTTTGGCGGTGCAAACAGTTTGGTTTGCAGGAGTATCTCAGCCATGCGGCTATTATAGGGGAAAGTGTGGGAGTGGGAAAACGGCCGTTCACCCTCACCCCCTCACCAACGAATAACCAGCCGCTTCCCATTCAGCCAAACCACCAGCAAAGCGGCGCACATGGGCATAACCAGCCCGAACCAATAGCTGATAGGCAGCGATACTGGCGGGGCAATATAAATTGGAGCAGTAAACAACAATTTCTTCATTAGGATGAACGACTTCGGTGACATTCTGAATTGTCGCCCAGAGTGAGCCAGGAATATGTGCCTTATGAAAAGCCTGCTCATTCATCGTCATAACCAGCTTGAAATCGTCGCCGCGATCTAGTTTCTCTTTTAATTCAGCACTCGTAATGGTTTGCATCTTTCACCTCAGTTCAATTTGATGAGGTTATTGTGCAAAATGGGAGGTGATTTTTCATCTACCAAAGGTGGTAAGGAGGTGGTATTGGGAAGGAACGGCCGTCTACAAAATCCCCAACCCTTGCGCCTTGGCCACTGCCTGAGTGCGACTACTTACCCCCAACTTGCCGTAAATATTGCGCGTATGGACTTTGACCGTGCCGACCGACAGATAAAGCTTTTGGGCAATTTCTTTGTTTGCCAATCCCTCGGCTATTAGCTGTAAAACTTCAATCTCCCGCTGGCTCAATGGTTCAATCAGGGCGGTGTTGGGGTCAGGTGCGGAGGCAGGCTTGATGGGAACTTTGTCAGAGAAGTTGGCTAAGAGTTGAGAGGCGTAGGCGTTGTGGCCTTCTTGGTCAATCAGAGCGTAAAGCAGTTTAGCCATCGGCTGTCCCTCGTCGAGAAAGATGCGCTGATACCCTTCTGGTTCGGCTAAATACATGGCTTTTTTGAGAGTGGAAACGGCCGTTTCCACTCTTCCTAACACTACCAAAGTCAGGGCTTGTAAGATGTACAAAACCATCTGTTTGCCTTTTTCTCGCTCATCTACCTTGCCGATTAGCTCCGTCAGCAAGCTATTGGCTTGCACCAAATAGGCTTCATCAACTTGTTCGCGCCCTTGTGCCAGCAGAATACGAACGGCCGTAATTTGGTGCATTTCTGAATGGGGTGATGGGTGTTGGGCTTGCCACTGGGAAACGGCCGTTTCCCTCCCCATTGCCAACCACAACCGCACCAACTCCGCTTCAATAGTAGTCTTGTCCTGCGACACATCCCACCGTTGCAGATCTGTCTCGACTGTAGACAAAGCTGCTTCGACTGCTTCGTAATCACCCTGCCAATAATCTATCCAGGCTAAAAACAGCATGGCGGGTGTGGTTGTTTTGGTCAGATAGCGGTTGGTTTTGATGGCGGTTTGCAGGTGGGAAACGGCCGTTTCCCACTCATTCAACTCGTAATAAATACGCCCCAACCCCACATAAACCAAACCAAGCGATGGCGACAAAGCCAACTGTCGCGCCTGTGCCCAAGCCACTTGGCTCTCCAGAAAATGCCGCGCTTCCTGCAGCCGCCCTTGTACCAAATACAAATTCGCCAGCCCGTAGGCCGATCCCATCGCCGCCGCCAGACTACCATTAACCAAACATCGCTCAATTCCCTCCCGATAATGGGCAATTGCGGTCTCCACCTGCCCATCGCGCAGCAAAGCCGTCGCCAAAAAGAGCATATTGAGACCTCGCCCTGGATGATCATTGGGCAAATAACCAGAGGCTCGCTGATGCCAGTTAACGGCCGTTTCAGTATCGCCACTTTCCCTTGCCACCCAGCCACGCAAGATGGCTAAACGATTCAACATCTCAGGCTCTAATTGGTCATCGGCCTGCAATTGCTGTGCCAGATCGAGATAATGTTCCGCCTCTTTGGGTCGCTGGGCAAAATAGTAAAGCCACGCTTGCAGCACACAGAGCGCGGGGTCACTCTGGATGAGAGATGGCGGCAAGTCTTTAAGCCAACGCGATACCAGCGTAATTTCACCTCGCCCAAACAGCTTCAAGGCATGTTCTTGCACCAACCGTACCGCTTCTTCAATAGCATTAGCCGCCAGCGCGTGATCAAAGGCTTCGGCTAGATAGTTGTTGGCCGCTAACCAGCAGCTGGCGCGTAAATGAAGCTGTGGCAATTGCTCCGGCTCTTGACTTTGCAATCGCTGCCGCAACAAATCGGCAAAAAGATGGTGATAACGATACCAGGTACGCTCATCATCTAGAGGAATAAGAAAGAGGTTGGCATGGTCGAGTTGTTCGAGGGTGTCCTGAGAGGATGGAGATTGGAGATTGGAGATCGGAGATTGTGCGCTATCTAATCTCCAATCTCCAATCTCTAATAACGCATTGCACAAAGGGGCACAGAA
>JACKCD010000056.1 GCA_020634215.1 Ardenticatenaceae bacterium | reverse complement strand
ACGTGGGCAAAATCAACCGAGGCGACGGCCAGCACCTTTTTTCCGGCCGTTTCCCGCCGCAAGGTCTCTACGGCCGTCATCAGCAGTTCGTCATTGGCCGGGTGGCCGCCGTTGCGGACAAAATGGTGGAACGAGCCGCACAAAATCGGCACCATCGGTTTGGGAGCCACGCCATGTTTGTGGTAGATGTAGTGAAGCCAAACGGCCGATAATTCAATGGCGTGTTCTTTGCGGTGGTGCAACTCCTCGGCATACGCTTCTGCGGGGCTAATCGCTTCGGCCACGGCATCAATCAGGTTGGTGTCGGTGGGCAGCACGCCAAAGGGGGTGGCATAGGGGAGCCGCGTCAGGGTGAAGGTGCCGCGCCCGCCGTTGTGGTCGGTACCAAAGATGAGAACGAGGTCGGCTTCCAAAACGGCCGTTTCCGCCCGTTCCCACACCTTCGCATACACCGGCCCGCCCCGCTGGTAATCAATGTGGGGCGACACGATGGCGCGGCCGCGCCACGGCTGCCAGCCGCTGCGGTCATCATCCTCGCCATACCGCGCCAACTGCCGCGCCAGCCGCTGCGGGTTGTCGGGATAGCTCAATTTTGCCAAAGCCGGGGGGCGGTGGGGTTGGGCGCGGTACGCTTCGCGCTGGGCAATTTGGGCTTGCGCTGCCCGGTCGTTGTCCAGCAAACAGGCGTTGTCAAGCTGGGTGAGGGCATCTTCGATGACGGCCAACGGCACGTTGTCGCCGGTATGGCGGCAAAACGCGACGTGAATTTGCTCTGGCGTATAGAGACCGTTGCAATAAAGCAGCATTTGCGCCAGCCCGCCGGGTATAATTAACTGCTGTGGGCTGAGTTCAAGCGGATCGCGCAGCAGCCACATCTGTTGCCCCTGGTAGGTGACAGGTTGAAAATCAAGAGGACGCAATTTGGGTCTGTTCATGGGCGTTTAGTATGGGGTTTTGCGGATGAAAAAGCAAGCGTTGTTAGCAAAGATTCACAGGTCACTGATTACTAGTCACCGGTTACTGGTTACTGGTTACTGGTTACTGGTTACTGGTTCCCTGGTGGGTTGCAGCGGTACGGCGACCGTCTTCCCCACGCCTATTGCTGTGGCGGAGTTGCCCACAACGGCCGTTTCTGCCATCAACACCCCCACCCTCGCCGCCAACGTTCCCGTGCTGCCTACGGCCACCCTGTCGCCTGTGGCAACGGTGGCGACGGTGGGAGAAACGGCCGTTTTCACCAACCGCTCCATCGGCGACCCCTACACCCCCGAACTGGGCAACCTCGGCTATGATGTGCAAGCCTACACCATCGCCCTGACGCTGGATCCGGCTGACCCACGGGTGCAGCAGGCGGCCACCACCCTTGATCTGGTCATCACCGACCCCACGTTGACTGAATTGTCGCTGGACTTTGTGGGGTTTACCGATGTGGCCGTGAGCAGCGGAGCCACGCCGCTGTCGTTTCGCCGCGAAGACGACAAGCTGCTGGTGGAACTGCCGCAGCCGCTGGCGGCCGGTACTCCCTTTGGCCTGACGGTGCGCTACGGCGGCGAACCGACACGGCGGCAATCCCCCTATGTTGGTTTTGTAGAGTCGCTGGGGCTGACCTTTGCCAATGGGATGGTCTACGCTTTGGCGGAGCCGGACGGGGCGCGGTTTTGGTTTCCGGCCAACGACCATCCCCGCGACAAGGCGTTTTACCGCTTTGAGTTGACGGTTCCAGAGGGGTTAACGGCCGTTGCCAACGGCACACTGCGCGAAACCAAGCCGACGACGTTGCCAAACGGCCGTTCGGCCACCACCTTCACTTGGCAGCACGATTACCCGATGGCCTCCTATTTGGCCGTCATTGCCGTGGGGGAATTTGAGCGCATTGAAGCGACCTCGCCGCAGGGAGTGCCGCTGCGTCACTACGTGGCTGCTCCCGTCCGCGAAGATTTCCGCCGCGTGGAAGCGGTGACGGGGGAAGCTCTCGACTGGCTTAGCGGGCTGCTGGGGCCGTATCCGTTTGAGACGTTTGGCTTTGTAACGGTGGATGCGCCGCAGGTGGCGTTGGAAACGCAGACGCTTTCGATTGTGTCGTTTGAGTCGGTGGGGGCAAGAACGGCCGTTCATGAACTCGTCCACATGTGGTTTGGCGATGATGTCAGCCTCCATTCCTGGCAGGAAATGTGGCGCAACGAGGGGTTTGCCACCTATTTTGAGCTGCTGTGGCAGATGCGCGGCGAAAGCGCGGAGGCGTTGGATGCGCGGATTGCGGAAATGGCGGGGGCGGTGGCACAAAACGGGGCGGGCTACCCATTAGGCAACCCGCCACCGGCGCAGTTGTTTGGGTTTAATACTTATTTTGAGGGCGCAACGGCCGTTCACGCCCTGCGCCGTCAGCTTGGTGATGAAGCTTTTTTTGCCGGGCTGCGCCTCTATTTTGAACGGTACGGCGGCGGTACTGCCAGCGATGCCGACTTCCAGGCCGTCATGGAAGAGGTCTCAGGCCAATTGCTCGACCCGTTTTTCGCCGAATGGCTCCAATGAGCCAGTAATCGGTAAACAGTAATCAGTAAACGGTCTGACTGATTACCGATTACCGATTACTGATTACAGCTTCTTAACCGTCATCTCTTCCGTCAGCCGCACGTTGGGTATGATCAACACCTTGTCGGCCATCTGGATTTCGGCGTTGAGCGTGCCAATGCCTTCCAGTGTCCCTTCTTCCCCATTAATGAGTACCGTGTCGCCCAAATCAAAATATTCGCGGGCATAGTAGCCTGCCAGCACATTACGCGCCACGTTTTGGCCGCCAAAACCAAACGCCAGGGCAAACCCAGCTACTGTCAGCACAATGACGGCGGTGACAATGTTGATCATAATAGAGGCATCTAGTCCTAGCTGCTGCAAAATAACGATGACAACCATGATCAAAATGAGGCTGTTGACGATTTGCCCTACTTGCTGATGGAACTCAACCCCCATGCTTGCCATCGCGGCACTGGCAGTGCGCCCTAAGAATTGAGCCACTAGCGCCCCTAAGACAAGCATAACCAGGGCGCTGATGAGGCGCGGCAGGAAGCCGATGACGTTGCGGAGCGGGTCAACGGCCGCTTGCAGCCCCAAATATTCCAGCCCGATGAGCAAGAAATTGAGGAAAATCGTCCAGAAAACGATCAGTGCCAGCACGTCGCCGCCCGATGATTCGATTTGGGCGCGGTCGAGAAAGCCGCTGATGCCGGTGCGCTGCAAAATGCCGTCTAACCCCACGCGCTCGGCAATACGCTTGATGAGGGTGGACAGAAAACGGGAAATGAACCAGCCAATCAGCAGAATGATGATGGTGGTTAGCAGTCTGGGTATAAATGTGATTGCTTGGGCAAAGATGCCAGAAAATGCTTGCTGAATGACGGTGAAATCAATCATATCCTTCTCCCCTTGCTTTTCTTTTGGGTGGCGTTCCGGTTAGGGGGCGTAGTAAAGCCAAGACAACATCGAAAAAGCCACTAAAGCCGATTTCAACAAGTTTGCCGCTCATGTTGGAACGGTGAATGCGGTTGATGAGGCGACGTTCTCGGTGTTTGGGGGAAACGGCCGTTAACAATGACTTTTCTGCTTTAGCTGGCCCCACCTTGTCTTGCGCCCATAGCTGCTCCACCTGCTCCAGGCAAATATCACAATGCTCCAAATGAGCCAGCACGCCATCGGCCGCCGCGCTGCTTAACTGACCTGCTACATACTTTTTCAGAGTTTGCTCATCAATGTGGTTGTTGTTTTGTGTTGTCATACCATTACACCTCGCCGGCAATTTGGCGGTAACTGACCCGTAGCGCCAGCCGGGCACGCTGCACGCGCATTTTGGCCGCACTCAGGCTAATGCCCAAAATTTCGGCAATTTCCGCATATGGGCGATCTTCAATATCTTTTAAATAAAGAACCTCATATTCTTCAGGTCGTACATCGGCTAATGCTTCTTGCAGCAGTCGTCGCTGCTGTTTTTCTTCCAGAGCCGACTCTAGAAAGGTATCGCTGGGCAAATATTCGGCCATTTCTTCAACGGCCGTTTCTGCCTCTTGGGCACGACGTTTACGGCGGCGAATCTCATTTTGCGCGGTGTTAATAGCAATACGATAGATCCACGTTTTGAACGATGAACGTCCCTCAAACTTATTTAAATTGCGATAAGCCTTAAAAAAAACCTCTTGCGTTAAATCTTCGGCATCATCTGCATTACGCATCATGCCATAGCAAGCCCGCCAGACAACAGCTTGATAGCGACGAAAAAGCTCGCGGAAAGGACGATCATCCCGCCCCCCTCGCGCTTGAAAAAGCTGCACGAGTTCGTCATCAGTTAGATCTGGCGAGTAGGCCAGGGTTGTCGCCATTGGGCTTCCGTAACAACAAAGTAGATACCATTTGGCACGGTATCTACTCTATCTGACAATTTACAACACCTAAAAATAGATAAAGATAGCCAACTTAAGTTGTGTGTTTACAAACCAAACAGGCAAATAAGAATCGAGATTGAGAAATTAGTCGTATTTAATTTCCCAATCTCTGTTTTTACACACTTAAATTGTGGTAACCGTACAGGTGTCATTTCGAGGTCTCCCGAGAAATCCCACGTTTCTAGTCAAAGGGAACGGGATTTCTCCTCGAAGACTCGTCGAAATGACATGTTTTGGCCGCAAATTGGTTCATGGTTGCCAGACCTGAATAGTTACAAATTGTGAAAGTGAAGTTCGCTATCTATAACGAACCCTATTTTATGGCGTATTGTCGTCAGAACGCAAACCCGTCAAGAAACGTTCTACCTCGCCACCAGCAATTTTGGTACTGCCTAGACCAAACGCCAGAGCTGCTGCAACGCCTAGCGCTCCCAGCATAATGCCAAAGGCCATGTTCACAATGTCGTCGGCTACACCAAGCTGCCGCAGTGCCATTGCCCCAGACAGAACCAGAATGGCGGCACGGGCGATGGTGGCACTGAAGTTAGCTTTGTTGCCACCGGCACTGAGGATGATACTGCGGGTCATGTTTGCCAAATAAAGCCCAATGCCAAAGATGATGAGTGCCATGATAACCTGCCCCAAGAAGCCTATCAGCGTTGCCAAAATGTCGGCCAGGAATTGGGAGCCAAGCAGTTCGGCGGCAGAAATGGCGGCAAAGAGCATGATCGCCAGCAAGATGAGATAGCCTACCCATTCCGATGGGGTGCGCCCACCAGCTAGATTGAGTCCCAAACGGCTGGGTACGCTGTCAAAACCTATGCCAGCCAGCAGGTCAACGATGAGGCGGGAGACAAGGCGGGCGATGTAGTAGGAGATGATGAGCACCAACGCAGCACCAAAGATGGCGGGAATGGCGTTGATGAGGGTGTTGAGCATCAGCGTGGCCGGGCCGGAAATGGCTTCGATAGCGAGTTGGTCTAGGGCAGAAATGAGGGTAAAGAGCAGGATGAAGGTGTAGAGAACGGTGCCAACCAGTTTGGAGACAGCACGTTCTCCGGTTAGCCCCACGCGCTCACCTACGGTGTCTACGCCAACGGCCGTTAATAAATTCGTCACAATTTGGCGGACAATACGAGCCACAAACCAGCCAATGATAAAGGTAACGGCGGCGGCAAAGACGTTGGGAACATAATCAAAAACCTGGGCAAACATTCCCTGGAGCGGTTCTGCAATTTGGGAGATGCCTAGGGCACTGAGGACAGCCGGCAGGAAAAGCAGGAAGATAAACCAAAAACCGGCCGTTGCCAGCGATTCACTCACCAACACGCGCTCCCCTTCTTCCAGGGCCGCATGTTCCGACAGCCGTTCATCAATACGCAGCATTTGGGCACCGCGTGTAATGAGGAATTTGAGCGCCGTGGCAAGCAGCCAGGCCACTCCCAGCAGTAGGGCAGCATAACCGATGCTGGGCAGGTAGACTGTGGTCACTTGAGCCAACAAAGCGTTGATGGGTTCGGCTACAATGGGCAGATTGAGCCGTTGGAAAACAGCCACCAGCACAAAAAGCATGATGAGCCAAAAGACAATGCGGGCAACGATTTCTTCGGTGTTGAAACTGCTTCCCTCCTTGCCTCCAGAAAGCGCGTTGGCAATGCGATTGTCTAAATCAACGCGCTCAAGCAGACGCCGGACGACGCTGGCGACGAGGCGGGCAACAATGTAGCCAATGATCAAAATGACCAACGCCAGCAGGAAGTTTAAGATACCGACTCCTAGCGGGGTGCTAAAAAAGTTTTGTATAGCTTGCATGATTAACAGTTCCTCCTTGTTTTCTTGCAACATGGCTGTGCGGTGCACACCCAAATGGACAGACAATAACACACACCTGTTCCTTCCTCTTACAGGAACAGGGTCGCTTTGAGTGCGTTGCTATATAGACCCTTTGCTGGCTGAAGGGTCACAAATTGTACAAGGTGTTGTTAGCCACAAGCGGGGGCAAAACCAAAGGGGCCAAAGATGAGTTCAAATAACGGCCGTATGGGGCCGCAATAGAGTAAACGACCCTGGTCGTAGGCATCCAGAAAGAAGAGGGTGGCTGTGCAAAGCAGCAAGAGCAGGAGCAGGCAGCCACAACCTAGCAACAGTCGTCGGCGCGGGCTGGCTGCTTTGGGGGCGGATTCTACGGGGCGGGGCGGGGGTTCCTGGTAGGTTGGTTCGTAGGCGGGCGAAGGTTGATAAGGCCGTACAGGATAGGATGGGGTGTCTTCGGGGTCGAAGGGGGGTAAGCCGTGGGGAGGGGTGTCTTGGTCGGCTAACGGCCGTTTATCGGCTAACGTCTCATGCTCCGCTTCAAACGGCTCCTGCGCCACAAATTCATCCACAAACAAAAGCTGGATAGACTCCCCCAAATTGATGGTGTCATTATCCTCCAGCGCCATCGTCCCAATCACCCGCTGCGTATTTAAGAACGTGCCGTTGGTACTTCCCAAATCATCCAGATAATAAATCCCATCTCGCTGTGTAATTTGCGCGTGTTGCCGCGACACCTCAGGGTCTTGCAGCACGATCTCATTATTTGTCCCTCTACCCATTCGCATCAGGGGTTGATTGAGAAGGATTTCTTCGTTGGGGGTTGGCCCTTGCTGCACAATCAGGCGAGCTGACATATGGTTTCTCTCAAACTGAATCGTGAATGTATGCCTACGCAGCGGACAGACACCTACTGCTCACAATCTGCCAAAAAGGATGCCGTTAGTTATAGAAGCTGGGCAACCTTTTGTCAATAGATTTTCAATGCCATAAGCCTACGACTCCCCAATGACCACTAATTTTTTGACCACATGCCTCGCTTCGTTGTATAGTTTTACACAATACGTTGGCTTCCATTCTTTTTAACCACAAACCTATTGAACACAAGAAAGGGGTAAGAAAATGCACGGATTTACAGGAAAGATTCTCCACGTTGACCTTACCAATCACGAGCTTGAGATCGAACAACCCAGCCAAGAATTCTATCGCACCTATATGGGCGGTAGCTTGCTGGGGCTATATTACTTATGGAAAAACACACCTGCAGGTGCCGATCCGCTTGGCCCAGAAAATACCCTGACCCTGGCCGTTGGGCCTGCTACCGGTATGGCCGTCAGCGGGCAAAGCCGCTGCACCGCCACTTGCAAGTCGCCCAGCAGCGGCGGCGCAGCCGACAGCCAGGCGGGTGGCTTTTGGCCGGCCGAACTCAAGTTTGCCGGGTTTGATGCCGTTGTTGTCAAAGGGGCATCCGCCACACCCGTCTATCTTTGGATTCACGATGGCGAGGCTGAACTGCGCGATGCTAGCCATTTGTGGGGCAAAACCACACTTGAAGTAGACAACATTCTCAAAGATGAACTGAACGATAAAAAGATTGAGATTGCTCAGATTGGCCCCGCTGGGGAAAAAATGGCAAACTTTGCCGCCATCATCAACATGAGCAACCGCGCTTGGGGGCGCACCGGCACGGGTGCCGTGATGGGCAGCAAGAAGCTCAGAGCTATTGTTGTGCGCGGCAGCGGTAAAATTGAGCCGGCCGATAAAAAGGCTATTGCCAAACTATCCAAATGGGGTGCCAAAGAGTATGCTGGCGGCGACATGGAAGGGTTTGGTCGCTATGGTACACCCGGTGTTGTGATGCCCCAAAACGGCAGTGGCGGTCTGCCTACCCGCAACTGGAGCGCAGGCTACATGGCCGAGGCCGAAGCCATTAGTGGCGAACGGCTTTATGACGAAATTTTGCGCGGTGCCAACGAAGGTAAACAAGATCGCCAGGGGCGCGATACCTGCTATGCCTGCATTATTCGCTGCAAGCGGGTGGTTGCATCCGAATGGCAAAGCGAAGCCCACGGCAACCCAGAACTCATTCACGAATATGGTGGCCCCGAATATGAAACCATCGCCACCTTTGGCTCATACTGCGGCGTTGATGACCTGCACGCCGTGGTATATGCCAACCAGCTTTGCAACGAGTATGGTGTGGATACGATTTCCTGCGGTGCAACGCTGTCTTGGGCAATGGATTGTTATGAAAATGGGGTGCTAACCGCCGAAGAAATGGACGGCATTCCACTGGGATATGGCAATGCTGATGCCATGATTACCATGCTGAAAAAGACGCTGAACCGGGAAGGGTTTGGTGATATTTTGGCCGAAGGGTCGGCCAAGGCAGCGGATCGGCTGGGCAAGGGGCATGAATATTTGCTAACCATTAAGGGGCAAGAGTTGCCCGCCCACATGCCGCAGGTGAAGCGCAGTCTGGCGCTGATTTATGCTGTGAATCCGTTTGGGGCAGATCATCAATCATCGGAGCATGACCCGTCGTATAGCCCGAAAGCATATGAAGGTGGCTCCAGCCGTTACTTGGCTCCAATTGGCCTGAACAAACCGCAGCCAACCAAGGTGCTCAATTCAGAGAAGGTGGAGTTTACGCTGAAAACACAGTACAACTACAGCGCGATGGATACAATCAGCATTTGCCAATTTGTTTATGGCCCTGGCTGGCAGCTTTATGACCCGACGCACATGTCGGAACTGATGACCGCCGCGACGGGCTGGGATGTGTCGGTGGATGAAATTCAGGAAGTGGGTCGCCGCCGGTTGAACCTGATGCGGGCGTATAATGCGCGTGAGGGGGTGCGGCGGGATAAGGACACACTGCCGAAGAAGCTGTTCAACGTGGCACTGGAAGGTGGCCGCAGCGATGGTATCAAGCTAGAAAATGCGGAGCTTCAGGCGGGGATGGATATGTATTTTGAGCAAGCCGGCTGGGATGTGGCGACGGGTGTGCCGACGCGGGAAACGTTGGTGGACGCGGGCTTGGCTTGGGTTGCTGATGATATGGTATTGGCTTAACATAATTATAGAGGGGCGGATGTAATCCGCCCCTACGTTTTGTTTTGTGCCCCCCTGAAAAAGGGGCTTTTTTATGTGGCGAAGGGTTAACGGCCGTTATTACCCCTCTTTGATATTAGACAACCAGTTGCGAACGGCCGTTGCTTTAACGTGATCCATTTGCTCAAAAAGTGTCAACCCTTTCTCTGCATATATTACGGCCTCATTCTTGGTTTTTGCTACCTGGGCTAAACCGAAATAGGCGTAAGCCTGCGGCTCAAGCAAATTCATTGTTGTTGCCAACTTTAAGGCAGTGGCAAAATGTTTTCGCGCACTTTGGTACTTTCCCTGGCTAAGTTTGAATTCGCCCGTCTGAATGAGAACAACGCTTTCTAACCATGGGATATGAGCCGCTTGTGTAATTTGGTGCGCCTCCGCTAGATAACGAGCAGCCGCAGGTGCTTTTGTCGCTGTTGCCCATTCGCCAAGATTACATAAAGCATGACACATTGCTTCTGGATGTTGGATTTGACGTGCTAATGTCAATGCTTGTGTGAGGTATTTGTAGGCATCTTCAAATGCTCCCTCTTCATGAGCGATTTGACCCAGACGTGCTAAGGTTGTACTTTCTGTTTCAGCAAACCCTAATTTTTGAGAAACTGTCAGAGCAGTATGTAGATGTGCTTTTGCTTGAGCAAAGTCGCCTCGTACTGTTGCCAGAGTACCTAAATTCTGATATAGCAAGACAGCGTCGAAATGTTCCTCATTTTGAGTGCGTTGTATAAATGTACTACCTTGGCGGTAATATTGCTCAGCCTGCACCCAATTCCCTTGTTCGTAGGCAACGTTACCAAGACCGACATAAACTTTGATTCCTTGTGCTGTATCTTCCAGGCTGTTTACAAGTTGAGATGCTTCTACCAAGTAAGCATTTGCTAGTTCGTAATTGCCATCGTTATAACCAGCAATCGTGCCAAGCCTTGTAAGGAGCATACAGATCAACGCTTTGTTTTTAATGCGATACGCTATTTCGAGACCTTCCTCCTGCAATTGTTTGGCAGTTGTGCTCTCTCCCATTTGCCAATAACAGCTCCCATAATCGCCAAGTATAGTTGCTAGTTGATATTCATTGTGATTTTGTCGCGCCGCTTGTAATGCTTTTGCAAAATACGGGACGGCTGTTTTGAAAGCCCCTTGAACACGCCACGTTGGGTAGAGATTTCTTACACCTGTAAAGAACAGTTCAGATAAATGAAAGGCGTGGGCTGCATCTAGGGCAGAGGTCAAGTTGCTCATTTCGTTAGCAATGACAGGAATGGGGTTGGTGGAAATATCAGCAAAGTGAATGAAGTAGTAAGCCATACGCTGTAAGCTGTGGCTGTTGGTCTGTTTTTCCAAGGCAAAATCGCGTAGAAGGGGATGCAAATTATAACGTCCAGGCTGGGTTGGTTGTAGCAGGGAAAGGTGGATAAGCGTATCGAGATAATCTGCTGTTTGCGCTTCGGATTGCTCAACCAGATAGGCAGCAGCAGCCAGGCTAAAATCATCTCCACCAAAAGCACCGAGGGCAACAAAAAATTTCTGCATATCAGGTGCGAGTGCTTGGTAACTGAGGTTGAAAGAAAGACGAACGCTGCGGTCTTCACGGATGAGGGTATTTAGCCGGTTATCTGCGGTTTCTAGCTCGGCCAAGTAAGCAGGGACGCTGGTTTGGTTTGCCAAACGACCAGCGGCAATAGCAATGGCTAGGGGTAAATGTCCCAAGAGGTGAGCGATTTCTTGCAAGGTGCTATGCCACCGACGGACAGTATGCTGACCTAAAAAGTGGGCAAAAACGGCAAGAGATTGGCCGCTGTTGGAGGGAAAGCTCTGTAGAAGGTGGCGGTGCATTTCATCGCTAACGGCTAAATCCTCACGGGTAGTGACAATAACGGCCGTTTTTCCCGTCGTTGGCGGCAATAATGGTCTAACCTGGCCGCTTGTTTGGGCATTATCAAGTATCAGCAAAACGTGTTTATCTGCCAGAATATGACGCACTGCCGCAGATCGGCTCTCGATGTCATGGTGTTTGCTAACATCTTGCCCATAGGCAGCCGCAAATTGAGTCAGGATTGCCATGGTATCCGAAGTGTCCAGCCGCGCCCAAAGAACCCCATCGGTAAAGGTATGGCGCAGCTGATAGGCGAGATGAGCCGCCAGGCTTGTTTTGCCAACGCCTCCCATACCGCGCAGACTGTGGATAGTGACAGAACGGCCGTTTCGCAATAACTCTCCTAATTCCTTCAACAGTTCTTCCCGCCCCACGAAGTACGGTAAATCCGCAATAACCTGGAAAGGAGCCGCCGTGGCGGGGAGCCAATGAGAGAGCAGTTGTTGTTCCGCTTCAGTCGCAGCCTGCTGCCGCAACGCCGCAATGGATGGTTGTGCCGCCGCTTGAAGTAGCTCCGTTGTTTCGGTTTCGTTCAGGCGCAGAGCCGCAGCCACCTGCACTAGCCGCTGCCAGTGATGGGGATGTCGTACCCGCCCACTCAGCCAATTAACCACCGTCCGCTTGGGAACACCAGACAGAGCGGCCACTTGCCCCGCCGAATAATGGAGTCGCTGCACAAAGCGGCCGAGAACATCTTTTAATTCAAGTTGATTGGTCATCATTATGGTTTTGCGTGGCAAAATGGCACGATTTAGTACCAGATTTACCTGCTCGGTTTCTGTATCCTACTGTCACTTATTAATCATGACTCTTGGGCTTCTCATGAGGTGCCGATCACCAAACAAGATCTGCACGGCGCGCCATTCTCCATGAGTCTCTACCTCTTTAAGGAGAGTCATGATGTTTACATTAACTCGTGTCAAGATTCGTGTTTTCTTAGCAACGTTGGTACTTAGCCTACTCTTGGTTGCACCATTCTCTTCACCGGTTTACGCAAGTGACTGCGATACGGTAACTTCCACTTTATGCGGTGGCTAATGGTGTTGGGAATGGCAAGCTGGCTGTCTTGCCATTCCTTTTTTCCTGTTCCAGACATGTTTGCTGTTCTTCAATCGTTTTTTGCAATAGCTGCGTCTGGTTGTTGGCTGGAATCTGTTTTAGCAGCGTAGATGCCTGTTCAAACTGAAACAGAGCGGCTGCATTGTTTCCTTGTTGGGCATAGCATTTTGCCAAATTGGTAATCGTCTTGGCTGCTTGCAGACGATTGTTAATTTGGCTGTAAAGCACGATACTCTGTTGGTAATAGCTTTCGGCAGCAAGCCATTCTCGACGGTCTCGGCAGACATTGGCAATATTATTGGCAATGACTGCTTTGTGTAAAACAAGACCTGTTTGCAGCTTTAGCATCTGTGCGGCAGCCTGAAACGCAGTATAAGCGTCATCCAATTTTCCCCAATTGTAAAATAGGGTACCTTGGTTAATATAATTTTCAATTTGGTCTTTTGCCTGACTGGTGTTAGCCAGCAAATCATCTATCTCTTGGTACAGTTGGAGGGCTTGGTGGTAGTTAGATTGGGCTTGATAGATAGTGGCTAACGCGGCGAGCGTTCGCGTTTTGTCCACAACTGAAAATGACGCATCGTAAGGTATCGCTAAGGCGTGCTTGAATCGGGTTTCAGCTAATGTTAAGGTGCCTTGCTCTTTGGCGATGTGGCCTAGACTTTGCCAGGTGATTGCCCGTAAACGGGGTGCGGTATCTGAAAACAGGGACAAAGCCGTTTCTCCTTCGGTCTCGGCTCGTTCATATTGCCGCTGGCAGCGGTAGGTTTCACATAAATTCATGTGGATTTCGGCTGTGGCGTTGTCGTCTTGCATGTGGCGAGCCAACAGTTGTGCTTGTTTGAAGGTGTTAACGGCCGTTTCCAAATCCCACTGTAACCGCCGGAATTGCCCCAACTGCTTTAACAAACGAAAGCAAAGGGAGGTGTGGGTGGTCGGCACAGCTTGCAGAGCCTTGACCACGACTGGTTGCCACTGCCCAATATGGTTGGCTCCTTCTATCCAAAAGAAGGTTTGCAAAATAAGCTGGGCCGATTCTCGCCACATTTCGGGTAAGGCCAACCCGATTTTTACGGCCTGAAGCAGATTTGGGAATTCTGGGTTTAGCTGGTGAATGGTGGCATCGTCGAGAACGGCCGTTTGTGCCAGCCAATAGCGCAAAGTGGTCTGCACCGTCATTAGAAAGCGAGGAGACGGTTGAGTACCTGTCATCACTTACCTTCCTTACCAACCTTCTGGCAAATGAATGATTTCAGTTTGCAAAAAGGACTCAGTTAGACGATGGAGACCGTAACGCCGCTCCCAAGTTGTGCCACGCACTTCCAGCAGTGAACGGTTGACCAGCTCAGTAATGGCTGCCCAAAGCGTTGGCTGCTCTATATTCCACATAACCTGCATCTGTTCCGGTTTAAGGCCAATTTCACTAGCCAACGGCATCATTTCCAACAAGGCTTGGGCGTTGGCACTCAGATTATGCCACGCCTGCCAGTAAATGTGGCGATACATCTGCTCGATCTCGGTTAGATGGGCGGCTTTCAGATCGGCTAGAATGTGGGACAAAGGCAACACGGCTGCCAGACCGACAATAAGCTTGATTGCTAACGGATTGCCCCCGGTAGCCTCAAATATATGCTCTATATCGCTATTGGCGGCTTGTACCAACTCCTGCACACCAATATTTTGAGCTTGATAACGGACTAAGTCCGCTGCGGCTGTGTAGGATAATTCACCCAGTAGAAGGTTGTAAGCAGTAGCAACAGCCGGCAGGCGCACGCGAGTTGTTAGCAAGAAGCGGCTGGGATGGGCAAAGTCATTCAGTTTTTCAAGTAAGTGGTCTATGCCAACGGCCGTTTCAATATTATCTATGACTACAAGATGAGGCGTTGCTTTTAAAACAGCGCGTAAACGCTGGTTACGCTGAACGGCCGTTGCCGAGGAAGGCAAATCTAGACACAGGTTAGCTGCCAATTCGGTCAATATGTTGTCGGCTATATTGCCTTCGTCCTGGGGCGAGACACGTAACCAGGCAAGCTGCTCATAAACAAAGTGGGGAATAACAGATCGCACTGCCGCATCGGCCAAACTGGTTTTGCCGATGCCCCCAATTCCCACAATGGCAATGACCCATGGTGCAGTGGGATTGCAGAGCAACGTTACCAATTCACCCAGCTTGTCTTGTGTGCCAAAAAGTTGGTGATAACCGCTAGGTGGTAGTTGGTTTTGGAAGTGGTGGAGGTGTGCCTGACGAACGGCCGTTTCCTGCTCCCACAGAATTTGGGCAAGCTGTTGAATCGCTTCCCGCTGTCGCCGCTTGGCCTGGTCTTCGCTTAGCTGGAGACGGTGGGCGGTCATGAGCAGGGTGTCGCCGTCCATAAAGCGTTGGCTGAGAAGTTGGGCAGCTACAGGGTCTTGTTTTTGCAAAGACTCAATGCCTTTGTGTAAAACGCGGTTGGTGGTCAGGCGGCGCGTGGTGGGGTTGTCGCCAACGACGTTGGCTTTTTCTTGCCGCACAAGCAACAGGTCTTCGAGTAAATTGGTGGGGGTTCCCGCCAATTTGTTCCACGCTTTCAGGGCGGCATGAACGGCCGTTTGTAAATTCTCCAAGATAGAGTGCCTTGCTAAGTGAAGATAGCCGGTTGCAGTTAGCGATCATTCACCCATATCTTTCCAATCAGCCCTATCATACTCTAGGATTGCCCTAACTGCATCCTTTCTGCCCCAATCATGCCCGACATTCGCACGATTCTGCCCCATTTGCCCCGCCTTTCCCTAGTACACTGTGGGCAAAGTTGTTCCAGCGGGAGCAGGATGGGGCGACGAGTCAATCGGCTCGTTGCTCCCAAGCCCCTGTTTCTTTGGTGTGGAACGGCCGTTAACAGAGTGTGTGTAAGGCAGAAGAAAGAGTCATGTCGTGTAACAAGCCAATGACCCCACCCGATATCGTGATATTAGTTGCGCCCCGCTTTGCGGAAAAAGCCGTTGTCTACTGTTTGTCAACGCTGCGACAACAAGGATTCATCGTCTCCCTGGTTAGCGTAACGCCAGGGCAGGTGCAGAGTCGGCAAGGTATGAACTTGTGTCCTGATGCCTCGCTTTCCGACATGGAGGCTCTGTTAGTCACCGCGCCAGCCGACAAATGCCAGTTGGTGCTATTAGCGGGCGGTGCCGATTGTGCCGCCACCATTCTGGCCGACCCCCGCGCCCATGATTTGGTGCAGCATATTTTGCAAAGAGGCGGCTGGTTGGCCGCCATGGCGGAAACGTATGAATTGGTGCAGGCGACGGGGCTGTTGCACGCGGATTGGTTGGATCGGTTCTTGCGGCAGGGAAGTGGGGTGGAAATGGCCGTTTTTGTGCAGCAGATCATTTGCCAATTAGGTTAGCTTTAAATTTTTACGGTTCTTCAGGAATTCCTGAGGTTACTACAATTTGTTCCGTCAACCCCATAAGATTCCAAAGAACCATTTTTACGAGGTGTTTATGTATACTCGATCGATCATACTCCTATTACTTGTTTCTTGCGTGCTTTTTGCAAAAGCAAATGGAGACAGCCTAGCAACATTTGGCACAGAAAGCGGAAACTCCACACTCATTGATTTTGAATCAATACCGGGCGAAACACCGTTTGAAGGATTAGTTATAAGTGATCAGTTTTTAGCATCGGATGGAATTGTTTTTAGCTTGGAAAATGGTGAAAGCCCAGTGCTAGCCCAAGTTGGGCCACCAGCTACAGCCTTCGCTGGTCCCCCAAACAATAGCGGCGACACCCCAGCCCCCGGCCAGAACATTGGTTCGTTTTTTCTTACCGATGATGGTGCCTTGGCCGGGCTAAACCCTGAAGCACTCATTGTTAGTTATACGCCTCCAACCGCCATGGCAAGTGGTGTCATTTTAGATATTGATTTGGGCGAAACATTTACAATTGATGCCAGAGATGCAAACGGCAATGTTTTGGAGACCATTACCATAATTGCAGGAGACCCAAATACTGGTGATGGAATAGCAACACGCTGGGCTCTATATCGAGCCGAAGAAGATATTTATTCAATTCGCTTTAAGGGACGAAGATCAACGGCAGGAGCATTTGGGCTGGGATTTGATAATTTCAATGCACGTTCGGCAACATTTTCCTTGTACTTACCAATTTTGGTTAAGGATCGCTCTTCCATTTCTCCTCCTTTACCAACAGCAACCTCTTCTACAGCAACACCAACATCTACCGCAACGCCTTTACCGCCAACATTTACACCAACGCCCCCTGCAACGCCAACTAGCACAGCAACACCTCCCCCAACTCCGTCAAATGATGACTTCAATACGCCGCTGTCGATCAATAGTATGCCCTATACCTATGTTCAGGATGTGAGCAATGCGACAACGGCTAATGATGATCCATTTTTGAGTTGTTACGCAGGGCAAGGTAATCGCTCTGTGTGGTACCGGTATACGCCAACATCATCTGGAGAACTGTCAGTGGATACGTTTGGTAGCAATTATGATACCGTTTTGGCAATTTGGACAGGGACTCGCGGCAATCTAACCGAGGTGGATTGTAATGACGACGCTGACGGCCTTCAATCGGTACTTACTGTTTCTGTACAGGCTGGTACACCCTATTTTATTGAGATTACTAGCTACGATAATGTCGCTGGCACGCTTAGGATATCGGCTGATTTCACAAATGACCCCGTTATTACCGATTTAAGGTTACGTTATGACACCTCATCAGGTTTAGTTGTTATTTACCAAGATGTTTTCTTTTACGATCCCAATGGTGATGCCACTATTGTTGATTGGGAATTGATTTCTGTGGTTGGTGGGAACCCAAATGACTTCATCATTACTGACGGCACCATCTCAATTCCGCCAGCGCAACAACAGGCCGGGGCTATGGTGACAGGTACATTTACTTGTCCTGCTGACTTTACTGGCAGGCTCAATATGGACGTTACCTTAGAGGATGCCGCTGCCCAGCGCAGCAATACGGTTTCATATTCAATGAACTGTAGTAATCCGTACCCATAATGATGAGTCGCTACCAAGTCTGATTCCCACGCGGAGCGTAGGAACCTTTTTAAAATGAACCACCCCACATTGTCAAATTATGCACAATCATTGCTAAGATACCCCAGTCAAAACCACAAGTTTTGCCAAAGTCTCTTATCTGTGTAGAGGAAATCTCAAAATGCCAAAATCTTTCAAACATATCCTGTTGTTAGCATTGTTTTCACTGTGTGCAGCTTGTGGTAGCACTGAGGGTGGGAATGCTACCCCAATTGTTAACTCACCTGAACAAGCGACAATTGAAGAAGATAACGTTTCTGTTGAATCGATCGGAGCTTTTATACCAAAGGGTACTGAAGAAATAAGAGTAATTGGAACTTATCCAGAAGAAATTCGCAATTGCATTGAAGATAACCCAAGCATACAAAAAGAACCTTCTCGAACACGTGCAAGTACTCACGTTGTGGAGTGGATCGTAGGAGGGGAAGTAAACGCAGGGGTTAATGTTGATTTGAATCTGTTTCCGATAGAGGCACTTTCCCCTGGACAAGCTGGCATAAATTTAGGTGTTTCTATGAATGCCAGTTACGGTAGCTCTTGGGAACAAAGTGAACAACAGGGAGAAGGCTGGCAATTGCCCGGTAAACCGGGATATATAACCACCTATGATGTGGAGTGGAGTGAAGCTTGGCAACCTGGCTATGTCGAAGTGCTTTTCTCCAATCAGGATATATTGGTTATAGATGTAAATTATCGAACCAGAATATCAAGCAGGATAGTCAGCGAAAATGCTGTGCAATGTGAAGGGTCATCAGATAATGATGTAGATGAGGCGGCGCAATCAAATGCATCTCAAGATAATGACACAGATTCGACCCAAACTACTGACGCAAAAATTGACCCCAATGCCGAGCCACCCTTAGCTATTTTTGATGTTAACAGGTCAGTTCGTTCAAATACCAATCCCGATATAAAAGTGACCTGGACAACTGTTGAATTGGATTCTCAAACCAACACAACAATAGTACGACTTTTATTTGAAAATGAAAGCAATGAGGTTCTCACCATCGAAGTCAATGGAAACGACAGCTATTTGAATTATGAGGATGGCAGTCGAGTTAATCCTCTAAATGTCCCAGATGCTAATCAATTTGGTCGGCTGATAGTAAACGTGCAACCGGGTACAAAGTATGCTGCTTGGATTGAGTTTCCAAATTTAATAGATATACCTCAAGAACTAGCTCTTTATATTCATTCCCCTTATGGTGGGGCAGAAAAATTCCCTATTCTGGGAGGTGTTCAAATCGAACAACAATAAATCATACATTTTGTACATAACGTAAGCCGAGTTTCTGCTGGATAAACGGCCGTTTTCTACCCCAAAACGCCCATTTACCATAACACAAATTTGTGCCATAACGAGGAGATAAAAGATGTTTGCATTTCCCATACGCCGATCAGTATTGGTTTGGTGGTTTGTACTTACGCTTGCTTCTTTACTGATTGGTTGCCAGGCTGAAACAACAGGTGAGGGAGAAACGGCCGTAAACCTGAATCAAGCTTTCGCCGAAATCCCGACCGCCGAACCGACGGCCACACCTGAACCCGCTCGCCCAACCCCCCAACGTGGTCCTGATGCCGACGGTGATTGGGTGTCAGACGCAGACGAAGAAAAATTTGGTACCGATTCGACCAAATGGGATACAGATGAGGACGGAGCAACCGATTTTGAAGAGATCTTTATCATTGGCTCAGATCCAGCCGTGTTTGAAGGGGATAGTGATGAAGATTTGCTACGGGATGTGACCGAAGAACTGGTTGGTTCAGACCCTAATATCCCCGATGAAGACAGAGATGGTGATGGCATCCCCGATTTGGTTGAATTGAAACTAGGCGCGGATCCAGGCAAAATCGATACAGATGGCGATTTACTTTCGGATTTTTTGGAACTTTATTTGACAGAAACCGACCCAGCCAGTCCTGATCCCGTGAATGAATATGGCTTCCCTCAACCACTGGTAGAGTGGCTGCCACAGCAGCTACAAAATGTAGAATGCGAAGTTGCCGTTATATTTACAGTGGATGAAGTATCAGTACCTGATCCAGAAGAAGCTGATTCTGGTAGTGACATCAATGCTGGTGATGAAGTCTATATTAAATATGGCCTCTGGCTAGATGTGCCAGCTGCTTTTGACTTTCGCGTTAAGGAAAGTGCCAAAGATACGGCTGTTTGGTTTGGTAAAACATATCAAGATACACGCTTGGATCGCGCCAACTTCCCTGTATTAAACCCACTTATTGCCAACTGTGGGCAGACCGTCACCTTAGGGTTGCAGGCACTTGAAGATGATAGCCCATGGGGTGGTGTTTGGGATATGGGAACATGGCGCGATGATTTACACCTTGTTTTTAACCGCCTTCCCTTTGGCTGGTGGCATTCTCAGCAAAACAACTTTTATTTTTACGGAACAACCCATGATAGTGATTATCACTACGATTTTACTTATAGCTTTGCCGTGCAGATGCTTTCATCCATTACCAGCCGAGCCGACGTTGTGGCGGAATATGAAAAACTGGTGAGCAATAGTGCTGCCCAACAAACAACACTAACCAATGAGCAGACTGCTCAAGCAATGATTCTGTCCTGGGTGTTGCTAGGGCTACTGGATAATTCAACCGGAAGCGATTATCAGGAAACTTGTATCTATGGCATAGATCCCGCCACGGGAACATGTTATCCAAATGATGTTGTAGCTGTTTTGCAAAATCGCCATGCAGGGTTGACTGATTTTGGTGGTCGCCAGCCGTGAGTTTTTAGGGAAAACGGCCGTTTTCTACCTCCAAACGGCCGTTTTTCCTCCCATCTGTCAAATAACATCACCTGAAAGCCAGACTTGACGAAATAATTATTGTATGCACAATAAACAAGATGAAGATTGAATACGATCAAAGCAAAGACAGGAACAACCTTGAGAAGCACGGGGTTTTTTTGCAAGATGCGGTTCATCTTGAATGGGATATGCTTTTGGCTATACAAGATACGCGATACGATTATGATGAAATTCGCATGATTGGTTATGCGCCCATTGGACGACGAGTGTTCTGCGTTGTGTATACAGATCGTGACGATGTGCGCCGTATCATTAGTTTGCGTAAGGCCAATAAACGAGAGGTTAAACGGTATGCTGATCAAATCTAAATCAGGTCATCTGTTTGAATTGCCAACAGACGAAGAAGAGATAGCCATTAATGCGGCTATTGCTTCTGATTCCGACACCTATGAGCTTTCCGATGCACAATTTTCCGAGCTACGTCCTGTTGGTCGCCCAGTGGCAGAAGTTACCAAAGAACGAATTACGATTCGTCTATCACGTGAGGTTACAGATTATTTCCGAGCGACTGGCAAAGGTTGGCAAACAAGAATAGATGATATTTTGCTGGAATACATTGCTTCACGTCAATAAAGCCAATAGTGTGAGCCTGTCGGAAAAAGAATTTTGGGACGCAGATTTCCCTGTACGCGAAGCGGTCGTTCACGACATTTAACCTGATTTGAGGGCATTTGATGGCTAAAATCAGGTTAAATCCGCGTTTGTCCGTGTTTGTCCGCGTCCTGTTTTGACTGCTAGGGGAAAGAAACGGCCGTTTCCTCCCCAAACCGATCCACCAGCACCACCAACGCCAAAGACAAGATCGCCGGCCGACGCAACGGCCGTTTACCGGGCAACTCCAGCACAAAATCATAACTTTCCTGGGCGCAAAGCAGCCGGCCGATAGGAGGGTCAGCGATTTCCTCGGCCTGGCCGGTGCGGAGGCGAAAGCTGGAGGGGGCGTTATCAAACAGGTTGAAATGATCGCCATCGGGAGCCATCAGCCAGCGAGATTCTTCAACTTCAAGAACGATTAACGGCCGTTTTCCCCCATACACCTCAAACACCGCATACACTGCATGGTCAACCAGGACGGCGTAGCTAAACGGCCGTTTCTCCTCATCCACATCCCCCCACGGCAAGTTCAGCGTTGCTACCAAATGCCCGTCCGTTCGCGCCAGCCGCACATAATGCTGCGGGTTGTCGGCCAGCCACGGGCTACCCTGATCCGCCACAAAACGCAGCCTATCCCATTTGTCATACAAATGATAAAGTCGCGCCGCTCCCAGTTCACTATTAAGCCGCTTTACACCAAAATCCATGCTTGAATTGTACAAAGCATCTGGAGGCGAGCCAATTTGGTACACTTGGGGAGAGATTAAGCCCTATTGGTTCGTGCTTGCTCATGGTTTACTTCCGGGGTGTGGCGAAAGGCTTTCTGCACGATTTCAATGATCCCCCCCAGCAGGGCCGTTAGCACCGACTGCGCTGCCAGCAGCAGCGACAATGCAACCGCTTTTTCGGCTGTAATCCCCATGGTGGTCAGCAGTGCCAGCAGCCCCGCCTCGCGCACACCCAGGAAGGCAAAGGGGATGAGGCTGGTGAATTGCAGGGTGGAGCGAATGGCACCGAGCAGGAGCAGGGGCAAATGGATGCCAACGGCCCAGGCGAGAAAGACAAAGGTGAGAATGGTTGAAAGGAATTGGGCGGCGGCTACCAAGCCCAGCAGCAGGAGATCAACAACGGCCGTTTCTGCAAATGCCACTGTCCCCAGCAGCAGCCGCGCCACCCATTCCAGCAGCCCCACCAGCCAACGCCGCTGCCAGCGTGCCATTTGGCTGTGCAGCCAGGTGAGCAAGTGGGGGGCAAGGCGGACAAAGAGGAGCCAGCAAACGGCCGTTACGCCTATAATCCCCAGCAGCAATGCACCCCCTGTCGCCACATCCCCCTGCCGCGCCAGCAGCCAGAACGCCAGCCCCAGCGTTATGCCAAAAAACGCATCAAGCAGCCGGTTGAGGGCAACGGCCGTTAATGCCGCCCCTCTTTCCCCACCCGCCTGCGTCATTCGGTACCAGCGCAGCCCCACCCCCGCCACCGTCCCCGGCAGAAAAAGCTGGTAAAAACTAACCGTCAGGTTGATTGCCAGCACCTGAGGGGTGGTCAGGGCAATTTGCTGTCGCGTTGCCAGCAGCCGTAGCCGCAGTGCCGTCAAATAATGCTGCAAAGCCCAGCAGAGAAACGCCCACAGCAGCATGTCGGGGATGATGGTTTGAAAAACGGCCGTTATGCCCGGCAGCGGCACCGACCAAAAAACAGCCACGGCAAACAAAACAACCACCACCAGCCCACGCCACCGCGTCATCCAAGCTATCCACCTGTGCCACATCAATCACTTGCCTTTACTTCAGAGAATTAGGAGATTGGGGATTGGAGATTGCACAAATCTCCAATCCCCAATCTCCAATCTCCACACCCTAAAGCCCACCACTTACGCCACCACTTACACCGCTTTTTACCTTAAAATTTGGGGGAGAAACGGCCGTTTTGTGTTATACTTTTCCTGCGGGACATTACAACAATTACCCCACCGCACCGAATTAGAACGCATAAATTCTTGGTAATCGTTCACAAAGAACTTTATGGAGATTAGAGATTGGAGATTATGAAGGCTCATCAATCTCCAATCTCCAATCTCCAAATCTCTAGCCTATGTCTTCATTTGCCCATCTGCACTGCCACAGCGAATACTCCCTCCTCGACGGCCTCAGCCGCATCAGCGAGTTGGTTCAACGCGCTTTGGAGCTAAATCAGCCGGCCATCGCCCTCACCGACCACGGGGCCATGTATGGCACCATGCCTTTTTATCGGGCCTGCACGTCAGCCGGCATCAAACCCATCATCGGCATCGAAACCTACCTTGCCGCCCGCACCATGACCGACAAAGATGCCCAGCTAGACAAAAATCGCTTCCACATGCTGTTGCTGGCGCAAAACCAAACCGGCTACCTCAACCTGCTCGAAATCGCCTCCACCGCCCAGCTCGAAGGCTACTACTACAAACCCCGCATTGACCGCCCCTTCATGTCCCGCTTCAGCGATGGCCTCATCGCCACCACCGGCTGCATGGCTGGCGAAATCCCCCAAGCCATCAGCCTCGGCCGCATGGACTTAGCCCACCAACTCATGGGCGAATACCTCGACATCTTTGGCCAAGAACGCCTCTTTGTCGAACTACAAGAACACAGCATCCCCGAACTCAGCGACATCAACAAAAAGCTCATCGAAATGGCTCCGCGTTATGGGCTACAGCATAACTTCCTTGCCACCAATGACGTTCACTACACCCGCGCCGAAGATGCCGACCCCCACCAAGTCCTCCTCTGCATCCAAACCAGTTCCACCCTCAGCCAGCCCAAAATGACCTTCTCCGATAAGGATTATTACCTCAAATCCTATGACGAAATGCTGCGTCTCTTCAAGGGCTATCCCCAAGACATCGTTCTCAACTCCCTACAAAACAGCCTCCGCATTGCCGACATGTGCAACGTCACCCTCGACTTTGAAGGGTATCACCTCCCCATCTTTGATGTACCCGAAGGATTCACCCCACAAACCTACCTGCGCCATCTGTGTGAACAAGGGTTGGTTTGGCGGTATGGCGAAAATCGTTTTAACTACGATGAGGCGCTGCGCCAACGACTAGATTATGAATTAAGCGTTATTAGCCGCATGGGATTTGAAACGTACTTTCTCATCGTTTGGGATTTATGTGAATGGGCAGTACGTAGTGATGCCTGGTGGGAAGCCAATCAAGACCCCTTTCCCTACGACAGCTACAGCGAGTGGAAAAAACACGATATTTGGTGGAATACACGAGGTTCAGCCTCTGGATCAGTCGTTGGCTATACGCTTGGTATAACAGGCATTGATCCTTTAGAAAACGATCTGATTTTTGAACGGTTTCTCAACCCCGGCCGCGTTTCTATGCCCGATATTGACCTCGATTACCCCGATGACGTGCGGCCGCAAATGGTGGCCTATGCCCAACGTCGCTATGGGCGGGAAAAGGTGGCGCAAATCATCACCTTTGGGACGATGGGCGCACGGGCGGCCATTCGGGACGTGGGGCGGGCGCTGGATATGCCGCTGCCAGAGGTGGATGCGGTGGCGCGACTGGTACCAGCTATCCCCGGCAAACCGGTCAAAATTGAAAATGTGTTGGACAATGACCACGAATTTTATTCATCGGAATTGGAAACGCGCTACAAAGCCGAGGAGCAAATCCGTACGCTGCTGGACACGGCGCGAAATTTGGAAGGGGTTTCGCGCCACGCCTCCAGCCACGCCGCCGGGGTCATCATTTCCGACAAACCCTTGCAGGCGTATGTGCCGCTAAACAAACCGACCAGCGGCGACGAAGGGCTGGGCGGGGTGGACAGGGTGACGCAGTGGCCGATGGAGGTTGTAGAGTCCATTGGGCTGCTGAAGGTGGACTTTTTGGGGCTGAGTACGCTGACGGTGATGCGGCGGGCGGCGCGGCTGATTGAGGAGCGGCACGGCATCAGCTACACCATGGACAACATTCCCTATGACGAGGGGCATGTGGGGCCAGACCCGTCTAAAGATCCGAAAAAGTTGTTTGATATGCTGGAACGTGGAGACGTGGCAGGGATTTTCCAGGTGGAGGGGGCGGGGATGAAGCGGTTGATGATAGAAATGCGGCCGCGTCGTTTTGACCACATTGTGGCCGCTATTTCGCTTTATCGTCCTGGGCCAATGGAAAACATTCCCGAATACATTCGTCGTATGCATTCGGCTATTTATGAAAACAAAGATATTGTTGAATATCATACACCAGCTCTTGCGCCTATTTTAAAGGATACTTACGGGATCATCGTATATCAGGAACAAATCATACGGATTGCTTCGCAATTAGCAGGCTACGCTCCAGGTGATGCTGATATGATCCGTAAGGCGGTTGCAAAGAAAAAGAAAGCGTTGATGGAGGAGCATAAGGCTAAGTTTACTGAGGGGGCGGTTGCACGAGGCGTAACGGTAGAGGTTTGCGAGGCGATTTGGGGAGATATTGAGTTTTTTGCACGCTATGGGTTTCCAAAAGGCCATGCAGCATCTTATGCCAAAGTGACGTGCCAGACGGCGTTTTTGAAGGCGCATTACCCGGTAGAATATTTGACGGCCATGCTTTCGGTGGAGCGGGACAATACTGACAAGGTGCGGCGGTATTTTGCCGAGGCGAAAAATTTGGGTATTGACATTGCCCCACCCGATGTCAACTTATCGGGGCTGGACTTTACCATTGAGGACGGGGAGCGGTCGCGGATTCGCTTTGGGTTGGGGGCGGTGAAAAACGCGGGTGAAGGGGCGCTGAATTTGCTGCTGGAGGAGCGGGAGGCAAACGGCCGTTTTTCCTCCCTCCAAGACCTGTGCGACCGAGTAGATTTGCGCCGTGTGGGCAAACGGGCACTGGAATTTGTCATCAAGGCACGCGCCTTTGACGCTTGGGGACAGCCCGACCAACTTTTGGAGGGGCTGGATCGGCTGGTGAGCTACAGCAGCAACACGCATTCGGCGGCAGCGGCGGGCCAGATGAGCCTGTTTGGATCCTTGTCGGGGCCATCGCTGAAAATGAAGGTGGATTTGCTGCCGGCCGACGGCGACTACAAAAAGCTGGAACACAAAGCCCTGCTGGAATGGGAGAAAGAGGCGTTGGGGGTGCATGTGTCGGAGCATCCGCTGGAACGGCCGTTAGCCATCCTTGAAACCCACACCAGCACCAAAATTGGCGACATTGACGTAAACTGGAGCGGCAAGCAGGTCAAGCTGGCGGGCATGATCAGCCAGCTTCGCACCCTGACCACTAAAAAAGGCGACCCGATGGCGTTTGGCACGCTGGAAGATTTAGACCACAAAATCGAGGTCGTTTTCTTCCCGCGCACCTGGCGCGAGGTGCGGAATGAGGTGCAGGTGGATCAGGTGATGCTGGTGACGGGCAAGGTGCAGACCAAAGATGACCAGGCTAATATCATTGTAGACCGGGTGCAAACCAAGGTGGAAACGGCGCAGGCGGCTGATGCGCCAATGGCAACGGATGATTGGGATTATGGTTTTGAGGAGGAGATGATGGAGATGCCGACAAACGGCCGTTCTGCTCCCCCGCCGCCCCCCACCAATGGCAACGGAACCGCCAGACCCGCCCCTGTCGTTGCCGAACCGACCAATGGCTATATCACCCCCCCGCCGCCCCCCAATTTTGAAGAAGCGGACGTGGCAATGCCAGTAGCACAACCTACGCCACCTCCAAAAGCCGAGCCTGAACCGGTCGTTGCTCCACCCCCCACGCCGCTGGTTTTTGGAGAGAAGCATGGGGGGATAAACGGCCGTTCCAACGGCAAGCACAAACTCATCATCGTCGAAGTCAAACCCGTGGGCAACTGGCACCACGCCTTCCGCCAAACCGTTAAACTGGCGCAGGCACAGCAGGGGGACGACCAAATCCGCCTGCGGCTGGCGGGACAGCCCCTGGCCATAGACTTTCCCGATCATACCACCTGCTATTCAACCGAACTCGTTGACCAAATTGAACGGCTCCCCGGCATTTTGCGGGTCTATGCGGTTTAAAGGGTAGAGACGCAAAATTTTGCGTCTTGTATGATAAAAGTGAGGGATAATTCAAGCATGCGAATTATGTCTCATACGGCAGGGAGATGTTCGTTTGCGTCTTAAGTGCTGCAACTCGTGGTAGAGATTAACACCCCTGCCATCCTTTCTATCAGGAGAATGGACGGTATCTAAAGCCCCTAACCAAGCAGGATGAGCTTGAATGAGCAAGACAATTCGACGGATAGAAAATGAGCCAAAGGAAAAAAACCATGTTATTTGAAGCCCTCGGAATTGATGTGTCTAAAGCGAAGCTCGATGTCGCCTTGATAGCGACGACAAAAGCGTATAAAGTCGCCACCTTTGCCAACGAGAAAGATGGCTGGCGGCGGCTAGCCAAATGGCTCAAGAAGCACAAAGCCCAAGAAATCCCTGTCTGCCTTGAAGCAACCGGTCGCTATGGCGAAGGCGTTGCTTTTGACCTACACGAGCGTGGTTATCGCGTGAGTGTCGTCAACCCAGCGCGTATTAAAGCGTATGGTCAAAGTCAACTCTCACGCAACAAGACTGACCGTCAAGATGCGAAGCTGATTGCTCATTTTTGTGCGACCCAGAAACCAGCTTTCTGGACACCACCAACGAGCGAAATACGGGAGTTGCAAGCTCTCGGCCGCCGTTTAGAGACATTGAAAACCGACCGTACCCGCGAACTCAATCGGCTTGAGTCTGGTTTGACCTCAGAAACTGTCCTGACGGCCATCCAAGAACACATTGCTTTTCTCGACAAGCAAATCGAGGCGATTGAAGCTGAGATGCAAAAAATCATCGACCAAGACCCTGACCTGCGGCAACAGAAAGCGTTGCTGACCTCGATCCCTGGCATTGGTGACCTCACTGCGGCCAAATTTATGGCTGAAGTCCCGGACGTGGCTCGCTTTGAGTCAGCGAGCCAGTTAGCTGCCTATGCTGGCTTGACCCCGCGCCAGCATGATTCGGGCTCTTCTATTCATCGGCCTGGTCGTCTGGTGAAAACGGGCAATGTCCATTTCCGAACCACCTTTTACATGCCATCCCTTTCTGCTATGCGCTGCAACCCCGTGATCCGATCCCTCGTGACTCGTCTCCAAGACAAGGGTAAAAGTCGCATGACCATTGTTGGGGCTGTTATGCGTAAACTGGTTCATTTAGCCTTTGGTGTTTTGAAATCCAAACGGCCGTTTGACCCCGATTATCTTCTTAATCTGCAAGTTACTGCTTGACTTTTATCACGGTATCTCTACCAGAAAATGACCGTAGTAGGCGATTTATCGCCCATTAAATCTCCGCATCAACCTAAATCATCCAAAAACTCCGAAGCTGGATCAACCCCAGAAACAAACAAATGTTCCCGTGCCCGCGTACACGCCACATACAGCAAATGTCGTTCCGTATTATAAACATCTTCCAAATCAACCATGTCTGACGCCGTTTCAATGCGGCTTTGCAGTGGCAAAATTTCATCATCACATGCCATCACCACAACAGCCTTAAATTCAAGACCCTTTGCCAGATGCATGGTGCTAATAGCAACTTTGCCTTTAGGTGGAGCCACCTTGTTATCTAACCGTGTGGCATGTGCGCCTGCTTGCCCAACGGCCGTTTCCGCCCGTTCCAACTGCGCTTCCGCCCGCACAAACACCCCAATTTCCTCCGGCTGAATCCCTTCGGCTAACCGTGCTGCTAGCCATGTTGCCACACCTTCCATCTCATCTGCAGCCTCTGCAAAAATATCAATTGTGGGTACAGGCCCATTAAACACCGAGATCGTCCCCTGTCGCTTTTCCACGTTCCCATCCACATCTGCAATGGTAAGCGGCAGCAGCCGATCTGCCTGCTGACGAATTTGATGGCTGGTGCGATAGTTGATGTTGAGCGTATATGAGCGACCACGCACGTCAACCCCCAATGTTTTCCAGGAAAACGGCTGCTGAAAAATACGCTGCCCCAGGTCGCCCGCAAAAAAGAGACTGTCGAGGCGATGGCTTCCTAAAGCTGCCACAAAACGCAGCTCGGCCACGCTCAAATCTTGCGATTCATCCACTATGGCAAAATCAAACGGCCGTTTATCATCCCCCATCAAAGCCTCAGCCACCCGCCGATACACCTGCGGCCAAGTCACCAACCCTTCCTCAGCCAACCGGGCTCGTACTTGGGCAAAAACCGTCCATAGCTGTTCCCGCTGTTTGTGTCCCAGCCGCGTCTTGCGCCCCAGCCGTGGCACCTGTTCATACGCTTCCCACGTGTCCAACTGCCATCCATCAACCACATGGCTCCATTCAGCCATGAGAAATGGTAGGCTGAATGATTGTCCAGCAACGGCCGTTCCCGCTGTCGCCAACGTCCCATGCAGCCACTCTGCCGAAACAATCCGGGGTGTGCCAAACCGTTCCGCATACAAATCTCCACCCAATTCCGTCATCGAATGAATTTGAATGCGGTCGCGGATGTGGCGTTCATTCCCCACCAGTCGCAGCAGCTTCACGTTGAGCGCATTGGCTAACGCCACCGAAAAAGTGGTCACCACAATCTGCGCCTCAGGGTGCTGCCGCGCCAAAAACACCGCTCGGTGCAGGGCTACCACCGTTTTGCCCGTGCCAGCCGACCCCGAAACCCGTGCTGGCCCCTGGTATGATCGTTCCACCAAATGTGTTTGCTCTGGGTGTAGAAAAACCGTCCACTTTTCCCACGGATATTCCAGTGCCCGTTCCAAAGCCTCAACATTTGCCATCACCCGGAAGCGGCGCTGAGCATCGGGATGGGCAAATGGATCGGCATGGGTTGGCAGCGTTACGGTTGGGGCTGGCGTATTGCCTGTCGCCAGCTCCAGCAGTGCTTCGGCCGATTCCTGCGGCAAATGATCTACCAAAAAATCAAACAGGCTGTCCTCATTCGCTTGTCGCACATCGCGCAGCCATTCTTCGGGAACCCCATACCCCAGTAATGTGTCCTCACTCAGGTGAGCAAAAAGCAGCGGTTTATCAACTGGCACGGTCACTTCCACTGTTTTGTAAACCGGAATCTCTTCAATCCGCTCCCGAATTTCCACCAACTGCGCCGCCCCAGTGCGTGGATGCCGCTCAATTTTGCGTCGCATCGCCCAATCATAGGCGTTGTCATGGTGAGCAACGTAGCAGAGCAAAAGCGAGGTTTGGGTACGGTGCAAAATGATACGAATATCGCTGCTCACACGAGCCGACCAAAAATCAGGGTCTTTGGCTCGCTCCAGCCGATGAAGCTGCAAGCTGGGGTGAGCCGGGTTGATTTGCAGGTCAAAAACGGCCGTTTTCACCATCTTCTGCTCCTGCCCCGCCAACCGCAACAAACTATCCTGAAACGTATTCGCAATCCGAAATTCCATCATACTATCTATCCCGTAGTAGGCGATTCATCGCCCAAAGGCACTCAAGTTCCTACTACAAAAACAATACGTAGTAGGCGATTCATCGCCTCACCTCCACCCCACTACACAGACCCCACACTAAACACCTTCATCACCTCATCCCCCAAATGATTAATCACCTTCACCGCAATACGGCCGTTTTTCGGCCTCACAAACGGACGCGACACCGCACTATGCAAACTCTCCCACGCCTCCTCATCAATCTCCGCCCGCAGCGTCGTCTTCAACGCCCTATACGGATCATTCGCCCCCAGAAAATACGCCTGACGTACAAAAAAACTCTCCTCGTTATAATCCGTATCAATAAACCAGCACGCAATCCCCTCCGGCCCCGAAGAATGCACCTCCCCCGACTGCGGATGAAAAACATCCACCCCATGAATCTGCACCTGAATCTGCCCCTCCGCCGCCGCCAAAATCTCAATATCCGGCTCCCCAAAGATCACAAACAAATTCCCCGCCCCCGTATTCGCCAAATCACCCGCCATATGCAGATCCGCATTCATTCGCGCCTTCAACACCGGAATCCGCCCCAGCTTCTCAAACTCCGCCGAATGAGCATCATAGTTAAACGCGCAGGCAATCAGCACATCAAAACCCGCATCCCCCGCCTCACGAGCCGCCGCCACCAGGTCTGGCCGCGACACCGTGCCAAATTCTGGGCCAATAAACACCCCAGCGCGTCGCTCCTTGCCGCTTTCCCCCTCCACATATCGCCCCTCGGCGCAAATATAGTTACCGGGCCAGCCACTCAACGCCGTAAAGCGAATCCGATCCGCCTTGTGGGCTTGCTGCACCCCAGCGGTACGCAGGTTTTCCAAAATGACGCTGGCAAAGTCGGCCGCTTCCGCCGCCGATTGATAGCCACCCCCTGCTTCGGCCAGGAAATTCTCGCCGCTGCCGTAGGTGCCGCGCTCAATCAGATCATCCTGCTCATCCACCGCCAAAATGCGGTGGGGCGAAAGGCTTTCGACGGTGAACGGGCCAGCCACCCGCACCGTGCTTTTGTCTTCATATGGCTTGTCATACAGGAACTCCTGATCCGCCTTGGCGGCAATGGAAGCGTCTATTTCCCGCTGGCGGGCAATGCGGGCTTCCCACCAGCGGCTGTGCCAGGGCTTCGCCTCATCCGGCCAATTGTCCTGCCACTCACGCGGTATTTCCCACTCTTCTAATGGCTTAAAGGGTCGCTTGCCTTTACCAATGACTGACCATTGCTGGCTGATTACCGTATTCAATTCCTGGCGCAGCGGCTCCAGCGTGGCCTGATACTTTTCCCAAATCACATCAATTTCGGCGTTGTTGGCAATGGATTTGAGGGTGATGTGGGGAACGCGCTCATAGACAAAGCCGTGGCGAATGCTGCCATAGGTGGGGGTGATGGCGGGAGCGGTGCGCGTGATTTCTGCTTCCTTCAACTGCCCCGCTTTGGAGTCAGCTAGCAGGTAGTAGGGATACCGCGCCCCCATGATGCGTGCCCGCGCTAGCGCCAGCGCCACGCGGTATCAATCGTAATCCAACGCCGCCCCCATTCTTCGGCCATATATGCGGTTGTGCCTGAGCCACAAGTAGGGTCTAGTACGAGGTCGCCTGGATCTGATGCCATTAATATACATCTTTTTGTTACTTCAGTAGCTGTCTGGACGACATATATTTTGCTTGCCCCGGCAAAACCTCTATCACCCATGCCTATCCAAACATTATTATATGGAGTTCCAGCTACTTCATTGATGTACCTTTTCCATTCAACACGATTGCCACGTTGAATGATTCTACTTGCTTTTACTAGCCTTATGAGTTTTTCAACATCTTTACCTGTAGACCAATGTCTACCAGGCGGGGGGTAGTATTCACTACCCTGAAATGGGAAAGCTTCCATCCCTCCTTCCATTTCATCTTGTGAAACTAAGGGTTGATCGTCGAAAAAGGTATAACCTTCTACTACACCTTGACTAATCTCATCTTTAGTAGCTAGACGCCAATGCGTTTTGTTAATATCCTCAATGAGTACATACCCTGTTGCACCTTGTTCACCAGGTTTTTTTTCTGACTTCAAATCATGATATTTTAAATAGCTTTTGACTTTCCCATACCAGAGAATAAAGTCGGTTACATTGCTAAAAGATTGACTCGATAAACCCTCAGTTTTTGTAAATGTTATTATGCTTACAAAATTTTCGTCACCAAAAACCTCATCCATCACTGCCCGAACCCGATGAACATTTTCATCCCCAATCTGCACAAAAACTGAACCGCTGTCAGTCAATAGGTCGCGGGCAACCGTCAGCCGGTCGCGCAGGTAGGTCAGGTAGCTGTGAATGCCGTCGCGCCAGGTGTCGCGGAACGCCTTCACCTGCTCTGGCTCCCGCGTAATGTGGTCGCCTTTGCCGTCCTTCACGTCGCGGCTGGTGGTGCTCCACTGGAAGTTGGAGTTAAATTTAATGCCATAGGGCGGGTCAATATAAATGCACTGCACCTTGCCCCGCAGCCCCTCCCGCTCCGCCAAACTCGCCATCACCTGCAAGCTGTCGCCCAAAATCATCCGGTTAGTCCAGTTCCCCTCATGCTTGTAAAACTCCGTCGCGTCCGCCTCCTGGGGCAGCCCATTAAAGTCGGCAAAAAGGCTAAGCTGCTGCGGCTGGTCGGCTTCGGCACGTTCACTGCTCTGGCGGCGCAGGTCATCAATCAGCACCTTGGGGTGCACCTTTTCCTGAATATAGAGCGGCGGTGCTGGCACCACCAAATCGCTCCAATCCTGCTCATCCTTGCCGCGCCACACCAACTGCGGATCCAAATCTCGGTTGCGCCGCTCATACGCCACCCGAATCGGGCTTTTGTCCTCCTCCGCCATCACCGACTGGTATTCGGCGGTAGGGATGTTGGTGCGTTTGGCCTCGTCGTGTTTAAGGGTTTCTATGTTTTTGTGTCTGTTTTTTCCCATTTTCATCTTTCGTAGTAGGCAATTCATTGCCCTTTCACGGCGATAAATCGCCTACTACGAGTTTTTTAGGATGTAGTGGGCAATTTATTGCCCTACAATGGTGATAAATCCCCTACTACGGGTTTAGTGATTTAGTCATCCCACCCTTCACCATAGTTGCGGACTGGGTAGGTGCGCCATAAATCGCGCAGCCATTCGCGGCCGTGGTGTTCCAGATACCAATGGACGCTGCTTTCTTGCCAATCATAGGGGGAGGCGGCGCAGCCGTGTTTGACGGGGTTGTAGTGGATGTAGTTGAGGGTGGTGTAGTAGTGTGCGTCGGAACGAATGGCGCGGTCGGTGAAGCGGTACCAGACTTTGCGGCCGGCGGTGTTGTCTTCGCGGTTCCAATAAACGGCCGTTGGCCCATGAACCTTTTTAAAGCATTCACCCAGCACCGCGAAATTGGGCACAAAAGCCAGCAAGTGATAATGGTTGAGCAGCACGGTCCAGGCGCGAATTTCTACACCGGGGCTTTGCATCATGGCAAAGAGCTGGTTTAAAACATCCTGGCGGCGCTGTGGGGTGTGCATGTGGTGGGCATGTTCATAGCAAGTGGCAGTCAACAGGTAATATTCCTTGTCCTGAATGGGGTGTGGCGGTTCATGGGGTGGGTAGCCTTGCATGACTCGCTGTTTTACCAAGGCTTTTTGTTCGGCGGGTGTGCGCTTGCGATATTCGTACATCTCATTTCTTTCATTCGTAGTAGGCGATTCATCGCTCTTTTTTAACGGCGATGAATCGCCTACTACGAAGTGGTGAAGGTGGTGATAAGGTTGTTGAATTCTTCTTCGATTTGGTAAACGGCCGTGAATTCCGCAAACGCCCAGCGTCCAAAAGTACGCAAATTGTTTACACCAGGTATCCAAAACGTGCGAATCGTGTTCGCCTTATCCTTCGCATCCTCACCGCGCAGCCCCTTAATTTCGACAATCAAATTAAGCAAATCTGGCCGTCCGTCATCAATCTGTACGATAAAATCGGGGAGATATTTGCGCGGAGCAGCCTGATACAAATAGGGGATTTCCAGCCCAAGCCCCTGGTTTTTGACATAGGAGCGAACACGAGGATGCCGCTCGGCCACACGGCAAAACTCCGCTTCCCAGTCGCTATCACACATTACCCAGTTAATGTGGTTGCGGCGGGGGTCGGTTTGCCAGCGGTTTTGTTTGGAAGTTGTGAAATTAACGTGAGCCGATGATCCGGCGGGATTATAGGGGTCGAGGATGGCTTTTATCGGCCGTTGATCCATGGTGGCGGCGGTAGCCACCCGAATCCGTTCGCACGCCATATCGGCAATTTCCTGGTATAGCAATTGTGCCGGATAAGTGCCGCCTGTACAGCGCAGGTATCCCTCATCCAGCCACTGCCGGGCAATACGCTTGAGCTGCCCAAACAAATGGAGCTTGGGCTCTTCACCAGGGTCACGGTATTTGGTATAAAGCAAATGCCGCGCTAAATGGAACAAAATTGTAGATTGGCGCATATCGGCCTGATGATCCACCGTCAAATCCACGCCCTCTCCAATGATGCCACGATTGTGGGTAATCGAAGGGCCAACCAGATCGGGCGTTAACTCTAACACTGAATCGGCCGTAAATCGGGCCGACAAACGCTCATTTGGCAATTCCACGCGGTAGCCTTCCACTCGTGGAAAAGCGATCTCCAGATGATCCCGATCTGGTCGCACTGCCTGAACGGTAATGGTTTCGCGTGGCTTTTGCGGCTTTACAACGACAGGTTGAGCCGTAAAATCAAAAGGAATACCCAGCACATCGGCATATTCCACATTGAATTTATTGTCTTCGTTCAAATCATAAGATTGTCGTCGTAGTGCCCGCCCCACTACCTGCTCACACAGCAGTTGGGTTCCAAATGCCCGCACGCCCAGCACATGAGTGACGGTGTTTGTATCCCATCCTTCCGTTAGCATGGAAACCGAAACCACACAGCGTACCTGTTCCCCTAACCGCCCCTGTTTGCCTACCGTGTTCATTACTTCGCGCAGCAAATCCTGGTCGGAAAAATTGTCCCCGTCAGTCAGATTACCTGTGCGAGCGATAACCTCACGCCGGAACTGTTCAATCTCATCGGCAGCGGCCTCTCGAAAACTGCTATCAAGAGCATCGCCTGATTCTAGCTGCTCGCTATCAATCAGCAGCGTATAGGGGCGTGCCAAGGGATTGCCATATTCATCATAGTTGCGAAACAGCGGCAGTCTGCCTTCATGATAGGTCACTTTGTCATCTTCGCCTTGGCGGTGAAAGCCAGCAATGAAGTCGTAAACCAGCTTCGAGGTAGCAGTGTTGTTGCAAACGATGATGTAAACGGGAGGAACAACGATACCTTCATCTTGCCAACTGTTAAAGGTTTTTTCGTAATGGCCGTAAAGAGCGTGGAGAGCTGTTTGCAACTGTGGTGGAAGGCTAAGGGGGTCAAGGGTCGTGGCTTTACCGCGTCCCTTTTTAGGCATTTTGTGACGGATGTTTTCCCATAAGTTGCGAAATTTGGGGACTTCGCTGCCAGGAATATTGTCGGCAACGGGAACACGAGGTAGCTTGACGATGCCGCACTCAATAGCATCCATGAGTGAGAAATCGCTCACAACCCAGGGAAAGAGGGTGCCTTCCTGGTAGCCGGAACCACGCAGGAAGAAAGGCGTAGCGGAGAGATCGAAAACGGTATGCACTCCTAATTTTTGTTTTACTGTTTCAAGACCTGTGATCCATAAGCGAGCAGCTTCGTTTTCTTTTTGGGCGGCTTTTCTGTCATCTCCTTTTAGCTCATCCATATCGGCATTGTCTGGGCGTTCCCGATAACAATGGTGGGCTTCATCATTGAGCACCATGATGTTTTTTAGTCCCATGAGGTCGGGCATGACGCGCTGAAGCATTTGGCCTTCGGTTTCTAGCGTTTGTAGTTCTGGTCCTCGGCCTTGCAGGAGTTTGCGCCCACCGGCAGAAATGTTAAGCCGCTCGCGTAGTTTAAAAGCATGGTAGTTGGTGACCACAATTTTGGCACGCCCCAGGTCGGCCAGCATGTCAGTTGGAATCAGCTCTCGCCGAGCGTAGTAGCTGTTGGGATCATTGGGGTAAAGCACGCGCAGCCGGTCACGGATGGTGATGCCAGGAGTTACGATGAGGAAGCCGCGAGTAAAGCGGCGGCTGGTAGGGTGGCGAACGGCATTAACGGTTTGCCAGGCGATGATCATCGCCATGACCATGGTCTTGCCAGCGCCCGTAGCTAGCTTAAGGGCGATTCGCAGCAGTTCGGGGTTGGCTTGCTCGTTGGCATTTTTGATATGTCCCAGAAATTGCTGTCCACGATTGCCCAAGGTGGGGGCAACTTCGGTTAGCCATATGGCGGTTTTTACGGCCTCGATTTGGCAAAAAAACGGCCGTATACTTTGAAATGAGTAATGTCGCCAATGTTGTAACAAGCGGGCTGTTTCTGGAGTTACACGCCAGTCGGCAGGATTGGGTAATTGTCGCCATTGGTCAACTTGTTGGCGTATACCCTGTATAAATTCGGTAGGGTTATATTCTTGCCCGTCTTCAGTAGTAAAGCCGCCGCCAAAGGTGAGGCTAAGCTGTTGGGCTTGGCTTTTTTTGCGTTTTTTTGGTTTGGGGACGGGGGTAATGAAATCAGCGGTACGCCGTCTTTCTACAATACGGTTGGTGGGTTGCCCATCAGCATCAAGTTCCCAATGCCGGGAAGGATAGTTATAGGGAGAGTTGAGAATGGGCTGTTCAAAGAATTGTTCGACCATGTGATTTTGTTGGGGCAGCGTTTTGTCTTTGGCTGCACGGGTTTATGGGTATAAGTGTTGATAAACGGCCGTTTGCCTAACATATAGGTGGTGGCATTGAGTGAGGTGAAAATTTCTCTACCTTTGCAAACCGACCGTAGCTGAACGAAAAGATAGCAAAAAATATGCTTTTAAGCTATAGAACTTTAACTAAAAGTTATTACATGATGAGGCTTTAGAACAAGCTGACGGTCAAATAAGCTTAGGGTGGTTGTAACCATTTTGCAACTAAAGTCGCCACTACAAAGTAACATATAGGTGTTCCTGTTTAGGGTGTGCAAGAAAACAAGAGCGCATAAAGTTTTTATAGACTTTTTGGATAAATCTTCGTTTTAGCTAAAATTGGGCAACCTTGCATGATTAAGAGCAAGTGGCAATAGATCAATTGTAGGTAGTGAAGGGAGATTTTGTAAGTGTGGTCGCAAGCTATAATCGCTCGGACTCTGCATAGCTATCATTTCACTAATTCTACGTTGCTTGCAATGTGCAAACGTAAACGCCCCTACTAGATGTGGTGTGCCAACCACTGTTGGACCTCATGAACACGGTGATGGCCGATGGCAATTAGCCCGGTAAGGCTTTCTTGCCCGCGCTGCTGGGCAACGGCCGTTTTTCCCTCCCGCGCCGCAATCCGTGCCAACCCATACAGAGCTAACGCCACCAACTCCTGACTTTGCAGCGTGCGGGCCAGGTGGAACAGTTCCTGGAAGGTAGAAACGGCCGTTTCCCCGCCCACAACCAACTGCAACTCCCCTAACTCCGCCAGTACCCGCCCCACCTGCCATCGCTGCCCAATCTGCCGCGCCAGTACCAACGCCTCTTGCAAATGCGCCACCGCCTCATCTGACTGCGTTTGCGCCGTCGCCAACCCCGCCAAACTCCGCAGCAACACAATGACCCGCTCCACATGCCCCACCGCCCGCGCCTGGGTCAACGCCTGCTGGTAATAGTGCGCCGCCTGCGTCCAATCCCCCTGTTCTTCGGCCAGCGTTCCCAGCCCCCACAGCATCCCCCCTTCTGCTGTCGCCGCCGTTGTCGCCTCGCCCAATGCCAACGCCAGTCCTTCCTCGTAAAATGCCTCGGCGCGGGCAAAATCGCCCCGCATAAATGCTTGCACCCCTAGCCCGCGCAAAAAATCGCTGACACCATTGCCGCGCCCCACTCCCCGCGCTCCCGCCAGCCCCTCCTTATAATACGCATCAGCCAGCCCAAAATCGCCGCGCCGCGCCGCCAGCACCCCCAGCCCACGCAGCGGGTGGCTCAAATGGGAGGCATCATCAAGCGGCCGCGCCAATGCCAATGCTGCCTCATAGCGCGTTTCCGCTTCCACATAGTTGCCGTGCCGTTCGGCCAGCCGCCCCTGGTGGTAATGGATTTGCAGTTGGGCAGCGGGGTCGTTGAGGTGAGAAACGGCCGTTTCCGCCCGCTGCAAATACCCCCCCGCCACTTCATACGCCCCCTGTGCCTCCCAAAAATGGTATAGTCCATTGACCCCGCGCACAAACATGGCAAAACGGCCGTTTTGCTCTGCCGCCGCCAACGCCGCCACCACATCCGGCAGCGATTGCGCCACCTGGGCCAAATCGCGCCCCTGCCCCGCCGCCATGTCGGCAAAATACGCCCCATACCGTTCCCGCGCCGCCGCGTCTTGGGCCGTTTGCCAAAACCGCCGCGCATAATCGCGCAGTAAGGGGTGAAGCTGGTAGCGTCCTGTCTGCCGCCCCGCTTGCAGCAGCGATAGGCCAAACAGCGTCCGCAGCCCGTCTTGCGCCGCCGCCAGCGACCACCCGGCCACCGCCGCCGCCGCCTCATCGCTAAAATCTTCGGCCACAAACAGCGAAAGCTGGGCAAAAAAACGCTGCAATTCTGGCGCAAGTGCCTCGTAGCTGGGCTGGAAGGCCAGATGAAGACTTTGGTCTTCAAAGGTTAGTTCTTGCAGCCGCTGCTGGTTTTGTTCGATGCGCTGGACAAAAACGGCCGTTTTCCACCCCACCTCATATGCCAGCCGGCTCGCCGCAATATCCAACGCCAGCGGCAAATGCCCTAGCAAGTCGGCCAATCGCCGCAAGGCTTTTTCTTCTTGCCGCACCCGTTCATCCCCTAGCACCTGCGCCAGCAGTGCCAGCGATTCTGCCCCATCATTGGCAAACGGAGCCAGCAGCCAGCGGCGGGCGCGGCGCAGCACCGATAGCTGATGCTTGCGCGTGGTAATTAACACGGCACAGGGGCCGGTGGGGGGCAGCAGCGGCACAATGGCCTCACTGTTTTCTACGCCGTCCAGCACCAGCAAAGCGTGTTTGTGTCCCAACAGCTCCCGCACCAAACGGCTGCGGCTGGGCAAATCGGCATAATGGCTGACATCTACCCCGTAGGCGCTGGCAAAGGTCGCCAAAATCGCCAGCGGGTCAGATAAATCCACCCGCGCCCACAGCACGCCGTCGCTAAAATGGCCGCGTAAATCATAGGCCAGCCGGGCAGCCAATGCCGTTTTGCCCACGCCGGGCATCCCCTGAATGGCATAGAGGGTGGCATGGTGGTCGCTTTGCAGGGCTTCACGTAGTTCGGCCAGCTCGCGGTTGCGCCCCACAAAGGTGGGCAAATCGGCCAGAGCCTGGAAAGGGGCGTGGCGGGACGGGGGCTTGGCAGCCTGCTGCCACGGTCGGAGCAGGGTCAACAGTGTTTGATCACTGGTTGCCTGGGCTGTCACCTGCAATTCGGCAATGGTGGGATGCTCGGCGGCGGCTAACAGGCTGTCGGCTTCGGGCTGGGTGAGGTGGAGAACGGCCGTTAAGCGCAACAACTCCTCCACCCCACGCGGCCGTTTCACCCGCCCTTCCATCCAGTTGACAATGGTAGGCTTGGGAATGGCGGCCAGTTTTGCCAACTGCCCCGGCGTATAGCCAGAACGCGCCACATAGGTTCGCAAAGTATCGGCTAAGAAGTGTGTCATCGCTTGTATTAAATCACCCCATTTTGGTTCTTTCAGTGTCAAAATAATGGCAATTTGGTGGCTGCCTGTCATTCTAGCCGTTTGATATGGTTTTGATACAGATTAAGGGCATTTTTTAACGGCCGTTTGCCCTATAGTCACAATCGAGGCAAAAGGTAACACACCCCCTATCTACAAAATCAGGAAAATCAGGCCAATCTGCGTCCTATTTTCCCCAGGAGAAGAAA
>JACKCD010000055.1 GCA_020634215.1 Ardenticatenaceae bacterium | reverse complement strand
CTTCGGCTAAAATCGCCTCGTAATTTCGGTCGTCAATGGTTGGTATTGATATTGACATAGGAAGGTGGTTCAAGTGCCGGGCACCTCAAAGGTACCCGGCACTTGAGAAACTAAGCCGCTAACCGCAGCGTAAAATTCATCTGCTCACTGGCTCGTGTGGCTACCAGCTTGTAGCGAATGGTGACAACGGCCGTTTGTGGCTCATCGGGGTCGGCCGCCACGGCGACATCTTGCAGCTCAATGCGCGGTTCCCACTGGCGCAATGCCTGCACAATGCGCTCTTGTAGCAGCCGCTGCGTGGCAACGGTGTTGGGTTCAAACAAAAACGGCTGTAGACCGCCGCCAAAGGCCGGCCGCATCAGACGCTCGTCGTTTTCCGTCAGCAAAATAACGCGGATTGCTTCGCGCACGTTCTCCGGCCCTGCTGACCACGCCCAACGGCCATCGGCCCCCAGGCGGGGGGGGAAGCTAATGCCGCGTCCAAAGAGGGTTCCTTCGTCCATCATTACTCTCACTTCTTGCTTGAGCCAAAAATTGGGAAGCAGGCAATAAAGTAGGGCATCCAGCGGAAAATCATGTCAAGTAGGCTAACGATCATCAGCAGCAAAATGAGGGCGCAAATGGTGACAATGGGGATTGATAGTGAACAGACGACACCGACTTGGCCTGAATCGCCCTCTGAACAAAGCCCCATTTCCGATAGGTCAAGGTCTTTATGCAGCGGCCAGGGCAGCACGGCTCGCACAAGGTCGCCCAGGCTGAGTTCACGCATTTTGCTGACCTGGCCGCAAAGGGCATCGGACATCATGAAGGCGGTGTTGCGGTCAAATTTGCGGAGACCGGCTGGTGAGGTGTCCATGGGCAGGGCGATGCGGATTGGCCGGGCGGGGGCATCGGGGTCGAAGAAGGAGGCCATTTGGAAGGGGCGGCTGGCGGTGCTGAGGCTGGGGGGAGCGATGGTGGGGCCGCAAAACGGCCGTTCGTAAACACAGCGAATGACAAACCAGGCCGGTTCGTTGATCGGCCGTTGCGCCTGCTGCGCGGCAAAGGGGGGAGGCGGCATTGTGTCGGGCGGAGGGGGAAGGGCAGCAACGATTTCTTTGCTCAGTCTATCATCCAGCAAGGTGCGTACTGTTTCCAGGTTGGCTGCAATGACGGTTATATCAAACTTTAAGTCCGGCCACTTTCCTGCCAAAGCGTCATCATAAACAACTGTGTCACCATCCAGGTAGGTGTCATTTTCGTCTATCACCGCTTTCAGCGCGATTGCCAAAGTGGCTTTCCCGTCCGAAATTTCCTGTAGGGTTGACAAGAGAATGCGCCGGGGATCGTCAGTGACCCATCCGGTGTCATTGGCGGCTGTTTTCTTGTTTACTTCAACCCACACATCATTCAGATACTTTTCCAAGAATTCGGCCATATCCAGCAGCGCGTACCAGGATTGTTGGTGAATTTGATCGGTTGTTGTCTTGACGTATGGGTCATCGGGGTCGAGTGGGTTTGGAGGTTCATAATCATCAAAGTAGGGTGGAACATTGTCTGAACTGCTCAAAGCGTTGCGGCTTTCTTTGTAAGCGATAATCGCATTCCAGGGAGCCATCACCTGCATTTCCAGCAAATCGGGACGCGGATCGGTCTCCGCAGCGGGCGATTCGGCCGCAGCGGTCGCTCGAACCGCTCCCAGGTACGCCTCCCGCTTGCCCACAGGAACCAGCCCTGCCCAAAGGTGCTGCTGCTGACCCGCTTCGGGGTAGGCGACACGGAAAAGCGGGTTCCGCTCCTCGTTCGGGAGAACGGTGTCCTCGTCTACCGGCTGCCACTCAAATTTGCTGCCTCTCGCCGCATAGGCATATTGGTCGCAGGTGGTCGTGTTCCAAACGGCCGGATTATTATCCTCATCTTTGGGCCAGAGGCGACGCACGACAAAAGAAACGCGCTCGACGCCACCCGTTGCCAGATGCTTTTCCGGCAAACCCGGCAAGCGACAGACAAGACCGGCCGTTACCAGATAAAAGCGCTGGTGGGCCGGCTGGAAGAGCTTAAGCGGTTCGGCCGGCGGTGATGGGGTGGCGATGGGAAGTAAGGTTCCGGCCGGCACCAACCCCACAGCCTGATCGGCTAACGAAGCCCGCAGCCGGAAAAGACGCTGGGTCAGGCGCGGCATTTCCTCAATGGGCAGGGGCGGCACCGTTGGGTCACGCCAGGTTTCGTGTTCGACTTCCCACTCGCCAAGGCGCTGCGGTGCCTGCTGCACAAGCTGAAAGAATTCGTCCATAAAGCTGTCGCTGGCAAAGCGCAAAATAAAAGGCTCATGCAAGCGGGCGCGCAGCCTGGCCGTATCTGCGGGCGAAGCGGTATTGCGAAGCGGAGGTGGCAGTGTCCACTGCACTTTGGGGTTCATCATAAAGCTTACCAAATATTGCCAGCGCCGGGCGTGTAGCTGGCACTAACCACTGAATTGGTGATCACCGTGTCGGCCTGAACCACGCCGCTAAATCTGGATAGCCCGGCGTTGACCGTCACCATGCCGGCCGACACCTCCACCATTGAAGCGTTGATCGTCACCTTGGCCGCTGCGTTAACCGTAATGCCGCTGCTCTCCAGCTTGACAAAATTGCCATTGCTGTCGCGGCACTCGATGGAGGCGGCTCCGTCTTTGAGGATGATGGTTTGTCCACCGGGGGTTTCCAGGGTTAACGTTTCCTGCCCGCTGCTGTCATCGAGAATGATTTGAATGCCGTTGCGCGAGCGAATTTTCTTGATGGCGTTTTGGCCGCCGCTGTCCATTGTTTCTGGCGGTGCGTCTTGACCATTCCACAACATGCCGATGACGTAGGGATGGCGGGCATCGCCTCCCTCAAAGCTGACGAGTACCTCGTCATCCACGTCGGGGATGAACCAGAAGCCGCGATTGTTGCCCGCCATCATCGTCGCCAGCCGCGCCCACGCCTCATACTGCTCACCATTGCTGTCGGGTGACCAGGGCAGCGTGACCTTGACCCGCCCCTGGCCATCGGGGTCGGCAATGTCGGTGACGAGAGCGGGGTAGACACCATAGAAGCGGCCACCGTATCCCTGGATTTCGCGGCTGGTGAGCCAGTCGGCAAAGGTGGTGGGGGGGAGCATCATGCGGTTTACGCTCCTATGCCCGGCCGTTCGACGGCAAAGCGGGTTTGAAAGCCATTGTCGTCGAAGGTGTGGCGCACGCTGGTGACGGTATAGTCGCCGTTGAAGAGCGGGCCGAGTCCGCGCAGGGTAATGCGGGTGCCGACACGTAAACGGCCGTTTCCCGCACACACTCCCTGCCCCGTCACAAAGCGCCGGGCGGCGGTACGGTAGTAGGCCTGGGCCAGATGCTGCGCCTCGTCGTTGGAGAAGGGGGCCTGGTGGACAATGCGTTCATGGCGCGGGCCAATGGCATCGGCCAGAATGGCCGCGCCGCTGCGATAGCCGTTGAGTTCCGGCTGGATGGCACTGGCAGTTGATTCAGCCGCAATCGCCGTTTTGGCCGCCACATCCCAGCCGCCCACCGTCACGCTTGACCGCTGATGCGCCAGGTCAGCCAGCACCTGAAATTCGATCAGCCCTTCGCGATAGGTCAAAGTCACGCTGTCGGCCTCGCGTCGGCTGCGTGCCTGCACATGCAGCGTTTCCGCTTCCAGCCACGCTTCGGCATCCACCGCCCGCGCCCGCTCGCGCAAAAAGGCGAGGTCGCTCTGGTTGAGCTGCGTCAGCACGGGATAGGTCGGGCCATCAATGTCAATGTCGGTTTGCAGGTTGTACTGCCCGGCAATGGCACTGACAACATCGCTGTCGCTGACGTTTTCAAAGCTGCGGCTGCGGCGCGTCATGCGTAAATCCTGAAAGCGGTCTTCGGCCAGCACCACCAGTTCCGGCGGGGTCATGGTGAGAAATTGGGCTTCCAGTGCCATGATGCGCCCGCTAAAAATGGTGGCCTCGGCCTCACCGGCACCGGCCCGCACGGCAAAGGGCTTGCCGAAATCCAGCAGTTGGCGGTCAAAATAGAGGTAGTCAGCCCCGCTGGAGCGCGTGCCAAAGTTGCGGAAGGTGGCTTCGCAGCGATATAAACCGGCCGTTGTCTCCTCAACCAGCAGGGCAATCAGGTTGGCCGATAAATCGTCCTCATCTTGCCCATCAATCTGGATGGTCGGGAGGGCGGCATAAAGCGCGGGTGTGGTGCCAATGTCAGACATAGCTAAACTTGCAGGTAATCAGTGATCAGTCCAACCAGTCACTGATTACCGATTACCGATCAGTGGGCAAACAAACGCAGCTTGCGCTCCATCTGCCGCTGCATCACGTCGCGGATATCTTGCGGTTTCAGGTCTGCCTTGGGTGTGGCTGGTAGCGGCAGCTGCGGCGGGCCGGCCTGGGGCAGCGCGTCGCTTAAAACCACCTGGAATTCATCAATAATGACAGCCATAGGAAGCTCCTGATAAGAGATTGGGAGATTGGGAGACTGAGAGACTCAATCCCCCAGTCTCTCAGTCTCTTAATCTCTCAATCTCTCAGTCTCACATTATTTTGCGTTCAAATTAACCAGCGTCCCGGCCGGCAGCTGGCGCGGGTTTTCGATGTCGTTGGCGGCGGCGATTTTTTTCCAGTCGTTCTGTTTTCCGCTGCGGCCGGCCATTTTGGGTAGCGAATCGCCAGCGCGGGCTGGCTGCATGGTCTGCGTGCCGGCCGGGCTGTTGCCGGCCGGATCCACGGGTTCGGGCCGGTTGTAGAGGATCTCCTGGCGTGAGAGGGAGATGGAGACGGTGGCGCGTAACGGATATCCTTTTTCGGAAAAATATTCCAGCGTCTCATCCATCGAATCCATGACCCCATCAAAAAGAAAAGTGCCCCAATGGAAGCGGATGCCTGGTGGCACAATGGCATTTGTTTGCCCTTCAACGGCCGTATTTGCCTTCATAAAGTAAGCAATATCGGCCGTTAGGGTGCGAACATCGTTGACCACTTTTTTGCCCTCGCTGACGGGAACGGTGACATCAAAGAAGAGTTCCAGCGCCAGCTTGGTGGTGCCGCTGCCAACAAACTGGATGGGCGAGCCGCCCGGCTGATCGCCGCCCGCTTTTTGGTTGGCAAAGTTGACCTTGAGCGATTCCGGGTTGAACTGCACGTCAAACGCTTTGCCGCCGTCTTTCGGCCGGCTTGGGATGTTGCTGTTGCCATTCCATTCGAGTTCGGTGATGCGGGCTTTTTTTAATTGGGTTTCTTGTGCCATAGCATTCTCGATGAGATTTGTCAAATCTTGAAGATTTGACAAATCTTTCATGCTCTATGACGGTCGTATCAACGCCAACGCCTCATAGGCAAGCTGCATCTCTTCAACGGCGATCAGGCCATCCTTGGCGTTGAGCGTGGGGGCGCGGAGCTTGATGGGCAGACAGCCTTCCAATTCAAAGCGCACCTGCTCCTTGCGGTCGCCAGTCAGCATGACGACAAAGCCAGAGGCACGTAAACTGCTTCCCTGATCCGTCGTCAGACGGCCAAACCAATCCCACAAATCAAAGTTGGCCGTCATGCCCCGCTTCAGCGTAAGCTGCCCGTAGCTGACCGGCCCCACAAAATGATGCTGCCGCCGGTTGTTGCCTCCCTCGCGGATGGTTTTAGGCTCCATCGTCATTTCCAGCCCGTCGCACTCGGCAAAACCGGCACTACAAAGCTGCCTGGTGCTGCCCTGCTCATACAACTCCACGCGGAAATTGAAGGCGGAAAAGGGATCACGAATCGTTTCTCGTTGGACTGCATCAGCCATACTACACCTCCGTTACGGTCAGGCCGGCACGCTCGGTTTGTACCAGCCGCACAGTGATATAGGCCAGCGGCTGCGAGGGGGCGACGCGCAGTTCGACGATAAAGCGGCCTTGATCCACACTTTGGCGGCTGTTGAGCGTGTCATCAACCACGACCTGGTAGGCCATATCGGCCGTTTCGCCCGCAAACGCCCCGCGTGCATAGAGCAAAGCCAGCAGCTGCTCAAAGCGATGCTGCACCAGGCGACGAAAGGCAGGGCTGTTGGGTTCAAAAACATAGGTTTGGCCTTCACGCAGGGTCAGGCGGCGCAGCAAAATAAGCAGGCGGCGCACGTTGATGGGGCGTAGATCCGCTTGTTGGCTCAGGGTGTCGGCACTGAGGAGCAGAAAGCCGCGAGGGCCTTGGTGGATCAGGTTGATTTGGCGGTCATAAAACGATGGCCGCTGCCGGGAATCTATTGCGGGAGCCAGTGAGACAACGCTGCTGAGGGGAACGTTAGCCGGGGCGACCCACGCACCACGCTCTAGGGCGCGGTGGGCAAAGAGACCACAGACGGTACCATCCGGGGGCGTGGCTGCGTAGCTGCTGCCGCTGCCCTGTGGCTGGATAAGCCAGGGATGGTAGAGGGCACCGTAGCTCAGGATGTTGCTTTCACCCCCTACGCTAGTTAGCAAACGCTGCTGGTGCTGTTCGGCGGCATGGCGTTCGGCAACGGGGCGGCGGCTGTTGGCGGGCAGCGACAAAATAGCGAACAGGTCAGCGCGGGCGGCGCAGAGGTGCAGCAGCGCTTGCTGCACGGTGAGCAGGGTGGTGGCCTCGTCGTCTGGTGCCGGGTCGTTGAGCCGCCAGGCGCTTGGCGGCGGCGGTACATAGCTGACCGTATTTGACCAGGTGCCATCTGGTTGCTGCCGCACGCGGAAGTAGGAGAGGGCGGCTGGCTTGGGGATAGTGTGGGCTGGGTGGGACAAAACGGCCGTTTTTACCCCCGCCCCAAAATCAGGTTCACCCGCCCACTGCCAAACGTAGCTGGCCGCTGCCGGTGGGGAAGCCGACCAGGCAAAATGCAGGTCGGTTTCTGTCTCATAAAGGCTGAGTTCTAGTGGCGGTGGCTGCTGCTCTGGGCAAGCCATGAATGACTGCTGCGGCAGGAGAAGGGTGAGCGTGTTTGACCAGGCGCTCCGTTCGCCGCCGCGCTGGGCATGGACGCGGTAGTAAAAGTGGGTCGGGCAGTCGCTGGGCAGGGGCAGGGTGATGGTGGTATTGGCCGTCTCGATAACCTCGGCGGCGGCAAAATCTGGCTCTCTTGACCAGGCGAGGCGGTAGGTGGTGGCTTCAGAAACGGCCGTCCACTCAATTTCTACCCCACCGGCCACTTCGCTGACGGTGATAAGGTGCGGCGCGGCTAACGGCTGTACCTGTTCAGCAGGCATAAAGTCCCAGCCGGGCTGGACGGCATCGGGCACGGCAATTAGCGTCACCTCCTCCAGCGGCCAAACGGCGTGAATGCCGGTCAGGGCTTCGCCGCTCAGGTAGAACTTGTCGTTCGCTGCGGACGGCAAGGCACGGCTGCCAACCGTACCCAGATTGGGGTCGAGGAAAAGGTTGACCCCAAATTTGTCCAGGCCGTCGCGGTGTAGCTTGCGCTTGGGGTCGCGGTCGGTGTGGGGCAAAACGCTGCGGTCGCTGTCGGGCAGGTCGGCCATGCCCAGCGGCAGCGTCCAACTGCCATCGCCGCCGGTGAAGGCCAGGGGGAAGCGCGGCTGCCGGGCAGCTTCTTGCTCAAAGTCGGTGAATAAGCGCGGGTTGCCGTTGTCGTCGTGCCGGGCAAAGAGAGTGGCATCGGTAGGCAGCTTGTGGTAGCTGCGCGGGTGGTCGCGGTGGAAGCCGAGTTTGGGCAGGTGGCCGATGAGCTGCTCGTTGTACCAGACGTAGAGATCAAAGGTTAGACGGAGGGCGGCGGTGGCGGTGGTGGGAAGTGGCAGCGGGCTGCCAACGGCCGTTTTTTCAATCCAATATGGCTGGGCCGTGGCCTGCTGTTGGGCAGCTTGGGTTTCGACGGCTGTAATGGCGAGAAAAAGCTGCACTTCGTCGAAATCAACCCGCAGCAGATCGCCTATCTGCACCCGTTCTCCACGCAGGCGGAAAGAAACGGCCGTTTCTGGCAGCGAACCCGGCTCGTCAAAAGTGATGCTGACGGTTTCGCTGTGCAGCACCGTGCCCACCCGCAGATCATCGGCCCAGCTGCCGGGGCAGCGAGCCGCAATGCTGGCGGGTGCCAGCGTGTCGGCCTGAAAGAGGCCTGGCAGGTACCAGGCGGCTCGTTTACCGGCGGCGGCCACGCGCACCACCCAGCAGCGCTGACCTCCATTGCGGAAAAAGGCTTCGACGGCCGGCCCCAGGTGGGCGGTTTGCATTTGCCCTAGCTTGCTGTCCCAGGCCAGCGGCAGGTCGGGGCCAAAAATGTCCCGAAAACGGCCGATTTCCTCCACCGCCACCGGCAAATTTAGCGGCCCACGGGCAGCCAGCCCGACAAAGGCGGCAATATCCATGCGCGGCAGCACTTCTGGTGGCGATGGCACCACCGTCTGGAAGCGAATGCCGGGGAGGGGACGGGTGAGGGTTGTCATGGGTTATTGGTTATTGGTTATTGGGGTTCGCGCAATAACCAATAACCTGCTGCTTACTCCATATCAATCCGCTCGCAGGCGACAACCAGCTCCTCGATGGCGACATCGGAGCCTTTGCCGTTGAATCCTGGGGCGGTGTATTTCATGGGGAAGGCGTTGGTTAGCTTCCAGACCAGCACCGGCTTGCGCTCCTCACTGAGCAGTTGAATGGTGACGGTGCGCTTGGCCGCCTGCTTGCCTTCGCGGGTTTCTTTCAGCCAGTTGAAGAGATCAACGGCACCGATCACGCCGCGCTTGAAGGTGACATCGGGTACTTTGTACAACCCTGGCACCTTGCGCGGGGCGTTGTCTAGCTCGTTGCCGTTGCGATATTCAGCCAGGGCGACCTCAACACCCAGCCCGCTGACCTCCTGAAAACCGGCATGGACATCTTTATCTTTGTAGTCGCCGCCTAAATCAACCAGAAAGTTAAACTGGTTGTAGGGAAGCTCTCGTAATTCAGCCATCTATGTTCTCCTATTGATTACTATCGGCCGTCCACTGACCTATGCGGAAGATGACAAATTCGGCGGGGCGCAGCGGGGAAACACCAATGAGACAAATTAAACGGCCGTTGTCAATATCATTCTGCGTCATCGTCGAGCGGTCACAGCGCACAAAGTAGGACGTTTCCGGCGAGTCACCCAGCAGCCGTCCCGATTTAAACTCGTTAAACAAAAAATCTTCAATGGTGCGCTTCACGTTTGCCCACAGTTCTGGCCCGTTTGGCTCAAAGACAACCCACTGCGTTCCCAGCTCAATAGAGCGTTCCAGATAGGCAAAGTAGCGGCGCAGGCTAACATATTTCCATTCAGGGTCAGAGCTGATGGTGCGGGCACCCCACAGCCGGTAGCCGCGCCCCTGGAACCAGCGGAAGCAGTTGATTCCTTCGGGATTGAGGACATCCTGATGGGCTTTGTTTAGATTGCGCTCAAACCGAATGGCTGACCGTACCACTTCATTAGCGGGTGCTTTGTGAACACCACGGGCAATATCATTGCGGGCATAAATACCAGCAACAAAGCCGGAGGGCGGCAAATTGAGTTCATTCCCCGTCAATGGATCAATAGTGCAAACCCAAGGGTAATAGAGAGCGGCATGGGTGGAGTCAAATTGAGTACGCCAACCCCGAATATCGCTAACAGCAGCTTCATCAGGCGCATCCAGAACCGCGATACGATAGCGCATTCGTTGGCAATGCCCAATGAGTGCATTGCTTATTTGCTGTGCGTTTGTGGCAAAGCCATTTTGCCCACCCAAACTAGACCCAGGAGCCGCAACAATGGAAATGTCGGGAATATTTTCCAGCGCGACAAGACCAGTTGCACGGTTGGGATCATCGGCGTTTTGGCCGATAAATAGACCTGCTTCTGGTCGGTCTCCGTCGCTGCCACCTGTTAAGGGAATAGGCTGCTTTGTGGCGGCGATCAGTCGAGCAGCAACGGTGAATGTGTCAGCGTCGGTGCGGAAGATGATCGGAATGGTGAGTGCGGGCATACGGCGCAAGCTGACCGATTCTCCAAACAGTTGCTGCAGCGAATTACGATGCCGTGCGTCGAATGCCAGATTTTCCCAAACGTCTTCACGTGGACGGCCGCCAGGATAGCGTACTGTAACGATAACGGTGAGAATCTGAACCGGACCACTTGCGGCTGCCAGATCCACAGGGGAGCCTAAATTGTTCAACATTTCCAAGCTGCCGCTGTTGCTACGTACCGCCACAGCTAACGACCCATCCTTAAAACGCAGCGTGTCAAATTCGCGGACACCCCGCAGTGTATTCGTGCCATCTACAGTGACCAGCACATTTTGGCTCTCACGAACCGCAAAAGTAACAACGACTTCACCTGCTCGGCCAGGATAGCGAGCAACAAGGGTGATGCCCGTACCGGCCGCGCCATTGGCAGCACTTATGGCAATCATTGCTGCGGCCTCGGCTTCAGCCGCTGCTGCTTGGGCAGCGATGGCAGCGGCCTGGGCAGTTGGTAAATCGCCTGCACCTGCGGCGTTAGCATTTTGCGTGTTGGCCTCATCACGAGCAGCCGTGGCGTTAGCAAGCGCATCGGCTGCTATCGCAGCACGCTGTCTCGCGGCCACCTCTGCCTCGGCGAGAGCATCGGCTAAATTAGCCGCAGCGGAGGCAGCAATCCGGGTATCGCTGGCAATGCGTACCGCTTCAGCCGCACCGGCAGCAGCCACACGGGCATCTTCTGTTAATGCAGGATCATGCGGATCTGCGGCGGCGGCGGCCGCTGCCGCCGCCGTGGCTTGGGTGGCCTGCGTTGTGGCGGCTGTTGCGGCCGTTCCGGCTGTGGCGGCGGCGACGTTGGCATTGTTTATCGCATCTTCGGCAGCAGTTGTGGCGACTGTTAGGGCATTCGTGGTATTGGTGTTGGCAATTGTAGCTGTATCTAAGGCAGCTTGGGCGGCGGCAGCGGCGGCGGCAGCAGCAGCCCTTGCGCCGTCAATGGTTGTAAAATCGGCCGAGCTTTCTGTGGATTCCCCTGCGCCTGTGCCAACCGGTGCCGAGGCATGTCCAGTGCTACCTGCTTCAGCTTGATAAGTACGTGATACGTAGAGGCGGCTGCCTCCTTCTTCAAAAAATGAGCGCACGGCATGGGCAAGATAGTTCGGTGTCTCACCATCATCGGCAAAGTTGAGTGCATCCATGCCGCCATAGATGCGCTCAAATTCGGCGAAACTGGTGACGAGTTCTGGCTCACCGTGAGTCGGGCCATAGCGAGTGGGACCGACAAAGCCGGCCGTACTGGTGCTAACACCTTCGATTGTCTTGGTTCGGAAGCTAGTTTCTTCAATGTAAACACCAGGAGCAAGATATTCAGGCATTGGGTTTACCTCCGTAATCATATGCTAACCTGGCTCTAGCCAAAGGGCAGTCCGGGCAGCAGTTTGCACAATTAATTCCTGGCCGTAGCACAGGGGAAAGACAAGATGGGGTTGGGCGATGCTGTTCGTTGTTTGATGGAGGGTGGCGGCCGGCTGGTGGCGAATGCGGCTAAATTCCCACAGTTCGCTGAGTTCAACGGCCGTTTTTGACTGGTAACGAACCTGTATCTCGACATCCCAACATTGATCGGCCAATCCTGTGCCAGGAAGGGGGCTGATCAGCAGTGGAGGCCAGGGCAGCATGAGGGTGGCGCAGCCACGGCGGTCGCTGTAGGTGTAGTAGGGGGTGCCGGCAATCACCATTTCAATAAAGGCCCAGGCGGCGGGGGTGCTTCTGTTGGCTTCTACGAGTTGGGTATAGATGGCGGCGGTACCGGCCGGCCGTGAGCGGGCGGGGGCGGAGAAGAGATAGAAGCGTGGTTCGTCTTTTTGGGGTGGGCTGGCGGGGTAAAGCGGCCGATAGATGCCCGTGTAGTCGGTAATGGGCAGGTCAACCCGAAAGCGCACCGGCAAAAAGCGACGTTGTTTATCGGTTACTTCCACCAGATAGGTGCGGGGTGGAGTGCTGTCTAAGGGGACAACATCATTCTGGGGATATTCCAGAGCGCGTAGGCCGGGCAGGTCGCGGAAGGCATAGAAGCCACTGCCAGTACGGAAGGCTGCGACCCGGCGGTGCGGTTGGTTCAGCAGCCGAGCCGTGACTCGCAGCCCATCACTGATTTGGCTGTCGGTGACGGCATCCCAGAAGCATAACCCCAGCGGGGTGTAGGTGGTCACTCGTTCGATCATGGCTGCGCTGGCTCATCAGTGTAGTCAAAGGTGCGCGTTTGCACCGGTTTGCCTACTTCTTCTAGCAGCTCTGATTCCAGGCGAATGTTGCGGGCGACGTAGGGGACAGAGAGGTGGTAATTATTGGGGGTCAGGTTTTCCCAAAGCTGGAGCAGCTCTTCGGTGCTGACATCGGCGGGGCTGATTTCGACAATTTCGTTGGGGTGGAAAACGGGAACGGTGGTGGTTGCTTCCAGCAAGCCAAAGGGCAGGATGGGATAGTCGGCCATGACGCGCATGACCCAGGCCATGATTTGGGTCTGCATGGAGGCATCTTTGCCCCAGGCAGTGAGCATGAAATGGAGATCAACGGGTAGCTGTATGCGCTGTCGCTGTCCATTGACCAGGCGACCCGGTGGGGTTCGTAAGATGGTGTTGGGCAAGATGCGGTATAGAAACAAGGATACGCCTTCGCCCATGGGATCCTTGAACTTGCTGGTGGTGTAGACGTCAAATTCCAGACCGCTGTCAAAGGTGTTAGCGGTTAGCAGGTCAATGATGGCTTGACAAACGGCCGTTGCTGCCTGATAGGTAGCCATAGTTAATCCCGATTGTGGTGCCTTAACGCGCTTAACTCTGCTTCCAAAAAGGTGATGAGGGCCTCCATTGTTTGCACATGCGTTACTTTGCGGGTGAGAACATTGGTGAGTTGCCCTCGCCAGGCGACCGTCTCATCACCTGCGGCATCTACTTCCAGCCAAAGTTTGAGAACGTAGGTGCGCGTATTGTCCGCGTATGATGAGTCTGTCTTAATCAAGTGGCTATGATCAATACGACGCTACGAGTGAGATCATGGTTGACAGAGGGTGTCGCAGCGCACGAATCAACCCTTTACAAATGATGTCAATAAGGGGTAGTGTAAAACAGGGGTATATCTTGAGGTATTGTGCCGATGTATCAGCAATTGTATCTATGGGAGGAAAATTATCTTTTTGTAGTTGCAAGGCATGCCTCGCAACTACAAAAGTGCCAGGCACGGGGCCAGCGGCCTTGGTTTATTGAAAGTTTTGCGCCCCGTGCCTAGCACTTTTACCCAGATGATCCAGAAAATCAATTTCCTGTTGAAGCTGCGCCTGGATTACCGTCAATCGCTGTTGCAGCAAGCACAGTTGCAAATGATAGGCGGTGGAATTTAGCTCCCAATTGGGCAAGGCATCATTTTGGATTTGTTCAAACAGAAATTGGGTGCGGTGGTCAGGCTGCACCTGAAGTTCATCTTCTAACACGGTGCAGCAGCGTTCATACTGGCGCAAGGCACCAGTACGGTCGCCAGAGAGATAGTAAGAACGCATCAGCCGCCGGTGGGTTCGTTCGCGGGCGCGATCATAGCATAAAATTTGCTGCCCACAGACAATTGCCTGGTCGTATGCTTGCTGTGATTCGTAGTACATCATCAGCTTGTCCATGAGGCTGAGAAAGATAAATTGCAGCCGCTCACGCTCAACAATGCACCAATCTTGGTACCAGCCGGCCAGCAGTTCACTGTGGTATAGGTCTATGGCGCGGCAGAGCTGGTTAACCTGCTCCTGGTTTAACTGGCCGCCAGCCACATGTTTAACCGACTCAAATGCTTGCTCTAGGACAGAAACATCGAGCCATAAGGGGCAACTGGGGTTGATCTGAATCCAATCGGGTTCAATGGTCAGAACCGAAGTACCTACCTCCTCACAGATATCTAGTGAGCTTTGTAATTGCCATAACGCTTTGCTGAGGTATCGCTTGGATTGACTGGTTGTGGCCTGGTGCCACAGCAAATCGGCTAAAGTTTCGCGGTGGTGGGGTGCTTTCCGATGTAGCAGTAGATAGGAAAACAGTTCTTTAACTTTGCCGGTATCAAGAGCGAGCACTGGTTTCTTCTCTACTTGCACTGAAAAACGTCCTAGCAGATGAACAAACAAAGTTCTCATGGTTAATCCTCAGATACAATTTATGGCACTTCATACAATTGCCTTATCTTTCACCCGCAACAAATAATTTATTCTGCCAAGATGTGTGTCTCCCAAATATTGGTTAGCGACAACCATATAATCCCCAGGAGGGACATTCTTCGGTATCTCGATCTTCAATTGTACCTGTTCAGCCTTGTCTGCTTGCAACTGAATATCATCAATAATCAGCGGTTGTCGTGACAAGAACGGTGGGATGGGGGCTTGATGACCCGTATAAAGTCTGTTTGACGGTTTTAGAAGCTCTAACTCTGCTTGAATAGGCTGCCTCTTAGCGCGGGAAGCAGTGGTTTGTAAACGGTGAATGCTGGTTGGTTGATAGGGTTGAATAAATTCGACTTCTCTATCAAGAATCGGCAGCTCTGGGATATAGGGCCAATCCCGATCTAACTTTTTTGGATATTCAAACGCTCGCTGGAACTGCCTGCTCTTGACAACGACGTGCGTACCAAGTGGTAGCTGGTGATCAATTTCTAACTGATAATGAGACAGTTCGGCAAACAAACCGTTCAGCCAAAAAGTTAAGGTGCCACTCCATCCATTCGGATCAACATCTACTACTGTTACATTGCGCCAACAAATATTGTTGCTAAAACGCACGAAATCCTCGTACATACTTTGTGATTCAAACGTATCAGGGATAGGCACAAAATCAAGAGCAGAGCTAGCCACCCCGATAAGACAATAACTGCCCGGCTCTGGGATAGCATCTGTCCGCCAGACAATGGGGCCAACAATTTGGCGTTCACCAGCCGCAATGGCAAGATTGGTTAATTCCCCAACCAATGTCCAGGTGAGAGGGTGCAAAAACGTACTCATCTTGGCCCAGTAGAGTTGAACTTTTGCATCATCTTCTGACAAATCGCCACGGTTTTGCAGGCGCACATAGATGTAGTTAGGCTGCCCATACTCAATGTTCTCACCCAGATTGGGCTCGTCCCAATTTTCCCCACCAAACGCGGCAACAATGTCAGTTACCGCGTTTTTACGAGCTATGATGTCGGGACTCCAATACAAAATTCTGTCTGTGGAAGGTTCTTCACCCGTATCACCAATATAATCACGCATGTATACATCGGGTCGCTGCCGCAGTGCAGGAGCCTCAATCAATTTTTTTAGGTCGGGGAGGGGTCCAATGTGATAGTCTTCTGCCAAGTATTCTGTTAATACTCCCAACTGATTCGCCTCATAATAATCAGTCTGCGCGGTGCCATACTCATTCTGACTCAATAAGTGGCGAATATGGGACGGTTGAAGCCGGTTCCCTAATACATTTTTGGCATACCCTTGCAAGCACGCCACCACGCCAGCCACCATAGCCGCTGCCGCTGACGTGCCGCCGAATGTATTGGTATAGCCATTACCGCTGCTTGTGGTACGAACCCCTTCACCCCATCCCTGGCAATTGACCCGACTGCCATAAGCGGAATCTACAATTTTGGAATGGGGATAATCGGCAGAAGGAGCGTGTCCCGCGCCAACCAGAATTGCCCCTGAATCATCATAGTGTTCATGAGCGGAATCCCATATCCGCACATCTGCTCGAATTAGATTGCCATCCGCATCAATACCGATGATTCGTTCGATGGTAAATGTTGTGAGATTGACACAGGCATTTCCGGCAGCAGCCACCACAACGAGATTCAATCCCCCAAGTGTGGTTATAGCCGTATGAACATCGGACTCAATCTCGGCTGGTTCAAAATATGTTGATTGCATTTCCAACAAGATGACATCGCCAGGGTGCAACTTGTCCTCCTGTGTTTCATCTTCATCAAAAGCGAGTAGGAGGTCTTCGAAGCATTGTGTTCTGTTGCCACCGAACTCTGACGCAAAGAGCATGGTCGCCCCGTGACAAATACCGGTCACCCCCACGTCATCAGGCTTACCGGCCAATATGCCTAAAACGTTCGTGCCGTGTTCTTCTTCACCGGGCCAACAAACTTGGGTTGAGATAACGTTGACATCTGGCAGATCGATATGTGCGCCAAAACCTAACTCACAATCACAAACCTGCACGCCCGCGCCGTTTCCACCTGATATAGCCCAAGCGTATTCGGCATTAACTCCCCCCTGCACGGCAGAATATAAGTATCCTTGGGTGTTAGCATCAGTCTTTAGCACGACCAGACCTGACCCATCCTGGGGTTCTTCTTTATCGGCTAGTGGTGGCGGGTCGGCTCTAGCTATATATGTAATTTTGCCTTTAAAATCTTCGTATGTAAGAATTGCCTTTATCAATTGTTCTACATCTGCATCACTGTACGAACCAGGCATACGCACGCGCATGAAGTGGTTAAGGCTGGGTATTTTTCGGTTGCCTTTTAAATTTCTTTCTGCCTGACGTCTTAATATCTCCAGGCGATCTCTTTCTCGTTCAAAACTAAGACGGGGTTGTATGAGTGGAACTTGAAAGACTGGTGGTATATCGTCAATGAACGCTTCGATTTCGTCTGCTGTAATTTTGTCCTCGTCAAAGTTGATGATTATCTCGCGATACGGCCGTTCCTGCTGCTCCGGCCGATTGATTGTATTCATTTTTCCTCCCCTTGGATCCCATTGCGTGCAGGCACGCAATGGGATCAGACAAGATGATTTGTTTTCCTCGACAAAATATTGGCTACAGTAAAGAGTGATCCTTGATAACCGCTAAATCATTGCGAGCCGTACCACCAACAACCAAGCTGGCACGCACCCCAAGCGCAAACAAGACATTGTTGTTGGCCTGCGCTGTCTAAGTCATCCGGTGGTTTAGGTGTTGGTGTGGCATCCAGCGTGGCTGGGAACAAATGCTCTAGAACTGTTACCAGGGTATGCTGTCCGCTGGATGTATCGGTTAGAAGGAACTGTACGTACTTTCGCCCGCTCGTAGGATGGTTTTGTCCTAGGTTGGTAATAGTCTGGTCTGGAGCAAGCATCGTCGTATCGTTAATTGTTTGTCGAAGGCTATACTCAACTACATCGAGGTTGGCATCGCTAGAACTGCCAACCTGTGTATAGGCCAAATATTCATGCCAACTGGTCAGCATTGTTTCAGAAAGGTACACATTTGGGTTGCCGGAAATCACCATTCGATCAACGTAATCAAGCTGCCACGCCTGATCTCCTTTGTCGGCAGTCCAGGCTAATTGCACGATGATGTTCGGCTTACTTGCCCATTCACTTGCGAATGTGCTATAGCGTCTATACACACGTACATCCTCAACCGGATACATGATCATTGTTTCTTCGCCACCCTGGATAAAGGTAAGGGCGATGCCGCCAGTGCCCGCAAACAAGGGGATGGGGGTCTCCTCCGGTTCTGGCTCGGCGGCAACGGCCGTTTCTATCACTGCCAGTGCTTCATGCGCCGTTTCTTGGGCGGCGTTTGCTTGGGCAACGGCCGTTTCTGCAATTGATACAGCATTACTGGCTTCCGCAGCTGTATTAACGGCCGTTTGTGCCTGGGTCAGCGCATTATCGGCCGTTAGATCCGCGTCGGCAGCCCGGGTGGCAGCGTGTGCAGCGGCCGCCTGGGCAGCAGCGACTTCAGGCTCAATGGCCGCCAACGTACCCCGTACCCCTTCCAAATCCGCACTGTTACAGCTGGTAATGACCAAGGCTATGGCAAGCATCACTACCAGCAAAGTGCCTAAACTCGTTCGAGATTTCATTAAACACCACATGTTACTTCCTCCAACAACAAATAAAACAATGGTTCTTTAGGATTTTGTAATTGGCGATCTATCTTCAAAGACGCACAGACAACGTGCAACCTTTCCTCAAACCATCTTGTCTCTGTTATAAACGGCCGTTATCACCCCCAGATGAACCGCTTATTTTGGTGAATTGAGATTCCCTGCATACTCAAACAAGCCATTCTCATGACCCAACAATAGCCATAACCGATCTTCCGAAGGGTGAGGCTTCAACACCAAAGCCAGAGCAATCCCTGCCGGTTCACGGTTGAGTACAGTCATCTGACCGTTACGCTGCAAAGCAAACACTCTGTTATTAATAAACAGAATATAAGCCAATGTTTGACCAGATTGGTCAGGATAAGGAACCAACACGATGGGCTGTTCCTCAACATCGGTTTGCCACTGAACTGTTTTCAAGCCCGGCTGCCAGCTATAAATAGTGGCAACTTCCTCTGGATTGGCAGTAACCAGATAAAATATCTCATTATCCCCCGGTGACGATTCAATCAAACTTACCGGTAATAGGTCATCTATTTCTTCCCAGCGAGAAGAATCTATCGGTTTCATCAAAGAAAAGCGATGAAATCCAGTCTCAGCACCCACATACAAATATTCACCACGATTGTCAATATGAACCGTATATACCTTGCCAAACTGCATGTCACCTTGTCCGCCGATAACATTCCAATTCTGACCGCTATCTTGACTTGCGTACAGACCATAACCGTCAGCGATACTCGTGACGAACAGTACCAGATCGCCCCACACAGCCAGGTCTATGATGCCGCCGTTTATCAGTCCACTACTGCCAGTAATTTGCCAATTATCACCGGCATCCAAACTTTGGTATAAACCATGACGGGATACAAATGCAAAAAGATGTTTGGGGTTCTGCCCATCAATAGCAATTTTTTGTATCGCCGGTGTATCACGTCCAGGTTCACCTACACCTCTGGGTAATCCATTTGCAGTATCGAGTTTCGTCCAGTTGACACCATCAGTGCTACGTCTAAGACCGCTATCTTTGGTTCCCAAATAGTAAGTGGGCAGCGTTTCATTGGTTGCGGCCAATGACCAGACTTGGTCGTTATCAAAGATTTGGTTCCATGGGGAGCTTGTTTGCCAGATGATGAAACCAATTACAGTCAAAAGCATTACGAACAAGCCCGTGGTTCCAATTCGCCTTAAGCGGCGGTAGCGGTGGGCTTGTCGTTCGGCCGTTCTAGCAGCAACACTGGCTTGGACAAACTCGCGCTCTAAGGGACTGAAATCTGTATCGGCCAATTTAGTTTCTATTTCGGTTAACCGGGAGCCAAGAAAAAGGTAGCTTACTTCCTTTTTCTTGCGCTTCCACTCATCGGCAGCATCCGTCAGGCGACTTTGCAAAAGTAAATTTGCCCGATCTTCGTTGATCCAGCCACGCAAGAGCGGCCAGTGGCGAATCAAAGCTTCGTGGGCAATCTCCAACACCCCCTCGTTGCTTTCGTTTTTACCCGCCGTTAACAAGCGTGCATTAACCAGCCGGTCAATCGTTCTAGCTACCTGCCCCGCTCCGCGTCCATCTGGCAATAGCTCCGTTAGCGAAGCCCGACGACGGGTATCTTCTGTTTTTTCACCCGGCTTTGTCAATCGCAACAATATCTGTTTAGCCAACTCTTGCTGCTCTGGCTTCAATTGACCGTACACATTGTCCGCCCATTGGGCCAGTGCGCCCTGAACCCCACCAATTTCATGGTATTTATCCGTTGTTAGATAATTACCGCGTCGCCCTTCCTCCCACAGCATCCATAAGGTATGCTGCAAAAGCGGCAAACGCCCCGGCCCGTCTCCCAGATCGCCCAAAATAGTATCAACCAGCCCCTTTTCGTATTCCACTTTAACCAGGCGAGCCGGTTCTTCAATGGCACGGCGTAATTCAGCCTTTTGCATCGACCCCACTAACGCATGATGATCCGATAGGCGAGCGGCCAGGGCGGGATAATCGGCGCAATGGCCGAAAAAATCGGCTCGCATTGTCACCACAACCAGCGTCTGCCCGCCTGGAAGGCCCGATGCATAAAGCAAATTGGCAATAAAAAGGCTTCTGGCCTCATCATCGGTACAAAGGGTAAACAACTCCTCGAACTGATCCACCACCAATAGAAGGTACCGATTATCCGGTGCATTACTTAACCTGGTCTGGATAATACGGTGCAAGCCGCTTTCGTCTTGCTTTAGCTCTGCAAGGTATGCTTTTTGGGTTTTTAGCCGATTATCTGCTGTTACCGTTTCGGGAATTAATCGCGCAGCCAGCATTGCTAAGGGATGCGGACCGGGCTTAAACAGGACAATAGGCCAATCTTGGCTCCCGTCAAGCTGTCCCTGTCGAATTTGGGGTATCATCCCGGCGCGTACAAGCGAAGATTTACCCCCACCAGATGGCCCCGTCACACTCAAAAAGCGTTTGTTTTTCAACGCTTTTACCAATTGGGCGCTAAGAGCCTCACGCCCGAAAAAGAATTTAGCATGTGGTTCTTCAAAAACTTGTAATCCTCGGAAGGGGTATTCGCTCGGATCTGGTGCTATTGATGAACTAGGCGCGATGCCCTTGATGCCTGAAATTAACTCGTGACGGGCTTGGGCATCATCCAACCCTGACCGAAAATCAACCGGCGCAAACAGCGTCAGGAAGAGAGGCATTCGGCTCCGTTCCAGCCAATCTGCACCCGGTAACAGCACTGGAATCACGCGGCGACCTTTCTCTTCCACTTGAAGCGTCAGTGCTGCTCGCATTTGCACATGATCCCAAGGGCCTAACTCCTCGGCTCCGAGGAAGACAGCATAGGTGAGACTCGTATTTAACGCTTTTTCGATATCATCTTGCCAATCTGTGCCAGGTACCAGATTCCAGCGATCCAGGTAAATTTTCAGCCCTGCTTCGCGCAGAAAATGGGCGATATTTTCTACCGCATCTTTGTCAACTTTGTTGTAAGACAAGAAAACATCAAAATCAATTTCCGTAGACATAGTTGTGCCTTACTTTCGCATCACAATAGCAACGGGAAAATCATCCTCCAACGCTGTCGCTTTGAAAACAGGATGCTGGTCGGCTTTGTTTGGAACGTATTTGGCGACATGGCGAAAGAGATCAAAAACGCGAACATAACCATCCCCCAACATGTCGGCTTTGCCTTGCAGTGCTTCCAGCAAATAATGGGTAAAGAGGCTGTTTTTCATCCCCGTTAAGACCCACGAAAGTTCGCTTGGCCGGGAAGATGCCATAACTACGCGTCCTTTTCCCTGGGCTAGAGCCTCATAATAGACCTCGTCTAGGCCGCGCTTCAATTGAGGCAGTACGCCTTTAGGGTCGCCTGCACCACCGCTGTGACAACTATCGAACAAGACGAGTAACCGACCTGCTTTGATGTCCTGCAACATGGCGGTCATTTCATCACCAGCAATGGTTGTGCCGGCCAAGTCGGCGGCATTACAATCATAGGGTAGCAAGAACTGGTGGTCGCCGTTGCCGTTTGGGTTGTGTGCGCCGTGTCCGCTAAAGTAGATGACAACGGTGTCGTCCGGCCCCGTGCGTCGGGCTAATGTAGCTAAAGCAGATCGAATACCGGTGTTGGTGGCTTCGTCATCTAGCAGCCGGATAACGTTTGTGGTTGGATAACCGCAGGCATCAGGGTTGGTAAGGAGCTGTTCTAAGTCACAAGCATCGTTGAGGACGGTTTCAGGCAGGGGGTTTATATTCACATAGTTTGCTACGCCAATGACTAAAGCGTGGCCTTGTTGGAAAACGGCCGTTGGCGGACGTGTTTTCATTTTCTCCGTTTCTTGCTGAATGTAGCTCTTAACCTGAATAGGGGGCAGACCTAAAATGCCTGCCATCAAGCGGTTAAAAGCTGCCTCATCATCCGAGCTACGAAATGCAATTTCTAAACCGGGCTGGAAGTAATGCTTGAGAAATGCAGGTAGCAATTCGCGGTCAGTTTGTGCTATCTCAGGCAAGAATACAGGGATCACGCGATAATTAGGGTTTTCTTCAACCTGTTTGCGAATAGCTTCACGCATTTCCCTATTTTGCCACCCTTCAAGAGAACCTGTTCCCCCACCGATAAAAATAGCACAGGATCGAGATAGTTTTAACGCCTCCTCAGTTTGTTTTTGTATTGGCTTGCCGGGAATACTGTGCCAGGGGGCAAACCAGAATGTAAGATGTGCATCTCCATACAAGCGCATGGCTAGATCATTAACAAATTCATAGTTTGCTTCACTATAACTTAAGAATACTTCATACATTGCTAGTTCACCGTGTGTTAGGTAATGGGCCGAAATTGGAATGTGGGGTTGGCGTAGAGGACAAATGATGCCCACGTAACCTGTTCAGGGTACTGCTGGCGAATAAAAATGCGTGCCTTACGCATGGCTTCGCCGATCATATGGCCTTCAATGAGGTGGTTATAGAACTGGACGGCAAAATCAGCGGCGGCATCATCATAAACGGGCCATATTGATCCAATACAACCTACGGCTCCACCATAGACCGCTGCGGCGGCTAACCCTTCTGCCTGTGTTTTTAAACCATGCTCAAATATCGTTTGCTGCGCTTCCTCCTCGTTAGCCGTTTGTCCACTTTCGCAGGCATTGAGAAAAATGAGGGGACGGCCAGCGGTTAAACGCCGGATTTTTTGGGCGTAAAATGGTTCGTGGCCGTGTAGCAAGAGGCTACTTAACTCAGGATTACTTTTGTCAAAGCGGGCGTGTCCAGCATAATGGATAATATCATAATAATCTTCAATGAGTGCGTTATTTAATAACGCACTACTAGCTTGCTTCCCAAGGAGCGTGTCAATAACGACATGCTCACCCCACTCATCTTGCAATCTTTTTTGAATACGCAGAATCTCGTTTTGGGCGAGCGGTAGATTCTCGTCTGGGTCGGCGTAAATGAGCAAGAAGCGTCTTATGCTATCACGCGGTGCCTTGTCAAAGTAGCGGAAAGAACTTCCCATGGGCATCCGGGCGATCGGCCGTTCCAGGCAAAGAAAACGGTTATTGTAATGCATCAGTTCCCACGGCAGCTCAAGGTCGTTTGTCGTAATGTTAATAGACGGTAGCTGTGTGTTGCGTTCAAAGTATTCCAGCATGGATTCTGGCAAAACCAGCCGGTACATCAAGGTGCCAAGAATGCGGATAAGGTCATTGGCTGGCAAATTGCTAATATTGAGAGCTGATTCAGCCCGCTGCTCGGACAGAATTTCAATTGGATCAAACTCGCGCAATTCTGTCTGTGGTGTTTCGGAAACGTTTGCAGAGCCTGTATCCGGGGCAGCCTCTGCTTGCCTATTTGTCTCAAAGGAACGAGCCAACCCTTTGTTGATGGCCTGGCTAATTCTTTGTGTCATATCAACCAGCGATTGGCGATCTGAGGCAAGCACCGAACTGACCCCGCGAATATTGAGGTCAGATCGATTATCCATTTCTGGTGGACGGAGCAAAACCGTATATTCTGAATCCTGGTTGCTTAACTTGGACTGCATAATATAAAGCTCGGTGGTGTGGGCAAATGTACCAACCTCGGCCGTTTTCTTTACAATGTTGGTACACAGTTGTTTAGAGCCACTTGCATCATGCCATTGCCGGATTGATTCCTCCAATCGCCCTAAATCCTGCTCTTTTAAGGAGGTTCTGGCACGGTCGTTAATAGCACGCAAACGGGTGATAAGCTGCCTTTCTCGTTCAACGGCCGCTTTTGCCTCGAGTGCTTTGTCAAGATGATCTTCTGCCTCCCGGAGCAGAATCCCATTTTCCTCAATCCAAGATTGGTACTCTTTTTGCAAAGCTTCTTGGGTTTTTTGTTTCTGGGTTAATGTTTGGCTAGCACCATTTGCCACATTCCACAACACGTTTCCGAGTTGGGTTTCCACCATATCTAGAATCGCTTTGCTTTTATCAAGCGTGGCTGCTGATTCCAACGCTTTGATTTGTTCTTGCACTTGAGAAAATAATTCACCAAGTTGCGCTTGCAGCCAAACTTCACCGGCAACAACGGCTCCGGCATTTCTGGCTTGCGCTAAACTTTGCTGAAAATTGTCAAAATCAGTTTTCTTTTGCGCGATCAGTTGACTGATTTTGCTTAATCGGCTGATTTGTTGCACTGTAGAAGAGGCCATCATGACTCCTCGTGTAACTTTCTAACGTTCATCAATCCTCGTTAGGAAAATGTATCTAAGTCTTGGCTGAGCGACTCAAGGTTCTCTTCTGCCTGTTTGATCTCTTTCTCAAGGGGTTCAATCGTAATATCGCCCAAAACATCCTTGCGCCTTTTCAGTTCAGCTAGATTTAACTGTTCCATTTGCCTCAAGATGTCAATTTCGGTGAGATCATGAATCCCCTTAGGGATAAAGTCTCGGCTGGCAGGTGCTGCCAGCTCGGTTGCTTCAAAAGCCGTTTCGTCTTCCTTGGCTAAAAGCGTTATCGTCTGCTGGCGATAATATTGAGGCAGACCCCATTCACGGCTGCCGGGTGACTGAAGGTCTATCTCTTGTCGTGCCGTAGCCACAGCTTGATCGAGCGTTTCATTATTCAATAAACTACGGTAAAGTGCTTGGGCAAATATCTGTGCGGCCTTAACCGAGAGGATGCCGTTAAGACCTAATACTGCTCCAGTCATTGGAGCCACCTGGCGAGCCAACTGCTGAGAGTAGGCGACCTGAAAAAACACCAAGGGTGTCGGTTGTTTTAGCTCCATTAATAACCAGGCTACCTTTCTCAATTCACCTGAAGGCTCGTTGTTAGCGGTTCTTTTTTCGAGATAGGCTGGGTTGACACTACCAATGAAGTGGAGTACGTCAAACGTTTGGCCGCTTGCCAATAGTTCTGTAGCGTGGTACAGGGGAAATATCTGTACATTAACTGGTGAATTGGGTGGTTTTAAATAATCCTCATTGAGGAATTTAACTAGCTCATAAGAAAATTGCTCGGCTGATTTATCCTCTAACATGAGACCGATTTGTGGTTTATGCTTTGGTTCCAAATGCAGAGGTCTTGATGGTGATGGCCGTGGCACGCGGCGGGAGACTTGTACGAAGGATGAAAGGGTGATAAAGCCCTCCTGATCGTGCATAAATTCCCAGGGCAAGCTTGTCCAACGCTCGTTTTCTAGCTGGAATTCTAGCCGTAACCCTCGCTCTTGTTCACGCGCCTGGTAACGAGCCTGCTGGTAAAAATGTTTGCGCTGCCCGTCAAAGATTTGGTTGAACAACAGGCTGCCGAGTTCACGAATTGGGTCATACTGATTGAAGACGTTATAGGCTTTGGTGCTGCGTTGAACCCAGGGTTGAGAAACGATGGTGGTTTCAGCCAGAGCATTTTCAACTTGCACAGGGTCGAGATCGAGATTGGGACGAAACTCTATTTCCTGTCCATCTTCATCTTTTAAAACAAGTGTATTTTCACCCTTTTGGTTTTTTCTATCTCTGATGGTAATTTGGTTATATCCCTTGAGTGCATAACGACTAGCAAACATAGCGGCCTCCCAAGAACCGGTGGGATTTTTATATTGGAATGGTAGCCATGCGATTTCTTCGAGAAATCGCATGGTTCTGTTCTACCAAACTTGGTGGTTACATTAGAAGTCTGTTGTGGGCAATTGCTTTTAGCCCGGTTTCTGTGTTGAAGAAAGAGAGGTGGTCACAGGCAATGGTTGGGCTGATCTGAACGGCCGGTTTGCGGTCACCGGGTGCTTGTTGGGCACTGTGAACGCTGACGGCCATGTCGTTTGGTTCACCCAGGAAGCCCACAAGGGTGGCAAGGCTGTGGTGCCAGTTTTGCAGCCGCAACCACTGTAACATTTGCGTTAGCCGGCTGGTTGACCCGTTGGCGGCAGCCAGGGCTGGTGGCATGATGGCTGTGTTGCCAGCAATGACGGTGTAGGGGATGCCGGGGTCTTGGCTGGCGGCTAATCTTTGCAGGAATTGTGAGTTGGGTTTCATTTCATCGAGGGCGACATCGAATTTTTCAATGCTTTGGATGAGGAGGGAGATGACGCGAAGGGGCCAGGTAACGGCAGTTAATCCATTCATCGCTGTTGTGAGAGCCACTAAAGCCACATCCTGAATCGTTGACCAGGGTGAACCACCTTGCGGCGTTCCCACCATGGTCAGGTGCGAAACAATATCCTTCCCCCCACTGCGTTCAATCATCCAGCGTGCCACTAAACCACCCATTGAATGAGCCACAATGTTAACCGTTTTGCCATGATTTGGCTTTAACCCAACCTTGACCAATTTGGCGAAAAGGGTATCCCCATTTGCTTCAATCGTCGTGTCCAGGTTTTCATAATCATAGGTCAAAATGAGGTCATAATGCTCGGCTAAAGCTGGTACAATAGTTGGATCAAAGCCCGCAGCGACGGCACTGCCAGCCATCGCTTCCGTTGTGCCGAAGATGCCATGAATATAGAGCAGGATACGCTGCACCCCGTCGGAGGCAATTTGCTGCGCCACAAATGCCTCTGAATCAGAGTAAACAACCTTGCCTTCAGGTGAGACGCTGGCTGCAGCAAGCTGTGGGTAGTTATATTCCAGACCAACCCGCTGACCGATTAGCTTTTGGAACAATATCCGAATCGAGCCAAGAGCTGACCGCTCACCGGCGGCTGTGGGAGCGGGTAGCCGCTCCAGCGTCACGCGACAACCGTCATCGGTTTTTGTCGCAAAGCCAAGCGGCAGGTAAAAGCCTTCGTCATAGGCAATGGGGAGCAGGAGATCGTCATCATTGATGTTTGTCTTTAGCTCAACGGTGAGCGGGTTTGCAGCCGATACGGTGTCGTGATGGCTAACATCGAAAAGCTCCAGAACCGTCAAAGCCGGCGCACCGCTGCGGCTGCCGTCGCCTTCCATCAGATCCAGGGGATAAACGATGTCGCCATAGTCGCGTAACATGGGGGGAAGAGGGCTGCGGCCAATTTCGGCCACATCTCGCCCCGATTCATCAATGGAACTAAGCCGCGCTTTGGCTTGCAGCGTCGGATGCTCAATGATGGTCACTTGTTCGTTGAGCCTAACCTTACGACCGCCAGGGGCAGGATTAAGCGCTTGATCCGCCAGTGGCCGATGGGTGCTAACCGTAACCTCACCGGTGAGCCAGTCGCCAATTGGGTCATCGTCATCATCGGCGTCAAACTCGCGGCGATTGATGTGCTGCAGCAGCTTTTCTAGTTGGCTTGGCTGTGGGGCAAAATCTTCTGCCGCTTTGCTGCGTAAGAAGATGACATCCAGCCCTTGCTGTGCAGCCTGTGCCGCATCCATTTCTTCTGTGCTGGCAATAAATTTAAAGACATCTTTGGTTGTCGTGACCCCTTGCTGCCAATACTCTGTTTTGACCTTGGTACGGCCGTTAATCACCATTGATCCGCCATTTGCCTCCAGCCAGTCGGTATTGACGTGATCAATGCCGTAAGTTTGGGAAAGTGCGAGCAGGGAAACGTGCAGCCGTTTGTCGGTTGTATTTGTTAGCCGGATCTGGATATGCGGGCTTTGCCAGACCTCGGCTTCATCGAGCCAATAAGCGAGGTGGAGTCCCGATCCCGATTCGGCCGAAAGTGTTGGGTCATCCGGGCTGATGATTTCCATTTTCACGCTGTTGGCGGGTAAGCGCGTTGCCCGGTTTTGCAGATCGATCATTTGTTTCCAGCGGGCAATGTGTTCTAGCTTCTGAGCCACGGAGGCGGCACTTTCGTCGCTGTATGTCTCTGTATCAACGACGAGGTTAAAGCTGTCGTCGCGCCGTTGGAGGCGATAATTGTCGTCAGCGGCCGTTAGCTGGAGAAAGGCATTGGCTTTGGCTGCTTCATCAGTCGCTTCGGCCACAAAAACTGAGGCTGAGGCGCTGGGGCCGGTCTGTTCAAGCTGCTGCCGCACGAGATTGAGAGATGCTTCTTCCCCGGCAAAGGTGACGGGCAGCGGTGGCGTTGGTGAGGCGGTGACGATTGCTTTATAGGTTTCGCCGTGGTTGAGAGAATGGCCGTCTTTCAACTGCACTTGAACGCGGCTGGTTGCGGGATTAACGGCCGTTACCTTAGCTTGACCAATGACCTGTGCTGCCTGTCCCATCTGGTCGGCCGTGGCCTGGCGTGGGAACAGAGCCAGCCATGTTGCCTGGCGGCCAACGGCTGGGGCAATACCGTGAATTGCCCCACCATCAATTTGCCAGCCCGCTGCCGGGTGGTGAGAAAGAGTGAAGTAAGCGGGGCTTGCGGCCATGATCCCACCGAGGAAAGGTTGGCTCAAATCGGCCGTTTCTGTGGCCTCGATTTGGGGCGATTGCTTGGCCGTGTTGGCTCGCACCAACGCATTTACCCGCTTGAAAACATCACGATAGGAAAACAGTTGGCCGCTGCGCTGGAGGCTGTCGAGCAGATACCAGGAGAAAACACCTCTCTTTTCGCCGCCAAGCTGTGTTTCTTGTGCCAATTCGTTAGGACGACAGGCGGAAAGAACGACGTGTTTGCCCTGTGGCAGGGAAACAAACTGACCATTGCGACTGCTGACACCACGAGCCTGGTCGAAGTTAACGATAAAATCAGCCAGTGAGCGTTTTCGCTGATCGGTTGGGATGCGACGGGCGACAGCTTCGCCGTCAGCATGGCGTGTGCCGGTGCCAGCGTGACAGCAATCGAGGATGACCACAATGTGGGGGTCGCGTTCAGCTACCTCCACGATCAGCTGCCCCATCTCTTTGTCGGCTAAATCCCAGCCAGTCGTACGGCTGTCATAGCAGACCAATGTTTCATCGAGATTGTCTGGCTCTAATGTTCCCCAAAATTCAGGTGGCGAAGGCTGCTGCGAACCGTGTCCGCTGTAATAGAAGAGAGCGACATCTTCTGGGCCTGCCTTTTGCAAATGGGTGCGCCAGGCGGCGATGACATTGGGACGGGTTGCTTGTTCGTTGGTCAGGGTGCGGATGGATACTTTGGGAACGCCGTTTTCGCTGCTAACCCGTCCGCTCAGAAATGATTTGAAATGGGTGATGTCGTTGACGCAGCCGTTGAGTGAGCGCACGGGGGCTGGATAGCGGTCAATGCCAACAAGCAAGGCGTAGATTGTGCCTGGTACGCGCTCTTCATCTTCGTTGGCAAAGTCGTCTGGGAGCGTTGATGTATTAGCTTGGGGCAATTTATCCGTCCCAGACAGCTTTGCGCGGAGGCGGTTCGAGACGAGATTGGTCGTTATTAACTCGTTTTGCAGGGAGCGGGCCAAGGCGGCTGCGGGTGGCGTGTCCATTTCGCCCCGGCCTGTGGTTTCAAGATCGGCCGTTACCAGTTGCCGTAGGGTGGAATTGGTCAAAATATGAAAGATCAATTCTTCTTCGACACCAGCCAGGTGTGCATCAATTTCTTCCGGGGCAATAGCTAATGCTTGACCCAAAGTGGTGCGTACCTCGTTGGCTGGGGCGGTGTCGAAGACATTGGTGATGGAAGAGGCGGCGATAACCTCGCCGCAAACGTCGCGGGCGGCAGCCAGGGCAGCGGGGTCGGGCAATGGTTCATTGAGCAATGCTTCAGCATCCACAATGCCAGCCCCAAAATTACCGCTGGCAATGAACGGTGCTGAACTGGCGGTTGCCTGGAGTTGGTGACGAAAAACTTCGTAGAGAGGGATGTCGGGATAACGTGCCAGCAGGTTGTCTCGGCCGTGATGAGCAAGCCAAAGGGCGGCGATGCCGGCCGTTTGCGCCACGGCATAGGAGGTGCCGCTGCTAGGAACAACATCTGGCTGGTTGGTCTCGTTGAAACAGGCACGCCATACATTGTGACCAGGGGCGGTAATATCAACGGTCTTGCCTCGGCTGGAATGGAACCAGGGTTCACGGTCGGCTGTACAGGCGGCCACAGCAATGACTTCGGGATAGCGGGCAGGCCAGACAACAATCCTGACGACATTGCCGGCGGCGGCCAGGATGATGATGTTGTGGGAAACGGCCGTTTGTATCGCACGATGTAGAGAGCGATCCCCTGGCCCACCCAGGCTCATGGAGATGACGTGACAGCCGCTGTCAATGGCGTGGTAAATGGCATCGCGCACGCGGCGCGGCCCTGAACGGGTAAAAAAGATAGGTGCTCCTTTGCGGGTGATACGAATGGGAATGATTTGAGCGGCGGGTGCTGTGCCAATCACATAGCGGCTGGCCGAGAATTTACTCGTTCCGCTCATCAAAACGCTGGCTGTTGATAAGCCATGGTTGCCACCACGCTCGTCTGGGTTGCGGGCGTCGTTGTCTTGATCATAAATGTCGCGCTCAAATTGGTACAACAGCCGTGCTGAGTCAAGTTCGGCGTGGGGAATATAGCCGCTGTCGGGGTGACCAACAATGATGCCAGATCCATCGGCCAATTGCCACGCCTCGGCACTGTTCATCATCTCGTGCGCCCACATCGGATTTTGCTCGCTGGCGGTCAAGTCAGCAATATCTGTGTTGATAATAGCACCACGGAAATCGGCCGATTTTGCCACAACGGAGCCTTCCGGCAGATTGTCGAGATTGGTTTCAAATAGTGCGGTGGCCGCAGCAACACCTTCTTGAGCTTCCAAAGCATATTTCAAATCAAAGGCTTGCTTGATTGAGATGGTGTGTCCCTTAGGTGGGATTAAATCAAAGCTGTTGGGGTCGTTGGGGTGAACTGGTTTTACCGTCCAACCAGTTGGATCAAAATTTGCAGCAGCCAAGACCCGCTCCAGGGACTGTACTGCTGCTGCCTTCATTTGGTCAACTGCGGCCTTTTCTATTTCAATTGTCAATGCGTCGAACGTGGGCTGTGTGAAGGCATCTTCCAATTGAGTGGTCATGATAGTACCCTCATGGATGATCGCTGTTCTCTTAGCCAAAGGCAGTAGCCACTACCTCAGCGATCTGGTTGAGGGGAACGGCTAGGCCTTGTTTGGGGCCGCCTTTGTTTAAAACCAAGCAGTCCTAATATCTATAGAAATGAACCACGTATGATTTATGTGCGTTCTGGACTTTTGAGGAAAGATATTGATTGCACGATTCCACGCATTTAAGGAAGCTGAATTGCCGCTGGTTTGGTGCGCAGTCAAAACCTGGGGATGCGGTTCTGTCTCGCTTGATGACCAGAGTTATACTGAACCGATACTTGCCCCACATCTGAAGTGGTTCGACTTCATCTAGCCAGCTTGGTTCTGACCAAGTATGGATCCGGCTCGTCCGGATCCAAGGTGATGTATTCAATTATGCTATTTTAGAATTTTATTATGCCATGCAAGAGCCGAGTGGATAGTGACATTTGTCCTTAAATTTTTTTATAGATGTCACTCCTTTCTCTTTGGTCTTTTCGCTACTTGTGGGTACCATCGGTAGCAGGGGAAAGGAACGTGGATAAGAGAGTGAGAACCGTTCTAAGCTGAGATAAAATGGAAGAATCAACACCCATTTGTCAAACAGACTTAGGGAGGTTCTCGTGGAACTAAAGTTTATGACACAATTGCCCCTAAATCCACAGTTAGCCAACTGCCCAAACTGCGGTGAAAGGGAAAAGATCTGGATTCACTCGGGAGCATTTCAGTTTTGGGGCATTGATAAACTCACCTCTCCGCAAGCCAATTTCTCAGCCAAGAATTGTCATTTCGACCCTTCGGCAGCCTCAGGGCAGGCTCATGTCTTCGAGGAGAAATCCTGCTCAAATGGCGGCTATGAGAACGGGATTTCTCGGAGGACCTCGAAATGACACTGGATTTCCCATCTACGCAGTTAAAGATTAGGTCAAACTTGTTACCTTATTTTTGCGCAAACAGAGCGCATTTCTATTCAATTTAACATAATCCATGCAAATGGAGGCCGTTTCTATTCAAAGTCTGAGCCACAACGGCCGTTACAGTACCTTTCCAAACAAATAATCAGTTCATCAGCGTAAGGATGCGAGGCCAGCAAATCAATTCGTTTGAGTTGTCGTGCCCGAAAATAGAGCCGACCCGGCACGGCCAACAAATCGCGCACGATGCGTTTAAGACCCCAATCGGCAAAACGGGAATCGGCTAAAGCCTGGCTATGAAAGTCAGCCAGCAAATTATGAGCCAAATCGGTGAGTAAGACCAACGCTTTTTGTGCCATGAAATTCCGCTTACGACGTGCCGATAGATGCAAACCGCTCTTATCGGCACGAAATTGCTCAATTTCAGCTCCCCCTCTCTGGTTATACCGTTGCATGAAGGCTTTCTTAGAAGGAAAAGAGAGCGTGGTGACGTAGTAGCTATGTTTGAGTTTTCCTTTATGTAAACGTCTTTTGACCACCACTTGGACAGGTTGACCGAGGTCAAAAGGGGGTGCCACCCAACCCAAGAGGCTTTGCTCATCATAGACATCCCAACGGGAAACAGAGTCGGCCAACGCTTTGGCTCGCTTACCGGAAAAGCCTTTGCCTAGCACTTGATAACCTCTGGCAAGTAGCCAACGTAGGTTTTCGTCTGTGCCAGAACCACCATCAAGGCGGTAAAGTGTGCGTTTTCGTTGCTCTGGTGCTAACTCAAATGAACTTTCGACACCTAGCACCGCTTGTTGCAAACATTGCATGGTCAACTGGTTACCTGGAAACAGGCCAGACCATAAGGTTTCGTGGTAAGAAATGGCATTGACACGAGCTAATTGGCGCACAATCCTGTTTTTTTACCACTGGCATACCCTTTTTGACCTCCTTCTGCCTGTTGTCCACAGGGTAAAGCCGATAAATCAAAGTCCAATTCCAAAAAGGCACGCCAATCATGATGTCGGACTTGGCTACAACGGTCGCTGATTTGGCGAACGGCAAGCTCCAATTGAGCGAGATTCATTTGAGTTAGGTCATCCAGACCCCTAGAGAGGGTTGATTGGTCAGCAAAGCCACTAATTCGTTTGACTTGTGCCAATTGTTGCTCTGGACGAAGTTTCGTATTGACAACGGAAATGTACTCACAGCCGGCTAGAATGCTCACCAAGGTCTGTTCGAGCTTCTCAGCCAGCGTAAAATCGCCGTTTTGGGTCGCTGATGTGACTGATTGTAAAGGTTCTAGGACTTTTTCGGCCTCATAATAAGCCAACAAAGCCGCTAGGGGTGCATATTGAGTGTTAGTAAATTCGTGGGTCAGACCCAATTCCAGCTTCATCATTTCACGCTCCTCTTGCTCTAAGTCAAATGAACTTTTTGAGGATCGTGGCACAATGTCTGAAAATAGCCTAATCAATACCCAAAATCGGAATAGAAATGCCCTCTGTTTGCAGCTAGGTGTTCAAAATGAATAGAAACCGCCTCTGTTTGCACGTTTTCGTGCAAAAATAAGGTGTTAAGTTTGCCCCTAAACTGAAATACACTCGATTCACTCTCAAAAAGAGCGTCGCTTTAAATGTGTCTCCTGCGGCCGCACCTTTGCCGAAACGAGCGGAACCATTTTCTACCAATTGCAGTACCCGATGTGGTTGGTGGTCGTGGTAGTGACGCTCTTGGCCTATGGTTGTCCTGTCCCAGCCATTGTGGCTGCCTTTGCTCTTGAGGAGCGTACCGTCGTCTCTTGGCTGAGCAAGGCAGGCTCCTTTGTCAAGACATTACAGGAGCAACTCGTTTGCCAAGGACAGGTTCAGTTGCACCAAGTCCAAGCTGATGAACTCTGTGTCAAAGTTCAAGGGAAAAAAGTATGGGTTGCCACCGCCATTGAGGTCTTCTCACGACTTTTCTTGTGGGGTGAGGTTGGTCTCAAGCGAGACAAGGGCTTGGTTGAACGCCTCCTGCACAAAGTCCGGTCAGCGGCTGCTTCGGTGACAACACCACTCTTGTTTGCTGTTGATGGCTTTGCGGCTTATCCAAAAGCCATTCTCAAGATTTTCCATGTCAAAGAACAGACGGGACAGCGCGGTCGTCCGCGTCATCTCCCTTGGCCAAAGCTCAACATCGTCCAAGTTGTCAAGCAACGAACTGGCTACAAGCTCAAAAGCATTTCGCGTCGGGTGCTGCATGGTTGTCGTGACCAAGCTTTTTCCCTCATCGCTTTATCTCAATGTGATTTAGGTCAATTCAACACTGCTTACATTGAACGGCTAAATGCCACTTTCCGCGCACGGATGCCCTCCTTGAATCGGCGCACCCGTCATTTGGCACGCACCTTGTCTCGCATTGAAGTTGAGCTGTTTTGGTCGGGTGTCGTTTACAATTTTTGTACGATTCACACCAGTTTAGGAGCGACTCCGGCTATGGCAGCCGCTTTAACTGACCATGTTTGGTCTATTCAGGAGTTATTGTGCTTCAAATTACCCGTCCCTCTTCTACACGATACTCTCTGAACCTACCTTGCTGTCTATCATAAACGAAATTCGCCTCCCTTGCTTCATTGTGATATAAATCACAGGTTTTTACAACTTTTTGGCAGTGTAACACTCACCTGTTTCCCCACCACAGCATCTTTTTCAAATTGGAGATTTTTTTATGCAGCAAATTGTTGAGTGCATACCCAACTTCAGCAACGGCCGTTCTCCCGACGTTTACAACAGCATTGCCGATGCGATCCGCACGGTACCCAGCGTTCGCATTTTGCACGTCAGCGCCAACACCAGCCATAACCGCACCGTTATCACCTTTGTTGGCTCGCTGGACGACGTGGCCGAAGGTGCCTTTCGCGCCATTGCCAGAGCCGCCGAATTGATTGACATGAATCAACACCAGGGCGATCACCCGCGCATTGGGGCAACCGATGTTTGCCCATTTGTGCCCATTAAAGGGGTGAGTTTGGAAGAATGCATTAACATGGCGCATCGGTTGGGGGAACGGGTAAGCCGTGAGTTAGGGATTGCCGTTTACTTTTACGGCCATGCCGCCAAATCGCCGCAGCGGGAACAGCTTACGGAAATTCGGCGCGGCGAATATGAGGTGTGGCAACGGGAGATTGGGGTTAAGCCCGAACGAAACCCGGACTGCGGGCCGGCCGAACCCCGTTCCTGGGGGGCAACCATCATTGGCGTACGGCCGTTTCTTATTGCCTACAATCTTTATTTGAATACACACGATGTTGCCTACGCGAAGAAAATTGCTAAAGCCGTGCGCCACAGCAACGGCGGGCTGCGCTATCTGTTAGCAAAGGGGTATGAGGTAGACGGGCAAGTGCAGGTGAGCATGAACCTGACCAACTTTGAAAAAACCCCCCTGCACCTGGTACAGGAGATGGTTAAGCAGCAGGCGGCGCACTATGGGTTAACCGTGACCCGCGCTGAACTGGTGGGGATGATCCCGCAAAAGGCGCTGATGGAGACGGCCAAATGGTATTTGCAGCTTGACGACATGCGCGACGACCAGGTGCTGGAGTATCGGCTGTACGATGAAAGTGCGGAGATGAGCATTGTGCCCACCCGCTTTTTGGAGGCAACCGCCAGCAGCACGCCCACACCGGGGGGTGGTCCAGCCGCCGCGCTGGCCGGGGCACTGGCAGCAGCCCTGACGCAAATGGTGGCGGGGCTGACGGTGGGGCGCAAGAAGTATGCCGATGTGCAAGATGAGGTGCGGGAGATTGAGGCGGATGCGCGGGAGCTGCGCGAACAGCTTACGAAAGCGGTTTCGGAAGATTCAGCCGCGTATAATCGGCTTATGTTTGCTTTACGAAACACGCAGGTGGACGAGGCGGCACGAGAAACGGCCGTTTCTCATGCCCGTCTCGAAGTTGCCCTCATCCCCTTGCACGTCGCCCGGCTCAGCCGCCGCGTCGTGCATTTAGCCAAGGACATTGTGGCATTAGGCAACCTCAACGCCGTGACGGATGCGGCGGTTGGGGCGTTGCTGGCACAAACGGCCGTTCGTGCCTCTGGCTTAAACATTCGCACCAACAGCAAAAACATGGCCGACAAAACGATGACTGCAGCTTGGGAAGCCGAAATTATGCGGTTGGAAAAAGATGTGGATGACGCAGTAACGGCCGTTTTAGCCACCGCCCAGCAGCGAGGAGTTTTTTAAAGCCGTGGCACCCCATCCCCAACACCCCAGAACGGCAGTCGGTGCTGTTGACTTGTCAGAATTTGAACCGCAAAGTTCGCAGAGGACGCAGAGCAAGAGTAGGGTTCATGAACGGCACGCTCTATGGTTAAATAGAATTGGTTTGCCCCAAACCCTAAGCTTCGGTCTATTGTTGGCAATGCTGCTGCTGGCTGGCTGCCAGCCCACCACACCCGCCAGCGCCATTGCCCAAAACGAACCGCCAACTGCCACCGCCGTGGCCTCGCCCACGCTGGCGCAGCCAATGAAGCCGCCGGTGATGTTTACGGTGGCACCCGAACCAACGGCCACGTTTACGCTGCCCACCGTAACACCGATTCCGACGATAACGGCCGTTTTTAGCGACACCCTGCCCACCCCTGACCCCGCCACCGTTGCCGAAACCGCCACGCCACAGCCCACCTTCACCCCACCCGCCCTGCCCCACACCGACCCCAACGAACATTACTGGCTGCGCCGCCCCATCCCTGAAGGCGGCACCGTGTGGACAGACAAGGTGTATCCCTATGGCAGCACGCGGGGCGGCACGCTGCAAACCCACCACGGCGTGGAGTTTTATGTTCCCAGCGGCACCACGGTGCTGGCTGCCGCCAGCGGCACAGTGCGCGTGGGCGGCAGCGACGACACCTTTGCCCAGGGGCCAGAGACCAACTTTTATGGCAATGTGGTGGTCATTGAGCTAGATTCCCAGCTAGATGGGCAGCCCGTCTACAATTTGTACGGCCATCTTTCCGAGATTTATGTCAGCGAAGGGCAGCATGTGGATGCCGAGCAGGTTATTGCCCTGTCGGGAGCCAGCGGCGTGGCCGAAGGGCCACACCTCCATTTGGAGGTGCGCGTGGGGCAAAACAGCTATGCCACCACCCGCAACCCATCGCTCTGGCTCTACCCGTTCCCCGAACATGGCACCGTCGCCGGAGTGGTACGCTGGCCCGATGGTTCGCCCGTGCGTGAAGCACTGGTGACGCTCAACCGCATTGACGCACCAGCCAGCTATGCCGGGACCACGACCTATGCCGATGAAAGCGTGAATGGGGATGATGGCTGGCAGGAAAATTTTGTCATTGATGATGTGGTCGCCGGTTATTATGTGGTGACGGTACACAACGGCGAGAAAAAACAGAAGACGGAACTGTGGGTTTATCCGTTCCGCACCAGCTTTGTGGAAATTACGTTGGATGAGTAACAACAAGACCTCCGCAATTTAGAACCTTTTGGTTGTTTATAAAATAACCGGGCAAAAAAGCAAGAAGCTTCTCATGTCATTCCGAGGTCTCCCGAGGAATCTTTCCGCTTCTTTGAGGTGAAAGATTCCTTGCTCCGAAGACTTCGCTTGGAATGACATTTACCCGATTAATTTGTTAATCCACTATCGGTTTTAAAAACCTTGTAGGTCTTGCTATAATCATTTTTGCTATTTTCCTACTTGAATGATTGGGTTATTTACAAATACAGAACCAACACAAACGGCCGTTAGCTGCCCTCTCTTCCTGTTGCAACTGACGACCAAGGAGCTTAAGACACATGGCTTATATTGAAGCAATTTATGGACGTGAAGTACTGGATTCCCGTGGCAACCCCACGGTTGAAGTTGATGTTGAACTGTCTGATGGGGCCTTTGGGCAGGCGATTGTGCCGTCCGGGGCTTCCACAGGGGCGCATGAGGCGTGGGAGAAGCGGGATGGTGACAAGGGGCGTTATGGGGGCAAGGGGGTTTTGGGGGCAGTAACGGCCGTTAATGAAGAAATCGCCGAAGCCATTGTGGGCTGGGAAGCCACTGACCAGGTGGGCATTGACGAAACCATGATCGAACTCGACGGCACCGAAAACAAGGAGCGGCTGGGTGCCAACGCCATTCTTGGTGTTTCCCTGGCCGTTGCCAAAGCTGCCGCCGCCAGCCTGGAGCAGCCACTTTACCGCTACCTGGGCGGCGTTTCCGGCCGCACCCTGCCCGTCCCCATGATGAACATCATGAACGGCGGCAAACACGCGATGGGTTCCACCGACCTGCAAGAATTTATGGTGATGCCCGTTGGGGCTGAAACATACCGTGAGGCACTGCGCTGGGGGGTGGAAATTTACCACAGCCTGAAAAAAGTGCTGTCGAGCAAAAGGGTATGGAGACCACCGTGGGTGACGAAGGTGGCTTTGCCCCGCGTCTCCGCGCCAACAGCGAAGCGTTTGACCTCATCCTCGAAGCCATTGAAAAAGCGGGCTACAAACCGGGCGAGCAAATTATGCTGGCAATGGATGCCGCCGCTTCCGAAATTTACGAAGACGGGATGTACCATCTTAAAACCGAAGGCAAGGTGCTGTCTGGCGCAGAAATGGTGGATTTTTACGCCGAATGGTGCAACAAATACCCCATTATCTCAATTGAGGACGGGCTGCATGAGGATGATTGGGAAAGTTGGCAGTTGATGATGCAAAAGCTGGGCCACAAGGTGCAGATTGTGGGCGATGACTTGCTGGTGACAAACGTCAAGCGTATTGAAAAGGCGATGGGGCTAAAGGCGTGCAACAGCTTGCTCTGCAAGGTGAACCAAATCGGCACCTTGACGGAATCTATTGCGGCCGTGGACAAGGTGCAGCGGGCGGGCTGGACGGCCGTTGTTTCCCACCGCAGCGGCGAAAGCGAAGATTCGACGATCTCCGACCTGGCCGTGGCGCTGAATGCCGGGCAAATTAAAACGGGTGCCCCCGCTCGCAGCGACCGTGTGGCGAAGTACAATCAGCTTTTACGCATTGAGGATCATTTGGAAGAAACGGCCGTTTATCCCGGCCTGCGTGCTTTCACAAACTTGAATCGGTAATTTCAGTAAGCAGTAATCAGTTATCAGTGACCAGTACCGATTACCGATTACTGATGACCGATTACTGATTACCGGCCTGTTAACGCCAATCTTACACGGGTGTGGAACAATATCACCTTAACCAGTAGGGCCTTTTTTGCGAAACGCCCTGTGCAAAATTGAGGAACTTATGACGCAACCATTTATCCTTGCTGAAGAGCAAGACGATTTTGACGAAGAAGAAGAACAAGAAGAACCGCAAGTGCAGCCAGAAAACGACAAAAAGCCACTGCCGCTGGATCACAAGCTGCTGGAAACGCGCACGATTTTGCTGTTTGGCGAGATCAACATGAAAGTGGCGCAGGAAGTGACCCACAAGCTTTTAGTGCTGGCGGCCGATTCTGACGACGATATCAAGCTCATCATCAACTCGCCGGGCGGCCATGTGGAGTCGGGCGACACCATTTTTGACATGATCCGCTTTGTAAAGCCCAAGGTGAAGGTGATTGGCACAGGCTGGGTTGCCAGTGCCGGGGCGCTGATCTACGCGGCAGCGGAAAAGGAAGACCGCTACAGCTTGCCCAACACGCGCTTTTTGCTCCACCAGCCGATGGGGGGAGCCAGAGGGCAAGCGTCTGATATTGCCATTGAGGCGCAGGAAATTATTAAGATGCGCCGCCGCCTAAACCAGATTTTTGCTGACCAAACGGGGCAAGCACTGGCAAAGGTGGAAGAGGATACGGATCGTAATTTCTGGATGTCGGCCAAAGAAGCCCAGGCGTATGGGTTGGTTGACAAGATTATTACCTCGATGGATGAGGTGTAGATTTTTTGAATCACAAGTGGCAAGTTACAGGTGGCAGGTCTAGTTAGTAAACAAAACTTGCCACTTGTGACTTGTGACTTGCGACTTGTTTTAGGCAGAAACGGCCGTTGCTACTGGCATCGTAAAGTGAAAAGCCGTCCCCCGCTGGTATTCACTCTCAAACCAAATATTTCCCCCATGCATTTCCACCAAATTCTTAGTAATACTTAACCCCAACCCTGTCCCCGGCACAGCCCGCGCTTGATGATCTTCTGAACGGAAAAACTTTTGAAAAATTTGGGCATGTTCCGCTTCGGCAATCCCAATCCCCGTATCTTGCACCGTCACCTGTACCATGTCCTGCACAGAGCCAGTGCCGTTGCTACGCCCATTGGCGTGGCCGTTAGCGTGGCCGTTGGTATAGCCACCTACCCCATTGCTGTATGGTATACGGCAAGCCTGAATGGTTAACTCGCCACCGGGCGGGGTGTATTTGTGGGCATTGCTCACCAAATTGGTCAAAATTTGCAGCAGCCGGGTGCGATCTGAGTAAATGGGGGGTAAATCAGCGGGTAAGTCAATGCGTAGCTGCTGCGCTTTCTCCTGCAAATTGGCATCGGCCGACTGAGCCACCTCGGCAATAACCTCTGGCAAAAGCACCTTGCGGCGCTCTAGCAGCAGCTTGCCCGCCTCAATGCGGGAAATATCGGCCAAATCAGACACCAAGCGATCCATTCGCGCCACGTTGCGGTCAATGGTTCGCAGAAACTCTTGCTGCTGTGGGTTAATTTCCCCAGCCATGCCGCCGTGGAGCAGCGCGGCGTACCCTTTGATGGAGGTCATGGGGGCTTTGAGTTCGTGAGAAACCAGGGAGACAAATTCGCTTTTGGCCTGGTTGGCGGCATCGGCACGCTCTTTGGCCTGGCGCAGCTCTTGTTCAACGCGAGTTCGTTCAATTAACTCTAGCTCGACGACGTTGTAGGCGTGGTCGAAGTCGCGCTTGATGGTGCGGCGCAGCGACAGTGCCAGGGCAACGTTTAGCACCAGCAAGAGGGTGCTGAGGCTGATGAGGAAGGTTTGGGAGGTGCGCTGGGCGTAGAGGTCGGTACGCATGAGGCTAAAAAGACGGCTTTCTTCTTCGTTGTAGAAGGCGATGACCTGTTGTTCCATGTCTACAAGCAGGGTGTCTATCTGTTCGGCGATGGCGGCTTGTTCACGGGTAGAACGGCCGTTTTCAAACCCCACCACCAGCTCATCATACGTCTCCAACCCGGTGATGATGGCCGCCAGGACGTTGGTGACGCGGCGATTGCCGTTGGCTTCAATGAGCGCCGCATTCACCTGGTCACGCAGCACGGCACGCTGTAGCTCGGCGCGGGTGGGGTCGCCGGTTCCCCGCATCAGCGCGTCGTGGGTGATGATGTGGAGCCGCAGCAGTTCGCGCTGCACGTCGGACAGGTCGGTGATGACTTCACCGGCGGCGAAGTCGGAGGTGGCGGCGGTGATGTTGATGTAGGTGCCGAGGGCAAGAACGGCCGTTATCAGCACCAAAACCCCAATGGCGACCCCTAACCCAATTTGGGTGGGGGAAAGTTGGCTGTTAAACGCATGGTTGGCACGCACATTCATCCCAGATAGCCTCCTTCAGGAACTGCGCCCATGTTCCTACATCTAGGATGCGGGGCAAATCTTACGGGTTGGCTTAAGGCCGTTTTGGGGACACGCGCCATCCATGAATGCCACAGGCATTTTTGGTAGGGGCGATGCAACCGGGGTTGGCGCGTGCCATGCCGTTGGCATCGTCTCCCGGTCGTCTCGCCCTTGTGTTGGCCGAAAAATGGGGTGGTCGGCACAGGCACGGGCGAGACGGCGCGGTGGGTCGGCCGACTGTTCACCAGGCGTTACCCCGCGCCATCCCGCCCCTACGAGGCGGGGGTGGGGGGCAGCAGCAGTTGGTTTTCAAACGTTTCCCGATCCGGCAGGGTTGCCAGCCGCAAACAATCCACAAACAGCTGCGTGGCCTCCAAATAGCGCACGTACAGCTCCGTTTG
>JACKCD010000054.1 GCA_020634215.1 Ardenticatenaceae bacterium | reverse complement strand
GCTATTTGGAATCGCTGCCAGAGCCAATCAGCTTTGCCTGCATTGACGTGTCGTTTATTTCGCTGCGGCTCATTTTGCCATCGGTGCAGCAGTGGCTGACGGCCGATGCCGATGTGGTGGCATTAATCAAGCCGCAGTTTGAGGCGGGGCCGGAAAAGGTGGGCAAGGGGGGAATTGTGCGGGAAACGGCCGTTCATCGCCAAGTTCTCATGGACACGCTGGCCTGGGCGCAAGCCAACGGGTTTGTGGTCAAGGGGCTAATTCGCTCGCCCATTGAGGGCAGCAGCGGCAACGTGGAGTTTTTGGTTTGGTTGCGGTTAGGGGAAGGAGATGGGGATGGGGGGGATTTAACGGCCGTTGTTGCCAACGTCCTCTAGCAGCCTGTCAGAATAAAGAAAATGGCAACGTGGATAACGCGGATCGGAGCGGATTTTCGCGGATAAAATCAGGGAAAATCCGTATGAATCCGCCAAAATCCGCGTTCGTCAGCGTTTGTCCGCGTCCTATTTTGTCCTCGCTAACCACTCATATCCAACGCCCGCACAATATCCCCCACAATATCATCGGGATGCTCCAACCCCACCGACACACGCACCAGCCCTGGCGTAATCCCCACCGCCAGCCGCTCCTCCTCTGTTAGAGAGCTATGGGTGGTGCTGGCGGGATGCGTGGCAATCGTGCGGCTGTCACCCAAATTGGCCGTTAGCGAACACATTTCCAGCGCGTCCAAAAAGCGGCGACCTTGATCTATCCCACCCTCTAGCTCAAACGTCACGATACCGCCACCGCGCCGCATTTGCCGCTTTGCCAGCTCATATTGCGGGTGAGACGGCAGATGTGGGTATTTGACAAAGGCAATTTGCGGGTGCTGCTCCAGGCAAGTCGCCAGCTTTTCCGCGTTGTCGCAGTGCCGCTCCACGCGCAGCGGCAGCGTTTCCAAGCTTTTGCTAAACATCCAGGCGTTAAATGGCGACAACGAGGGGCCGGAATGACGGGTAAAGAAAACCAAATCCTGCATCAGAGCATGGTCACCTACTAACACCCCGCCAAGGCCACGCCCCTGCCCGTCAATATACTTAGTAGCTGAGTGCATGACGATATTTGCCCCCAACGAAATAGGGTTTTGCAAAATGGGGGTGGCAAACACGTTGTCCACCACCAAAATCAAGTTGTGGCTGCGGCAAAAATCCCCCAGCCAGGCCAGGTCAATGAGGTCAAGGGCGGGATTGGATGGGGTTTCGACAATGCACAGCCGCGTTTCCGGGCGCACCAACACTTCCCACGTCTCCGGCTGGGCAATTTCGGCATAGGAGTAGCTGATGCCCCAGCGGGGCAAAATGCGGCTGAGAATTTGGTGGGTGGAGCCAAAGACGGAACGCGAAGCCAGAACGTGGTCACCACTGTTGAGCAACCCAGCCAGGGCAGAAAAAACAGCCGACATGCCGGAAGCCAGGGCAACGCCGGTCTCGGCACCCTCAAGCTGGCACATCTTGGCAATAAATTCGTCCACGTTGGGGTTGCCATAGCGGGAATAAATCTGGCCTTCGGCTTCTTTGGCAAAGAGAGCGCGAGCATGTTCGGCACTCTCAAAGGTAAAGCTGGAGGTCATGTAGATGGATGAGGCGTGTTCCCGGTGGCCGGAAGCGGGGGTTTGGGTGCGAATAACGGCCGTTTCTAAATGTCGTTTCTGTTCAAGCATAACACTTTTGGAGATTGGAGATCAGAGATTGGTGAAGGTTCATAATCTCCAATCTCTAATCTCCCTTATTTTTCAACCACAGCATCACTTCCCCCTCCGCAATCCGCTTCATCGCCAGGGCAATGCGGTTTTCGGGGTCAAGGGCATCCCAATAAGCAGCAAGAAGCTGTTTCGGCGTGCCGGGAAGCGGCAGCAGCAGCGGGTCGCCGCTAAAGCTGGGGAGCGGGCTACCATCGCCCATGTAGGTGGTGAGGCTATAGCCATAGCCGGGTGGCGGCACGGCCGGCCGATAGGTAAAGCGATCCGTTTGGGCGGGGTCGAGCAGGTTGGCTTTGAGAAGACTGAGGGTTAGCGGGTGGAAGTCGGCCGGCCGCAGCATGGCACTAATGCGCGGGGTGTAGTTGGGAGCATCCGGCTCCCGCTCCCGCGTCTGCAGTGCGCCATCAAAACTGCCGCCAGCTTGAAGGGCAGCGTAAACCGTCCGCGTCTGGTCGCCATTACTCACCAAATAGGTGCCGGGCAAATCCAGCATCGCCTCGTAAATAATCAGGCTGGGGTCGGCCAGCAATGATGGGTTAAGCGGCTCGGTGCGAAGCGTGCTGCCATCGGCCACAAACTGCCGGTTGCGGCTGTTCACGCTACGCCCCATAATCCAGTACAAAATCAACCACGCGCCATCGTCGCCGCGCCCAACAACCAAACCCCGGCCAGGGTAAGGGTTTTGGCGCAGGTGGTGCTCAAAGTTTTGTTGTGCGATATTGTGCATAATAAGAAAAATGGGACGCAGATTTCCCTGATGGAACTGATTTTTTATCAGGAAAATCAGGGAAATCTGCGTCCTATTTCTTCACTAATGATGAAACAGGCGCAGGCCGGTGCAGGCCATGACCATGCCGTATTCGTTACACGCTTCAATGACCACGCCATCACGGACGGATCCACCGGGCTGGACAACGTAGCTAACGCCGCTTTGCGAAGCCCGGTCTATGCTGTCGCGGAAGGGAAAGAAGGCATCGGAGGCCAGCACCACGCCGCTGCGTTGCGCCAGCCACGCCTGTTTTTCGGCGGTGGTCAGGCGATGCGGCGGTTCGCTAAAGCTTTCCAACCAGTATCGCTCTTCGGCCGGGGAAAGCGTGTCGAGCAGGAATTGGTCAATGGCATTGTCGCGCTCCGGCCGGCCGATCTTTTCCCGGAACGGCAGCGACAGTACGCGGGGGTGCTGGCGCAAAAACCAGGTGTCGGCCTTGCTGCCCGCCAGCCGGGTGCAGTGAATGCGCGACTGCTGCCCCGCACCCACGCCAATGACTTGCCCATCGTAAGCATAGCAAACGGAGTTGGATTGGGTGTATTTGAGGGTAATCAAGGCGATAAGCATGTCACGTTGAGCGGATTCGGGCAGGGTTAGGTTGGCGGTTACGATGTTTTGTAGAGAAACGGCCGTTATTGCCCCATCATTTCGCCGCTGTCCAAACGTCACCCCAAACACATCCCGCGTTTCCGTTTCCGGCGGCTCGTAATCAGGATCAATTTGGATCACCCGATAGCTGCCCCCTTGCTTTTGCCGCAGCAGCGCCAGTGCCTCCGGCTCATAGCCGGGCGCAATCACCCCATCGGAGACTTCCCGCCGCAGCAGTTGCGCCGTGGGCACATCTACCACCTCACTCAGCGCCGCCCAGTCGCCAAACGAGGAAACGCGGTCAGCCCCGCGAGCGCGGGCGTAGGCGGTGGCGAGGGGGGACAATTCCACGTTTTCGGCAAAATAAGCGCGGCGCAGGGTGTCGGAAAGGGGTTGGGAAACGGCCGTTCCCGCCGGGCTGACATGCTTAAACGAAGCCGCCGCTGGTAGCCCCAACGCCAGTTTCAATTCGCGCACCAACTGCCAGCCGTTGAGCGCATCCAGCAAATTAATATAACCTGGCTGCCCATTCAGCACCGTCAGCGGCAGCCTGTTCGGGTGCGCTAAATAAGCCGGTGCCTGATGCGGATTACAGCCATAGCGAAGTTCCAATTTATCCATGCCCAAGTTTTAACAAACAATGACAGCGAGAGCAACGAAGATATCCATCCCTCCTTAACTGCGAATGAGATGATTTTCCAATTCGGCCAACATTGTCCACAATTTAACAGTCATGATCCAACGACTGCTTATTTGCGGACTACTCCTCATTCTACTAGCTGGCTGCGGTGAAGCTGAAACAACGGCCACACAAACGGCCGTTTCTCCCCCCCTTGCCCACATCACCGCCACGCCAACCCTCGCCCCCACGCCAACGCTCGCCCCCACGCCAACCACCCCCACACCCACCAACACCCCCACGCCAACCGCCACCCCCTTGCCCCAGCAGCGGCTCCAGCTTGGCAACCAGGCATTGGCCGTCGGTAACGACGATTTAGCCGCGCAGCAATTTACCGCGCTGATGGCGCAACCCAACGCTTTGGACACAGCAAAGCAGCAGCAAGTGCTGTTTGATTTAGGGGTAACACAGTGGCGCAACGGCCGTTTTGCCGAAGCCATCACCACCCTCACCCAACTCGTCGCAAGCGGCGACAGCAACCCCGACGTGCAGTTTTATCTGGGTGAAGCGTATGCCGGGCAAGGGCAATATGCCGAAGCCATTACTGCCTACACGAATTATCTAGCTGTTTATCCCGACATGGCCGCCTACATCCAGCCCCGCATCGCCCAAGCACAGTTGGCACTGGGCGACCGGGCAGCAGCGATGGCGGCGTATGAAACGGCCGTTTCTGCCCCCGCCCATCGCATCAAGCATGTCCTTTTGCGCCAAACATTGGCCGATTTGTATCTGGCCGACGGCAACCCCACCGCCGCCATCGGCCAATATGAGGCGATTTTGGCCGTGGCGCAAACAGAGTTTACGCGGGGGCAAGTGACCTATTTGGCGGGCAAGGCGGCGTTTGCGGCAGGGGATGAGGCGGCGGGGTGGCAGCGGTATGAAACGGCCGTTTCCAACTACCCCCGCGCCGCCGAAAGCTATCAGGCGTTGGTGGCATTGGTCGAAGCAGGGCACGAGGTGGACGATTACCAGCGCGGGCTGGTGGATTTTTACGCCAAAGCATATGCGCCGGGGGTAGAGGCATTTGAGAGATATGTGGCAACCGCCGCCGCTCCGCGTGAAGAAGCGTACCTCTTTTTGGCCTGGTCATACGAAGGGCTGGGCAATGGCGAAGCAGCGCAGCAAACGCTGGCGCGGCTGGCGGCGGTGAACCCGGCGCGGGCATTGCTGGAAGAGGGGCGGCTGCTGGCGCGATTGGGGCAGCCAGCGGCAGCGATCAACAGCTACAACCGCTTTTTGGAAAACTATCCCGATGATGAGGCGGCGGCGGAAGTGGCGTGGACGGTGGCGGAAATGGTGGCGCAGGCGGGGGAGTGGGAAACGGCCGTTTCTCGCTATCTCACCATGGCAACCCGCTACCCCAACGACAAAAACGCCCCCGAAGCGTTCTTTTGGGCGGGGTGGCTGGCAAACCAGCAGGGGGATGAGGCGGCGGCAATTGCGGCGTGGCAGCAAGGGGCGGCCAGCTACCCCAATGCGCTGTACGGCGGCGCGGCGCAAGTGTGGCTGCTGCGGCTGCTGCCGCAAGGGGAGGAACGGGCGGCATTGGTGGCGGCGGTGCAAATGGGCAGCAGCGAAGGGTATTACAACTTACGGGCGCGGGATGTGGTGGCGGGTGAAGGGAAAGAACGGCCGTTTTTCGCCCCCACCCCCTTCACCCTGCCCACCAACGACGCTGCCCTGCAGACCGAAGCCGAACAATGGCTACGCGACTGGCTGCGCCTTCCAGTTGATGCCGATGTTGCCACCCTCAACCCCACGCTGGCCGACGACCCCCGCTTGCAGGTGGGGGCAAGGCTGTGGCGGCTAGGGCTACTGGAAGAGGCCAAGGGGGAACTGGAATCGCTGCGCCAAAGCAATACTGGCAACCCACTCTTTAGCTACCAGCTTGCCCTCTACTTTCGGGAGTTGGGGCTGTATCGCTCCTCGATTGTGGCGGCAGCTTCGCTGCAAGTGGCAACGGGGCAGCCGGTGCTGGCCTTGCCGCGATTTATCGGCCGTTTGCTCTACCCCGTCTACTATGGCGACCTCATCACCACGCTGGCGCGGGAATATGGCTATGACCCGCGCTTGCAGTTGGCGCTGGTGCGGCAGGAAAGCCTGTTCGAGAGCTTTGCCCGCTCCGGCGCGGCGGCGCAGGGGTTAAGCCAAGTCATCCCCGACACCGGCAGCTATATCGCCCAGCAGCTTAACTGGCCCGATTATGAAAACGACGACCTCTACCGTCCCTACGTCGGGCTGGCTTTTGGTGCCTACTATCTTGATTTACAATTAGACCATTTTGACCGCCACCCCCACGTTGCCCTGGCCGCCTATAATGCCGGCCCCGGTAACGCCGCCCGCTGGTATGAAACGGCCGGGGGTGATATTGACCTTTTTGTGGAAACAGTTGATTTTTCCGAAACGCGGCAATATATTGAGCGTATTTACACGGGCTTTGTGATGTATCGTGAACTGTATGGGGATTAGAGATGGGAGATTGGAGATTGGCACTAGCGAAGCGGCAATCTCCAATCTCCAATCCCCAATCTCCATTTCCCCCACACCATGTCGTTTGAATGGCAAACTGAAGAGGAATACAACTGGGATGAGGAACCGGCTCCCGCGCCGGAGAAGCCAAAACGACGGCGGCCGCGCTGGCTGTGGCTGCTGCTGCTGATTCCGCTGCTGCTGGCGGCTGGTGGCTGGGTGGCTTACCGGCAGGTGAACCAGCGGGTAGAAGTAGTGGCAGAACGGACGCAGGAGGAAATTTTAGCCAGCCATAAGCTGATGCAAACGGCAGCGGCCAACCGGGACAGCGACCTGTTTATTTCGTTTTTGTCGGGGCGGGAACCGGATTGGGCGTTTGGGCTGGAAGAGGCGGTGGGGCAGGGAATGCTGCTGGACAAACCCCACTTGGGGCTGATTTGGCAGCCGCGCAGTAGCGATGATGAGCTAACGGTGCAAAACGTGTCGCCGGATTTGGCGGCGGCGGAGGTGGTGTATGACCACACTTATTTGGTGCCGGTGGGAAATGGGGTAACGGAAACGGTTCCGCTGCGCCATACGGACGTGTACCGGCTGGGGCCAAACAAATGGCTGCTGGCTCCGCCGGAAGGGGATTTTTGGGGCGAAATGCTGGTGCACCACGGCCACCTTTTGCACCTCACCTACCCAGAGCGAGATAAGGAAGTAGCGCGGCGGCTGGCGGTGGATTTGGATGAGAAGCTGATGCAGGCGTGCACCACCCTTGGGCTGGCCTGTGCCGATGATTTGGCGATTAACCTGCTGCTTTCAACTAACCCGGAGACGCTAACTGCCGTTTATGAAGCCGACACCCCTTCATTCAACCTCACCGATGTCCGCCTGCCCGCCCCCACGCTGGTCGGCGTGCCAATTAACGAAGCTGGGTACCAAGCCCTGCTGCGTGGGTACGGTTCGCAGGTGGTGGCGGCCCTGGTGGGAGCCAGCACCGACTATGAATGCTGCCGCTATGTCCATCTCTATCAGGCCTTGCTGGATCGAGAACTGTTTGCCCTGGGGCTGCGGCCGTGGCCGCTGACGCCGGAAATGATGGGGGAGGTGGCAAAACGGCCGTTTTCCCTTGCCACCCTCGACCCATTTTGGGGAGTTGACCAGGGGACGCGCCGTGTGGAAGACGTGGTGCCCATTTACGCCATGGTCGAATTTGTCGCCACCCAGTTTGCCGAAACGCCGCTGGCAGAGCTGCAAACCCTCATCAACCACTTCCCCAACCAGGCGGCGGCGGACTGGCTGCTGGAAGCGGCGGCGGGAAAGGCGTTAAACGGCCGTTTAGACACCCCGCTTGAACTCCAGCTTGCGCTCTACCGCTACATCACAGAGCAGGGAGCGGGGGCAGTAACGGCCGTTCCTGACCAGAAATTGCTCGCTCTTTGCACCAGCAACGACCGGCAAATCCTCTTTCACTATGACCCAACCGGTGGCGATCTGGTGCAAATGCGACAGCAGGGGCAAAAGTATGCTGGCATGATTGCCCTGCCGGACGACAGCGGCGTGGCGGTAATCGAGTTTAATGACCCGGAACAGCTTGAACCCCACACCTTTGTTTGGCAAAACAGCCGCGAATGGTCGCTGCCCAACCCCCATGATTCTCCAGAGTCATCTTTAGAACCAGTGGCTGTGTCGGAAAACGGCCGTTTTCTCCTGCTGCGACAATCCGGCAACAATGCCACCCCATTCACCATCATGCCCCTTAACAACTGCCTTAACCAAGGTGTTTGCACCCCTAATGCCCTGCTAGGTCAACCCGTTTGGTCCCCCAGCGGCGAGCAAATGCTCATGGTGATGCCTATTAACGGCAGCGCACAATGGGATACCGGGCTGCTGTTTGTGGGCAATGGCGAAGGGGATGAACTGGTTTACCGTGCCGAAGGCAGCGTCCCCTTTTGGCTGGATGAAGAAACGATTGCCTACTCGCCCAACGGCCGCACCATCAACACCCAGCCGATTACGGGCAGCATTCCTGAAACGCTGTTTAGCACGCTGGATTTGATTAGCACACTGGCAACGGTGGATCAGCCCAGTGCCGGAGCAGTTATCATTGACCACCTACTCCCTTTTCCTGATGACCCCGATTTGCTGCTGGTGGTAACGGCTGACCCAATGGGGCAGGCTGGGCAAAGTTTTCTCTTTTCCTATCGGCTTTCAACGCAAGAGCCGGTGCTGCTGGCAGTGCTGGACACACAGCGACGGGATGTGGAACGACTGTACAGCGTGTCGCCAAACGGCCGTTTTCTCGCAATCACCAGCTTTGATGGGTTTACCTGGCAGCGATATTTATATGACCTGGTAGGCCACAAGCTAAAGGCGCTGTTTGAAACCCAAAATGTCCCACAAACCCAGCAGCAACTGCTAGATTGGTCGGCCGACGGGCAATGGCTGCTGCTGGCGCGGGATGGCTATTTTTGGCTGGTGGCACTGGATGGCAGCGGGGAAGAACGGCCGTTGTTTATCGGCGATGGGTATTGCGGAACGGCCGTTTGGTACAACGGTTTATAATCTTTGTGACTTTTTCATGAAAAGCTCACGAATCCCCAGCCCGTCACTTTGAAATTAACCAATTTCCTATAGAATCGCCTAAATAAGATTACAATAACCCATACGGTTATCTTGACCACAACAACGCCTAAGTCGGGGCTTGGTTTCCCCGCTTCATGGAGTAGAAAACATGCAAAAAATGACATTGACGGGGTTGAGCTTGCTCGCCCTTATTTTGTGGCTAACAGCCTGCGGCAGTGCCGCGCAGCCAGCCGATACCAATCTTGCTGTTAGCGAAATAGTGCAAGAGGACAACCAGGAGGCACCGGGTGAATCGGCGGGCAGCAAGGCCGAACAGGTCGCTGAAACTACCCCTGCCGCCACCAGCCGCCCCGAAACGGAAATCACAGCGGCCGCGATGGAAACAGATGCTAAAGGTTTACCCGTTGGCTTTACCGATGACGGCCGGCCGTATCGCGGCAACCCCCACGCACCGGTGGTCATTGAAGAGTTCTCCGACTTTCAATGCCCGTTTTGCGCCCGCTTTGCCGCCCAAACATTGCCCAGCATCGAAGAAAACCAAATTCGCAATGGTGACGCGCTGCTCATTTTTTATGACTTCCCCCTGACCAACTTACATCCCCAGGCCACGGCCGCCGCCAACGCGGCTCGCTGCGCTGGGGAGCAGGGGGCACCGGCTTATTGGGCCATGCACGATCTGCTTTTTACCGATGTTCCGGCGTGGAGCAGCAGCAACGCAACGGCCGTTTTTATCGGCTATGCCCAAGACCTCGGTCTGGAAATGGAGAGCTTTACCACTTGCGTGCAAAACGACACTTACCTGGATGCCATTCAGGCCGATTTTGACCTAGGGCGCAGTCGCGGCATCAGCAGCACCCCCAGCTTCTTCATCAACGACCAGCCGATCATTGGCGCTCAGCCGTTGGCCGCTTTTGACCAGGCCATTGCCATCATTCAAGACGGCGGCGAATTGCCTAGTAACGGGCAGCAGCAGGCAGCACAACAACCATTTGTGGCTCCCACCCCGGCCGTCATCGTGTTTGCCGACCATGCAGGCGTGTTGGGTGACGACAGTGCTCCGGTCACGATTGTTGAATTTACCGACTACCAGTGCCCCTACTGCCAGCGTCACAACCAGGAAACCATGCCCCAACTTTTGGAACAACTCGTGGCTTCCGGGCGGGTGCGCTATGTGCTAAAGGATTTTCCGCTCGATAGCATTCATCCTGATGCTCGCCAAGCGGCCGTAGCCGCCCGCTGCGCCGGGGAGCAGGATTTGTATTGGGAAATGCACGATGCCTTATTTGCCAACCAGCAACAGTGGGCCGGGCTAGGTGCAGGTGCCAGCACAGTGTTTACCAACTTGGCGATCAGCGTGGGTGCAGATAGCAGTAGCTTTGAGCAATGTCTGAGCAGCGGCCGCCACAACGACATCATTGAGGATAATCTGCAAGAGGGGGTGCGGTTGGGCGTGCGCGGCACACCAGCCTTCTTTATTGATGGTTTCCCGGTCAACGGGGCGCAACCGTATGAACTGTTTGAATATGCGGTAGCGTTGGCGGAGGAAGGGACGCTGGCCGATGCTTACAAACCGCAAGAGCAGGAGCAAGAGCAGCAGCCGGAGCCACCGCAGGAGCCGGTGGAAGTTAGCACAGAAACGGCCGTTTTTGCCGTTGGCAGTCCCGATGCGCCGGTAGAAATTATTGAGTACACCGACTTCCAGTGCCCGTTCTGCCAGCGCCACTTCCTGCAAACCTTCCCGCAAATCAAGACGCAATACATTGACACCGGTCAGGTGCGCTACGTCTTTAAGGATTTGCCGCTCACAACCATCCACCCGCAGGCGTTTCTGGCCGCCGAAGCGGCCCGCTGCGCCGCTGACCAGGGTGCCTATCTGGAAATGCACAACCTGCTCTTTACCACTCAAGGTGAGTGGAGCGGTAGCTCGGCGGCGGCTACCATGTTTACTGATTACGCTAGCCAGCTTGGGCTAGACAGCGATACGTTTTCAGCTTGTCTGACAAACCATGCGCAGGAAACGGCCGTTCAGGCCGACATGGACGAAGCCATTGGCTTTGGCATCAGCGGCACCCCCGCCTTTTTTGTCAACGGCAACTTCGTCAACGGTGCCCAGCCGTTTAGCGTCTTTTCACAGGTCATTGATAAGATGCTCGCGGACGCGGATAGCTAAAGACGTAGGGAGTGGGGAGTAGGGAGTAGGGCTTAGAATGTAGATCACACCCCACTCCCTACTCCCCACTCCCTTCACTGGCAATGCTCCTCCCCCTCCACAACCTGCTCATCCACCTGCAAACCAACACATCCCACATCGAGCAACAGCTTTGCGCTGTCTTGGCTGGGTGGCCGACGGATCGTGCCGCAGCCACAGCCGACATCACTATCAAGCTACAGTTAGCCGATGAACTGCCCCCCCTACCTGCACCGACCCCCATTTTCACGGACGGTAGTGACCGCATTTTGCACGTTTATCAACTAGACGAGGATGATGCATGGCTTCATTTTTTGGATGGCGGGCTGGTGCGGGTGCCATTAAACGGGGCAACAACGATTGACGGGGTGGTAACAGCGGGGCTGTTGGGGGTTAACGGCCGTTTAGAAGACGTCCTCTACACCAGCCTGGCTCCCCTACTGCGGCGGCGCGGGCTGTTTATGGTTCATGCTTTTGCTGCCAGCAAAAACGGCCGTTGTGTGTTGCTGGTTGGCCCCACCCAAAGCGGCAAAACCACCACCGGCCTCAGCCTGCTGCTGCACGGTTGGCAACTGCTTGCCAACGATGTGGTGCTGCTGCACAAGCGCGATGACGACATATATGCGCTGCCCACCCCCGGCACGTTGGGCATTCGCCCCACAACATTCGCCCTACTGCCGCAGCTACACGAAAAATTAGCGGCGATAAACGGCCGTTGGTCAACCCCCAGCCCGGTTTCAGCACTGTTGTTTCCGCAAATTTTAGACGAGGGGGAAAAAACGGCCGTTTTGCCCCACCACCGCGCCATCGCCCTCACCCAACTAATGGCCGAAAGCATGGATCGCTGGGACACTCCCACATTTACCCCCCACCTCACCCTGCTGCAACAGCTTTGCCAGCAAGCAGCAACCCATCAACTCCACCTGGGGAGTAATGTAGATACGATTCCTGCTCATATTGAGCAGGTTATTTTTTAAACGCCAAAAAGACGGTACAGTTCTGCACCGTCCTTTCTTTGCGCGTTTAGGGTATTGTTAGTCGGTAAGAGCTACCGGTAATTACCGCCAGACATTTCGGCCATATCGGCCCGCAGGCGGCTCATGCGGCCTTTGAGCCGTGTGCCAACGGTCATGGACTGTGCCACGGCCTCTGGGAACAACTGCATGGTCATCCCAAACCCCACCACAAATGACAGTTCGGAGCCAATGGTGAAAATGCCGACTGTTTGGAAAACGGCCGTTAAAACCACCTGCCAGCTTGGCCCATTTGGCACGCTTATTCGATAAGCCATATCGGTAAACGCATCAATACCAAACAAAAGCAACCAAATCAGAATACTGATAACGGTAAACTTGCGATCTTCTTTAGCATCCCACCCCAACGCCAGGGCAATATAACCTGCTGCTATTTGCCCAATTGAGGGCAAAGCTGCAACTACATACCCAGTCCACCAAAAGCCCGCTTTAGTTGGTAGCCCCTGATAGCCTAAGAAACTCGTCCAATAATCTTCTGCAGAAAAAGCCATGGACATAATCCACAGAAGCAAAAATACAATAAAAACGGGAACCACAAACTCGCTTTCCCGTATCCGCTCAGCGGCCTTTCTAAAAGTTGTGTGATGTCTACTCACGTTAAACTACCTCCTATGCAATACCCTTCACAGATATGTTGCCAAGAATTGTTTATGCGCTGCCAAACACGACCAGCAACGCCTTAAACCACATCAAAATGTTGAATCCATTCGGGGGAGCACCAAATGAGGAACAAGCATCCACACGGCGCATATGGCTGTGTGCTGTCTGGGTGACAGTGGGTACTTCCGAAAATCTATCCAAATCAAAAACTACAATAAAAAACTACTCAAAAACTGCTTCATCACCATTTGTTTTATGCCAGTGGATGCATCTATAATGTTATTTCACTACATTCGGTAGACTCCCATATTATAAGAGAGTCACCTCAGAAAAACATTAGAACGGATTTTCCAAAAGCAACCTTAGAAAATATTAACGTCATCGGTGGTTTTCCTGTAGCACTGATGACAAGGAAGAGGTCACTGTGGATCAGAAAAGAAAAGAGAACCTAGCGTTTGCCAGCAAGGCCGTGTATTACGCTCCAGAAAGCGCGTCACAATCTATCGGGATGCCCATCTATATGTCGTCATCATTTCAGTATGATGCCGAAAGCTACCAGCGGGTGGTGGAGGGCGAACGAAAGGCGGTCAATATTTACGGCCGTTGTGGCAACCCCTCGGAATATGCTTTTGAGGAGCAAATTGCCGCCATTGAAAGCGCCGATAACTGTTTGGCAACAGCGTCGGGCATGGCGGCCATTGCCATTACCCTGTTTGGTCTACTCAAAAGCGGCGACCATATTGTGTGCGATTGGACTACCTACAGTTCGACACACGAAATGCTGGATCATCGGCTGACCGATTATGGCATTACGACCACCTTTGTGGACACGGCCAACATCGAGGCGGTGGCGGCAGCGATTCAGCCCAATACCAAGGTGCTGTACTTTGAAACCATCGCCAACCCCTCCATGAAAGTGCCAGCCATTCCACCGCTGGTGGAGTTGGCGCATCGGCACGGCGTTGTGGTGGTGTGCGACAACACCTTTGCCAGCCCGTGGCTCATCCGGCCGCTGGAATGGGGAGTAGATATTGTGGTGGAAAGTGCTACCAAGTTTATTGGCGGCCACAATGATGCGATTGGCGGCACTATTTCTATGAAGTCCAAACTACTGCCGGCCGACTTTCTGGAGCAATTCGCTGGAACACGATGGTCAAATGGGGCGCACCGCTGTCGCCGTTTAACGCCTGGCTGCTGCTGCGCGGGTGCAAACGCTGGACGTGCGGATGGGCGGGTTTGCCGCACGGCGATGACGCTGGCACGCCATTTTGAAAGTCACCCCAAGGTGCGTCGGGTCTGGTATCCGGGGCTGGAGTCACACCCGCAGCATGACGTGGCACTGAGCAGATTCCAGTTTGGCGGATGATGACGTTGAAGTGCGGGATGGAGAAACGGCCGTTTCTGTCCTCAACTCTCCAACAGCCACCTTCGCCGCCAGCCTCGGCGGCGTTCGCATTTCACTGCATCAAATCCTCGCCACCATGGCCTTCCTCGACATCCCCCGAACAACGCGCCCAAATGAACATCAGCGACGGCATGATCTGCGTTCCGTCGGTCATTCGAAGCCCCTAAGACCTCATCGCCACTTTTGACCAGGCATTGGCAGGCAGAATTTAAGGATTTCTATATCAAAAGAAAAGTCGAGTAATCAGGAGCTGGTCATCGGTCATCAGTCGAGAGCAACTGATGACCGATGACCGATTACCGATACAAAAATAATGGCTCATCCCCTTGCAGGTAAAACCCGCGCGGCTGGCCCATACACCTTACTCATCAACACCCACGCCTTGTTTCGGCTTACCACGCAAACACCTGACCTGCCGACCCCGACCAGCGGGTTGCCTTTGGCACGTCAGGGCATCGTGGCACATCGCTGAAGGGGCAGCTTCAACGAAACCCACATTCTGGCAATCCAGCCAAGCTATTTGCGACTATCGGCAGCAGTAAAGGCCATAGTAGCCCCTCTATTTGGGCATGGACACCCACGCCCTGTCGGAAGCTGCCCACAACGGCCGTTTCCGTCTTTGCCGCCAACGGTGTCGAACTCTTCATCCAAAACGGCCTCGGCTACACCCCACCCCGTCATCTCCCGCCATCCTCACTTACAACCACGGGCACAGCAGCGGGCTGGCCGATGGGGGTCGTCACCCCTGTCCCCAGCCCGCCCGACGATGGCGGCTTCAAATATAACCCGCCCTCGGCGGCTTCAGCCGACACCAGCACCACAAAAGTCATCCAAAACCGCGCCAACGAACTGCTGGAAAATGGGCTGAACGGCGTGAAGCGTATCCTGTTGCCCGCGCCCTCAAAGCCGCCACCACCACAGCTACGACTTCATCACCCCTTACGTCAACGATCTGGGCAGCGTGGTGGACATGGAAGCCATCGCCGCTGCTGGTCTCAAAATGGGGTAGACCCGCTGGGTGGCTCCGGCGTGGCGTATTGGCACCGATGGCGGAACGGTATGGCCTAAATTTGAACTGGTCAACCCGCGCATTAACCTTCTCCTTCCTGACGGTAGACGGCGACGCGTGATCCGCTGGATTGCTCCTCGCGCCCTATGCGATGGCAAGGCGATCAGCCTCAGACCAGTTCGACATTGCCGTGGGCAACGACCCAGATATGACCGGCACGGGATTGTGACAAAACAGCCGGTTTGCTCCCCCAATCATTATTTGGCAGTGGCAATCCACTATCTGTTCCAAAATCAGCCGCAGTGGGGGCAGGAACGGCAGGTGGCGCTCTCGTCTCCAGCTCCATGCGTTGGCCGCGTGGCAAAACACCTGGGGCTGCAGCTGGAAGATCCCCGTGGGGTTCAAATGGTTCGTGAACGGGCTGCTAGACGGCTCGTTTGGCTTTGGCAGCGAAAAGCGCCGGGGCATCCTTCCTGCGGCAACGGCACCTCTGGACAACGGACAAGATGGCTTTGTGATGATTTGCTGGCGATGGAGATTTTAGCCAAGACGGGACGTGACCCGGCCGAACATTATCAACCCGAAGTGCTAACTGGGCAGTTTGGCAGTCTGTGTGAGGCGATTATCGGCGTTGCCAACCGGGAGCAAAAGAAATACTCGGCAACTATCGCCGGAAATGATTACCGCTACGGAAATGGCTGCAGCGAACCCATTCTCGCCAGCTAACCCGCGCCCCCGGCAACAACGCTCCCATTGGCGGGCTAAAAGTTGTCACCGAAAACGGCTGGTTTGCCGCCCGTCCTTCCGGCACAGAAGATATTTACAAAATTTACAGCGAAAGCTTTAAAGGCAAAGACCACCTTAAGCAAATTCAGGCCGAAGCGCAGGCGATTGTTAATGATGCGCTCCGCATAGCCAAGTTGACACCTTAAAAACAAAGCGTAACGATCTGTTATTTCGACGAGTCTTCGAGGAAATCCTGTTCATAGGCGAAAGAACGGATTTCTCGGAAGACCTCGAAATGACAAGGGTTATTAACAACTACATAGCACACTACAGGTAAAACGGCCGTTAATCCCCATCCATTCCGTCGTCGGTCGTCCGTCGTCCGTCGTCAGAAACAGCCGCCAAACGCCCCCATAATAGTCAATAACTGATTCAGCTTTATCGCCAGATCATCATCGGAGCGCAAGGGCAGGTAGTGCGCCCAAATTTGGTACAGAATTGCGGCCACGTCGTCGTGCCAGGCTGGTTCGTCAGCTAGTTGGGCAGCAAGGGTGGTAACAATCACGAAAAAGGTCGGCATCCCAGCGGCTGAGGCGGAGCCAGCTTAATAGTTGGGGTAAAGTGAAAGTGCGCAGGTGGGGTTCCAAAGCCGTTTTCAGGGCAAAAAAGTCATCGGGGCCGCCGTTGGTGATAGCGGCGGCAAAGGCACGACTAGTTTCTTGCCCGCCAGCCGGAATTTCGCCCACCAAGCAGGCCACCGTCTGCAAATTGTCCTGATAATGAGGGGCGTGAAGCATCTGACCCCCGCAGCGAGCCGCATATTGGCCGATGGCGTGGTAGTTGACCATGAGCGAGAAGCTGCCGTGCAGGTTGGGCAGCGGGTCGTCGTCACTGATCAGGCTTTCGGGCAGGGTGTGGCCGCGGTCGCTGCTGAGGAGGAGCAAACGGCCGTTTTCCTCCACCTCATCCCCCTGCCAAAAGCGCACACAATCCAACCCCACATTGGGAAACGTCAGCCGCGTGTCTGGCAAAACAGCCTCATACTCGGCCAAAATGTCGTTGTAGATGTCGTTGTTATACGGCGCATCAAACAGCGGAATCGGCTCATACGCCAGCGACAACCGATCCCAAAGCGTTGGGTCAGCCAGGTCAGGCTCCGGTCGGCTGCTGAGAACCGTCAGCAAATTGTGGCAAAGCTGCCCCTCTTCAATCACAAAGCTATCCTGCGGAATGGAGTCAAAAAAGTAGTTGGCAAACACAATCAACGGATTGGGCTGTGCAGCCGGAACCAGCGTTTGCTGGGCATTGATAAGCAACGGTGGCCGCATGTCGGCCACGTCAAACAGGGCAAAATCGAGCAGACCTGCTTCTACCCACGGCTTTAGCTTGGGGTGTGCTTGCCAAAATTCGATGATGCTGGGGACAAAATCGGTTAACACGCATTTGATGGGCCAATCGGCAAAGGGGGCTTGGCGCAAACGGGGGTAAAAATCGTGGAGGAAGTGGTACAGCAGCCGGCCGGAGCCAGCCCCCAATTCCACAATATAAATCGGCTGCGTGGGGTCAAGCGTGGAGTCGCCCGCCTGCACCGCCGCCCAGCAGTCGCGCAAATAGCCAAACACGATGTCGCTGTAGGCGCGGGCCATGACGGGGCTGCAGCTAATGGCGTGGGGAACCACATCCTCTTGCCACGCCTTCAGCCCGTTTTGCACAAATACCGCCGCTGAATTTGCCACAAAATGGATTGCGACGGCCGCTGGTCGGCGGCAATGATCGTTGCCCCACAGCTACGCTCGCCCCGCTGCTGGGCAATGGCGACGATGAGGATGCCGCAGCACCAGCGCCCCACCAATGAGACCTTGCAAAGACGGCCGTTCGCCAAACAAGCACCGACCAGAGAATAGTCAGCACGGGGATCGTCAGAACGATGGTGTGGATGCCGACCGCATTTGGCGCAAGCCCAGTAATAGAGAATGCGGCTAACCACCACGTCTACCGTGCCGACAAGCAGCAACAGCAAGAAGACGGGCAACGAGGGAGGCAGATTGGCCTTGCCGCTGGCAAACATAAAGATGGCGAAAAAACGGCCGTTGCCCCGCCCGGTACAAAGAGTTGGCAAACTCAATGTTATCGCCATATCGCTTGACGACGGCGATGTGGAGCAAGTAGCACGTGACCCCCCGCCAGACAAACAGCGACCCCAGCCGGAACACGTCACCCGGCTGGAAGCTGATGGTAAACGCGCCGATGATACACAGTGCTGCTCCCAGCAATTCCTGTCGCGTCAGCGATTCGCGCAGCCAAAAGTAGCTGAGTGCCAGGGTGATGACGGTGGCAACTCGCCCTAGCAGTGAGGCGGTGCCAGCGTCAATAAGAGAAACGGCCGTATAGCTGAACACCGTTGCCGCCGCCACCAAAAAGCCAATCGTGAGAAAAAACCACAGATGCTGCCGCAGCACCTGCCAGTTGATGGCACGGCGCAGCCCCAGAAAGAGGGTGATTTCAACGGTAGCAATGCCGAGGACAAAAAAGCTGGAGACAAAAGGGGACAAATAGGTAGCCAGCAAACGGCCGAAGATCAGGTGAAAGCTATCAATGAGCAGCATAGCGGCAAGCACCGCCCATGTCTGCTGGGAAAGGGAAGTTGTGGGAGCTACAGGTTGGTTTTGCATAGGTGAGATTATATCCTGCCATTTCTTATTTGTTGCATCAAACTTATTAATCAGGAAAATCAGGCCTATCTGCGTCCCATTCTTAAAAGGAAACCACCATGCACGTTTTTGCCTGCGGTCTGATGACCGAAACCAATACTTTCGCCCCTTTCCCCACCGGCCTCGCCGACTACATCGTGCGGCGGCCATCTGACCCCATTGTCAATCGCCAGGGCAGCGACTATGGCAACGCCATTGACGTATGGTACCAGGAGTGCCAAAAGCGCGGCTGGTCGTTTAGCATGGGGCTGTTTGCCTTTGCCCAACCGGCCGGCATCACTCCCCGCCCCGTCTATGAAGCCCTGCGTGATGAAATGCTGGCTGATTTGCAGGCCGCCATGCCCGTAGACATCGTGCTGCTTTCCCTCCACGGCTCCATGATTGCCGATGGCTATGATGACTGCGAAACCGACATGGTTGATCGTGTCCGCCACATCGTTGGCCCCCAAGTCCTCATCGGGGCCGAATTTGACCTGCACAGCGACCTGACAGACCAACTGATGGAACAAGCGGATGCCATCGTTCTCTATAAAGAGTACCCCCACACCGACATTGCCGACCGCGCTGTGGATTTGTTCAACCTGATGGCCGACGCACACGCAGGCAAAATCAAGCCGACGATGGCCTGCTTTGACTGCCGCATGTTGGGCATGTACCTCACCCCCCATCAGCCCATGCGCCGCTTTGTAGACGAGATGACCGCCCGCGAGGGACACGACGGCGTTCTCTCGCTCTCGCTGTTCCACACCTTCCCCTGGGCCGATGTGCCTTCCGCTGGGGTAAAAATGCTGGCAATTACCGATAATGACCCGGTGCTGGCGCAGCAGGTGGCGGAGGAATTTGGGCGCAAATTTTTTAGCTTGCGCCACGCCCTGCTTTTTAACTCGCTGCCAATGAATGAGGCGTTGGATAAGGCATTGGCGAACCCCAATGGGCCGGTGGTGATTGCCGACCAGGCGGACAACGCCGGGGGTGGCGCGCCCAGTGATTCAACGTTTGTGCTGCGTGAACTGCTGCGGCGTGGGGTGGAAAAAACGGCCGTTGCGCTGCTTTGGGATCCCATTGCCGTGCAGGTTGCCATTGCCACCGGTGAAGGAGCCACGCTGGATGTGCGCCTGGGGGGCAAAATGGGGCCAATGTCGGGCGATCCACTCGATTTGCGCGTCACTGTAACGAAGATTGTCACAGAAATGGTGCAAACTTGGCCGCAAGGCAACAACCCGCCGCTGGTCATTCCACTTGGCGACAGCGTGGCACTGCATTGTCAGGGCATTGACATTGTGGTCAACAGTCGGCGGTCGCAGGTGTTTGGCCCCACCGCCTTTAGCAACGCCGGAATTGATCCGACCCAAAAGCGGCTGTTAATCGTTAAATCAACGCAACATTTTTATGCTGGCTTTGAACCCATCGCCTCCGAAATTATCTACATGTCGGCTCCGGGAGCCATTGCGCCCCGCTTTGCCGAAATTCCGTTTGCGCGAGTGGACAAACGCAAATTCCCCTGGCTCGACGACCCTTTTGCGGATTAAGACGCAGCGTCAGGAGATAAATGCCTTTCTTGCCAATGCAGGAATCCAGTTTGATAGCGTATGGATACCCGCTTGCGCGGGTATGACATTCTGTTGGGCAATGCTTTGGGTCATCGCCTCTACGGTAATTCTTCAGGCAGCGGCCGGCCCAGCCCCAACATGAACCAAAAGCGCATCTTCCCGGTTATTGCCCTGCTGTTGACAAATTCACTGGCGGCCACGCTGGTGTTGCCCATTTTGCCGCTGGTGGCGGTGAGCCAGTTTGGGGCCTCGGTGTTTCAGGCATTACTGCTGGAAACGTGCTACTACGGGGCCAAGCTGGTTGCCGCCCCCATCCTTGGCCGCAGTTCTGACCGTCGCGGCCGCCGGCCGATTTTGCTCCTCAGCCAAACGGGAACGGTCATCGCCTTTACGCTGTTTGTGGTGGCGCATCCGGCCGGCCGCACCCTTCCCCCCATCTTGGGGCTAAACAGTGGGCTACTTATTTTGTATGCGGCGCGGCTGTTGGATGGGGTGACGGCCGGCAGCAGCACCGCTGCCAAGGCGTATGTGGCTGATGTTGTGCCGGAAAACGGCCGTTCTCAGGTCTTGGGCTGGATGTCAGCCACACTTGGCATCGGGTTTATCTTTGGCCCCATCACCGGCGGGCTGCTCTCCGCCCAGTTTGGGCTACTGGCTCCCTTCGTGGCGGCAGGCACCCTCACTTTTGCCGCCCTTGTAGGCAGCACGCTCATCTTGCAGGAATCATTGCAACCAAGAACAGCAGCACACAAACAAGCCACCACAACAGCCAAACTCTCGCTGCCCCACATCTTCCAGCAAACCATTTTTGTCCGCATAACCGCGATGGGGTTTCTGGCAACCCTCTGCTTTTCCGCCATCTCAGCCATTTTTGTCCTCTATATCAACGCCATCTTTTTTACGGACGCAGCCGATTTGTCTGCGGCCAGCCGTTTTGCCGGTCTCGCCTTCACCCTCATTGGCATAACGCTGGCCGTTACCCAAATTTTTCTCATTAAGCCGCTGGTCAAAAAATATGGCGAGACGGCTGTCGTACAATTCAGTCAGATCAGCATGGTCGCTACCTTTGCAGCCATCCCATTTGTTACAAACCGCACACTTTTCTTGCTGCTGGCTATTCCGTTTGTGTTTGTCTATGGCCTGCTGGAACCAAATTTACAGGCTATTGTCTCCCGGACTGATGACAACATTCGTGGGCAACTGTTTGGGCTATACCAATCTACGCTGAGTGGAGCCGATCTGCTGGGGCCTGTTTGGGTAGCCCTCGCTTTCGAGTCCATCAGCCCGCAGTCCGTTTGGTGGCTGTCGGCAGTTCTGATGTTCCTGGGTTTTGCCATCTCGCTCACTTTTCGCGGCCGTTCTCGGCTATCGCCGTCTCGCTAACTGGCTGGGGTTTAATACCGGTGTAGCTGACAATTGGAAAAACACACCGGGGCATCTTCTTCCCCACCCGTTTCCGGCAAACGCCTGAACTGTCAGAAAATCTAAATATTTCTAAACAAAAATCCCCTTTTAACGTCCTCTGTAACATTCGCTTGTTATAAACAGTACCAAAGTAGTAGGTGCATGAATAGATTAGAAGAATGCAGAGGGACTAGAACATGAACATTACAGAATTCCAAACATTAAACAGTACAAAGGTAACTCAGATTGTGCAAGACCATGGCATCCAAGTGTGTGGTTTTACCTTTAACGGCACGCGCCGGTGGTTTAAGTTTGAATACCCAACACAGAAGCATGACCTCCGTGCTTACATTCAGGCATTGTCTACTCGAGTTATCGAGGTCTGCCAGATGCTTTTTGACCACGGCATTAACACGCTTGTTCTGCCAGTGATTAGCCCCCACGTGCTAAATAAACGGGATGATGCGTACCGGCAAATGGCGACGCAAGCGCTAATGCTGTTGGTGGCTGACCCGAGATTTTTGCAGTTTTATGAGCAGTATAACGTGGGGGTGCGAATTTATGGGGATTATGAAAGTTATTTGGAGGAGGAAACGGCCGTTAATCTCTCCCAACACCTTGCCACCCTCAACCAAACACCCACCACCCGGCGCATCTTTTGGGGCATCTGTGCCCACGATGCCACCGAAACCATCACCAACCTGACCATACAGCACTTTCAGGAACACGGGCAGGCACCCACCAAGGCTGATCTCATCAAAAAATATTACGGTGACGACATTGCCGCGCTCGATCTCTACATCGGCTCCTCCAAAACTCAAGCCATTGACATGCCTCTCATCTCATCTGGGCGAGAAAGCCTCTACTTCACTGTAGCCCCCTCACCCTACTTCAACCAGCAACAGCTACGCGACATTTTATATGACCACATCATCAACCGCCGCGAGCATAGAGACCATGTCTCTGTAACCCCTCAGCAAGAAGCCGAAATGCGCCAATTCTACCTGGCAAACCAACACCACACGCTTGGTGTAGGCATTCGTAACACAGAGTGGGACGTGTGGCACCCCCTGCCACAAGTTGAATTACCACAACCAACGTTAGTACAAACACAATTGGTTACCTCAAGACGGGCTGATTTATTACGAAAAATGTGGCATAATTCCCTCAAGGCAAGCTTCTTTGCCTTTGACAAAACAATTACTGCCTAAACTGGTTAGCATCGTACCAAGCACGGTACCAAATTTTTGTCTTGTTACCAACAGCTATGAAATTTGCACGACTGCAGAAAATTCTAGAGGTACCTTCTGCCGATCTAACACAAACACGCCGTGCCAAGATACTCAATATCTTGTTACTTGGCCTAACGCTGCTAACCATTGTTATTGTTGTCATTAATTTTGTGGGAGCCGAAACGCAAACATTCAATACGCAAGAAGTCAGGCTAACAACCTATGTCACCGCCTTTTTCTTGGGCAGCAGCATTTTTATTTACCTGACAAACAAATATTGGTCAAGCCAATTAGCGGCCGTTTTATTTCTGATCGTTGTAACAGCCGGGCTTTTTTACGGGGATGCGCCCTACGAAAGCATTTGGGGACGGAACATGATTGCTCTCGTCATCCCCATCCTCATGGCAAGCCTTATCTTGGATCCCCGTGCCAGTTTTGTCATGGCTGGCATCATTAGCATCCTGTCTCTCATCACAGCCTTCTCATTGGCTTACACGCCCAATGCAATTGGCATTGTGATTTATATGGCCGTTGCCCTCATCTCCTGGCTCACAACGCGCAGTCTGGAACAAGCGGTGACAGAGCTAAAAGCCACAAATGTTGCGCTTGATCAGCGGGTTGAAGCACGCACAAAGGAGCTACTTCACACCAACGAACAGTTACAAAAAGAAGTGCTGGAACGTGTCCAGGCTGAGGAAGCACTTGAAGAAGAACGAGGAATGCTGGCAGCACGGGTAAAACAGCGAACGGCCGAAATTCAGCAAGCCAACACCCAGCTTCAAGAACTGCTCAAAGTAAAAGATGAATTTCTGGCTAAAATGAGCCATGAATTGCGAACCCCCCTCTCCGTCATCCTCATCCGTGCCGAAGCGTTGCAACTGGAATATTTTGGCGCTCTAAATGAGAAACAGCACGAGAATCTGGCCGCAATTGAAGAAAACGGCCAGCATTTACTTAAGCTCATCAATGACATTCTTGATGTGGCAAAAATTCAGTCTGGTCGGGTTGAGCTGAACTACACGACGGTAGACGTTGCCAAATTGTGTCGCTCCATGCTGACATTGGTTGACCCGTTGGCACAAAGCAAGCAGATTCAAATTGAGTTTTGCCTGGACGGCACAGTTCAGTTCATTGAGGCCGATGAAAAACGTCTCAAGCAAATTCTGATTAATTTATTAACCAACGCCATTAAATTCACCCACGATCAGGGGCGGGTGGGTTTGGATGTTCAAGCAAAGGGTGATACCATCGTTTTTTCCGTTTGGGATACCGGTATCGGTATTGCCCCCGATGACATTAACAAACTGTTTGAGCCGTTTGTGCAGCTTGATAACAGCATCACACGGAAATATGAGGGAACAGGGCTGGGGCTGACCCTGGTGCAACAATTTACCGACATGATGAAAGGCACGCTCTCTGTTGAAACGGAACCTGACAAAGGCAGCCAGTTTATGGTAGCATTGCCCCAAACACAACCAGACAGCTATCATCCAGTGGTGGATCAGGCTATCTGATTTTACTTGTAGCAGGAATCAATCATGCCGAAAACGGCTTTAATTGTTGAAGATAACAAGGACTTGGCAGAAACTTTTGACTTGGTGTTAAGCCAAATGGTTGGCCTGCAAACCCATGTTCTGCACGATGGGCAAGAGGCAAGCGACTATCTTTTGGCGACGGCACCCGATTTGCTGCTGCTTGATTTGCATTTGCCTTATGTCAACGGACAAACAATTTTGGAGCAAATGGCGCAAAATCCAAAACAGCAGAACACGCGGGTGATTGTGGCAACGGCCGATGTCTTTTTGGATGATGATTTTGAAAGTGTGTATACGGCCGTTAATAAGCTGATGTTCAAGCCCGTTTCAATCAACGCTTTGGTCAGTGCGGTACGGGAGCTACTAGAACCTTTTTCATAATTTCCTCTTAACGGCAAAGCCCCAATCACCCATTGTCTTGTCCTCATTGTTGCTCCTGGCGTATCTATGAGCAGTAACCTACACCTATCTATTACAATTCAAGGCTACCAGCCACAGCACCAAACGGCCGTTTCTGCCGCCATCACCCACTGGCTACAAACTGAAGGGTTGCAAGGTGCATTTGGGGAGATGCTTTTCTCAAAGCACCCGCCAAATGGGCTGGTTATGCAAACAAGCAACCCTCATCACATCCCTGTCATCGTTAGCCGCTCTTATGTTTGGCTGCCGAAAGCGCAAGAACAATTGGAAACGGCCGTTTTTGCCGCCAACCAAGCCCACTGCATTGTCCTGCTAACGGCCAGAGATGCCGATGAACCCTCTGGCGAAGGGCTAATCCCCGACGGTTTGCTGCCAAAATGGCGCGAATTAGCAGCCCAGGCCTTTGACCGAGAGATGGCGCTTGACCGTTTTGGGCATAACGAGCAGCTTTGTATCACCATTGAAGCGGAGCTAAACACGTTGCGTCACCAGCAAATCGAGCTATCGGGTGTAACAAGTATTGCCCTTCATGACCTGCCAAATGCGTTTGTGGGTGGCACCAATTTGACGCTGATGGCAGAAAACGGCCGTTGTTCCATCGAACAAGTATCACGCGGTGGGTTCGCCCAACATTACGCAGGGCAGCGCAGCCTCACCGACGTGGTGCAATTGATTGGCATGATGGATGAACTCAGCTTTCGCGCCATTGCCCACCCTGTGCGGCCGGGCGTGCCTGATGAGGCGCGGCCAGAAATTCACGTTCATTTTCAATCTGGAGAAACGCTCATCCGCCGCAAGTGGGCCAACGACACCCACTTTGCCTTTGACCGCATCTACAAGCGGTTGCTGGATTTGGCGCGTATCCGCCCCAACGACACACCCGAACAATCCAAATAAGGCAGACTTCACTGGTTACGCCGGCCACCATGAATGAAAATAGTGGCTTGTACCAGCAACCAACAACCAGCAACTATGAGGTTTTTATGGCAATAGAAACAGAAATTTTGGCAGGTAAGGGGGAAAAAACGGCCGTTTCCATCCCCCTCATTGACTGCGACGTCCACCACATACTCCCCCGCTTCTCCGCCCTCTTCCCCTACCTCGACCCCCGCTTCATGCGCCGCATCGAAATTGCCATGAACAGCAAGGCCGAAGCCCGCAACAACTTCCAAATGCCCCGCCGCGCCTACTTCCACCCCTACTCCACCGCCCGCGCCGACACCATGGAAGCCAACGGAACCAACCACGCCTCCATCCCCCAACGCATCAAAGAAGATTTGCTCGACCGCTACCACATCGAATACGCCATCCTCATGGGCAACGACCTCACCACCCTCTCCGGCATGCCCGACCCCGACCTCGCCGCCGCCATCGCCCGCGCCTACAATGACTGGACCGATGACGTATGGATCAAATACGATCCCCGCTTTAAACATTCCATCTGGGTTGCTCCCCAAGATCCCGCCCAGGCCGCCGCTGAAATTGACCGCTGGGGTAGCCACCCTGACGTGGTGCAAGTCGCCATTCCTATGGGTGACAAGCTGCCGGGCAACCGCCACTATTGGCCCATCTACGAAGCCGCCGCCCGCCACAACCTGCCCGTCGGCTTCCACGTCGGCTCCGAAAGTGCCGGCAACAACGGCTCCCAACTCGCCATCGGTGCCCCCACCTACTACATCGAACTGCAAACCGGGGTCATCTCCATTGGCATCCAAAGCACCATCAGCCTGGTGTGCGAGGGGGTATTTGAGCGTTTCCCCACGCTCAAGGTGGTGCTGCTGGAATATGGCTGGGCGTGGCTGCCGGGTCTCATGTGGCGGCTGGACAGGGAGTGGAAATCGCTGCGAGCCGAAGTGCCGTGGCTGGTCAAACCGCCCAGCGACTACATTCGGGAACACATCCGCGTTGGCTCACAGCCGCTGGAAGTACCCGATTTGCGCCACCTGCACCAAACGCTGGAGATGATGTCGGCGGAAAAAATGATGGTCTTTGCCACCGACTACCCCCACTGGGATTTTGACGACCCGGACTATGTGCTGGCGCGGCTGCCCAAACAGATGCACCACCCTATTGCCCACGAAAACGCCCGCGCTTTGTACGGGCTGTAACGCCGTTGGCTAGGTGACGCTCCCTGCAAAATAGACAGCAGAGAAATAATCTCGCTCATGTGCATCGGTTTCGGATTTGAGGGAAACGGCCGTTTCCCTCAAATCCATCTCCCGCTTACCCATGCCACCTGCTCCTTCAATCGTGACTAGAAAAATATTTGGCTGCGCTAATAAATCGCCGAGTCTAGGCAATTCATCTGAACGGCCGATACAGGGTAGCGATTGAAGGGGCAAGTTGTTAGCCACTACCGATGATTTTCTGCTGACGACTGACCAGCCTCGGTAACTCCCGTAAAAGCAATGATGCCGTTTGCCATAAGTCAGCCTGCCTGCCACGGATTCTAGCAGATGCCAACACAGCAGGAGGCAAGGTGGTGGCCAATGCCCCTATAGGCTTCCCCGCAACATCAGCAAACCATTGTGATGAACTTACCATCGGTTTGCTTTCAGCTAACGCATACAATTCTACTGCTCGCTCAATTTGCCCCAGCTCAGCCAGTAACAAAGCAATACCTATTAGGGGGAAAGTAGTTCTAAAGGAACGTGTTTCTAACGCTAACGCCAATGCTTGGCATAGTTGTTGACCAGCTTCCACCTGTCGACCCAATTTGACCAATGCCATACCTAAAACACTTTGGACATCGACCAGAAGATACTGACGAGGTTGGTACTCATGACTGGCTTTGTCTAAGCGGTCTTGCGCTTCAGCATACGCTTCTTCAACCAAGGCTACACAACCTTGAAGCAGGGCAACCGCAGTGACATGGAAATGAAAGCGATCAAGATTATGCTCTTGAGCGAAGATCTGAGCCATTTGGCACACCATATAGGCTTTTCCATATCGCCCCTTGTGTAAGGCTACCAATCCTTGTCCGAATCTTAAATCTAAGATGGTGTCATAAAATTGGTAGTTAATCTTATTGGCTTGAGCCATTGCGTTTTGGAAAAGCGTGTCAGCCTGATTCAGATCACCTCGAAATAGACATAGCCAGGCTAAATCAGATAGAACATTTACTTGCCCAAATATATCCCCAATCTCTGTTGCCAAGCTTAGACTCTGGTGATCAAACTGTTCAGATTTGTCCAGTTGACCGTCGCTAAGAGCCATTCCACTTAATGACCTTAATGTCCAATATTCTTCTGTTCGATCACCCAGCACCTGAAACGAAAGTAGACTTTTCTCCAACGATTGTCTTGCTTCAACCTTGTACCCCAATCGATCTTGTACAGAACCCAAACCCCTTAAAACCCAAGCTGTACCCCATTCATCCTGTTGCCCCTGATAGATAGCCAAGCTTTGGTCCAATAAGGTCTTGGCAACGGTAAGGGCAGTATCATACATTGTTGCAAGCCCCATTAAAAAAAGCGCATGTGCTTTCACCAGATCACTGTCCCGGTCAGGATCGGCTAAATCTGACAGAAATGTTAAGCTCTGCTGCAACGATTCGTTCATTGCTTCTTTCTGCCCTAGGAAATGCAAAAAGTTCGCTTGCCAAGTCAGCACTTTGGCGATGACTCGCTGGAGTACAGTTGCTGTTTCGGGTGTGCGAGAGATGGCATCTATTAGAGCTTTAGCTGCTTGTTGGCAAGCCCTTTCCCCTTCCGCCCGCTGAACAGTTAGCATATAGAAGCGCCCTAGGCCATTTATGGCTCGATCTACTTGCTCCCACTTTTCTTGTTGGATAACCCATTGCCAAGCGGCTCTGATATTATCTTCATCAGACTTGATCCGTTTTAAGGCAATTTGTTGCTGCCGCCCTTTGAGTTCAGGCTCCCATCTTTGTAGGGCTTCACAAAAATAGGTGCTATGGGCATCTTGAACGGCCGTTTCTCCTCCACCTTCCCTCAACTTCTCTGACCCATACTGTCGCAGCAATTCGTGAATTTGATAACGGCCGTTTCCCCTCACCCCACCTCCTTGCAACCACGATTTACTCACCAGCCGTGCTAACTGCCGCAAATTGGCTGCCACAACTGTCTGTGCCACCTCTCGGGTAAAACCGCCTCGAAACACAGACAATCCGGCAAAAACATCTTGCTCTTTCTTGTCTAGTTTTTGCCAAGAGTAATCAATTGCTGCACGAATACTACGATGGCGTTCCGGCATATCTTGTATATCTGCTTCGAGGAGGTCTAGTCCCTGCTGTAACTCCGCCGCGATGTCGGCTAATGGTAATATGTCCACCCAAGAAGCGGCTAATTCTAGGGCCAACGGCATGCCCGCCACCGTGCAACAAATGCGGGCAAGATATGTCAAATCATCACGATCACGCAAGGCAAAGCTGGGTTGATTGCGACGTGCCGATTGGAGGAAGAGTTGAACAGCTGTATACCTCGCCGCGTCCTCTGGTGTTTCCCAATCAGGAAAGTCCAACCCTTCAATCGGATACACCTGCTCAATTTGCAAGTGCAACCGCTCTCGTGAGGTAACGAGAATCTGAACCTTGGGCGAAATTTGCAAAATCTCGGTCAACAAACCAACACCATCCAGTAAATGCTCAAAATTGTCGAAGATGATTAGCATCTCTTTTTGGCGTAAGTAATCGAGGAGTTGTTGTTGGGAGGAACGGCCGTTCCCGCCTATCCACTGATATCCCAGTGCCTGTGCCAAAGCTAAAACAATCTGTCCCGCTTCACGCAACGGAGCCAGATTCACAAAAAAGACACCATGCCTGGGAGCTGGTCTGAGACTAGCTCCTGCCAATATTTGCTCGGCGCAAGCCAACGCCAGCCGCGTCTTACCCATGCCCCCGGCTCCCACAATCGTCACCAAACGTGTAGCCGGATTAGCAATATGTTGACTGAGAGCTGCCAATTCTGTCTCACGGCCAATAAAGGGTGTGGCTGGTGGCGACAGATTGTTGGGAATTGGGATAGGTGTGTCAGGAGAAACGGCCGTTACCGTCTCCGGCATGGGTGGTGGTTCAGCAGCTACCTCCTCAAGGATGGTCAGCACATCAGGCATAGGTGCCATGTAAGTCTTGGTACGGGCAAAGGTGATAAAGGCTAACTGCTGTGCCGGTGGAATTTTGAGTGCAGTCGCCATTAATTCAGTCAACTGCTTAGACGGCCGTCGCTCATCCTGCTCAATCTTACGAACTGTGGCGACAGAGCAGCCTATCTGCTGCGCCAACTCACCCTGTGTTAAATCCAGTTGTCGTCGTCGCTGTTTTAGCCACTGTCCAAATGTCAACTCCACACTCATCTAGCACCCCGTCAAAAACGAAAACCTCTCGGAGGCTTCTGCCTCAAAACTACCTCCAGGATCAAACCCCCAGCAGGTTGGGCGTTACAAGCTACCCAATTGTACCACTTTTTGTCTTACTTTCTGTAACAGCAAATGAGCTTATGCCTCTCTCCTAAAAATGCTTGAATGAAAGCAGATTTATTTTACTCAAGCAAGGGTGAGATCATGAAATACCTATGGAAATGGAACACTGTTATTGCCCTAATGATCATTATCGCGGGCCATCTTTTACAGCGGGCACAAAGTAATGCTAGCGCGTTGGCCGTAGCCGCAGAAGTGCCAACGGCAGTTGCCCACACCATCCGCCAGGCCACTGTCCAAATCACCATGATACAAACACAATGGAGCGAGCCAACAGCCACCAACAGTGATACAACACAACCAACCATGACCTCTCATTTAGAGCAACACAGTGACAAAGGCATTGGCACATTACTGGCTTATGAGGGTGAAACACTGCTTATTTCCCACGATCATTGGTCAGCCTTTTCCAGCACGGTCGATCCTTGGACGCATGAAATCTGTACAATGGCTCCCGATCTCGTACAGTTCCATGATGCAGACGGCCGTTTCCTCTTGGAAATGACGGGTAATGCCTTTAGCCAGTTATTGCTCTTCCACAATGGCGGCACTTTAATTCTACGTGCGCCAGAAAGCTTAACGGCACAACTGCGCAGCACAGCGGCATTAGAGCATGTAGCCTCGTTGCAAGCAGGCGATACAGTCTACGTGGCGCATCGTCAGGCCAATCAAAATGATGTCGTCGTGATGATGGCGGCTGAGGTCATAGCAATTGAGCCCCGCGATAATCGGCCAATATTGTCACTGCACAGCGTGGATGGGCAGACCATTGAACCGGGTGATTCAGGTGGTGGGGTATGGCTAGAAGACGGCCGTTTTGTTGGCAACATGTGGATGACAGTTATCGAAGTGCATCGGAATTGGTGGCGATTTTACCAGCCTGTAGAAATCGCAACAGCGCGCAGCCAAGCCGCTGGTCTGACTGAGGATTTGCTGCAACTAGTGTCACTGTTCCTCAAACGATAGGAAATATCAGGGGTACACCCATCTACGGTGATGGGGTAGAATGGAAGCCAATTCTACACAACGACTTTGCACACAGGAAAACCTGCATCACATATGATGAAACAGCGGCACTCTATTTGTCTTGTTGATGACCTGCCCCCCGGCGAGCGCAAAATTGTGCAGCTTGGGCGGCGCTCAATTGGCGTTTTTAACGTGGCCGGAACGTTCCACGCCATTAAAAATGTCTGCCCACACCAGGGCGCAGAACTGTGCCGAGGGCCAATTGGGGGTACAATGCTGCCCGGCCCACCCGGCGAATATCGCTATGGGCTGGAAGGACGGATATTGCGCTGCCCCTGGCACTTCTGGGAGTTTGACGTGACGACGGGTGAAATGGTGTTTATGCCGGATCCCCTGCGGGTGAAGACGTATGAGGTGGTGGTGGAAAAACGGCCGTTTCTGGAAAAATACCCCGTCACCATCGAAGCCAACGAAGTCGTCGTCTATCTGTAAAAATCAGGTCAACTGGAGAACAAACAACATGTATATGAAAAACCACATCCTCGCCGCCTTGCAAGAAGAATTTGATCATTGGCAGCGGCTACTTGCCAGCCTCAGCGAAACAGAACTTACCACCCCCCAACCATCCTCTAGTTGGTCCATCAAAGACGAAATTGCCCACCTGTGGGCATGGCAGCAGCGCACACTAGCCCACCTAGACGCAGCTTTGCTAAACCAAGAACCCCAATTCCCCCAATGGTCAACGCTAGATCCGGAGGAATACGACAACACCGACCCCGTCAACAACTGGATCTATCAAACCTCCCGCGAGCAAACGTGGACAGTCGTCCATCAACGGTGGCAAGCTGGCTATCGGCAAATTTTAGAAAAAGCAGCCGCCATCTCAGAAAAAGAGTTATTGGATGCCAGCAAATACCCCTGGCTAGAAGGCCACCCGCTATCCACCTATCTTGTTGCCTCCTATGACCACCACCAGGAACACCTAGAAATTTTGCTGGCGCAGCTACCAAACCAATAAAGGAACTTTCGCATGGCATCCAGACGAACCCGCCCCAACCGCCGCACCCAAACCATCCCTTTTCTTGAAATCCCCTACCAACAAGAATTACGCCACCCGTGGCCGCCCTATGAAATCGCCTCCCCCCAGCAGCTTGAGGAAATTCACCAAGCTTCGATGCACATTCTGGAAAACACCGGCCTCCGCTTCATGGACAGCGAAGCGTTGTCCCTGTGGGAGGCGGCCGGAGCCAAAGTCAATCACCAAACCCAGCATGTCTGGCCGGATCGCGGTCTCATCACTGAGCTGGTTGCCAAAGCCCCCGCCAGCTTCACCTTCCGCGCCCGCAACCCCGAACGCAACCGCTTTATTGGCGAAAATAGCGTCAATTTTACCTCTGCTGCTGGCACGGTTTTTGCCAACGACCTGCGCCGGGGTCGCCGGCCAGGCACGCGGGCAGATTGGATTGAGCTTGCCAAGCTCATCCAAATGACCAACGTCATACACTTTGCTCCCGGTGGGCAAGTTGTCATGCACGATGTGGCCGTTCATGAAAAACATCTAGAGCAATTCTTGCTCGGTACGCTCCTTTCCGACAAACCGCTTACGGGGGCTGCCCACAGTCGCATCATCCCGTCCGATGTCATCGAAATGGCAAAACTGGTACACGGCGATGACTTGCGCCCCGAGCTTGGCCCCGTTACCGGCGGCGTTGTCAATGCCAATAGCCCCCTCGTCTATGACGAACGGATGCTAGGCGGCATGATTACCTATGGCCGCGCCGGGCAATTTGTCATTGTTACTCCCTTCATTCTGGCCGGAGCCATGAGTCCCGTGACAATGGCGGCCGCCCTTGCCCAGCAAAACGCCGAAGCACTGGCGGGCATTGCCCTCATCCAGCTTGTGCGGCCGGGCGCACCTGTTGTCTATGGTGGTTTCACAACCAACGTGGATATGCGAAGCGGCGCACCCGCCTTTGGCACACCGGAAGGGGCATGGGCATTTTTTATTGGGGCGCAGTTGGCACGACACTACGGTCTCCCCTATCGCGGCAGCGGTTCGCTGAACACGGCCAACATTCCCGACGGGCAAGCCATGTCGGAATCGCTGTGGTCGCTCTGGCCGTGTATGCTGTCCCACACAAACCTAGTGCTCCATGCGGCCGGCTGGCTGGAATCGGGGCTAACCTTCTCCTACGAAAAGTTCATCATGGACGTGGAAAATGTGGCGATGATGCAATATATGCTGCGTGGGCCTGAATGGAACAATGATGCGTTTGCGCTGGGGGCCATTGACGAAGTGGGGCCGGCCGGACACCATTTTGGCACAGCCCACACCCAGGCGCGGTACCAAACCGCCTTTTACCCCAACTTTTTGCACGACCGGCGCAACAACGGCACCTGGATTGAAGCGGGGAGCGAAGACATCGCCCAACGTGCCTACCACATCTGGCAAACGGTGCTGGAGGAATATGAAAGACCGCCCCTTGACCCAGCCATTGAAGAAGCGTTAAAGGAGTATGTCGGCCGGCGCAAAAAAGAGTTAGCGCATGTTGCTCTCTATGATTAACTAGCGCGTGGCTAATAGCACCCCAGCCGCAATGAAAACGCTACCGACAATTTGCCACGGCGATGGAATTTCACCCAGGGCAAAGAAGGCCAGAACGGCGCTGATGGCTACAGAAAGCTGCATAAAAATGCTCATGGTTGTGGCGGGAAAGTAATGCAGCCCGACATTGATAGACAGGTGGCCGATAAATTGGGCAATGATGATGACGGCAACAACCCAAACGTAGCCCAGCCAGCTATAGCCGCTAAAAGGCACCTGTCGAATCACGGCATAAACGATGGCAACGACGGCGGCGGCGGTAAAGACAACCCAACTGTAGGCTAATGAAGGAAGCTTGCTGCTTAGTTTGCGGCCAATGAGCATGTAAAGGCCAATGCAGAAGGAGCCGAGCAGCCCTAGCAGAGCACCCAACAGCGGGTTGCTGCCGGGTGTGGTGGCTCCAGTGCTACCCAATGCCACTAAAATGCTGCCACCCAGCGCAAGAAATAGCCCCGCCCAAATGTGCCAGGTGAAGGTTGCCCCCAGAAAAAAGATTTCTAGCCAAATAATCCATAGGGGGGAGGTGCGGCGGGTCACGCCGTTGACCAGCACGCTGGTGTATTCGAGGGAGACAAACAGCAGAAGCAAATTCAACGCCAGGAAAAAGCCAGCGACAATGGCAAACGCCCAGTCGCGCCGCTCTAGCTGCTGGAGAGCAGGCCAATGGCGGTAGCGCACCAGAGGAAACAGCACCAGCGAGACGACGATGAGACGCACGGTGATGATGTAGAGGGAGGGCACGCCCTGTAGCTGGGCGTTGCGGATGGCAATGGGGGTGGCGGCAGCGGAGAGGGTGACAAGCAGACCCGCGCCAATGCCTTTGAGGGGGATGGTGGACGTGGTGGTGGGGGAATTAACGGCCGTTGTTTTCATCTCTTGCGACATACTCCATCCTCCCCTAAGCCATGCTCGCTTGCGCCAACACCGACCGCCGCGCCCACACCAGTGCCGTCACCCACATCACCCCCAGCAGGCCGGCCGCACCCGTATACAGCAACGGCAGCGATAACCGATCCAGCAGGGCAAAAACCACGATGGGGCCAATGGCACTGCCTAAATCTCCCATCGTAAACAAAATGCCCAGCCAGCGCCCTCGCTGCTGCTCCCCCGCCAAATCGCCTACCAGTGCCGTTGCTAATCCCTGATTGCTGCCGCTGGTCATGGAAAAACCGATCAGCCCAAACAAAATGAGCCAGGGAATGGACAGCGACAGCAGCGAAAATCCAATAATGCCAGGCAGCAGCCCCAACACCACCACCCGCCAGCGATTGCCCAATCGATCTGACACGCTGCCAGCTAACGGCACAAACATCATCCCTAGATAGGTACTAAGGCTGAGGCCAAAGCCGGTGAGCGTGGTGGTACCAATGGTGCGGCCACCTAACACCACACTATCACCCAACACGCCTGCCAGATACAGGCCAAAGGTGGGCAGCAGCAGCCCCGCCCCAACAATGCGATTGACGGCTATCAGCCCATTGGCGGAGATGAGTTCGCCCCAAGGGATGGTGTGGGGTGTAGGGCGTGGGGCGTGAGGTGTTGGTTGGGCCTGTTTGGGTGTGGCCGTCAGTTGCTTGGTTTCGGGCAGGAGAAACAGGGCAATGATGGCTCCGAGGGTAGTGAGGGCGGCTTCGATGGTGAAGGTTTGCTGGTAGCCGAGCCAGTCGGTGAGCCAGCCGCCGAGGAATGAGCCGCTGCCCGCGCCAGTGAAAAAGGCAACGTTGTAGTAGCCAACCAGTCGCCCCCGGTTTTGCGGTGTCGCCACATCCATGACAATGGCGTTACCCGATACCCATATGCCAGACCAGGCGATACCCCACAGCAAACGGCCAATTAACAGCGACCAATATCCACGCCCAAAAGCGTAGAGCGCGGTGGAAAGAGCGCCGATAAACAGGGCTGGCACAAACACCCAGCGACGCGGCCAGCGGTCGGAAAGCCAGCCGGCCGGGCTGTTGGAAACCAGCCGAATCCAGCGGTTGGCCGAGAGCATAATCCCCAAGCTGGCAACCACAACACCAGCTTCAGCCGTGTGGGTAGGGAGAACGGTGTAAAGGGAAGTATCGCCCAGAAGAGAAACGGCCGTTCCTAAACAAATTGGCACAAAAACGCGCCACAGCGATGGCTGTCGAGTCTCTGTTGATTCTGTTAAATCAGTCGTATCCATTTTCACCCTTCCTTACCTCGCATAAAACTTGCAATTATAACAGAAAGTTCCGCTGCAACTGATTTCGGCTATAATCTCGATATGCACAAAATACGACACTGGGCAATCGGATTATGTTGTTTGCTTTGGCAGGTCAGCAGCGGCGCGAACGGAACATTGGTAAGAGAACGGCCGTTATTCCCCCTTCCTGCTCTTCAATTCCGCCAATGCGGAACTGTCTGGGCTAGCCTGGGCGGGAGATTGGCTTATTCTGCTGCCCGAAGAGCCAGGGTTTGATGACACTGAACCGGCGATTTACGCGCTGCCGCGCCAGCAAATTGTGGAACATTTGGCGCAGCCAACGGCCGTTTCCCTGCAACCCACCTTGATTCCCCTGCAATTGGGCGACCTGCCCACGCAAATTCCCAACTTTGGCAGCCTCGAAGCGATTGCTTTTCAGGGACAAACGGCCGTTTTGCTTTTGGAAACATCTTCAATGGGGCGCATGAATGGTTATCTGATACGGGGTGAATTAGCGGCGGATATGTCGGAACTGCGGCTGGAAACGGCGGTTATTACTCCACTCCCTCGTCAAACTCCCATTCGCAACATCGCCTACGAAGCACTGTTTTGGGCCGATGACCAGATTGTGGTGCTCTATGAAGCCAACGGGGTGGAACAGAACCCAACTGCCCAGGCACTGCTGTTTGACCAGCAGCTTCAGCTTGTGGACAAACTGCCGATGCCCAACCTGCCGTATCGGTTGACAGATATGACGGAACTGGGGGAAAACGGCCGTTTGTGGGGCACCAACTACTTCTTCCCCACCGAATATTACCTCAACAGCCGCCATGACCCATTAGGCAACCGCTTTGGCTGGGGAGCCACCCACCAACAGCAGCGTGCCGTTGAGCGGCTGGTGGTTTTTACCTACCAAAATGGTTCCTTGGAGCTGGCAGATGTTCCTCCCATCCAGCTACAGCTTTCCGACGGCCCCTCCCGCAATTGGGAAGGCATTGCCCAACTTGGCGACCAGGGCTTCCTGCTTGCCACCGACCGCTACCCCGAAACTATCTTTGCTTTTGCGCCAATTCCTTAATCTGGACAAGCCAGAATCAAAAGAATTTTTGACAGGATTAACAGGATTTTCAGGCCTAATCCTGTTAATCTTCTCTGATCTTTTTGCCCAACATTCTTTTACATGCCGTCGAGTAGGTGGTTGTATTGTTGTCGTTGGCGAATGAGGCGATATTGGTTGCCGCTGATAAGGAGTTCAGCCGGCCGTAAACGGCCGTTATAGTTCGACCCCATCGCAAACCCATACGCCCCCGCCTGCAAAATGGCAAGCACGTCGCCCGGCTGTTGCGGCGGCAACGGCCGTTCCTGCGCCAGCCAATCGCCCGATTCGCAAATGGGGCCAACAATGTCTACGTTGTGGGTAAGCGCGTTGCTTGGTTGCAGCGGCAAAATCGGATGATACGCCTTATAGAGCGTGGGGCGAAGCAGGTCGTTCATCCCTGCGTCCACAATCACAAACTGCTTTTTTCCCTGGTCTTTGGTATAGACCACCTGCATCAGCAGTGCCCCGGCGGAGCCGACAATCGAGCGACCGGGTTCCAGCACCAGTTCGTACCCTGCGGCCTGGACGGGTTCAGAAACGGCCGTTATCCACGCCCCAATCTCCGGCGCACCCTCCCCCGTATAATCAATCCCCAACCCGCCGCCCACGTCCACATAGCGCAGCGCAATCCCCTGCACCTTTAGCTCATCGGCCACTTCGGTGAGAAAAACGGCCGCCTGGCGAAATGGCTCTACGTCCCGAATTTGCGAGCCGATGTGGGCAGCAATCCCGACCGGCTCCAGCCAGTCATGCTGCGCGGCTGCGGCAAACATCGCCTGCGCTCGCGCCCAGGGCACGCCAAATTTGTGGCTGTGCTGGCCGGTGGAGATATAGGGGTGGGTTTCGGCGCTGATGTTGGGGTTAACGCGAATACCGATGCGAGCCTTGGTTTGCAGCTTGGCGGCGATAGCGGAAACGGCCGTTAATTCCATCTCCGACTCCACGTGCAGGGCGCGAATCCCCGCCCGCAGCGCCATTTCAATTTCCGCCGCCGTCTTGCCCACGCCAGAAAAAATCGTTTTGCTGGCCGAGATACCCGCCTGCTGCGCCAAAAACAGTTCGCCACCGCTGGTCACATCGACCCCCAGCCCGGCCTGGCCCAGCAGCCGCAGCAGGTGGACGTTGCCATTGGCTTTAACGGCGTAGCAGGCGAGAGAGGGAATGGGGGCCTGGGAAACGGCCGTTACATACGCCCGCGCTCGCGCCACAAGCTCCGTTTCGCTATACACATAAACAGGCGTGCCAACCGCCGCCACCACATCGGCCAACGCCACCTGCTCACAAAAAAGCTGATTGTCTTGATAGTAAAAAGGAAACATGAGGAATGGGGAATTGCGAATTGCGAATTGGGAATGGAGAATGACCACATCATTCCCAATTCTCTATTCTCAATTCTCAATTTTAAAGTTCCGTGGCCGCGTCCTCCATCATTTCAATGGTACGCGCCACATTTTCAATCGCTACCCGCTGCTTGCGGTAAAGATCGGATTCACTCATCGCCAGCCGCCGAGCGACATCACGCACTTTGCCCCCCTGAATAAACTTTAGCTCCAAAATGTTGTACAAAATCCACTCGGCCGTAGTCATGCTGCGCTCCCCTTCCGGTTTTTGCTGCTCAATCGCCCGCACCAAAATGGCCCGCAAGGCATTGGTGGGATTGTTGTCATGCTCCGCCATCGCCTCCTGCACAATCTTCAGCCGCATCAGCGGGCTTTCAGTCAGCTTGGGGCCACCCCAAAAGTGGGTCAGAGCATCCCGCACCATCGTCGTAAAGTCGGGGTTTTCCGCCAAGTCGCTTGGTTCAGAGGCCAGCTTTTCATCGGCCGTCAACACCCGCAGCCCGCCAAAAGCCGCTGCACTGCGCCGCTCCTGAAACGCCGTGATTTCGGGCAAAATCCCTTCAACGGTGGCAAACACCTGCTGCTGAATAATGCGGTCTTCCAAGGCGTGCGCCGCTTGATCCACCAGCCGATCCAGCACGTCCTGCTCCTCCAACGATAAATTGGGGTAATCGGCACGGGCGCGAATGCCCAAAATGCCCAGCAGCAGCTCCTCGTTTTGGTCATACAGTGGCCGTATCCAGTAATTTTGCCAAATAATAAAGCTGTCTACGCGCTGTAGCTGCTCGTCGGGATATTGGCCGTTGGCCTCCACCTCAGTCAATTCGCGCAGGTCGTCACCGCTCTCCAACAGCGAATCGGTTTCGGCTAGTGATCCCACCACGGCTTCAAGTTTAGGCCCTTTAGCGGTAATGGCTGCCACAAAAGCAGTGGGGGTTCGCATGGCCTCGCAGGTGGCAGCCAACACGCTTTCCAAAAATTGATGCAGGTCGCTGGTGGTTAACAGCCGTTCGCTCAAGATTTGGATGCGGCGCACATCGGGTTCATCATTGAGTTGGAAGAGGCGCTCTAACGGCCGTTTATAAAAATGAACGGCCCACTCCACCAACATCACCGTTGCCACCAGCGAAAACCCCAACGCCGTTTCCGTTTGCAGCCCCAAAAAACGGCTGCTGCGGTTCACCAGCACAAACACCAGCAGCACAATCGTCCCCGCCAGCGGCACCCGCGCCATAAACTTGAACAGCCGCACCCGCACCACTCGGTCAGGCGAATCCGCGCCAAAATAAGTCAGGTTAGCCGTCAGAAAGGCAAACATGACGCTCACTACTAAATTGCCGCCAATCAGCAGCGGCCAAAACAGCAGCGGGATGTTGGGACTAAAGACACTGCTCACCAGCAGATAGGGGAAAACAGCCAGGGGGGCTGCAATAAAAGCGAGGAAGGTAGTAGTCATGCGGCGACGGGTGTCAGAAATGAGGCAGCGCTGCCGGGCACGCCAAACGTTGTAGAGAGAAACGGCCGTTGTTAACCAATAATACAGCGCAAACAGCGGAAACAGTAACCCCGCCTGTAAATGAAGTAGCTGCGATGTGCGCTGCACTTCCCCCACCAGCCAGTCGCTAAACAACGCCAGCAACAAAAACAGAAACCCCGTCACATAGAACACCGGCACCAAATAGCGCCGTCTACGCGCCTCTGCCCCTGTTGTGGCTAGTAAGGCATCGGATAAATGGTACTGGGCGGCCGGCACCAGAGCAATCCCAATCCATTCCAGGCGCAGCCACGTCTCTGCCGAAACCGTCACAATCGTACGGCTCACCAGCAGTTCCACCAAATACACAATCACCACAAAGCCAATAAGCGCACAAAACGAGCGAATCACCGCGTGGCGTGTCACGCGGTTTAGGTTGTATAGCACAACGGCCGCACCAAAAATAACGATTATCGCCTGTAAGACATCGTTGAAGAACGAGAGAAGATTGGCTATGTCGCTATCCATTACAATTGTTGAAACAAGGGCAGAGCGATGCTTTACCATCACTCTGCCCTATCTGCTTTTTAGTCAAGACCTTTTAGCAAGAAGCAACCCCGTTTAGCCGTGAGTCCAAGCCCGAACAACGTTTTTCTTGGCGTGCTAATCTTGAGCTTTGGCCTAAGCCGGGGTGGGTGAAGGAGGTAGATCAAGTGAAGGCGGCTTCCACTCCGATGATTCATTCCCCTGCGTCTTGGAACCTGGACGTGATGAAGCTGGGGGATTGGAGCTAGGTGGGCGAGGCGGCATTTCCCCCTCTTCCATCAAGGACGTAAACTCATTGGCTTCCAATGTTTCCACTTCCAGCAGCCACCTTGCTGCCAGTTCCAGCTTGTCTCGGTGTTCCGTTAAAATTTGCGTTGCCCGTTCATACTCCCCATCAATAATCCGCCGCACTTCGGCATCAATCTCTTCCGCAATCGCATCAGAATAATCCCGCTGCTCGCTAATCTCGCGCCCCAAAAAGACCATCTCCTGCTTTTGCCCATAGACACGCGGCCCCAGCTTCTCGCTCATGCCATATTGCGTCACCATCATTCGGGCAATCCGCGTTACCTGCTGCAAATCACTGCTGGCTCCCGTAGTAATCTCGCCAAAGATAATCTCTTCCGCCACACGCCCGCCCAAGGCAGTACCAATCAAGGCAATGCACTTAGAACGGCTCCACATGGTATTGTCATCTTCTAAATACCACGTTACGCCTCCAGCCATGCCGCGTGGAATAATCGTCACCTTACGCAAGGTTTGCCCATGCGCCAGAAAATGGCTCACGACAGCATGACCAGCTTCATGGTAAGCCGTAATCTCTCGCTCTTCCGCGCTAATTACCCGGCTCTTGCGCTCCGGGCCAAGCTGTACCCGCTCAATGGCCTCCTGAAACTCAGCCATGCCAATGCTTTTACGGTTCCGCCGGGCAGCCAGTAGTGCCGCTTCATTGACCGTGTTTTCAATATCGGCTCCCGCAAAACCAGGCGTTGCCTTTGCCAGAACGCCCACATCTACTTTGGAGGCAATAGGTTTGCCGCGCAAATGCACCTTGAAAATTTCCTCACGCCCCCGCACATCAGGCTTGTCAATCACAACGCGCCGGTCAAAGCGACCAGGGCGCATCAGTGCCGGGTCAAGAATATCGGGGCGATTAGTAGCGGCCAAAATGATGACATGGGTATCGGTATCAAAACCATCCATCTCCACAAGGATCTGGTTCAAAGTTTGCTCACGCTCGTCATGTGAACCACCCAATCCCGCGCCACGCTGCCGGCCGACTGCATCAATCTCATCAATAAAAATAATGCATGGGCTGTTACGCTTGGCTTGTTCAAACAGGTCGCGCACCCGGCTGGCCCCCACGCCCACAAACATCTCCACAAATTCCGAGCCAGCTATTGAGAAAAAGGGCACACCCGCCTCGCCTGACACAGCCTTAGCCAGCAGCGTTTTCCCCGTGCCCGGGCTGCCAACCAACAGCACCCCCTTGGGAATTCGCGCCCCAAAGCTTACAAACTTCTCCGGTTCCTTGAGAAATTCAACAACTTCCTGCAGCTCCTCCTTGGCTTCAACGGCTCCGGCAACGTCATCAAACCCAACCGTAGGATGATCCCCAGTAAACATGCGTGCCCGGCTTTTGCCAAACGAGAGTGCCTGGTTATTGTTGCCCTGTGCCTGCCGGTAAATAATGTAGATAAAGGCAATGATGAGAACCGCTGGAAGGAAGATACCAATAATGCTGAGCCAATTCCCCCATTGGCTGGGAGGTGTATAGGTAACAACTGGCTGCCCGTCCACATAATCGGCCTCTGTAACGCCATAAGTGCGTAAAATCTCTTCGATGGAGCTAACTCCACTTACAAGGGTCTGGGTAGAGGCACGATTGGGATTAACATATGTAGCAAGGACTTCTCGTCCATCGCCAGAAACCTGAAGCTCCCGCACCTCATTTTGCCGTATTTCCTGCGCTAATTGACTAATAGAAATGCTTTGTATGGTCGGTGTTGCTAGATTGTAATTCCAAAGAATAGCAATAACGGCAAAACCTATTAAGATGTATACAAACCATCGCGTTATTCTAGTTGAATTCACTAGCTGCATCCGCTTTGTTACT
>JACKCD010000053.1 GCA_020634215.1 Ardenticatenaceae bacterium | reverse complement strand
CCGTTTTCCAGATCCAGCCCCACCACCAAACTATCCACCACCTCCGGCAAGCTATCTACCGCCCGGTAAATCTCACTGCTGCCCATTCGCACCCCAAATCGGTTGAGCGTGGAATCAGAACGGCCGTTAATCCGCACCGTCCCCAACTCCGAAAGCCGCATCCAGTCGCCGTGCTGCCAAAAGCCGGGGTACATCGCAAAATAGCTCGCCTTGTAGCGCACGTCGCCAGGGTCATTCCAAAAGTAAATCGGCATTGAGGGCATCGGCTTGGTGATCACCATCTCCCCCACCTGCCCCACCACTGGCTGCCCCGCTTCGTCAAAGGCATAGACGGCAATGCCCAGGTTGCGGCACTGGATTTCGCCGCGATGGACGGGCAAAATGGGGACGCTGCCGACAAAACCGCTGGCAACGTCGGTGCCGCCGCTGACGGAGGCCAGCCACACGTCGGCCTTCACCTGCTCATACACCCAGTCAAACGCCTCATCGGGCAGCGGCGAGCCGGTGGAGCCGATGCAGACCAGGTGGCTGAGATCGAGCGTCTTGGGGGTGAGGCCAGCCTTCATGCAGCCAATGAGAAAGGCGGCACTGGTGCCAAACAGGGCGATTTGGTTGTCGGCCACCAACTGCCACATGCGCGTCAGGTCGGGATAGCCGGGGTTGCCGTCGTAAAAAACGGCCGTTGTCCCCGCCAGCAGTGAGCCAATGGTAATGTTCCACATCACCCAACCGGTGGTAGACATCCAGAAAAAGCGGTCGCCCGGCTGGCAGTTGTTGTGCAGCCGGTGGATTTTGAGGTGTTCCAGCAGCACACCGCCGTGGCCGTGGGTAATCGCCTTGGGGATGCCGGTGGTGCCGGAGGAGTAGAGAACCCAGATGGGATGGTCGAAGGAAACGGCCGTAAACGTTAACTCCCCCGCTTCCATCGCCATCACCTCGCCCCAACCAATGGCTCCGTTTGGGGGTGCGGCCTGCGGGTTGAGGTAGGGGACAAAGATGACTTTTTCCACGCTGGGCAGGGCGGCGCACAGTTGCGCCACTTCGGCGTGGCGGTCAAACGGCTGGCCGCCGTACTGGTAGCCGTCTACAACGAGCAGCACTTTGGGGGAGATTTGCTGGAAGCGGTCAATGACGCTGTTGGTGCCAAAGTCGGGGGAGCAGCTTGACCAGACGGCACCGAGGGCGGCGGTGGCGAAGAAGGCAACGGCCGTTTCCTGAATGGCGGGCGCATAAGCTACCACGCGGTCGCCGGGCTGCACGCCAATTTGACGGAGGTAGGTTTGCAGAACGGCCGTTTGCCGCCGCAGTTCCGCCCAGCTTACCTCAGTGCGTGGGCGCAGCTCCGATTCAAACAAAAGGGCAGGCCGGTCGTCGCTGGCCTGGCGAAAAATGTGCTGGACGTAGTTGAGCGTAGTCCCAGTAAACCATTTGGCTCCCGGCATCTGCTGGCTAGTCAGCACCTGTTCATACGGCGTGGCGCTTTCAATCTGGAAAAATTCCCACAGGCTGGCCCAAAACAGTTCCAGTTCATCCACCGACCATTGCCACAAAGCATGATAGTCAGCTACGTCTACGCGACCTGTCTGGCGCAGCCAGTTGATGTAGTGCTGGATGTTGGAGGTTTGTTGAAAAACGGCCGTTGGTTCCCACAACTGCTGTAGATTGGTCATGCTCACTACACCAATTTTGATAGAATTACCGTCCCACCAGCGGCAGCGCACGGTGTTTAGCTAGGTTCAGGGCGGGAGCCGCTGAGGTCGTAGGTCATGGCTCCGTCAATGCAGATGACACCATTTCCCCCAGCAGCAGTTCGCCAGGAATAATCACCAGCCGTCAATTTCGGTGCATCACTTGATGGGGTGCAGCCAATGCTCCAGGACCCGCGTATCCTTCGATTAGCACCAACGGCGTTTTACCACCTGCACCTGGTTTTTTGCCAGCGAAATCGCCTGCTGTAGCTCCATCAGTTCCGCCTGCCGTGCCTGTTTCACCGCTTCTTCCACCTGCCAGGAAACGGTGGCCGAGGGGGTGGACGCTTCGTAAGAGTAGGTAAACGCCCCCATGCGGTCAAATTGCAGGTCGCGCACAAACTGCTTGAGGCCGTCAAACTCTTCGTCCGTTTCGCCGGGGTAGCCAACAATAAAGGTGGTGCGGATGGCGATGTCGGGCATGGCGGTGCGGAGCTTTTCCACGGTTTTGTAGACCCATTCAACGTTGGCCGGCCGTCGCATCCGTTTTAGCGTTTCGCGGTGGCCGTGTTGCAGCGGGATGTCGAGGTAGTTGACGATTTGCGGGGTGGTTGCCATCGTCTCAATCAGTTCGTCGGTAACGTAGCCAGGGTAGGCATACATTAGCCGAATCCAGGGGATGTCGGGAGCTGCTTTGGCGATTTCTTTGAGCAGTTGGCTAGTCCCATTTTTTAGCCCAAGGTCGTGGCCGTAGTCGGTGCTGTCCTGGGCGATGATGATCAGTTCCTGGATGCCCGCCTCTTGCAGCCGCACCGCTTCGGCGACGATGGCATTCATGGGGCGGCTAACGTGGGTGCCTTTGATTTGGGGAATGGCGCAAAAGGCGCAGGGGCGACGGCAGCCGTCGGCAATTTTGAGGTAGGCACTGCGGCCTTGAACGGCCGTTCGCAACACCCCCCGCTCATCTTTACCCACCGTCGTCGCCTCATCCGGCAAGTGGTACAGCGGTTCCGGGTGCTTTTGCCGCCGCAGCTTGCGAATAAACGGCACAATGTCCATCCAGCGGCGCGTGCCAATCACCCCATCCACACCGGGAACCCATTCCACCACTTCGCTGCCATACCGCTGTGCCATACAGCCAGCAGCAATCAGAAGCTGGTTTTTTCCCTTTAGCTCGGCCAGATCTTGCAATGCCTCAATGGATTCCTGCCGCGCACTTTCGATAAAGCCGCAGGTGTTGACAATCAACACGCTGGCATCGTCAGGATCGGCCGTTCCCTGAAACCCCGACTTCAGCAGCAGGCTTGCCATGCTCTCCGAGTCAACGGTATTTTTGCTGCAACCTAAACTCAGCAGATAAAATTGTTTTTTCTGTTTGTGTTTGCTCATAAAAAGCGCGATGGGGGACTAACTGGAGGCGGATTCAGCGAAAAATCCTGTAAATCCTGTAAATCCTGTCAAAAAATTTATTGCGTGGTGCGCCATACCTCTTCCCGATTTTCGCCCCGTCCACCCAGACGACCCAACTGGACCTCATTAATGGTGGCAACAATGCCTATGGCGTTGCCGGTTAGCAGCTTCACTTCGTTTTGCGCTTCCCATTCAAAAACGTCATTCGTACGAGCAATGCCAGTGAAGACCACATCTCCATCAATTGTGACTTCCATCCAGGTGCGCTCAGTAATGTCTAAACGCAGTTGGATTGTATCAAGGATAGCTGGCAGCGGCGGGCGGGTGGGGGAAGGGGTGGCAAGCAGTGAGCCGCTGGCTGCGCCGTTGGTGTTGTTGCGGCTGGTTGAGGTGATGAAGTCAGTGGCCGTAAGGGTGGCGTTGATGTCAATGGTTGGCTCTAACTCGCCGTTGTTGGTCATTTCTTGCAGGGCTTGGGTAATTTCTGCTGTAATGGTTTCAGTGCCATCGCCGTTGCCTAGCAAAATAGGGATAAAGCGCATTCCAATCAAGGCCAGAGCTAGTAGGAGGGCAGCAATAATAACCAACTGTAAAGCTGATTCGGGCGAGCGACGGTTGCTGATAGATTCGACTTCAACGTTTACGGGGTCAAAAAAGGGCTGGTCGTCCCGCGTGGGGACAAAACTACCGTTTGTCTGTCCGTGGTTGATACCGTTGCTGCTATAACCGTGGTTGTTTTGGTATCTTGCGAGTAGCGGTTGGGGGTCTAGTCCTAAGAATCGAGCATAGTTTCGCAGAAAACCGCGCACGTGGACGGGGGTAGGCAGTGCAGCATAATCCCCCTTTTCCAGGGCGGTGAGGAAGCGGGCGTGGATGCGTGTTTCGGCCTGGACTTCTTCCAGGGTCAACCCTTTGTTTTCGCGAGCCTCTCGCAGTATCTGACCAAGCTCGTCCATTGTGTGCAGGCCGTTAGCCTATGTAGAAACGGCCGTTTTGCGGGAAACGGCCGTTTTCTCATCCCTAAGCCTCAGCTTCTTCTGCCGTTTCCGACGTTTCCAAAGCTTCATCGCTTGCAATAATAACTGTTACCTCAGGCTGAAAATCCCCGCTTAGCCGCACCACAACCTTGTGTTCACCCAAGTCGCGCAGCGTATGCTCACCCACCTTACGCCGGTCAATATCCGTACCCAGCACCTCATTCATCTTGTCGGTAATCTGCTGCGTCGTAATAGACCCATACAAACGACCCGTTTCACCAGCACGCGCCTGGAACGTCAGCACCGTTCCATTAATCCGAGCCGACAACGCTTCAAATTCAGCCCGAATTTGTTCCCGGCGTGCATCGGCCTTCTTGCGCCACACGGTGGCTTGCTTCATCATGCTAGGCGTAGCCATCACGGCCAGCCCTCTGGGCAGCAAATAGTTGCGGCCATAACCCGGCGCAACCTTGTGGACTTCCCCAGCGTATCCTAAACTTTCGACATCTTCTCTTAGCAGCACTTTCATAGCTGTAAAATCTCCGTTTCTATAATGTTGCCAGCCAAAAATATTAACAAAGGGGAGCTAAATTGACAAATTTTCCCGCGCATCCTCAGAAATTGCCCATCAATTAGCTATTCCAGCTATCGGCAGCCCCCACATCGTCCATGGCCGACAGCAAATCTTGTAGCTCAACCACCTCTTCGGCAATTTCGTGCCGCAGCCGCTTGGCGCGGGTGTCATCATCCTTGGCATCTACCAGCATCGTTTGTGAGTAGATGGTTGCTAAATGGGTAAGCGTATTTTCAAGCTGTAGCTCCGCTTGTTGAATCGTCTTGCCCAAATTATCCAAGGTAGCAAGCTGCCGGTAAAGACTTTCTAATGTCTCTTCAATTTGCTTGCGCGTTTGGTCGTCTTTGGCGCGGTCTAGCTCTTGCTGTAGCTGGTAAATACGTCGCGTTGCCTTTTGTTTGTCCCCGTCTAATAGCCCCATATTTTGCCGATAGCGGTCAATGCGCTGCGCCAGCGTGTAGATATATTCCAACCATTCATCAATTTGCTCTGCCGTGCGGCTAAGTTCTGTCTTAAAGACAGGGTTTTCGTTTTGACGAATTGCCTGGTCAATTCGCGCTCGGTACTCAAGTGCTTGGTTGATTTGCTGCTGCAACTGCTTATCGGAGAGCTTCTCCGGGCGAAACTCGCTGTTAAGCATTTTGGCAACCACTTTACGGGCAAATTCAGGGTCGCTCAGGCTGCTGTAGACGAGGGCTGCCTCAGCAGCGGCTCCTCCCAACAGCCAGACCCAAAATGGGCCAAGCGAACCGGTTGTGCCTGCCACCGCCGAGAGAATGAGGCTGAGGGAAATGACAACAGCACTTTCCCAGCGGAAAAACGATTCTTGAAGGATTGCTTTTTGTGCCCGCTTTTCCAGGGCTTCTCTTGCCATTTTGTTGGTGTGCTAGATTGGTTCAATCGTCAGAGATTGAACCAATCTGAATGAAAGGCATGGATGGTAAAGTTAGCTGCTGGCCGAAGCGTCAGATTCCAGGCTGTCTTCTTCCGCAGCGGGGGCACCGCTATCGCTCAACCCTAGCCGCCGTTTGCGCTCTTCAAGCTGGATGTCTAGCTCGGCTTGGCCTAATACGTCTTCCATTTGGTTATCCAAACGGCCGGCGTACATTTCGCTTTGGGCGCTGGCCTTGTCCAGCCGTGCCCGAATGGAGTCACCCAGCCGCGCCATATCGGCATCGCCAATGCCCGTGAGGTCGTCGAGGCTTTTGATGGCTTTGACGGTTTTTTCTTTGGATTCGGCCAGCTTAAGCAAGGCTTCCATCTCTTTTTGCTCTTGACGGATGGTTTGCAGCTTGCCCTGGAGCTTGAGACGGGCGTTGAGCAGGGCTTCATATTCACGCTGCTGTTGTACCCATTGTTCGTGGTACCGTTCTTGCAGGGCGCGGTTGCTGTTGAGTTCGTTTTGGGCGGCGCGAGCCAAATCGGCTTTGCCCTGCATCAAGAAGGTGTCAATATTACGGTCTAGCTGGTCGGCTTTTTTCTTATATTCTTTGTATTTCCGCTCTAGCGTTTTGACTTCGCCGCCAACGGTGGCAGCTGCATCTTCTAGCTCATCCAGGTTGTTTTCAGCATCCCGAATATATTGCTTCATCACGGCAACGGAGTTTGCTTCGAGAGCTTTATCTACCATGGCGTGGAGATTGGCCTGAATAAGGGTTTGGGCTTTTTCAAGAAGTGATGCCATTTATGTTCTCCCTAGGTTTATTGGCCGTTTGCCATAAACGACCAATGCTGAGGAGGGCTTGCCGCCAATGGTTGGCGGCAAGCCCCTTGATTTTATATGAGTCATTTCTCCATTGTAAGGCAAGGCAGGGTGTAAAACAACTATGGGGTGGGCGGGCGGCAAACGGGGAGGTGGATGGTGTAGGTGACGCCGGTTTCGGGGTTGTTGTCGAGGGATAAACGGCCGTTATGCAGCCCCACACTCCCTTCTACAATACGCAACCCCGGATCATACGACGTGGCATCAAACGTTGAGGGCTTGTCCGAGGCAAACAACGCTTCAACATCACACGCTGTTGCTTCTGGCAGCGGCGTGTCAAACCGCACCGCAATATGCACCTCGACCGCATCAGCATAGACCGTTACATAGGTCTGGACATGCGGTCCATTCGCTTGCAAACGCTCTCCAGCTTCCACAAGGCGCTGCACACTTTCCAGCAAAATGGTGCTGACCCCAAAAACAGGTGGTAAATGTGGTGGAATATCCGCTAGATGAATATTCTGCTCGCCGCCCGTTAGGGTACGAACCTGTTTAATCGCTTCTTCGACAACGTAGCCAACATCATTGATAGCCTGAGCCTGTAGCTGATAGATTTGGGCCGCTTCCCCTGTGGTCAGTTCAGCTAGCGTGATGATGTCTTCCACCAACTGCGTTAGCCCCAGGCTGCTGGCCTGAATGCCCCGCAGCGACTCTTTTAGCTCACCCTCGGTCTCGATTTTTTCAATGCCCAGCGCCAGGGCCTCGGAGTGGCGGGTCACATCGGCCAGCGGCAGCCGAAACTCGGGGGTGATGAGATTGAGCAGGCTGCGCTTGAGCATGTCAAAATCTTGCGTTTGCAGATTTTGCATTTGGAAATTGCGGTCAAGCTGCTTGAGAACCAGGTCAATGAGTTCGTTGGTGTCATAGGGCTTGGTGATATACTCTTCGGCTCCGCTACGCCGGCCGTGATGAATGTCGCTTTCTTCCCCTTTGGCCGTCAGGAAGATAAAGGGAATTTGCACCCAGGCGGGATTTTGCCGCACCACCTGCAAAAATTCCAGCCCGTCCATTTCCGGCATCATAATGTCGGAGATGATCAGGTGAGGGTGGTATTCGGAAAGGATTTCTAGCCCCAAACGGCCGTTTGCCGCTGTCAACACTGTTAGCTCATATGTCTCAATCGAAAGCTCCAGGATATCCTTTAAACCTTCCAGCAAATGCGGCTCATCTTCAACAATGAGAACCGTTGCTTGTGGTTGTTTTGGGGTTGTGGGCAATGGCTTTTGGCTCTGCTCATCATAAATGGGCAAAACAAGCGAAAAAGTGCTGCCCACCCCCTTTTGGCTGTCCACATCAATGCGGCCACCGTGTAGCTCGGCAATGCCTTTGGCAATGGTGAGGCCAACCCCCGCCCCTTGTTGTTCAAAAATCGGCCGTTTGTATTGAAAAAACAGATCAAAAAGCCGATTCTTGATTTGTAGCGGGAAGCCAATCCCCTCATCCTGAATGGCAACATGCAGTTCATTGTCGGTTGTGTAGGTCAGGATATAGATATTGCTTTTTTTGTGATGATGAGTGAACTTAATGGCGTTGTCCAGCAGCGCGTTTAGCATCGTCAACAGTTTGTCCCGTATCCCTAGCACAGGCGGAAATCTTACCGAATCATCGTAATGAATTTGCACCCCATATTGCTCCGCCTGGTCTCGGTTGGCTTGAATTGCTTCTTGCACCAAATGGTTGAAGTCGGCGATGGGTTTTGCCTGCTCGGCAAACTGATACGCCATCTCCCCCGTACGCAGTTCCATTACCTGAATCAAGCTCTCGACCAGCCGCGTTAACCGCTGCGAACCCACCTGGATACCGCGCAAATATTCGTCAAAGTCGTGGGTCTCTTGTAGCTGTGAAACGCTGTAGGTTAGCATTTCATAGTAGGCTGTGACATAGGTGAGTGGGGTACGGAACTCATGATTTAGCAATTGCAGCAAGTCTTTTTTGAGCTTGTCAACATTTTGCTGATGGCTGGCGCGTAGTTGGAAGGCACGGTCAAGCTGTGTTTTGATCAATTCCAACAGCTCGCCGCTGTTAAATGGCTTGGTGATGTAAAGCTGTGCTCCCTGGGCAGTGCCCGCATGGATGGCACGACGGTCATTTCGTGCCGTCAGGAAGATGAGGGGGATTTGCACCCAATTGGGGTTTTGGCGCAAATGGCGTAAAAATTCCAGCCCGTCCATTTGCGGCATCATGATGTCGGAGACGATGAGGTCGGGTATTTCTTTAGAGACAACCTCTAGCCCACGTTTGCCATTATCGGCAGTTAAGATGCGTAGGTCGTAGCCAATATCAACAATACTCAACAGATCGCACATGCCTTCCAGCATGGGTTTTTCATCTTCGACTAACAGGATTGTGGCTGGTTTTTTCATTGCTTACCGTGTTTTACTTGCGCTAAAAAGGACAGCGCACTGCCCCCACCGCTTTTTTAGGCACCATCATTGTACCAGCTAACAAAAAGCGTAGGCAAGTCCCTGTACCAGTTTCCTATGCACGGCGCAGCCGCCTGGCGGCAAAGAGAACCAGTATCAGTACGGCGGCAATAACCATGGCCTGCCAAGTGTCAATCCCCGTTTGAGGCAGGGTGCCGGTGGCGGTGTTGTTGCGGTTGTTACTGTCGCTGGCGGTGCCACCATTGGCACCCGTGCCATCACTGCTATCGCCACTGCCGTCACCAGGAACGGCCGTTCCCGTTTCCCCACCATTACCCGCAGCATCACCCGTGGCATCCGCTGCCGGTGTGCCGCTGTCCGCAGCTGCTTCTTCCTCTGCCAAAACTGGCGTAGCTGTATTAGTAGGCACCGGCGTGCTGGTTGGGGCCGTGGTGTTGGTGGGCACCGGTGTTTCCGTTGGCTGTGCCGCCTCCGTCTCCATCGCCGCAATCGTTTGCGTCACGGCCTCATTTGTCACCATGATAATGGCGTTCTGCGTCTCAATCGCTGCCACCGTTGCCGTAACAGCCGCCACTTGTTCGCTTTGACGGCCGTTTAGCAAAAAATAAATCGAACACACCGATGCCAGCACCAGCAGCGTAGTCAACGCTGCCGCTGCCAGCAAAAAAGACCGATTGGACGACCCATCATTCTCGTCTTCTACCAAATACTCATCCGACATAATTGTCTCCCATTTCTGAACCGTACTCACTGTTCTCTAAACGGTCTGCCGCAGTTCGTTTTTTACTGACGACCGATTACTGATAACTGAATACCAATTCAACCTGACATTTGAATGACATCCAAATTCGCATCAGGCACAAAAACTACCTGCCCATTTGCTAATTTTACCGCAGCCCCTGGCGTATAAATGCCTGTTTCCAGTGCCTGCGCTTGCTCAAATAATTTAACAACTTTTCCCAACTGCTGGGCATACGGCTGGCGCAGCAGCCGCACGGTTTGCCCCACTGCCAGCGGAGCGGGTGGCCGAAGCGTTTGGTGGCTTGGCACACCGGTCGCTACAATAATTTCTGGCCGGTTGCTTTTGTCCTCATCCATCTTGCCAAAGAGCGTTGTTTCCCGATTGTCCAGCTTTTTGAGCAAATTGAAAATGATCTCGCTCATGGCTGGTTGTCCAAAGCCATCGGTCACAATGAGCGGGAAGGGGAGCGTTTGGGCAAATGGTATCAAGGATGCGGGCATAGTGCCCACAATTAACCCGGCGACGTTGTTCTCGGCGGCCTGATGCAAACGGCTGTTTTGATACCTGCCCTGCCACCACCACATGCCGCGCCAATTCACCCATCCAGCTTTCTGGCCGTTATTATCCTCAGCCGTTTCCGTCAGCAGCCGCATGCCCAAACCCTTCTTGCTGTGTTCCCCACCGCCCTGAATATAGGCTCCAGTTATTTCAATGACCACACCCCGCTGTGGCAGTTGGTTGATGATGGTGCCGCGCAGCAGTGCCTTCGCAGAAAGCCTGAAGCAGACAAACGGCCGTTGTAGCAACAAAATCTGGCCGTTTTGCACCGCGTGAACCTGCCCCGCAGCAGGAGCCACCACCTTTGTGCCCTCCCAGCGACCGCGCCGCAGCAGCACATCCTCGGTCTCCACCAAATCTCCTCGCCTACGCGCAGATACGCCGTTAGCATGTCGGGCAGTTAGTCGAGCTGTTCGTTGGCATTCACCACCACCATAGCCACAGCGATCTGGCTGCGCCCACCACCTGCATGGGTGTGACCCTGAACCAATGGAGCTGGATAAGTTCGCCTTAATTTCAGTAACATGCGCCCTGCTGCAGCACAATTTGCGCCCAACTATCGTCGTGGCGGTTAACTTAACCAAAAACTACCCCATTTCACGCCGCCACGCCGCCAGCAGTTGTGCGCTCGTGGTCGTCGTCGTTGGGCAACGTTAACGGCCGTTTGCGTGCATCCACAATCAGCCCCAGCGACCCGCCAAATACCGTCACCTTTTGCTGGCGCGCCCCACCAAACCCCACGTCAATCCCCTTAGGCTTTAGCACCAGTTCGGCCCGCCGCCCATACCAGCGGCAAAATCTCCAAATTCCCAGCCACAATTTCTGCTTCAAAGCGCGTTGTTTCAGCTTACCAAACCACCAAATCCAAAATTTTTCTCCCTGCCGCGCCGCGCGCCAGGCACAACTACCCAGCCTACATCGTTAAGACCTAGCTCTAGTTGCTTGGTACCACAGCCAGCGGTTCGCTGTAAACAGCATTCCCAGCCCTTAAGAAAGTACCCCATGCTCATCAATTGCCAGGGCAAAAATACGCGCAACGGCAGCATATCCACAACAGTCGCACCAGTTCGTTCGGACGTGCTCTGGCTGGTAAAAATGCCGCCCTGCACCAGCAGCAGCCGCAGCGAGGGAATGCCATTGTCCCAGCCCCACTCGCGCAATGTTTCAGGCCGCACAGCGCAAAATTTCCCGCGCTACAGCTCACCCTAGGCCAAATCTTGCCAAAAGTTTGCGGCAGCGTGTGGGGCGAAACCGGACTATTGTGGTGACATAATTCTCGATGTCGGCTGCCGCCATTGGCTCTGGCAGCCAGCGGCCAATATTTTCCAATGGTTTTTGCAGCAGCGCGGTGACGGATGCCCCATGCCGTTGGCTATCAATCCGCAGCCGTGCAGCGTCCGGCGTGGCACTGGAGCAGGGTGGCATGCTGGCTGCCAAGATCAAGACCAAAGACGGCCTTTGCGGCCAGGGTGCAGCAAAATAGCGCAGCATGGGTAAGCAGGGCGTTGGCAGGGCGGGCGGTTCAGTGCACCATTCCAGCAGTTCCTGAATGCCACCTAACCCACACTTTTAAATCGTTATAAAGCTCACCAATGACCTGGTGGCATCGGTCAACATTTCGTGCCGAGCGTGGGTGGATGTTTTCGGCGATTTGTAGGCTGGCACTTGCCCCAATTAGTCGCCGCACTTCGTTCGCGTAGTTCTCGGCTTACTGCCAGCATAAAATGACCCGCACCCGTTTGCTGCCGGTTAAAATTTCGCACCCATTGCCACTTGTTCAAGCTGGTGTGAGCGCAGATGTTCGTTGTGGCTGCCACCGGTGCCTCCCACAACGAAGACAAAATCGGGGGCATGCTGATAAAAAACGGCTGAGATGGTCGCTTTCAACGGCCGTTTTCCAGCCCCAACATCCCAATCTTCCCGGTAACTTGCCGCAGCGTGCGCCGACCGCTGCGCGCTAATTTCATCCGGAAAAGCCCTACCAACCACACTTTTGGCGGGTGAGGCCGCGCTGGAACGCGGCAAAACGGTGATCCACGCCGGAGCCATTTTTAGTTGGGCGAATCACCTGCGCTCGGTGAGCAACGGTCACCGGTAATGGCTTCTACCTGCCGAATCGCTGAACGTACCCCCTCTCAGCATCACATTAGACCACGGGCGCTGGCGGTGGGGCATTCGGCATGAGCCATCAGCCGATAGCTGCTGCCCATGTCAATCAGTGCCACGTGGGTGTTGCTGGCTGCCCACATTGGCAATGAGGCAGGAGCGCAAACGGCCGTTTTGTTCGTCTATTATCTGCCTATAGCAGTTGCAGCAGCGGCTCAACAAGCTGCTTATTTGCGCTGTCAACAGCGCTGTGCCTTGCCAAGTACATTAGCAAATACAACCCCCAAACGTCAGCACTAGCACCGCTTGCCCTACCAGCGACAACCGGATAGCCAGGCGTGGCCGCTTCGCCCGCTTCATTTTGGCGCGGTAACATTGGAGCAGATGACAGAGATACCGCGCCCCGGTGGTGCCGTGGCTAGACCCAGCCACAGGTGTTTAACAGTGCCCTCGTCAGCGCAACGGCCGTTCCGATGCCAATCAAAACTGCCAACGGCAGGCTGCCCCACCAGTTAAACGGGCAGCCGCCGCAACAGCAGCAGCAGTGCCAGCAGCAGAGTACTCGCCCACAGCAGGCTAGAGGGAGCCGTTGGTCGCCGCCGCACCTGCACAAAAAAATCGGCCACAAAAACTGCTGCACTGCCACCACTGCTGCATAGGCTGCAAGGACCCCCACCAGCAGATGGCTGGCAACCCTAAAAAGTGGGTTATCGCTCAGCACATGAAGGCTGTAGACACACAGCGTCAGAATGAAGTTTGTGATGAGGCCAATGGATTCATTCATTAGCTGACCCCCTTTTTAAATTGCCCGCGCGAGACCGCCTCACCAGCAGCACAAGCAATGCCACGATCTGGTCCCAGGCACGCCCTTGGCAAGGTTTGGGTATAACGGTGGGCTGCCCGGTTTGCTGTTGAAGGGGAGGTTTACCGTGCCGTTTAGATGAGGCGGCAAGCTGACCATCACAAACAGGGAGCCGCAGCGGGTCTGAGCGATTTGAGTGGTGATCAAGCCAGCAGGGGCAATTTTACTGGGGCAACCTGGTTGACCCAGCCTACTTTGCAGCCACTTTTGTTCGCCAGTTAGCACCACCAGTAGTGCCACGTCGTTTAGCTGCTGGTCGGGAAGGGTTTTGCCAGCCAGCGTGCTGCAGGCAGAAGCCAGGCAGGGCGCAGCAGCCGCAGCCCAATGGCTCCACCAGGCAGGTAGCCAAGAGGGTGGCATCGGGGGGCCGGGCTTGGGCACTACGTTCCTGCAGCCGTTTGGCCTTAGGTCAGTACCGGGCTGTGTTGCGCCAGTAAGCTGAAAGTACCGCTTGCGCCAGTGGGTCAAGTTCGCCTGCTAGTGCTGGGGTATAGGCAAGGCCACTCAGCACTGACCGGTTGGCAGCAGCGGCCAGGGTGTCGGCGGCGATGGTTATTGCGTGGGGGCACTGGCACCGGGTTTGTTGCAGTCGGGGGGGCAGCCGCGGCCTACAGGCCATCGCCAACCAGCAGCAGCAGCCAGCACCAGCCGCAGTATCACGGGGCGAGAAATACCGGGAATGTCGTCCGGTGGCGTTGGGCAGCGGGCAGGTCGCCAGCACGAACAATCTGCTGTAATAATAGTGCTGCCTGCCGCTGCTGGGCCTGGCGTGACTGTGAAGGTGGTAACTCAGCTGTGCCTGGCGTGGGCGGCAATGACTGGCTCAATGGCGACTACACCTGCTGACACCGTGCCAGATACCTCTGTTTTTGCACCGTTTCCTGGGTTTTGACCTGGGACTGGCTGGGGGCTGAGGGCTTTACCCAGTCGGGTAGCTCGCTTTTGCCAAGCTGGCGGTGGGTCGGGGTGGGGGAGGGCACTAAGGGCGGTAATTGAGTGAGGCGGGCGAGTCAATGAGGTCGTTGCTGGCGTTTGGGGAGAAACGGCTGCTTGTTTCCACGCTGGGTGGGTGGCGCAGGCGTAATGCCGTCAAGCCAATCAGGCAGATCGTCGTCTCCTCCTAAATCAGCGGTCAGGTCGTCAAAATCATCGAGAGCTACAAAGCATCAGTTGCCGACGCTGGGCAGATCGCTCGCTGGCTTCACCGTCGGGCGCAAAACGTACCCAGTCCGGCAAATTGTCGTTAAGTAACCAACTCATGGCTGAGTTCTTCCAAGCCCTTGTCGTCGTCGGCCGGTTTTGCAACTCAAGGAGCCAATCGGGCAGGTCGCTTTCGGTTTGATGGGATCGCATTGCCACTCTTCATCCTCATCAGCCGTGCATCTTCCACACAGGTTCAGGGGTGGCCCAGGCTGGGTGAGGCGGGTTGCGCAGGTTCAAGCAAGGGCGCAGCTTTTGCGGGCGGGATTTGGGGTGAGGTGGTGGCGTGTTTTCCAGGGGCAGCGAGCCAGTCGTAGTTGCGGTTAGGCGGATAAATGTCGGGTTCAAGCCAGGGGAACGGCCGCTCTTTTCCTCTGGCTCATCCATACCCACCTCTGCCGCCGGGTCTAGCCACTCTGGCTCTGGGGGGTGGGCAGTGGCGGGGAAGAAGTTTCGGTTGTGGCGGCAATGTCGGCCAGCCAATCTGGCAGCGCATCAGAGGCAGAGCCAAGCTGGAGCAAGTCGGCAAAATCGTCGTTTCTAGCACCTTCCTTCAAAATCTACCGTTTTTAGCAACCCCGTTTCGGGGATGGAGAATGCCGAAGTATTTTATGAAGCTGATTCACCCAATCCGTTTCGGCCTCGCCATCCTCTGCTTCTACCGTTGGGAGGCTGTTTGCCGCTTTCGGCCTTTTAGCCAATCCAAACCGCGCGCCAAAGTTGCTCCACCGTGTCGCCAGCGTTACGGCCAGGCAGCGAGAAGACTTTATGCTGGTTTCATGGGTTCGCCGTTTCTCTCGCGCCGCCGCTTTGCTGGTTTCTTCCAGAATGAGGCGATTTGCCGCAGGGTCGCAGTAAAAATTGGTGATGGGGTTAGCGGTTTGGCAGTGGCGGGCAGCGGCGGGTGGTAACAGGCTGCACAGAGGTGCCGCAGTTGTTGCAAAATTTGCTGCCGGGTGGGTGTTGCGCGTGGCAGTGGGCGCAAAGCATCAGGTCGCTCATGGTTGATACGGCCGTTCCCATCCGGCAAGAATGCGGATGCTCAGGGTGATGGTGCCTAAGGCAATGCCAATCAGCAGACCGCGCATTCCAGCTAGTGCCACAACATTTTCTAGCCAGTCACCCAGTTGCAGCAACACGCCTTGCAGGGGGGGCTGGCTAACCAAATTGCTGCTAAGAAGGTGATAGAGGAGGGTAAAAACGGCCGTTATTAAAAACACCACTGCTGTCAGGGTGCGCTGCCGTTTAAGCAGTTGAAAGCCAGAGAACAGCATCACTAGCGGCAGCAAAGCGGCAAACGCGGCTTCAAGCGGGGCTTGCACCCAGCTAAAGACCAGAGCGAGGCTGTTGGCGGTCAGGTGGCTGGCATCAGTTAGGGCGGCGGCAAACACCAGCACCATGCCCAAAACCAGCACCACGCTGTAAAAGCGGCTGGTGTCGCCTGGGTAAGCGATGCGCCAAAGGTGCACAGAAAGCAAATTTAACACGCCGAGAAGGAGGGCGATGGTAGCCAGGAATGTTGCCCAGCCCAGCAGCAAGGTGTAGAGGGCGGGCAGTTGCAGCAGCAAGGCTACCAGGGTTAGTACCCCGGTGGCGATGGCAAGGGCAAGGGGAATGGCACGCTTGATGATCATGTGATGAGCCGATAGAGGGCAGAGAGCAGCAATATCACGGCCAGCAGCCAGCGGGCGATGTCCTGGAGGTAGAGGCTGGCGATTTGGGCAGGCTGCTCATCAAGATAGGCAGACACGGCCAGCAAGTCTTCACCCATGAATGGTTGGGTGGTGGTGGTCATGGCAATGGCTAACCCTTCAGGGCTGTCGCTGCCGATGAGGTGGGCGATTTCTTGCTGCTGCCCGGCGTAATTGATGAGGGCGAGTTCGGTTCCATGGTGGCCGACGGTGACGAGGGCGGTGGGGTGGGTGTGAGATGCCTCGTTGAGCATACCGCTGGCGTAAGCCAGGGGGGTCGCTTCGCTGGCAAGAAAGTGGGGGAGGCCGGAGCGGCTGCTGCGGCGCAGGCTGGTGGCGGCGGCGGGCAGCAGCGTGGCATCACCGACGTTGGTGTTGGGTGGGGCGTTGTGGCTACTGCTGCGAACAAGGGAGTCGAGAATGTGGAGGGCGGCAATGCTGGTGGCGGCGTGCTGGGCGATGAGGCTGGCGCGGCCAAGATTGACTTGAATCGGCCGGCCGCTTTCGATGCTGCGGGCGATTTGTTGTTTAAGGATGTGGTGGCCGGTTAACGGCCGTTTGCCTCCCAGGGGCAAACGTCGTGCTAGCAACAGCAGCAAAACAAAAGTAAGGGCGATGATGCCTAGAGCCACGAGACTGCTCATGATGGCTGCTCCAAATAATGGCGAAAACGGGTTAGCTGGCTGGGGTTTTCCAGCAGGTGTGCCAAGTGCGTGATGGTATGAGAGTCGGATGAAAACAAGCTGGCCGTTGGCTGGACAATCCAAAGGCATTGCGCGGCCAGAAAGGTGAGCGGGGTGCCAGCCTGCAATGCCAGCAAAACAGGGAGCTTTAACCCCCAGCGGCGGACGGCTTGCGCGGTCTGCTGGAGAAAAGCTTCTTCTGGCGTACTGTCTTGGGGTAAAGGTTGTTCCCGCAAAGCATGATGCGGTAGACTCATGCGTTTTCTACCTTACATAATATTTTGACAGCGACAGTATAGCACGTTTGGGAATGGGTGTAAAGAAAGTTTTGTTGTGTTTTTACAACAGGCTGCTGCTTTGTGTGTGGGCGTTGCTACCGTATAATTCTGGTAGTGAGCGAATGGGTACTGTTTGAAGATGGAGACTGGGAGAGTTAGAAGACTGAGAGCCTGGTTCAGTCTACCAGTCTCTCTGCAATACGAATGACAGCAACAAGGAACTGCTATGAGACGCATACGGGTGATTTTGAATCCTTGGTCGGATCGGGGGCGAGCGCGGGCGCAGAAGGCGCAGATTGAGGCGGCGGCGCGGCCGTTTGGCGGGGTAGAGGTGGTGCTGACGGAGCGACCGCGCCATGCACAACTGTTGGCGCGGGAGGCGGCAGAGGCGGGGTATGAGCTGGTGGTGGCGGCGGGAGGCGACGGCACGGTGCATGAGGTGGTGAATGGGCTGGTGCAAGGTGGCGCGACGGAGGCGGCACTTGGGGTGATTCCGATTGGGTCGGGGAATGATTTTGCCTATGCGTTGGGGGTGCCGACGGAGATTGAAACGGCCGTTTCTCGTCTGTTCACCGGCCAATTACGCACCATTGATTTGGCGCGGGTGGAGGATGAAAACGGCCGTTATGAAATCTTCGACAACAACCTGGGCATTGGCTTTGATGCCGTCGTCGTCATTGAAACCGAATCCATTACCCGTGTGCATGGGTTTATGATGTATTTTTGGGCGGTGCTGCGAACCATCGCCTTTTATTACCAAACACCCCAACTCAAAATGTGGTTTGACGACGAAGAAGTCGAGCAGGAATCCCTTTTTTTGGCATTGGGCGTGGGGCCACGCGGCGGCGGTGGTTTTTTCCTCACGCCCGATGCTCGGCACGATGATGACCGGATTGATAGCTGTTTGGTGAACCCGGTGGGGCGGCTGACGATGCTAGGGATGCTGGGTCAGGCGATTAAAGGCACCCACGTGACCTCGCGCCACGTCACCATGCGCCAAAGCCAGCGGATTCAAATTCAGGCCAACATGCCGCTGCCGATTCACATTGACGGCGAAATTTTTGCTTATCCCAAAGACAACGTGCGGCGGGTGACGATTACGAGTTTACCAGGGGCGTTGAAGGTGATGGCTTGAAATGGGACGCAGATATGCCTGATGTACCTGATTGATCTTTGTAACTGTTCAAGTTGATGGCTACATGGACAGGTGATCTGGGAAAAATATGTCATTTCGACGAGTCTTCGAGGAGAAATCCCGTTCCCTTCACTGGTCAGGAGTGGGATTTCTCGGAAGACCTCGAAATGACATTTATATCGTTGCGATCTTGTTTGATCAGGAAAATCAGCGTCCTATTTTTAAAGGAGACACAATGCGGAGTTTAGAACAAGCACTGGCAGAGCATGAACTGGTTGTCCTGCGGGTAATTGGGGAGTGGTGGGAGCTGGATTTGACCGGGGCGCAGAAGGGGGAGTGTGTGCAAGCACTGGCGGAACTGCTGCCGCAGCTTGATGTGGTGGCGGAGATGGAGTATATGCCGCCAGAAGAGGCGGCGGCACTGCAAGAGTTGGTGGCGCAGGGGGGGCGGATGCCTGTGGCGGCGTTCCGGCGGCAGCATGGCGAAGTGCGCGAGATGGGGCCGGGGCGGCTGGAGCGGGAGGAGCCGTGGCTGGAGCCGGTGAACGTGGCTGAAGCGCTGTATTATCGCGGCTTTTTATATCGTGGCTTTGATGAGATAGCGGAGGGGCTGCTGGAGTTTTATTATTTGCCGGATGAACTGTTGGCGCAGTTGCCGCAGCCCAAGCGGGAAAAGAAGCAGGCGGCGGTGCGGGAAGTTGCGCCGCCATCGGTGGCACAACCGCTGGTTGTGGGGAAGAAGAAAACGGCCGTTTCTCCCCCCAAACCTTCCGCCGTTCAAACCCCACCCGCTGCCCCCAAACAGCCCGCACCCGCCGCCAAGCCAGATACCACGCTCCCCGAAGCGGCCAGCGCGGTGGATGATCTCACGACCATGCTCGCTTTTGCTCAGCGCACTGGCTTTGCCGCTGAAACGCGCCACCAACTTGACCGGCTGCTGCTGGACAATGACCCGGCTCGTCGGTCGCTGCTGCTGACGCTGGCGCGGGAGATGGAACTGTTGCGGCAGGTGGATGGGGGTGTGCGGCCGACGCGAACGGCCGTTAGCTGGTTGCAAAGCAGCCGTGAACAGCAAACCGACGCCCTGGCCGATGCCTGGAGCCACAGCAGTTGGAACGATTTGCACCACGTACCGGGGCTGATTTGCGAAGGCGAGCGATGGCAAAACGACCCGCTCCTGCCGCGTACAACGCTGATTGATTATTTGCCGCGTGAGTTGGGGTGGTTTAAGGTGGGGGAATTAACGGCCGTTATCAAAACCAACGACCCCGACTTCCAGCGGCCAGACGGTAATTACGACACCTGGTATGTCCGCGAAGCTGAAAGCAACCAGTTTTTGAGTGGCTTTGGCTCGTGGGACAAGGTGGAAGGGCGGCTGCTGGCCTTTTTACTGCGTGGCCCGCTGCGCTGGCTGGGGCTAACCGATTTTGGGCAAGATGAGGTGGGCGAACCAATTTATCAGGTCACTCCCACGCTGCTTAACTGGCTTAACCAGCAGCCTGCCAAAGCAGACGAAGTGACGGTGCCTATTGTGGTTGAACAGCAGGCGGTGATTTTGGTGCCGTTTAACGCCAACCGTTACCAACGTTTTCAGGTGTCGCGGGTGGCCGATGCGCTGCCGGTGGAGCCGGGCAAGCCGTTTGCCTATCGCATTACGCCGCAGTCGCTGGTGGCGGCCAAAGAGCAGGGGATTGATGCCGACCGACTGCTGCAATTTTTGGAGACGACCAGCGGTCGGCCGGTTCCAGCAGGGGTCAAGCGTGCCATTAGCCGTTGGGGGGAGCGCGGTGTGGAGGGGCGGCTGGAGCAGGTGGTCATTTTGCGGGTGCGCGAGGCGGCTATTTTGGACATTTTACGCAACAATGCCCAAACGCAGGGGTTTATTGGCGAAAGCTTGGGCGATTTTGCCGCCGTGGTGCGGCAGCAGGATTGGCAGCCGCTGTTGGAAACAACGGCACGGCTGGGGCTGCTGTTGGATATTGCGATGGGGTAGGGGCGTAAAGGTTTAGAAGTTCAACTTCTTCTGAGAAGTTGAACTTTTTGGTGGTAAATGAATTTGCAGGAACGAGTGACGGGAACATTTGTGGAGCGGTTTGGGCGAGCGCCGGAGGTGGTGGCGAAGGCACCGGGTCGGGTGAATTTGCTGGGGGCGCACAGTGATTACAATGAAGGGCTGGTGCTGCCGGCCGCCATTGACCGGGCGGCATGGGTGGCGGCGGCAAGAAACAATAGCGATGTGGTACGGGTGTGGGCGCTGGATTTTGCCCAAGAGGGAACGTTTGCCCTAGACGAAGTGGCTGCATTGCGGGGTGTAGCCGTGGAGCCAACCTGGTTGCGCTATCCGATGGGGATGGCGTGGGCGGTGCAGGAGGCGGGGGAACTGCCGTTTGGGATGGATGTGGTGCTGACGAGTGATGTGCCGGTGGGAGCGGGTGTTAGCTCCTCGGCGGCGGTCGAGATGGCGTTTTTGCTGGCGTGGGAGCAGATTGCCGGGTTTACCTTGCCCAATTTAACGCGGGCACAGCTTGGGCAGCGGGCGGAAAATGAGTATTTGAATGTGGGGTCGGGAATGATGGATCAATTTGCCAGCGTAGCCGGCCGAGCAAACCATTTGGTGCTGTTGGACTGCCGGACGTTGGATCATGAGTTGGTGCCGCTGCCGGAAAAAACGGCCGTTTTGCTGGTAGATTCCGGCGTGCGGCGGCAGCTAGTAGTGGTGGATTATAACTCTCGGCCAGAGCAGTGCCGCGAGGCAGTGGCTCTGCTTCAGCCCCATTTGCCCGGCATCCAGTCGCTGCGGGATGTTTCTTGGGCGGATTTTGAAAATTATTCCCACCATTTACCGATGGTGCTACGGCGGCGGGTGCGCCACGCCATCGGGGAGCGGGAGCGGGTGTTGGCGGGAGCGGCGGCACTGCGGCAGGGCAAGGTGGCGGCGTTTGGGCAGCTTATCAAAGCATCGCAGCTAAGTTCGCGTGATAATTATGAGGTGAGTATCCCAGAGTTGGATTTGTTGGCGGCGGTGGCGTGGCGGCAGCCGGGTTGTTATGGCAGCCGTTTTGGTGGGGGTGGGTTTGGTGGGTTTATGCAGGTGTTGGTGGATTTAACGGCCGTTGATCCCGTTGCCCAGGCGATGTCGGCCGAATTTGAAACTGCTTTTGGCCGCACGCCCCGTACCTTTGTTTGCCAAATTGCTGATGGTGCGTCGGTGGTGAGCGGAAATAGATAGCCAGTTCGGTAAAATGTGTGAACCGTGTATAATAGGCGCAAAAGCAGTGTATTGTAATTTGATGATTTGGGAGCTGGTTTAAGCAACAAAGTCTCTGTCTGTCTGATAGCTTGCTTTATTCAATGGGCTTTGGTTAGTGCAAAAGCGGCGTAGCATGAACGTTGATGCGGCATCTTGCCCTTTTGATAGATGTAATGAATATCCAGCAATCATCACCCATAGAACGGTACCCCTCCAGTAATTTGAGCATTTTGCAGGCACAATCGTTGCCAGAAATTGCTGCCCCTATGCTTGATTACTTGCGGTTTCTCATCCCATCCCCAGAAATTGCGATTGTTTTTTTTGATTTTGCCCAGGAACAGGTACTTGCGTTTTGGACGCAGCCACCCGCCAGGTCATTGGAATTAGCAGACTTTGATATGCCGCAATTGCTGCGGCAGGAAAGTGTCATTGTGTGCTTGGCTGCTGTTTGCTATACCTGCATTCCCATAGCTTTGCAAGGGGATTTGATGGGAGCTATTTTGACTCACCAGTCTGCCTTGAACCATCAGGCTGATGAAGCCGCTGTGATTCTTGCTGAGGTGGCACTGCAGGTGGCCGTAGCGGTGCAGCAGCTTCGGCTGCGGATGGCAACCGAGCGCCATTTGCGCGAGTTGACGGTGCTGCATGCGGTTGTCCGCGCTGGTTCGGAAGCCACCACGGAAACCGAGCTGATGGCGCGGGCCGTGGGGGTGATTCGGGATAAGCTCTACCCTGATTATTTTGAGATTTTTCTGCTTGACGAAACGGGTGACTATTTGCAGCCCTATGGGGTGACAGGCACTTTATGCCGTTTGTCGCTGTCAGATTGCCTGGAAGGTCAGGTGATGCGTCATGGGCGGACAATCAATATTGGCTCGGCTTCAGCCGCTGAAGCCCGACAGGTGGGCATGGTATCCAAGCTGTGCGTGCCGCTGAAGGTGGGGGAGCGGTTGATTGGAGTGGTGGTGGCGGAAGGGGCGCGGCCGAATCAGTTTGATGAAGCGGATGTGTGGTTTGTCTCGACGTTTGCGCGGCAGTTGGCAACGGCCGTTGATCGCCTTCGGGTGGAGGCAATGGAGCGGCAGCGGACGCGGCAGTTGGCGGCACTGAACAAAATTGGGCAGACGATTACCGCCAGCCTTGATTTGCGGGAGGTGCTACAGCGGATTGTGGAAGCGATCCCGCCGCTGGTCAATGCGGATGGCGGGGCGGTGTTGCTGCTAGAGGACGAGGCGTTGGTTTATGCGGCCGTGAGTGGGGCACCGATGTTTGGTTTGAGAGGGCGACGAGTGATGAATAATCAGGCGTTGTTTGAACGGCCGTTACTGTTGCAGAATGTGGTTGAGGAAATAGGGGGGATGGGGGTAAACGGCCGTTCGCTCATCGCCATCCCTTTGCAAATTGGCAGCGAAATCATCGGCGTTCTCCAAGCCGTTCACCAGCAGCCCCGCGCCTTCAGCCAAAGCGACCTGCAAATTCTGGAGCGCACCGCACCCTGGGTTTCCATTGCCATCGAAAACGCTCGCTTGCACCATCAAGTCCAGAGGCACGCCGTTGAACTCGAAGAGCGGGTACAGCAGCGCACCCGTGAACTGCAAGAAACCAACGACGAACTCTCTCAATACGCCTACGCCGTTTCCCATGATCTTCGCACCCCCTTGCGCGGTATCCGCAACTATGCCGACTTTTTGCAAGAAGATTTGGCCGACACGCTTGAAGATGAGCAAAAAAGATATTTAGACGGTCTGCTGCGTGCCGTCCGTGAGGCCGACCACATGGTAGACGGACTGCTTACCCTCTCCCGCATTAGCAGCCGAGATTTGCCCCTGGAATCCATTGACCTTAACATCTTCCTGCGTGGCCTCATCGCTTCGCTCGAACTGCCGGCTGATGTACACATCATCATGCAGACAGATTGGCCCACCATTCAAACAGAAGTGGCCTTGCTGCGGCAAATTTTCCAAAACATCATCCTCAATGGAGCCAAATTCAACCAATCGTCCGTGAAAGAGATCACCCTTAATTGGGTTCTTGGCGAAGACCAAACCTACCAGTTTAGCATTCACGATAATGGGATTGGGATCGATCCCATTTATCAGGAGAGAATTTTTGGCGTTTTTGAGCGGTTGCATACCTACCAGGAATATTCTGGGACAGGCATTGGTTTGGCGATTGTTCGCAAAGCGGTGCGTAAACTGCGCGGCTCTGTGCGTATCGAATCGCAGCTTGGACAAGGCAGCACCTTTATTGTTCAGTTGCCCGTGCAATGATTTTGACGCGGACAACAGGGCGATTGCAATAAATCGTGTCATTCCGAGGTCTTCCGAGGAATCCTTCCCTTTTGCCAGGAGATTTTACGGCCAAATCGAAAGATTCCTCCTCGAAGACTCATCGGAATGACAAACGTCAACAGAATCTAATAAAAAATGAGAAACCTTGGTGAGAGTTATGCCAGACCAGCGGCAACATTCTCACCAATATGATAAATGGCAGAAAAACCCTTTGTTATCTTACTGGCAGAAGATAACGAGCATGACATTGAAGCAACCAAGCGCGTGTGGCGTAAACAGACCATTGCCAACCCGCTTTATATCGTCAACGACGGCGAAGAGTGCCTCGATTATCTTTTCCGTCGTGGCAAATATAGCGACCCCGATGTTGCGCCGCTCCCCGGCCTATTACTGCTTGATTTAAAAATGCCCAAGATAGGTGGGCTGGCTGTATTGGAAAAAATTCGCGCCGATGAACAGTTGCAGCGTTTGCCTGTTGTCGTCATCACCACGTCCCAGCTACAGATTGACAAAACGCGCTGCTACAATTTGGGCATTAGCGCCTATATTCGTAAACCAAACGGGTTTCAACAGTTTACCCAGATGATTCAAGCCCTTCATCAATTTTGGCAATTTGTGGAGTTGCCCTGGTGATGATGGGGTTTCCTGCTTATGATGTCTAAAATGACCGATCCCATTATGGTTAACGACAAAGCCACTATTCGTATTTTGTTGGTTGAAGACAACGAATATGACGCTTTTTCTTTTCGCCGCGCCTTGCGTAAAAGCGACATCAAGGCGCAAGTAACGATTCGGATTCGGGCGGAAGAGGCGCTGCAAGAGCTGCAACTTAATGATGCCTCGTTTGATCTTATTGTCAGTGATTACAAGCTGCCGGGGATGTCGGGGCTAGATCTGTATAAGCTGCTACAGGAGCGCCATATTCATGTGCCGCTGGTGATGTTGACGGGCACGGGTAATGAACATTTGGCAGTTGAGGCGCTCAAAGCCGGGGTGAATGATTATCTCATCAAAGACCCCGAAGAAGGGTACCTGGATTTGCTGGGGGTTGTGCTGCCGCAGGTTATTCAGCAGTACCGTAGCGAGATGGCGCGAATTCGGGCGGAGCGGGCACTGCAAGAGAGCGAGGCGCGTTACCGGGCCATTGTTGAAGATCAGACAGAGTTTGTGTGCCGCTTTTTGGCCGATGGCACCTTAACGTTTGCCAATGAGGCATATGGGCGTAGTTTTGGCCGGATTCAAGAGCAGTGGGGCTATCGTTTTTTGCTGTTTGAGTCGGAAGAATCGGATAAGGTTATACGCTATATGCGGATGCTCAGTCATGAGCAGCCGGTTAGCACCCATGAGCACCATTTGATGCTCCCCGGTGGGAAACATTGCTGGCTGCAATGGACCATCCGCGCCATTTTTAATGAGCGTGGGCGGCTGAGTGAGTATCAGGCGGTGGGGCGCGATATTACGGAACGGAAGCAGTCGGAAGAGGATTTGCGAAAGTATGCTGACGAACTGCACGCGCAGAATGAGGAGCTGGATGCCTTTGCCCATACGGTGGCGCATGATTTGCTTAGCCCGTTGGGATTGGTTATTGGGTATGCTGAATTTTTGGCGGATGTGTATATGGAGTTGCCGCAGGAAGAGATTGAGCAATATTTGCACAATATTGTTGAGAGTGGCTACAAGATGAGCAACATTATTGACGCGCTGCTGCTGTTGGCGGGGGTGCGGAAGATGAAAGTGGAGCCGGAGCCGCTGGAGATGGGGAGGATTGTGCAGGAGACGCTGAAGCGGCTGACTAAGTTGACGGATGAACGGGGTGGAGAGATTGAATTGCCAGAGAGTTGGCCGGCCGCCGTAGGGTACGCGCCGTGGGTGGAGGAGGTGTGGGCGAATTATTTGAGTAATGGGCTGAAGTATGGCGGCCGGCCGCCCCGGTTAGTGGTGGGGGCGACGGCGCAAGAGAACGGCATGGTGCGTTTTTGGGTGCGTGACAACGGTAATGGGTTGTCGCCGCAGGAGCAGGCGGGGCTGTTTACCCAGTTTACCCAGCGCAACAGAGGCCGCTCGGAGGGATATGGCTTGGGGTTGTCTATCGTGAGCCGGATTATGGACAAGCTGGGTGGGGAGTGCGGGGTGGAAAGTACGGCCGTTTCTGGGGAAGGTTGCCTTTTCTACTTTTCCCTGCGGGCTCAGTAAGGCCATCATGGGCAAAACGGTGCAGCGTTTCTGGCTTTGGCTAAAAGCATCCCAAACCAATCGGGATTTGATGGTCGTGTGGCTGTTGACCATTGCCACCTACCTGGCGGCTTACACCTTTGACCTGTACGAACGTTTTGTCGTTTTTATTAGCTCGCTAGAGAATTTTGGCGGGTATCAGGCAGTTTTGCCAACCTTTGTCTTTACGCTGTGTATAGCGTGGTTTGCCTACCGGCGTTGGCTGGATTCAATGCGGGAGACGCGGAAGCTGCGCCAGACGGAGGATTTGCTGCGTTATCGGGTGAAGGAGCTGGAGACGCTACGGGAGGCGAGCTTGCGCTTGACATCCAGTTTGTCGCTGCAAGAGGTGCTGGTTTCTATTTTGGAGCTAGCGCGGCAGTTGGTAAGTGCGGATGATGCCCATTTGTTTGCTTATGATGGGGAGGCGTTGCAGTTTCAGATTGCTTACTGGAACGGCCGTTACCAAAACAAACCCGTCGCCACCCCTCGCCTACACGGCTTCACCTACACCGTTGCCCGCCAAAAAGCCCAACTCGTCATCCCCAACGTTAACCTCCACCCCATTTACCAAGATTGGCAGTGGGGCGGAGCCATTGTTGGGCTACCGCTGTGCATTGGCGAAGAGGTGCGTGGGGTGATGAGCATCTCCTACAAAGAGCCGCACGAATTTAACGAGGGCGAGCTACGCATCTTGAGATTATTGGCGGATCAGGCCGCCATCGCCCTGCACAACGCCAGTCTGCACGCTCAGGTGCAGCAGCAAGCCGCCGAATTGGAGCAACGGGTGCAGGAGCGAACGGCCGAATTAACTGAAGCCAACGAAGAGCTATCCCAATATGCCTACGCGGTTGCCCACGATTTGCAAACCCCGCTGCGCGGTGTGCGTAACTATGCCGACTTTTTGCACGAAGATTTGGCCGCATCCCTGGCCGAAGAGCAAGAGCGGTATTTGCATGGCTTAACACGGGCAGTGACGCAGGCCGAAGCACTGGTAGAAGGGCTACTGCTGCTATCGCAAATTGGCGGGCGCGACGTGCCTCGGCAACAGGTGGAAATGGGCACCCTTTTGAGCGATCTGGTGACGGGGCTGGGGCTATCTGATGAAGTACAGGTGACGATGGGCGAAGTGTGGCCGGTGCTGTGGAGCGAGCCAACCTTGCTGCGGCAAATTTTTCAGAATTTAATTGTCAACGGCATCAAATTTAATGAGTCGGCGGTCAAAAAAATTGAGCTGGGGTGGCGTTGTGACCGACCAGACGAGATATGCTTTTGGGTTTGTGATAACGGCATTGGCATTGACTCGCAGTATCAGGAGCAGATTTTTGGCGTGTTTGAACGGCTTCATGCGCCACAAGTGTACAGTGGCACGGGGATTGGGTTGGCGTTGGTGCGAAAGGCGGTGCGGCGGTTAAACGGCCGTATTTGGCTACAATCCACCGTCGGCCAGGGCAGCACCTTTTTTGTCGCCCTCCCCGCTAACCCGTAAGCCTTTTGTAATCATTTGCCAAGCAGCCTGTAACAAGCGGCGGGTAGGATATAAGTGGAGGTATTTGCCCATGAAATGGATGATTTTTGCTGGGCTGTTTGCTCTACTTCTTGCCGCTTGCACCAGTCAACGCGGCAGCGTGGAGCCAGCAGCCGAATTGCCAACCCCCGTGCCAGCCAAACCTGCCCTACACCTGCCTGATTTAGGTGCCGCGCCCGAAATTGAGAATGAGGTGTGGGTCAATGCAGACGCGCCCGTAACGCTGGCCTCGCAGCGGGGCAAGGTGGTGTTGCTAGAGTTTTGGACATTTGGCTGAATTAACTGCAAACGGACAATTCCCTGGGTCAGGGAATGGCAAGAAACGTATGCTGGGGATGATTTTGCGGTAATTAGCGTGCATTATCCCGAATTTGGCTATGAGCGCGACGTGGAAAATGTGCGCCAGGCGACGCAAGAGCTACAGGTGACATATCCGGTGGCGATTGACAATGACGGCTTGACGTGGCGAGCGTATCGGCAGCGATATTGGCCGACGACATACCTGATTGACAAGCAGGGGCGGATTCGCTACGTCCACATCGGCGAATTTACACGCGGGTCTGATGCGGAGGCGGTGTTGGCGATTGAGACGCTGCTAGCGGAATAGGTAGGGGACTTCACCGGCTACGCTGACCACCATGAATGGAAATCGCGGCTAGTGGTTAGTGGCTTGTCCTAGCCACCAGCCACTAGCCGCGACACATGAGTAAGTTCCCACCTTTATCAACATTGAAAGAAATATCCCCTAATATTGGGAATCATTTATAATTTCGGCCCAAGGGAAGGTTCAGTATGACCGACTGAATATCGCTTACCGGTGACTGATTACCTTCCCATTGGTCACGTTTTGGTCACGTTCGGGTTGTATCATCGTGACAACACCTAGCCGCTGCTCTGTTAGCAGGAGACATCATGAACCGGACTTGCACTACTTTGCCCCGCCCCAAATGGATTCACTTTTGCTTACTCATCACCTTGCTCGGAATCATGTGGGGATATAGGGGGTCAACGGCCGTTTATGCCCTCACCTTCACTGTCAACAGCACCGCCGATGCCGCCGATGCCACCCCTGGCGATGGTATCTGCGCGACAGGGGTGGGCACCGAGTGCACCCTCCGTGCCGCCATTCAGGAAGCCAATGCCTGGGCTGGAGCCGATACCATCACCTTCAATATCGCGGGCGGCGGCGTGCAAACCATTACCTCCGCTACATTCCTGCCTCCTATTACCGAATCGCTGACCATTGATGCCACCACCCAGCCCGGTGCCAGTTGTGCCGCCTGGCCCCCCACCCTGCAAATTGAATTGAATGGGGCGACCACCGCCACCGCAGCCCTTTGGACAGTTTCGGCCGTTCCCGACATCACCATTCGCGGTTTGGTGATCAACGGGTTTGTGAATGGCATTCAGCTGCAAAACAGCAGCAACAGCGTCATTGAATGCAACTTTATCGGAACAAATGCCGACGGAACGGCCGTTTCTCCCAATATGGTCGGCATCCGAATCATAGGCAGCACCAACACCCAGATTTTGCACAATGTGGTCTCCGGCAACACATCCTCGGGGGTTGCTTTGTCTGGCACGGCGGGCAATATGACTAGCGGCACCGTCATTCAGGGGAATTTTATTGGGACAGATGTGGACGGATTAACGGCCGTTGCCAACAACATCGGCGTTGACCTCGGTTTCAACAGCAACCCGTACGTGCAAAACAACCTCATCGGCACCAATGCCGACGGCGTAAACGATGCGGCTGAACGCAACATCCTGTCCGGCAACCTCCTTTTTGGCATCTATACCTCCGGCCCCGAAGTCACCCTCAACCAAATTCAGGGCAACTACATTGGCACAGATATAACCGGCTTATCCCCCCTGCCCAATCAGTTACACGGCATCTACCTCCAGCGCAGCTCCGGCAACTTTATTGGCGGCTCCGCCACCGGGGCCGGCAATGTTATTTCCGGCAACAATGGCCGAGGTGTGCAAATCTGGACCGACACCGCCGGGCAAGGTGACAACAACACCATTCAGAGCAACATCATTGGCCTGGGCGCAGACGGTGCGACCGCATTGGGCAACCAGGGCTACGGCATCTACTTGGAAACCGTCGCTGGCACGGTTATTCAGGACAATACCATTTCCGCCAACGGCGGCGCATATGGCAACGATGGCCTTCTATTTGGCGCAGCCACAACGCTGCAAGGCAATTTTATTGGCACCGACAGCACCGGCACGCTAGATCGCGGCAATGTTGGTCGCGGTGTCTATGCCTTTGGCGTTGATAATCAAATACTCGACAACCTCATCTCCGGTAATGGCAGTGTCGGCATTGAAGTGCCTACTAACGCCACGGCCACCATACGCGGGAACCAAATCGGTACCAATGCGGCGGGTCTAGCCGCCATTCCCAACGCATCCGGTATCTTGTTAACCAGCTCAGCCAATAACATCATCGGTGGCACGGGGGCTGGCGAGGGAAATCTCATTTCTGGCAACACCATTACCGGGATAACCATCGCGTCTAATGGAGCCAACAACAACCAAATTTTAGGCAATATCATTGGTGCCGATAGCACTGGCCTTGCCGCACTGCCCAACGGATTAGAGGGTGTGCGTGTCAGCAGCAATGGCGGAACCGTTAGCGGCACGATAATTGGCGGCAGCAGCCCCGGAGCTGGCAATATCATCTCCGGCAACAGCGGCGAGGGCATTTCCCTGAATGGCAACAGCTCGGTCACTCTGAACCCTGGCGTGGTCGGCACGGTGATTCAAGGGAATTATGTTGGCGTGGGGGGCGACGGCACGACGGCACTGCCCAATGGCTCTGCCTTAGGCGGCATCGTTCTCAATAGCTACGCCTCGAATAACGCTGTTGGCGGCACTAATGCAGGTGAAGGCAACATCATTGCCAACAACAGCATTGGCGTGAATATGCTTTCCGGCTACCGCACCCCCATTGTGGGCAACAGCATTTACAGCAATAGCGGACAAGGTATTGCCCTCAACCTGGTTACCAATGACCCTGGGGATGCCGATTCCAGTGTGGGGACTCAGATCGCCAACATGGGGCAAAATTACCCTGTTCTCAGCGCGGCGGCCATTTCTGATGGGGTGCTGGACATCGAGTACAGCATAGACTCAACCGCTTCAAACAGTGCCTACCCGATTGCCATTGATTTTTATGAAGCTGATAACGGCCAGGGGCGCACGTACTTGGGTCGAGCAACGGTGAACGGCGGGCCGGGATCAGCAACGACTACGCTAGGCAGTGCGGCCACATTAGGCATTATTGGCGGCGACGAACTTGTGGCAACGGCAACAGATGCGAACGGCAACACCTCGCTCTTTAGCCCAGCGGTTGCCACGCTCAACCAACCCTTTATGGTTGATAGCACAGCAGACAGCCCCGATGATGTTCTGGGGGATGGTGTCTGTGCGGCTGCCAGCGGTGCTTGCACCATTCGTGCTGCCATTCAGGAAAGCAATGCTTTGCCCGGACTCGATACGATTATCATCCCTGGCGGCACTTATTTCTACTTTAGCAACTTCACCATTTCTGATTCGCTGCTGATGATTGGTGCTGGCACAGACCTGACCAGTATGGGGCCTCCTGCCCCTGGCCCCAATTTTACGATAACAGCCCCAGTTGAGTTTTCTGACTTTACGATTGGCGGGAGCGTAGGTAATTCAGGGGGAGCTGTAGCCGTTTTAGGGGGTGATTTCAAAGCGACCAATATGGCCTTTATCGAAAACTCAGCCACCAATGGCGGCGCGATTTATGCCGATACAAATTCGACCCTGGTTATTGAGAATAGCCTTTTTGAAAACAATACCGCCAGCTTGTATGGTGGTGCAATTAGTGCCAGCGGCCCCTCTGTGACGATCCACAACAGCACCTTTTTCTACAATGATGCGACGAGTGAGGGTGGGGCGTTAAAAAGCGGTGGTTCGACAATCGTCACGATAGATGGCAGCACCTTTGTGGGGAATGACGGCAATACATCATCTACGATTCAGGCTGATGGGGGGACGTTGGCTGTGACAAACAGCACCTTTGTCACAAATGCGCCAGCCAGTTCGATATATGCGGCCATTAACATGGTTAGTGGGCAAGCAACGATCAACAACAGTACCTTTTGGGGCGAAACCACTGGCCTCGCTCTGCGGAACATCAATGGCATCATTAGGGTGCAAAATTCGATTGTTGCCGGGGGGGTGGGACAAAGCTGTGGCAATGTCACCGATTTGGGGAATAACTTGCACTGGCCGGCACTGGGCAACTGCCCTGGCACCGTTGCTGACCCGAAGCTGGGGGGCTTAAGCCGTAATGGTGGTCTAACCTCCACAATGCCTTTATTAAGCGGCAGCGCGGCCATTGATGCCGGTGATGATGCCACCTGCACGGCCACCGACCAGCGCGGGGTTGCCCGGCCGCAGGGAGCGCGTTGTGATATAGGTGCTTTTGAGACGGCCGAGGTGGAGAAGCGGGAGACCAGCCAAACGTTGAGCAGTGGGGTGGCGGTGAGTGGCACGGCGAGCCGCACGGATGATGTCAAATGGTACCGTTTGAATGTGCCGCAGCCCGGTTCGGTGGTCAGGGCAACGCTGGAAAGCACGGCTGATTATGATCTGTACCTTTTTGCCCCCCGCGTGGATGAAGAAACTGGGCAACTGCGGGATATTGGCAACTTGGTGAGCTTGGCAAAGCTGAGTGATATTGCCCAACTGTATGACATTGGGCAACTGAGCAATATTGCCCAGCTTTATGACATTGGACAGTTAACCAACATTGCCCAGCTTTATGACATTGCTCAGCTTTATGATATTGCTCAGCTTTATGATATTGCCCAGCTTTATGATATTGCCCAGCTTTATGATATTGCCCAGCTTTATGACATTGCTCAACTGTATGATATTGCCCAATCGGGCAATGTGGCGCAACTGAATAATTTGGGTGAGTTGGCTGATTTGCAGACGTTGGCGGCGGTTTCGGCTGCGTCGCTGCCGCAGACGGTGGAGTATGTGGAGCATCAGGTGCAGGAGCTGGCGGGGCCGTGGTTTGTGGTGGTGGTGCCGCATGATTTGGCGGCGGTGGGGGTGCCGTTTACGCTGACGGGGGAGGTGGTGGCTCCAACAGAACCGCTGCCGGTGGATAACAGTGCCGTGCCGACGTTTTCGGGGGTAACGGCCGTTCCCGGCAAAGAAACCCTCATCCTCTTCTATCCCGACCGCATGAACGAACTGTACCCCAGCGGCGACACCGTCGCCGCCGCCAACTTAGTCAACCTGGTTGACGACCTTGCCAACGACCCCAACGTCAACGGCGTGGTCGTCAATCTGGGTGATTATCCTGATCTGGTGGATGTCTATACTCGTTGGGACAACAACCAAGATAACCCGCAGTCAGCCAACTTGGTCGCTCGCTCCATCAAATCGCTGCTTTATGAGCTATTTCCGGCCTACCCCGACCTGAAACATATTGTGCTGATTGGGGGCGACCAAATCATTCCCCAGCGGCGCGTGGCCGATAGCACCCTGATTGCTAACGAGCGGAATTACCCCTATTACGATGACCCGGCCATGCAGGCGGCGGCAGCGCACCGCTATTATCTGAGCGACGATTATTATGCGGCGCGGCTACCGATTGGGGCGAATGGTCACGAAATCTATATTCCTCAATATGGGCTGGGGCGGCTGGTGGAGGAGCCTAGTGAGATTGCCACCATGATTACCACCTTTTTAGCCGCGCCCGTTTTGCAGCCCGATAATGCGCTCATTACTGGCTATGACTTTTTGGTAGACCAGGCGGAAGCGATGCAAAGCACCCTGTCGGGTCAGGGGGTGAGCCAGATTGAGACGCTGATTAACAACGAGTGGACGGCTGAGGATTTCCGCAGTGTGGCACTGGACGCGACTTCTTATGATTTGATGCTGCTGAACTCACATTTTGACCATTTTCGGTTTTTCCCCAATGATAAGGCTAATGTGGTGGCGACGGAGTTTAACGGCCGTTCCTCCAAACTCATCCTCTCCGTCGGCTGCCATTCCGGGCTAAACATCGCCGACAACGCCACCACGCTGGCCTTTACCGGGGCCGACTTTGCCCAAACCTTTGCCGCGCAGGGAGCCACCTTCATTGGCAACACTGGCTATGGCTATGGCGACGGCGATTTGCTGGCCTACTCCGAACGGCTGATGCTCAATTTTACCGAGCAATTGGGCTACAACCCCTCCCCCAACCAAACGGCCACGCTGCCGACGGTGGGGGAAGCGTTGACCCAGGCCAAGCAGCGGTATTTGAACAGTTTGGGCAATGGGGCATTGACCGCTTACGATGAAAAGGTGCTGGCCGAGATGACGCTCTACGGGCTGCCGATGCTCAAGGTAGCCATGCCCACGCAAACATCGCAGCCGCCGGGGGGTGGCTCCCGGTTGAGTGCTGCGACGGCCGCCCCGCTGAGTATTGCGGCACCCACGACGGTGGTCGCGACGGTGGCGGAAAATTTGAGCTTTAGCTATCAGGCGCACCAGATTAACCAGCCGGAGCGGAGCGGCACGTACTACACGGTCAACGGCGGGACGGATTTGCAGTTGACGGGCAACCGGCCGGTGCTGCCGCTGCAAACGTTGAACTATGCCTCGGCGGATCAAATTGTGCGCGGGGTGCTGATGACGGGCGGGTCGTTTAGTGAAACGCCTAATTTTGACCCAGTGGTGACGCAACTCATTTCGCAGGGGGTGACGCTGCCGGGCGAGGGGATTTATCTGGCGCAAACGCTGTACCCGCAGCAGGTGGCAAGCGTCAACCGCTTTTTGACGGTGGATGGGACGTATCAGCAGCGGGTGGTGGTGGTTCCGGCGCAGTTCCGCACAACGGCCGTTCAGGCCCCCACCATCGGCATCCTGCGTCGCTACAACAGCCTCAATCTGCTGGTCTATACGGCTCCTGCGTCGCAAACCGACTACATGCCGCCCAATATTTGGTCGGTGTCGGCCGAGGTTGCCAATGGGGTGCTGAGGTTCCGCGTGGGGTTGGGGGATGGGCAAACGGCCGTTTCTCGCACCCTCATCCTCTACCGACAGCTAGGCCAAACCAGTTGGAGCAACCTCGATTTAACCTATAACGCCACCAACACCGAGGCTACGGGGACGGTGACAGCCCCGGCCGGCAGCATTGAGTATTTTGTCCAGGCGGTGGATACGGCCGGCAACGTGGCCCTGGCTCTGGATCATGGCAACCCGTTTTACGTGTTGTCCATCGCCAGCGACAGCGACAACGACTCGGTGGCCGACAATAGCGACAACTGCCCCTTTGTCGCCAACAGCAATCAGGCCGATTTGGACGGCGATGGCCTGGGGAATGCGTGTGACCTGAACAAAGACGGCGATGCCATGCCTGACCCGTTTGATGCCTTCCCGCAAGATGAGGGGGAATGGTTTGACAGTGACGGTGATGGTCACGGGGACAACAGCGATAGCGATGCCGATGACGATGGCGTAAGCAACGGCAGTGACAACTGCCCGTCAGTTGCCAACGCCAACCAGGCTGATTTTGACCACGATGGCATGGGCAATGCCTGTGATGTGGATGATGACAATGATGGGTTTGCCGACGCGCAGGATGCGTTCCCGCTAGACGCTTCCCGCTGGTCGGATTTGGACGATGACGGCGTGGCCGACGGGGGCAGCAGTGGCACGGAAGATAACTGCCCCTTTGTGCCTAACCCTGACCAGGCTGACAGCGACAACGATGGGGTGGGGGATGCTTGTGACGAGGCGGTGACGACAAACAGCCCGCCGGTTTTGGTGGAGATTGGGGGACAAACGGCCGTTGAAGCGACCCAATTTACCCTCGATGCTGAGGCCAGCGACCCCGACAGTGGCGATCAGTTGACCTTTTCCCTGCAAGGTGCGCCGACGGGGGCGACGATGAGCAGTAATGGCCGTTTTACCTGGACACCCAGCGAAAGCCAAGGGCCGGGCAACTACCAGTTTACTTTTCGCGTTTGCGATGATGGTTCCCCGGCACTGTGCGATAGCGAACTGGTGGCGTTTACGGTGCAGGAGGTGAATCAGGCTCCGCAGGCGACGGCGCAACAGGTGGAAACGGCCGTTGACACCCCTATTGACATCACCCTCAGCGGCACCGATGCCGACCTGCCCGCCAACACCCTCGCCTTTTCCGTTGTTACGCTGCCCAATCGTGGTACCCTCAGTGGCACTGCGCCCAACCTGCGCTACACGCCCAACGCTGGGGAAAGCGGCAGCGATAGCTTCACCTTTGTTGTCAACGATGGCACTGTCAACTCCACAGAGGCCACGGTAGACATTACCATCACCCCAAGTCCTGAGGGGTTATGTCAAGGTCACGTGCCAACCATCATTGGCACCGAGGGGGCAGACCGCATCAAAGGCACCAAGGGAGATGATGTGATCCTGGCTTTGGGCGGCGATGATGTGGTATATGGCAGCGATGGCAACGACATCATCTGTGGCGGCGAAGGCGACGACAAGCTCTATGGCGACAAGGGCAATGACATCCTTTTGGGAGAAGCCGGCGACGACAAGCTCTCTGGTGGTAAAGGGAATGATCTGCTAGATGGTGGCAGCGGTAATAATACCCTGGCTGGTGGCAACGATGATGATGTGTTAACCGCCTATGAGGGGAACGATACCCTGAAAGGGGACAGTGGCAACGATACGCTGTCTGGCGGGGCTGGTGACGATACGCTGTCTGGCGGATCTGGTGATGATTCGCTAGATGGTGGCAGCGGCAATAATACCCTGGCTGGCGGAGGTGGTAACGATGTGTTAACTGCCTACGAGGGGAACGACAAGCTAAAAGGGGATAGTGGCGATGACACGCTTCTCGGTGGGGCTGGTGACGACACGCTGGATGGGGGTAACGGCGATGATTTGCTTGATAGCGGCAGTGGCAATAATATCCTGATCGGTGGTAGTGGTGATGATGTGTTAACCGCCTACGAGGGAAACGACCAATTGTTTGGCAAGAATGGTAAGGACACACTCAACGGCGGCGGCGGCAACGATTTGCTCAAAGGGGGCAATGACAACGATGTGTTGATAGGTGGCTTAGGGGCAGATTTGCTGTATGGCGAAAGCGGCTACGACACCATCTATGCCGGAGAGGTTGGCTGTGCCGGAGACGGTTTTGTGGATGTGGTGGACGGCGGCAATGGACAAGATGTGGGCATTGGGGTATTGTCTGACCCTGATACGCTAATCAAATTAGAACGACCCGATTGTTAGCAATCGTCCTATGCCCATTATCCGCCGCGCCTCCACCCACGACATTCCTGCCATTTTGCCGCTGTGGGTGGAATTCATCACTTTTCACGCCGACCGCGACTCGTTTTTTGAGCAAGATTACCCATCGTTGACGCACCATTACCAGCAGTTTTTGGAAAAGGCACTGGCAAGCGATGCGTGGCTGGTGGTGGTGGCGGAGGGTGAGAAGGGCGCGTTGGCGGGGTACTGCGTGGCAACTAGCGAAAACCGCTGGTCGGCCGAATATGGGGGGCATCACTATGGCTTTGTCGAAGATATGGCCGTCGCCGCTGCCTACCGCCGCCAGGGGGTGGCACAGGCACTCTATGATGTGGTTGAGGCATGGTTCCAGCAGCAAAACGTAGACCACATTGAGCTAAACATCGCCGTTGCCAACGAGGTGTCCCGCGCCTTTTGGGAGCGCCAGGGCTTCCGTAGCCTCATCATTCGGATGATTAAGCGAGAAGAATAGGACGCAGATTTTCCTGATGTGCCTGATAACGACTGCCAAAAGGTGGTAAGTCGTTGCCTGGACGTGAAGCAAAACGGCCGTTTTTCTCCCATAATCCCTCAATGGGAGAAAGAACAATGAAAAACTATCTTTTGCTATTCGTTTTGCTTATTTGCGCCTGCATACCCATTAGCGCGGCAGAAACGGCCGTTTCCGACCAACCCACCAGCCCCCTTGTCTTGCCCACCCGCCCCGTTGAAGCCCCATCTACCATCGCCCCGCCCCCTTCGCCAATCCCGGCGGTGGAATTAACGGCCGTTACCCCCGACGCAACCACGCCACCCCTGCCACCCAGCCCCACCCCCAGCCCCGACTGCGTTCCCCGCACCGATTGGCCCACCTATGTCATCCAGCCCGGTGACACCCTCTACAACCTTGCCCGCCAAACCGGCAGCACCATCCGCGACCTGCAGGCCGCCAATTGCATTGCCGACCCACGTCTGCTGGCCGTCGGTCAAGTCATCGCCCTGCCCCAACTGCCCAAACCAACCCCCACCCAAACTCCCACACCGCCACCGCTGCCCGACACCCTTACCGTCAACCCTACCACCCTCACCCAATCTGGTTTGGTTACGTTTAGCTGGAACATGGCTGGTTTCCAGCCCGGCAGTGATTGGGCGCAGCTCAGTTGGGTGTTTGCCGACATTGCCACCAACAACCCCGTTCCCATCACTACCGCCAGCGGCACGCTGCAAACCAACGTGGATGTCATCCCCGGTGGCGGCCTCTTTACCCTGCAAGGCACCATCGCCGGGCAGCCGTTTAGCTACAGCGTTCCCGCCACCGCCACCTGCACCTTTGAACGGCTCACGGGCGACCCCACCCTCCCGGCCGGTATTTGCCCACGTCAGGCTATTCAGGAGGAGCAAACGGCCGTTTACCAACCCTTTGAACACGGCCTCGCCCTCTACCACAACAACATCAACGGCTACAACACCCTGCTTTTCCTGGCCGACCACGTAGCCTATGGCTACAACCACGCCTGGCAAGGCAACCAGCCGGATCCCGGTCAGCCACCCGCTGGGCTATATCCGCCAAACGGCCGTTTTGCCGACCTTTGGCAAACTTACCCCACCACCCGCGAACAGCTTGGCTGGGCACTCGACCCCGCGCAAACCTACACTGCCCGCTGGCAAATCATCGCCAACCACGTTATCATCACCCTGCCCGACGGCCAAACCATGCGCTACCTTCTTTACAACGGCAGCCAGGGCGAATGGATTCCTATTATTAACAATTAGGCGGCATGGCAACTCTCATGGATGAAAATCAAAGATGACGCAGATTTCGCAGAATAATCCGTGTTCGTCCGTGTCCCCTTTTCAAGGAAATAGCAGTTGAAAACCTATCACATTCCCAATACCGATTTACACGTTTCCCGGCTGGCCTATGGCACCTGGCACATGGGCGGCTCTTGGAACCAAGACCCGCTGACGGCAGAATTGAAGGAGCGGGCGGAGAGGTTGTTATTAACGGCCGTTGATCAAGGCATCAACTTCATTGACCTCGCCGACATCTACACCATGGGCAAATCCGATGCTGTCGTTGGGGAAGCACTTAAAAGCAACCCCGGTCTGCGCGACAAGCTCTATTTGCAGGCCAAAGCGGGCATCATCGTTGGCATTGACCCCGTGCGCGGTGGCCCCGGCCGCTACGATTTCAGCTACGACCACCTCGTTGGCTCTGTCGAAACCACCTTGCAGCGGCTCCACACCGACTACGTAGACGTGCTGGCTCTGCACCGCCCAGACCCCCTCATCGAACCCGAAGAAGTAGCACGCGCCTTCGACCACCTGCACAGCAGCGGCAAGGTGCGCTATTTTGGGGTCAGCAACCACAGCGCCATGCAAATTGCGCTGCTGCAAAAATATGTCAGCCAACCGATCATCGTCAACCAGCTTGAGCTAAACCTGTTGCACAACCATCTCATTGACGATGGCGTAATGGTCAACCAAAATGAAGCCAGCTACGCGGCCACCGACGGGCTGCTCGACTATTGTCGCGTTCACGACATTACCATCCAAGCGTGGTCGCCCATTGCCGGTGGGCAACTGTTCAGTCCGGCCGACGATGCGCCCGACAATGTAAAGGAAACAGCGCGGCTAATTGCTGAACTGGCGGAAAAACACGCCACCACCCCGGAAGCGATTGGGTTTGCCTGGCTGTTGCGCCATCCGGCCGGCATCCAGCCCATCATCGGCACGCTGCGCCCAGAGCGCATTGTGGCAAGCTGCCAGGCCGACAACATTACTTTATCTCGGCAGGATTGGTACAACCTGTTTATTGCGGCACGCGGCGCACGAATGCCGTAGCCAGCGTGGAGATTGGAGATTGATGAGGGTTCATAATCTCCTACCTCCAATCTCATTTTTGTCAGGCTATCAACGCACCAACAGTTGATAACTGGCAAGTTCCAGCGTCTGCGGGGCGGAGGCGGCGATGATGAGAACGGGCGGGCGGGTATAGGTAGCGGCGGGGATGGTGAAAACGGCCGTTTTCCCTCCCTCTACCAACACTGGCAGCACGCTCACCCCCTCTGCCGTAAACAGCGCCACCTGCACCTGCCACGGCTGTACCAGCCGCCTTGCCACTCGTACAAACCCCTCCGCTTGCCAGCCCTCGGCCACCGTTTCCACATCATCCAAGAAACCCAATTCGCTGATGGCAATGTTATCCAACGCCAGCCCGCCAAACGTTTTGATGGGGTCGGTGACGACCTCAAAACGGAGCAAAATTTCCTGCCCGGCAAACGGAGTCAAATCCACCACTTCCTGCGACCAACTGCGCGACTGCCCTGTGTAGAACCGTTCCGTCAACGCCGCCCCCGCCGGATCGTCGGCCTCCGCCAACCCCTGCATGTGGTCGGCGACGATGCCTTGCCAAGAACGGCCGTTATCCCGCGACACCGACACATAGCCAAAATCATACCCCGCCTCCAAATCCACATAGACCGCATAACTCAACGTGGCCGACGACAGCCCACGCAAATCCAGCCGCCGCGTCAGCCGGGGGTTGCTGTAGTTGGCTCGCTGCGACAGCAACATGCGCTCCCCAGCAAACGGCTCTGCCCCCAGCAGCGATACGGTAGCTTCGCCGGTAAACTCCACCGTATAGCCGCCGCTGAGGGGCAGTTCATAGTAGTCGGCCGCAAATTGATGTACGGTGGTTTCGGTGCTGTAGGGCAGGGTGAGAATGGGGGTAGAAACGGCCGTTTCCAACGCCAACTCCCCATAATCAAACCGAGGCGGCACATTGGGGTCATTATGCGCCACCAACGACACCAGCCAGTCGCGCCACAGCCCCAACGCCTGCTGATCCAGCCCCTGCGCCGCCGCTACCTGATCCAGTGCCAAAAAGCCGTTGGCTGGGCTGGTCGCCCAGTCGCGGTACGCCGCCGCCCCCAATCGGTTAAACAGATATTGGTTAAACAGATACCCCTGCCCGTAATATGTCCCTGTCCCTTCATCGGGCCAACTGTTTAGCTGCTGGTCGGGGTTTCGCAAAAACTCATTGGCGCGGCTGATGGTGCTTTCCGGCAGCCCCACCAGTACCTGCGCCAGCGAAGCCGACCCCTCCACCGCCCAATCTTCATCCCCCGCGTCGTGGTTATCCTCGATCATGTGGCGGAATTCATGCGCCAGCACGCTGCGAAAGGTGCTGCTGCCAAACAGGCTGCTGTTCATCACAAACATTTCGCGGCCGTTGGAGCGGGGATCAACGGCCGTTGGCAGCAAGTCGGTGGCGTTGACCAGCCCACCCAAACGGCAGCCGCTGGTCGCTGTTGGCTCCAGATCACACAAGACCCCCGGCGCGGCGCTGACCACATGGACACGCGGGTCGCCATCCAGCCCAGGGTTGGCTTCGCTGCCAAAATACCCCACCACCTGCTCATACATCGCGTCAAATGACTCCCCCGCCTCGCGCAGGGCCGATTGGCTAAGCGGGGTGCTGCCGGGGCCGGTGTCGAACCAAAAGTAGGCGTGGTTGCTAACCCAGCGCAGTTGGGCATCAATGACGGAAACGGTGTTGGTGTCAATGTTGGGAATGTTGAACGATTGGTGAATGCCTTCGGCCAACGGCGCAGTGACTAGGGGGGCAGCTTCGGCCGGCCGTTCGGCCAGCCCCCGATACGCCATTGCCAGCCCCACGTCGTCCCGTTCTGGCGGTTCGGTCAGCCACAGTTGGTCAAAGGTGTCGCGTTCGGGAGAAACGGCCGTTTCCGCCACTACAGCTTCTACCACACCCGTCGCCGTCGGCTGTGGCCCTGGCAGGGGGGTTGAGGTGGTGGGAGAAACGGCCGTTTCCCCCCCTTCTACCACCGCTTCTTCCACCACTGCCGCCCCACTCACCGCCGTCGGCACCACCGTTGGAGCCACCGCCCCCTGCCGACATCCCACCAGCAGCATAAGCAAAATTATCCATCGTTTCATCATCAGTTCCCTTAACCTCAATATGCCAAAATCGAAGATAATCGTTACTATCCAAACGTCATTCCCGCGAAAGCGGGAATCCATGTTCAGGTTAAAGATGGATACCCGCCTACGCGGGTATGACACATGGATAGATGCATCTAATTTTGGCACAGAAACCGTCTCGCGGCATAATCGGGGCATGTTTGAGCAATTTTTTCGCTGGTATCTTGCCCTCGGCGCGTCGGATTTAACGGCCGTTCTCCTCTCCCGTCTCAGCGGCATCCTCCTCACCATCCTCCTCAGCATCCTCGCCTACTGGCTCAGCCGCCGCGTCATCCTGCGCGTGCTGGCCTACAGTGCCAAACACACCCACACCGAATGGGACGACATCCTCCTCCGCAGCGACATCTTCATCCGCCTTTCCTATCTTGCCCCCGCCGCCATCGTCTACTACATGGCACCCTTTGTCACCGAAGGCTACCCCTGGCTTACCGACATTATTGATACTGTCGTTTTGCTTTACACCACCCTCGTGGGTGCTGGGCTAATGTTGGCCCTGCTTGATGGCTTCATGGTCATCTACACCACTTTTGAACGGTCGCGCCAAATGCCGCTCCGTAGCACCATCCAGGTATTAAAGCTGGTCACGGTCTTCGTGGCCGCCCTCATCCTCCTTTCCATCATCTTCAACCAGTCGGCAGCGGTCTTGCTCAGTGGGTTGGGGGCATTTACGGCCGTTCTTCTCCTCGTTTTCCGCGACCCCATCCTTGGGTTTGCCGCCGGTATCCAGCTCACCGCCAACAAAATGGTCGCCCTCGGCGACTACATCGAAATGCCCAAATTTGATGCCGCCGGGCAAGTCCTCGACATCGCTCTCACCACCATCAAAGTTCGCAACGACGACCAATCCATCACCACCATTCCCACCTACGCCCTCATCAGTGAATCGTTCAAAAATTGGCGCGGCCGCGACGAGGTGGGGGTGCGCCGCATCCAACGCGCCATCAACCTTGACATGAACACCGTCACCTGGTGTGACGCGGCCATGTTAGACAGATTTGCCACCATTCAGCACCTTAGCGACTATGTGGCGCAAAAACGGGACGAGGTTGCCGCCTACAACCATGAGCATGGGTTTGACGACAGCTTGAGCAAAATAAACGGCCGTTGGCTTACCAACCTCGGCACCTTCCGCGCCTACGTCGTCGCCTACCTGCGCAACCATCCCCGCATTGACCAACGCCGCACCCTCATCGTGCGCCAGCTTCCCCCCGAAGCCAACGGGCTGCCGCTGGAAATCTACGCCTTTTGCACCGAACTCAACTGGGAAAAATTTGAAAATATCCAATCCGACATCTTCGATCACCTCCTCGCCGCCATCCCCGAATTTGGCCTGCGCGTTTACCAAAGCCCGGCCGGGGCGGATGTGCGGGGGGAATAGAGATTGGGAGATTGGAGATTGGAGATTAATAAAGGTTTACAATCGCCAATCGCCAATAACTTACGTCTATGGATTTACACCAAACCTGCCACCTCGCCCAAGCCATCGCCCGTGAAGCGGGGTCGCTGCTGCGTGATGGGCTGGCGCAGCCGAAGCAAATTAGAACGAAAAGCACGGCCATTGACTGGGTAACGCAGTATGATGAGGCGTCGGAGCGGTTGATTAAAACGCGGCTGGCGGCGGCGTTCCCCGACCACGGCTTTGTGGGTGAGGAAACGGGGGCAACCAACGGCGACAGCCCGTTTGTCTGGTACATTGACCCGCTGGATGGGACGATGAATTATGCCCACGGGCTGCCGTTTTTTTCGGTGTCGCTGGCGTTGGCCCACAACGGCCGTTCTTTGCTTGGCGTGGTCTACAGCCCCATGCTGGATGAATGTTTTTACGCCCTGGCTGGAGAAGGGGCGTGGGTAATGCAGGGTGGGGGGGAGAAACGGCCGTTAATCCCCAGCCCCACCACCGACCTGCAAGCCAGCCTGCTTTGCACCGGCTACCCCCACAACCGCCGACTCACCGGCATCACCAATTTGCCCCAAACCGCCGCCTTTCTCCACGCCGCCCAGGGCATCCGCCGCCTCGGTTCCGCCGCCCTCGAACTCGCCTACGTCGCCGCCGGCCGACTCGACGGCTTTTGGGAACTGCGCCTCAGCAGTTGGGACTACGCCGCCGGGGTGCTGCTGGTGCAGGAAGCGGGTGGCTGCGTCACCCAAACCAACGGCACGCCTTATGCTCTCGCCGGGGAACTCCCCCTTGTTGCCAGCAATGGGCATATTCATCAGCAAATGTTGGCTGTTCTGGCTGGAGCAAACTCGTAAATGGAGATTGGAGATTGATGAAGGTTTGCAATCTCCAATCTCCAATCTCTTCTTCAATGCACACCCTCTCCCCCCTCCGCCAAACCCTCCTCACCGGCCTTAGCCGCTTCTATTTCTACACCTACTGGAGTACGCTACGCCAGGTTTTGGGGATGCCACTTAGCCGTTGGGTAAAAGGGGCTCCGCTGCTGTTAACGGCCGTTTTCTTCATACGCAACTGGCCCCTCCCCTTGCTCATCCTGCTGGCCGTCCTGTCGCTGCTCATCCAGCTTGTCTATCGCCACGCCAAACGGCGCAGCTACAAAAGCTTTGTTGCCGACCCCGCCCCGCCGCCTGCCCCCGTGCCGCCACTGCCCGCCAACCAGCGGGTCAAGCTGTGGGCTACCGGCACCTTTAGCCTCAATGACCGCGAAGCAACGGTATTGCTGGCTCCGGCCGAATATTGGTTTGTGCCCTTAGGGGAACACATCATCATGGTGGAGCAGGTACCCAAGCGGTATCTCTACCAATTTTTCAACGCGGACACCATCCAAAAGGTGGAAATCGGGTGGCTGGCGTTTGGCTCCAGCCCCAAACGGTCGCTGGCAATCACTTTTGCCCTCATCTGGGGGCCAGAGTTCGCCGACTACGGCACGCTCTACTTTGTCCCCGACGAACAAAAAGAGCCACCGCCGCGCCCCCGCACCGTCTATTTTTCTTTTGTGGACGAGGGGGATTTAACGGCCGTTTTTTCCACGATCCAGTATTCAGTAAGCAGTAGAGTTGCTTCATTATAAGGCAATACCGCCAGATATTGCGATTTTTAACAAATTTTCGCTTCAAAAAACGGCACATATGGCGGTTGCGTTTTATCATGAAGTAAC
>JACKCD010000052.1 GCA_020634215.1 Ardenticatenaceae bacterium | reverse complement strand
CAACTTTGCCGTTCACGCCAAGCGAAGCGGCGCGGAGCAGGTGTCGCTGGTTAGCTGCGTCGGCAATGACGGCGATGAGCGGCGCGTTTTTGCGACATTGGCGCGAGAGGGGATAGACAGTTCGCAGGTGGCGGTGGTTGCGGGCAAAACGGCCGTTTGTGCCATCGAAGTCCACGACAACGCCGACCGCATTTTCCCTGAAGGGGGCTACCACCTCCACGTTCTGCGCCAGCTAACCCTCAGCGATACAACCATCGCCGCCATCTGCCAGCACGACATCATGGTCTCCATGTATCAGGGAGATTGGCCTGGCCCGCTGGTTGACCAACTGCTCCACTTGCCCACCTTCACGGGCAAGCGCGTCCTTGACTTTGGCGATTGGTCAGGTGGGCGCATCAAAACCGACGCGCTGCCAGCTTTATCCGCTGTCGATCTCGCCTTTATCAGCGGCGATGCAGCAACGGTTGCGGCCATGCAGCCCATCGCCGCGACGCTGCCGGGGCTGATTGTGGTGACGCTGGGGGCGGCGGGGAGCGTGGCTTTGGCAAAAGAAGGGGAGGTGTGGCAAACGGCCGTTTCTGTCCCCACCCCCGTTGATTCCACTGGCTGCGGCGACGCCTTCCAAGCCGCCTTCACCGTCAACTACTTCCGCGATGGCGACATTGCCAAGGCATTGGCTAAAGGGGCGGAGCAAGCGGCTGGCGTTTTGCAACATTTTGGCGCCTTTCAGTAACAATAAACGCCCTTTCCCAAAATTCCCCACGCTCGTACAATAGCCTCATGCTGCTAGATGCCCACACCCATATTGATATGTACCGCGACGAGCAATTGCCAACGATCCTTGCCGAAATCGCTCGCCACCCAATTTTTACCCTCTCCGTTTCTATTGACACCCCCAGCTACCAACGCGCCCAGCACATCGCCACCCAGGCTCCTCATATCGTCCCCCTGTTTGGCATCCACCCCTGGGAAGCCCACCGCTATGCCGACAAGCTGCCCAGCCTGCTGCCGTTTATGGCCAAAACGCCCCTTTTTGGCGAAATTGGCCTCGATTTTCACTTTTTTAAGGAGCCAACTCACCAAGCGCAGCAGCGTGCTGTGCTGGACTTTTTTCTCGATGCGGCAGTGGCCCAGCAAAAAATTGTCAATCTGCACGTATTGGGGGCGGAAAAAGAGGTGCTAACGCTGCTTGAAACGTTTCGTCCCCCCACCCCCATCGTCCACTGGTATTCGGGGCCGCGCTCGCTCATTGACCGCTATCTGGCTGTCGGCACGTATTTTTCCTTTGGGGTAGAGATGCTGTTTTCGCAACGGATTGAACGGTTATTAACGGCCGTTCCCCCCCACCGCCTCCTCACCGAAACCGACAACCCCACCGCCTACAGCCACTTCGCCCACCAACCCGGCACCCCCGACCTGCTCCCCCAAATCGTTGCCAAAATTGCCCAAGTACGGCAAATGACTGAAGCCGAAGTCGTTGAACTGGTGGCCGATAATTTCACGCGGCTGATTGCGCCCGTGGCATCGGTTGCTGAGAAGTGGGAGGAGGCAAAAAAGAAATGGCAACGCGGACAAGCCGCAACCAGAAGGATGAATGAACTACAGATGCACACAGATGAAAACAGATAAGAAAATCAGTGTTTATCTGTGTGCATCTGTAGTTCATTTTCTTGTTCAGCGTACAAGAATTTCATCGTTAAGGTGCTTTCTCCAACGGCGGGAAGCGGGTTTTGGCCGCCGCTACCGTCCAATCCATGTGGTTACGCACATATTCCTGGCTGGCATCACGCGGTGGGTTGTAGTCCCATGAGGTAATCGCCCCCAGTTCCATGGCGGCATGAACAGCACGGCGTTGTTTCTGGCTGCGAATGACATCGCGGCGAATTTGCTCGCTGTCCCACCGCTGCGCCACTTCGGCGGCAAAGCTGGCGGCGACCTCGGCCAGTGCCGGGTCAGCGGCACGGTTGACCAACTCATTGGGGTCGCTGGCAAGATCAAACAGCAGCGGTGGGTCGCTGTGGCAGTGGATGTATTTGTAGGGGCCGCGCCGAATCATGATGACGGGGTAGCCGGTCATTTCGGCGCAATATTCGCCAATGGCTTCGTCTATGGGGTCGTGCTGGCCGGTGGCGAGGGGAAGGAGGGAACGACCGTTAATCGGACTCCCAAACTCTGGTTTCTCGCGCCCCGCCATCGCCGCAATATCCACCATCGTCGGCAGCAAATCCACTAGTGAACAGGCATTAACGGCCGTTCCCTGGGCAATCCCCGGCCCCGCCATCACCAGCGGCACCCGCGCCGAATGCTCAAAAAAGTTCATCTTGTACCACAGCCCCCGCTCCCCCAGCATATCGCCGTGGTCGGCCGTGACAATCACAATCGTATTGTCCAGCAGTTCCGCCTCGCGCAGTGCCGCTACCAACTCCCCAATTTTGCTGTCAAAATACGATACATTGGCATAATAAGCATGACGCGCTCGGCGAATTTCTTCCTCAGTCGCCACCACCCGGCTGGCCTCAATGCCATCCCGCAGCCGCCGCGAAAACGGGTCATCGGCCACATCCGCCAGCGAAGTCTGGGGCATGTCAATCGCCGTTGGCTCATACAAATCCCACCATTTACGCCGCGCCACATACGGGTCATGCGGATGGATAAAGCTGGCAACCAGACAAAACGGCTCGGTCTGGTTGCGAGCATAATCAAAAATTTTGCGCTGGGCAAAAAAGGCAACCTCATCGTCATAATCAAGCTGGAAGGTCGCCGCCGCGATTCCCGCCTCCCGCACCGACTCCATGTTGTGGTACCACTTGTCAATCCGCTCCTCGTAGTTTTCCCAGTCAGGTGTCCAGGCATAGTCAGACGGGTAGACATCGGTTGTCACCCGTTCGGCAAAGCCGTGAAGCTGGTCGGGGCCAACAAAGTGCATTTTGCCCGACAGACAGGTTTGATACCCCATGGTTTTGAGGTAGTGGGCAAAGGTGGGAACAGAGGCGGGGAATTCGCAGGCGTTGTCATAGGCGGCAATGTTGGTGACATATTGGCCGGACATAAAGCTAAAGCGCGAGGGGGCGCACAGCGGGGAGTTGCAATAGGCGGCATCAAAGCGTGTGCCGCGTGCCGCCAATGCGTCCAGGTGGGGGGTTTGCACCAGTGGATGGCCGTAGGTGCCGGTAAACTGGGGGGCAAGCTGGTCTGCCATGATAAGCAGAATGTTGGGGGGTGTTTTATTCATGAACTCTCCTTATGGAAATGGGACGCGGACAAACACGGACGAATGCAGAAAAGGTTGCTGCTGGTTCGCAGCGTGTTTGTGCCATTTTTTATGGGATTAATTGGGAAAAACGGCCGTTAATCCCCACCCACCATTGTATAACATCCCAGCCAAAGACAAAGCCCAAAATGATCCCGCAAACAACTGCGCCACAATCATTAAGCTGCCCTCTTGGGAATAAAAGTCCGGGTGATTGACACCCTGTTGTCCAAATTTTATACTTCAATTATGTCAGCAAAAGATTCGATCCATGATGCCGTGAAACAGGCACTTATTAGTGATGGCTGGATCATTACCCAATGTTGCTATTAGCGAGGCTACCTATTACAGCGATTTACAACGAGACATTGTGAGATTGGCGGTGCAGGAATATCAATTGCCATTTATTGTGGTAAATATCTCCAGGCAAGAGGTTACACAATGGATAAATTAAACCATTACCGACAACTTATCAAAACTTTCTTGACAAGTTACGCTACTTTGCTTAATGAGGCAAACGTGCCAGGCTTAGAAACGCAAACTGTTTTTGACGAAAACCATGACCGCTATATGGTGTATCGCATCGGCTGGTGGGACACGCGACGCATCCATTCTGTGGCTCTTTATATTCGCCTGTACGAGGGCAAGATTTGGATTGAGGAAGACGGTACGGAAGAAGGGCTGGCTACTGATTTGCTTGCAGCTGGTGTGCCCAATGAGGATATTGTCTTGGGTTTTCGCCATCCTGAATTACGGCCGTTTACTGAATTTGCCACTGCTTAAGGCCGGGAATGTCATGAATTGACGCTTTCCCGTCAGGGGACAACGTAGATGAGAATGGAATAGCCCACGCGGGCGCTGGGGGGCTGGGAGCGGAACCAGGGGAAGACATATTTTTGGTCAGGCGGCAGCGGAACTTCCCAATAGCTGTCCACGCTGATGGCATAAATGCCGGGTTCAGGCTGCTGGGTGTTGAAGGGAGGATTACCCCATTGAGAGTAAAAGCTCTGCCGGCCGACACCGGGCAGCGGCGTGTGGTTGATACCGTAATAATTGGGATCGGCAGTGCCAAACCAGGCCAGGTTGATGTGGTCAACGTTGTTGGCACGCATCCAGTGGCGCAACCGCAGTAAATCTTGCCCCCAATCCACGTTGCTATCCAGCAGCACGTTGTAGCCATTTTCCGAGCCACCATAAAGCGGGTTAAAGTAGCTCAGATAATGGGGGTGAATTTGCCAATCAACCAGCAGCAGCCACCCTACCGCCAGCCAAACCACCCCCAATCTCCAATCTCTAATCTCCAATCTTCCCACACCCCACGCCCCACGTCTGCCCAACCCCGCCATCAACAGCACCAGATACGGCAGCAGCGGCAGCAGGTGGCGGTAGCCGATGTTGAGCGAGCTTTGCATGGAGAGGAGGAAGAAGCAAACGGCCGTTCCCAGCAAAAACAACCCCTTACGCCGCATCTCCGGCCGCCACACTGCCCAGACAATGGCGATGGGGAGCAAAACCAGCAGCGGCGTGGCCGTTTTGGCGGCAAAGGCAACGGGGAAGTAGTTCCAGAAGCCGGTGTCTGAGAATTGGCCGAGGAGGAAGGCGGGAAAACGGCCGTTATTGACCAACAGCGCAATCTGCTCAATCCCAGCCCAGTAGGTGGGCATGGGGCCAGAACGGCCGTTTAGCCCCAGCAGCAGATCCGACTGAAAGCGAAAGTTGCCCCATTCAAAGGCAAACAGCGCCCAGACCACGAAGATGGAAAGCAGGCCAGCGGTGAGAAATTGGGTGAGGCGAAAAACGGCCGTTTTTACCGTCCATCCCCCCGGATAAAGCGGCAGCAGTGCCAGCACTGACCAAATTAGCACAAACCCCAGCACCGACATTTTGCTGCCAAACGCCAGCCCCAGTGCCAGCACCGCCAGCAGCCAACGCCGCCAATCCCAGCCGGGGCGCGACCACAGCCGCCACAAAGCCCAGGTTGCCAGCAGGGAAAAGAGGGTGCCGCCTAGATCGGTGGTGGCATAACGGCCGTTGGCAATCATGTTTGGCTCAAAGAGCAGCAGCAAAAACGCCAGCGGAGCCGTTCGTCGCCCCCACAATTCCCGCGCAAATCGGTAGGCCGTCAACGCCAACCCCAACGTTAAAAACACAATCGGCAAGCGTGACAGAAAGACCATTCGATCCACGTCATGGTTGACCGACCACAACAGCAGGTCGGCAAAGGCATACCAATTGCGCGTTTCTGTCCAGCTTGAGTCATTGGTCGGCAGGGTGACATCCAGCAGCAGCAGCGGCAGGGCACTCAGGCTGTTGACCAACGGCGGGTGTTCCAGGCTAAGCCGCGCATCACCGGTGCGAAGCAGTGCCAGCCCACGGGCAATGTGGTTTTGCTCATCCATCGTGGGGCTGTCTTCCACCATGCTGGAAAGTGCCCAAAAGAAGAACAGCAGTATGAAAGGCATTAAAAGCCAAGTATGGGACATTCGGCGCAAGGTTATCATGGAGGCGATTATCCAAAATCATGATAGAGACGCAAAATTTTGCGTCTACGCATCACAGCTTGCACCTGGAGGCACAAGAATGTTGCACTTGGAGACGCAAGATGCTGCACCGCTACCATTTACCTGATGGCTCATAGCGGCTACAATCCCGCCCTATGCGTGGAAAATGGATGACATGGCTAAAAATTGGCATCACAGTCATTGGGCTGTGGGTGGTGTTGACCAAGTTTGACCTCAATCTGATGCGGCAAACATTAACCCAGGCGCGGCTGGGGTGGGTCTTGGTGGCTTTTCTGCTGGTTATTGGCAGCCTGGTGGTACGAGCGTATCGCTGGTGGCTGCTGCTGCAAGGGCTGGGAGCCACTATTAAGCTAAAGCGACTGGTGGCACTATATTTTGTGGGTAATTTTTACAATGCCTTTTTGCCTTCTGGCTTTGGCGGCGATGTGGTGCGGGTGGTGGAAGTGGCGCAAGAGGTGGATGCCGGGGTGGCAGCCGGGACAGTGCTGGTGGATCGGCTGACGGGGCTGCTGGTGCTGTTTGCCCTGGCACTCTTATCGCTGCCATTTCGGCCGGCCGACTTTCCGCCAACGCTGCTGTGGCCGATTGTGGGGCTGTGTGTGGTAGGGCTGGCCGCTGGAGCGGTGATTTTGCAGGGGGATTTGGCACTGACCATAGTGGGCTGGCTACCGGGCTGGCTGGAAGGGCGAGTGATGGGGTTTGTACGGCCGATGTTAACGGCCGTTCGTCAATGCGGCCATCAGGCCATCGGTCGAGCCTTGGCTGTCTCCGCCTTCTTCACTCTCTTCATGATTGGCTGGTGGTTCGCCGCCGCCCAAGCCCTCGGCTTTGCCATCCCCCTCAGCTATCTGCTGCTCGTCATCCCCATCCTCTCCATCTCCCTCCTCATCCCCTCGGTTGGCGGGCTGGGCGTACGCGAAACATTGGCCCCCGTGCTGTTTGCCGGGGTCAACCTGCTGCCAGCACAGGCAGCAGCATTGGCACTGGTCGTGTTTTTGGTGGAACGGCTGTCTGGGCTGCTGGGTGCGCCCATCTACATTGCCTCGCTGCTGCAAAAACGAGCAGAATAGGGCGGAAGAGGAGCCACTTGGTTTAAAAACGGCCGTTTTGGATGATAGACAGGTCATTATAAGTCTGATTTCCCAGCCGGCCGTGCTTGCCCCGTCAAAACAGGCGCGGTTCAGCCCCAAGCCCCAACCAAATCCTTGCAATCCAGCCAGCATCCTCTATAATGGTGACTGCTCGGGGCGTGGCGCAGTTTGGTAGCGCGCTTCGTTCGGGTCGAAGAGGTCGTCGGTTCAAATCCGGCCGCCCCGACTGGAAAGCCTCACCGTTTACGGTGGGGCTTTTTTGTTGGTAGCAACTGCCTCGGCGACCATAGTAAAAAGGTGTCAGGCAAGCTCGATTTCGGTATCATAGGCACCTTATGATTTAATTGTGTTGTGCTTTTCTTTGTTGAGGGATGGAATTGTGGACAAACACGAGCTAACCGAACAAGAAATTCGTACCCGCTTTATTACCCCAGCCATCCAAAAAGCTGGTTGGATGCCAACCCAAATCCGCGAAGAATATCATTTTACCGACGGCCGTTTTCACGTTCGCGGCCAAACGGCCATACGTGGTAAACCACGCAAGATTGATTACCTGTTGGAATATAAGCCCAACATGCCGCTGGCAATTGTCGAGGCCAAAGGGTGGCAAAAGGGCGTTGGCGGTGGGATGCAGCAGGGGTTGGATTATGCGGAGGGGCTGCAAACGGCCGTTAATTTGGATGTCCCTTTTGTTTACAGTTCCAACGGGGAACGCTTTTTGGAACACGACCGCACCGCCACCAGCGGCATCGTGGAACGGGAAATTGGGCTGGATGAGTTTCCTAGCCCGGCCGAATTGTGGCAACGGTATCAAAAAAGCCAGATGGTGGAAACGGCCGTTTTGCCCCTCATCACCCAGGATTACCACTACGAACGCGGCGGCAAGACACCCCGCTACTATCAGCGCATTGCCATCAATCGCACCGTCAACGCCATTGCCAGAGGGCAGCGGCGGGTTTTGCTGGTCATGGCAACGGGGACGGGCAAAACCTTTGTCGCCTCCCAAATCATTTGGCGGCTGTGGAAAGCAGGTTGGGCCAAGCGGATTTTGTTTTTGGCCGACCGCAATATTTTGGTTGACCAGGCGCAAAACAACGATTTCAAAGCGTTTTCCGACGTGATGACCAAAATCACTAACCGCACCATTGACAAAGCATATGAATTTTATCTGGCGTTGTATCAGGCCATTTCGGGCACAGATGAAAGCAAAAACATTTACAAGCAGTTTTCGCCCGACTTTTTTGACTTGATTGTGGTGGATGAGTGCCATCGCGGGAGCGCGGCGGAGGATTCGGCGTGGCGGGAGATTCTGGAATATTTTGCCCCGGCCGCGCAGCTTGGCTTAACGGCCACGCCCAAAGAAACGGAAACGGTTTCCAACAGCGATTACTTTGGCGAACCGCTTTACACCTATTCGCTCAAGCAAGGAATTGACGACGGCTTTCTGGCTCCCTATTCCGTCATTCGCATTCGTTTGGATACCGATATAGACGGCTGGCGGCCAGATGCGGGGCAGGTGGACAAATATGGGAACGAGATAGCCGACAAGCTTTATACCCAGGACGATATGGATTGACTTTTGACAATGTGAACCAAACTCAATTCTGATTGAGTTGATTTCAAGCACATTTATAACTGAATAATCGAGCCAATTTGCCTGATTTTATGGCGGTTTTGCCCCTTGCTGGCTCTTGACAATCACTTTCTGGTATGGTCGCGGTGGCAATGTCATCCCTTTGGGTCTGCCTGGTGAAATAAACCGGCGTTGGGGCGGTTTAGCTGGTGTCCCGATCTGGCGAATAATTCGACCAAAATCGCGTTGTACCAATGTCGGGGACACGAGCCGGTTTTTCATCGCCGGTAGATTGCGTTCCCAAGGGCGGGGTAAAGTGCAACTCACATGCCGCGCCAGCCATAATTGGGCATAAGCCAGATGCACCAACTGACACCATGTTTCTTCGCGCACAGCCTCCGGTGTTTGGAAACTTGCCAGCAACAACTTTTGTTTCCCAAAGCGAAAAAAGTGTTCCAAGTTATAGCGCTGACCATAGGCTTCATAGATGTCCAACAGGCTCAACTCACGGCGACGTTTGCCTATCACGATAAGCCATAAAGGCCGCTTGCAAGCCAGCTTGCCCTCGGCATCATAACGGACAATTTGCACCAACGTAAAAGGGTAGCGATGCATAGGTAATGGTTCTGGTTTGTGTTTGCCCGGCATCAGCATGTTGTACCACGCCTTGATTTCTACCCGGTACTGCTTGCCGCGACGACTGGTTTCCCTGACTGTCGCCTGCTCATCTGGTTGATGCCAGCTTTCAGCCTCTGACAAAGCAAAGCGTTGACCATACCAGGTTGGATGTCCTACAGTTTGCTTGGCTTTCTCTGGGTCGTCGGCCACAGCTTGGCGGTAAAAAATCCGTGTGCCACGAACACGCGCCATCGTGACCAAGTGGGCATGATGCCGATTGGCATGTAAGCAAGCTGCTTTGCTGTAACTGCTGTCACCCACCTCTACACACAAGCTCTTGGCAAACGGCAGTTTGTCGTCTTTGAGTAAGGTATCTACTTGTCTGCTCCCTACCAACTCCTTGTCTTCATCCGTGGCAACCCGTCTGGTCATCAACGGGAGAACCCAACTGGACGATAGCCCCTCTTCGGCTTCGAGCAATAAAGCTGTTGTTGAATATTGGTGCCCTATTGTCACCGGCTTGTTGCCTTTGATGGCATTGGGCGAGTAGACCATTCCTCTGTCGGGTAGCGTATGGGCAAATGGACGTGGCTGCGGTGTGACATCTACCCCTAGCAACCAAAATGGCCGCTGCCGTGGTCGCGGCAGGTAGGGTGCCAGTAGTCGTGCCGTTGCTAGGTCATCCCACTTCAACTCATTGATCGCTTTAAAGATGGTTGAGTAGCTGCGCCGAAAACAGGGGGTCAGGCTGTATTCGACAATGGATTGGGCATTGGGATTGCTACAGATGGCATCCACCAATTCCATTAGGGTATCGGCTCGATTGTTAAAGTTCTGATAAAGTTCTGGCTTTTTGGCTCCCTATTCCGTCATTCGCATTCATTTGGATACCGATATGGACGGCTGGCGGCCCGATGCGGGGCAGGTGGACAAGTATGGGAACGAGATAGCCGACAAGCTTTATACTCAGGACGATATGGAGCGGACGCTGATTATTGAGGAGCGGACAAAGCTGGTTGCCAGCCGGATCACAGAGTTTCTCAGAGAGCAAGACCGCATGGCAAAAACAATTGTGTTTTGTGTGGATATTGACCATGCGGAGCGGATGCGGTCGGCGTTGGTGAACGAGAACGGCGACAAGGTCACTGAAGACGGCCGTTATGTGATGCGAATCACGGGGGACAGCGAGGAAGGGAAAGGGCAGTTGGATAACTTTATTGCCCCGGATGAGCCTTATCCCGTGATTGCCACCACGTCCAAGCTGATGACGACGGGGGTAGATGCGAAAACGTGCAAGCTGATTGTGCTGGATCGGCGCATCAATTCGATGACGGAGTTTAAGCAGATTATTGGGCGGGGGACGCGGATTGATGAGGAGTATGGCAAAACCCATTTTACGATCATGGATTTTCGGGATGCGACGCGGCTTTTTTCTGACCCTGAGTTTGATGGCGACCCAGTGCAGGTGGTGGAGTTTGGGCAGCGGGATGAGATCGGGGCGTATGTGCGGCAGCAGCAGGAATGGGATGACAAACGCGACAAGCTTCAGCGTGAGCCACGCCCGAAGTATGTGGTGGCTGATGTGCCGGTGGCGATTCGGCATGAGCAGCAGCAGTTTTTGACGGCCGACGGCCGTTTAATGACGGAAAAGTTTGTCGCCTTTAGCCGCAGCAGCGTGCGGCAGGTGTATCAATCGCTGGATGAGTTTTTGCAGCAGTGGAGTGCAGCCGACCGCAAAACCGTTATTTTGGCCGAACTGCTTGAGCATGGCGTGTGGCTCGATAAGCTGGAGGAGACGTTTGGCAGCGAGTTTGACCCGTTTGATTTGATTTGCCACGTGGCGTTTGACACACCCACCTTGACGCGCAAGCAGCGGGCAGAGCGGGTGCAGCTTCAGCAGGCGTTTGCCGAGTATGGGGAAGCGGCGCAGAAGGTGCTGGCGGGGCTGTTGGCAAAATATGCCGACGGCGGCATTGGCGAACTGGATCGGGCGCGTGACCCCAAGACAATGGTTGATTTTTTGCAGATGCTGCCGTTTCGTGAGGTAGGCCGGCCGATTCAGATTATGCGTGAATTTGGGGGGCAGCCACAATTTATGGCGGCTGTGCAGCAGTTGAGCCAGCAAATTTATGCTGTAGCGGTATAGTACGATGGCGTGTTGGTGTTTGAACAAGAAACTTTAGCACGCAAAGGCGCAAAGACGCCAAGGAAGAAAAGCTTTGCGCCTTTGCGTGAACCTTTTTGGTTTTGGCTTATCCCAGTTAGGAAAAGAGATGGCAATTTCAACGACGATTAAATCAATTCAGGACATTATGCGGCAGGATGCGGGGGTGGATGGGGATGCCCAGCGGATTTCGCAGCTTGTGTGGCTGCTTTTTCTCAAAATTTTTGATGCCAAGGAAGAGGAGTATGAGCTTGACCCGGCTTATGTGTCGCCCATTCCCACAGGGCTGCGCTGGCGGGATTGGGCGGCGGATGATGAGGGGATGACGGGGGAAACGCTGGCTAATTTTGTCAACAACACCCTTTTTCCCACGCTGAAAGAGCTGGGAACCCATTTAGCGGCGGGGCAGGCGTTTGACCCGCGTGGCTTTGTGGTGCAGCAGATTTTTGCCGATTCGTACAACTATATGAAGTCGGGGACGCTGATGCGGCAGGTGATTAACAAGATCAATGAGATTGATTTTCACAATGTGGCGGAGCGGCATCTGTTTAACGACATTTATGAGCAGATTTTGCGCGATTTGCAGAGCGCGGGGAATGCAGGGGAGTTTTATACGCCGCGCCCGGTGACGCAGTTTATGGTGGATATGATTGACCCGCAGTTGGGGGATGTGGTGCTGGACCCGGCCTGCGGCACGGGGGGCTTTTTGGTTTGCGCCCTGGAGCATATGCGGCAGCAGGTGCGCTCTTATGAGGATGAGGAGAAGCTGCAAAGGGGGGTGCGGGGTATTGAGAAGAAGCCGCTGCCCCACATGCTGGCAATGACCAACCTGATTTTGCATGATGTGGCGGTGCCGGATATTGCCCGTGACAATGCGCTGACAAAACGGCCGTATCGTGACTATCGGGAGAAGGATCGGGTGCGCTATATTTTGACCAATCCCCCTTTTGGCGGCATGGAGGAGCCGGGGGTGGAATCGGGCTTTCCCAAAGATTTGCAGACCAAGGAAACGGCCGATCTTTTCCTCGTGTTGCTCATGCGTTTGCTGAAGGACGGCGGCGAGGCGGCGCTGGTGCTGCCCGATGGCTCGCTGTTTGGCGAGGGGGTGAAGACGCGGATTAAGGAGAAGCTGCTGACGGAGTGCAATTTGCATACGATTGTGCGGCTGCCCAACGGGGTGTTTGCTCCCTACACGGGGATTAAGACCAACCTGCTCTTTTTACGCAAGGGGGAACCAACTGAGGAAATTTGGTATTTTGAGCATCCGATGCCCGGCGACCGCAAGCAATATTCCAAAACGCGGCCGATTGCGCTGGAGGAGTTTGCCCTGGAGAAGGCGTGGTGGCCGGAGCGGGAGGAAAATGAGTTTGCCTGGCGGGTGACGCGGGCGGAGATTGAGGCGCGGGGGTATAACCTCGACATCAAAAACCCGTATGAGGAGGAGCAAAAGCGGGCTGACCCGGCGCTGCTGCTGGCAAAGTATGAGGCGCAGGTGGCGGCGGCGCAGGCGACGCGCACGGCGTTGCAGGAAGCGTTAATGGCGGCACTGGCGGCCAAGGGGGGCAGCCATGTCGCTTGAAATGCTGTTGGCGCAGTTTGATGGCTTGCTGCAAACGCCAGCGGATGTGGAGAAGCTGAATGGGGCGATTTTACAGTGGGCGGTGGAAGGGCGGCTGGTGCCGCAGTGTGCCAATGATGACCCAGCATCTTGGCTGCTTAAGCAAATTGTTTCGGCTAAAGATGAATTAGAAGACGTAAGAAAGTCGAAAAGAAACCAACAGGTCAAGCCAATTAGCAAGGATGAGGTTCCTTATATTCTCCCCCCAACCTGCTTGACTGACAAAACTCAAAATGGAGTGCTTTCCAAAACCTGAAAACAGGTTATCTTTCTTGATTCACCACGAGTGCTACAAATTCTTTCTTTGTGGAAGCTGGTGAATTCGTTACCGAGTTAGCATTAAGTGAAACAAACCTTCCCTTTATCCCAAACGCACTTTGATTGTAGCAATGTATGGTCAGGTAAAACCAGAGGACAAGTTTCAGGTATTGATTGAAGCGACTACGAATCAAGCCTGTGCCGCCATTATTTAATGGAATGTCAGAGAAACAGAGCCTATATCAAGTTGTTCTTTCGAGAACTGTGATGATTTACGTAGCTTGAAGGTGGAGCACAGCCCAATCTCGTAATCTTGGAAAAATCAAACGAATTTGCTACCCCATCCTCGACTTCCGCGCCCTCTGGACACTTGGCTACGACACCCCACCCCGCTACACCTTCCCCTTTTGGCAAGCCTACACCCACGCCTGCCGCACCCTCGCTGACCAAACCGGCCTCTCCATGCGCGATCTAGACCGGGCATTGTGGGCATATTCAAAATTCAATCAGGTAGTGAAAGCAAATGAATCCTAAACAGAAACGCAGGTATTTGACCGCTGTCTATCTAATTCTGGTGATTACAGCCATTACGCTGCTTATTTTAGGCTTTGACCATGAAACCAATTCCTGGCAATCTGTTTTCCTCAACTTGTCTACCGAACTCTTTGCCGTTGCGGCCGTCTTCTTTCTAGTTGACTTTATGTTTTCAGTTGGGGATTGGGAATTGTCAGAACGGGTTGATGAGCTGGTGAAGCAATTGCAGGAAAAACGGCCGTCGGCCGATTCCTTTTTTCAAGACCCGCCAAGCATTGACACCTTTTTACAAACCGCAAATTCCATCGATCTATGCGGCATCACCCTTACCTCAACCCTAAACAAAAAATTCGACACAATTCGTAAGAAATTATTAGACGGGGCTAATCTCAGAATCCTAATCATCGCGCCAGAATTTCAAACGTTACAAATGGCTGCCTTAAGGAGTGAAGAGCGAGACAACGTTGAATATTATCAACACCGGCTAGGGGCAACCCTAAACGACATTGAATCTTTCCACAAGAATTGGCTCAATAGTCAAAAACCAGCAGGAAACTTAGCAGTTCGCTTCATGAAATATCCACCTTCTTTTGGGATCATGAGCTTTGACAAAGAAAAAGATACTGGAACAATGGTTATCGAGTTGTATCCTCATCACACTGGATATGGCCTCCCACCAAACTTTGTCATAACTAAACAGGAAGACCCAAAATGGCATAGCTATTTTGCTGAACAATTTGAGGCTATGTGGCAAGCGGCAACAGACTGGCAACCTGGGATTAATGTAACCAATATTTTATTAACTGATTCATCTCAAGCTAGGGTAGAAGATATTCTTATGACAAGACTACCTCCACTTGAGCCATTTTTAAAAAATGCTAGGGAAATTAAAATCAGTGGCTATGCCCTTGAACGAACAGTTCGGGAGAATATGTCCATCTTAGAAGGTCGGCTAAAGGCTGGAGCATCAATGAAAATCTTGCTCCTATCAGAAGATAAGCTGACCATTAAGCCCGGCATTCGCAAGGGACGATATTATGATCAAGCACTTAGTTTAAAGGCTACTCTAAAGAATTTATCTTGGCTTTCTCATGAATCTAAAAATCTGGCTTCTATTGAGGTTCGATTTATGGATGAAGAGCCAAATTTCAATATCATCTCTATTGATTCTAATGAGCTAGACGGGCATATCTTTGTTGAGTTTTATCCAATGGAATGGGTATCAGAAGGAAGACCCAGAATAGAGCTTACAAAGGCACGCGATGCCTACTGGTTTCAATATTTTGAGACGCAATTTGAAGCTATTTGGGCAAAAAGTCGTCCATTTACTTTAGACGAATATCATTTAGACGAGACACCTGACCAATTCTAAATGGTAAAAGTAGTTCTACACTATTCAACAACAAAGGGGTCAATTGATGAGGTTTTGCTCCTATACTTTAACCTATGATACAGGGTTAGCCCCAAACCCATTTTGGGGCTACTGCACGCTAACCGTTTGCACACCCAACCACATGGGTATAAAAGCAAAAGTTGGCGACTGGTTTTTGGGCAACACAGCCACCAAGTTAGGCGACAAAATTATTTACGCCATGCAGGTTTCAGAAGTTTTGCCGTTTGAAGCGTATGATGCCGATCCCCGCTTTGAAGCCAAAAAGCCCATCATGAAAGCATCTTGGCAAAAGCGTTGTGGGGATAATCTGTACTATCGAGATGAACAAGGAGCGTGGCAACAACGGCCGAATCCTTACCACGCTACACCTGAAAAGATGGCACAAGATTTGAAGCACCCAACCGCATTCATAAGCAAACACTTTTATTACTTTGGTGAAAATGCAATCGTGATGCCGCCTGATTTTTTAGATTTATTGCAGCGTCGGCAAGGGTGCAAATGTAATCATAGTCCCCAATTAGTGAAGGCGTTCGTTATTTGGCTGGAGCAAAATTATGACATGGGAGTACATGGTGAGCCAAGGGATAGTCCAAAGATGCAAGGCAGATCGAAGAATTTGCCTTAGCAGAGCGGCGGCGCTGGCGTTGTTGAAGGAGCAAACGGCCGTTGCGTCTCCCGAACGTCTATACTGCCATCTACCGCCCAGATGAATTGGCTTTACAGCTATGAGGTGGGCGGGAATAATAAGCGAGGGGGAGGGGAAAACGGCCGTTTTTGCCCCTCCCCCTATCTCCCCAACCCTACAACCATTCACCCCCCTTCTGCGTAAAGGTTCTTGCTTACAACCCACAATCAACCGTACAATCACGGCTTGATGTAACCACAGGTGTCATGCCCGCGTAGGCGGGCATCCATCTTCAGCGCCGGCATGGATTCCCGCTTTCGCGGGAATGACATCCCATTTTTGTAACATTTTCAGGAAGACCTGAATAGTTATGGCTTGATTACCCTTTTCTACCAAGAACCAAAACCATGAGTACACCAATCATCTCTGTTGAAGACATCCACAAATCCTATCTAATGGGCAAGGAAGCCGTCCCCGCCCTGCGCGGCGTCTCGCTGAACATTGAGGCCGGGGAGTTTGTTTGCCTGATGGGGCCAAGCGGCTCCGGCAAAACCACACTGCTCAACATCATCGGCGGTCTGGACGAAGCCAGCCGGGGGCACGTCATCGTCGAAGGGGAAAACCTGGTCGCCATGAGCGAAAACAAGCTCGCCACGCTGCGACTGCAAAAGATGGGGTTTGTTTTCCAAAACTACAACCTGCTGGCAAACTTCACCGCCCAGGAAAATGTGGAAGCACCGATGGTGCTGGCAAAAACGGGGCGGCGCGAACGGCAAAAACGGTCTCAAGAACTGCTGGAACGAGTAGGTCTGGGCGACCGCACCCACCATTACCCCAGCGAACTCTCCGGCGGGCAGCAGCAGCGTGTCGCCATCGCCCGCGCCCTCGCCAACGACCCGCCCATTCTCATTGCCGACGAAATGACCGGCGACCTCGATTCGGAAACGGGTTTTGCCATTATGGAACTGGTCAAACAGCTAAACAGCGACGGCATGACCATCGTCTTTGTCACCCACGACCCGCGCATGGCAACCTTTGCCTCCCGCGTCATTGAGCTACGCGATGGGAAAATCCTAGAAGAGAAAAACGAAGCCGAGATTGAGAGATTAGGCGATTAAGAGATTTAGGTTGTGATGGCATTTCAGAATTTGAACCGCAGAGGACGCAGAGGACGCAGAGGAAGAGAAGAAAACAAGTTAAATCTTTGCGATCTTTGCGCCCTCTGCGGTGAAATCTGCTTCTTTTTGCCAAATGTCAACCGAACCTAGTCTCTCAATCTCCAATCTCTCAATCTCGTAATCTCTATGATTCTAAAATACGTTCTGAAAAACTTTGGCCGCCGCAAAGTCCGCACCATTTTGATGATTTTGTCGCTGCTGGTCAGCATTGGGCTGATTGTCACCATGAGCGCCACGGTGGAAACGGTGCGGCAGTCGAATGTGGATCTGATTGCCAGTGCCATGGGGCGGTATGACTTGTCCATTAGCAAGCGGGACACCAGCACCGACCTGTTCATGCCGTTTGACGAAGTGGCACCCCGCATTTTGGCGGCAGATGGGGGAATAACGGCCGTTTATCCCCGCCTCGAAACCCAAATCGAACTCAACATTGGCGGCGAACTGCACCAAGCCTACCTGCTAGCGCTCGACCCCGCCGTAGACGACGTAGGGTTTATCAACGTTGTTGAAGGGGAATACACGCTGGGCAACGGCCGCGCCGCCATCTTTGAAGAAACGGCGCGGGCGCAAAACCTCAAGGTCGGCGACCAAATTGACGTGGCCTACAGCTTCCCCGTGCCGCGTGAGGTGGGCAAAACGGCCGTTGCTGGGGCCAGCCAGCAGCGCACCAACGAAAACTTCCTCATCGCCGCCATCGTCCGGCAAGATGGTGTCACCAGTGCCGCCGTTTCCCAGGGACTAATCATCCATCTGGACGATGCCGAGGCGTGGCTGGGGCTGGAAGGGCGGGTGCAATCCATCATCGCCACCGTTGACCCCCGCCTATACGAAACCAACAACGCCGAAACGGCCGCTTTGCGCGTGCGCGACATTGGCCGCAATGTGCAGGCGGCGCTGGGGGATGAATACCAATACAGTTTGGACAAAGCCGCCGTTTTGCGCGATTCGGCGCAAGGGTTTCTCGCTATTCAGGCGCTCATCAACACCTATGGGCTGATGGCTCTCGGCGTGGTGGGGCTGCTGGTCTACACGCTGGTGATGACCAATGTGCAGGAGCAGCGGCGCGACATGGCGGTGCTGCGGATTTTAGGCGGGCAGCGCAACTTTCTTTTTACCCTGGTCATTGCCGAAGTCATGGTCATTGGGCTAATCGGCATGGTGCTGGGGGTCATTTTGGGGCAGCTTATCACCACCTATGTGGTCGTGCCGCTGATTGAGCAGCAGATGGCCGAGGTGGGGATCAATTCGCCGCTGACACCGCAGTTGACATTAACGGCCGTTCTCCCCGCCATCATCGCCTCCGCCGTCGTCCTCATCGCCAGCAGCGTCCGCCCCGCCCAGGAAGCCGCCCGCACCAAGGTCATGCACGCCATCAACCCCGGCGTGGCCGACAACATCCAAATCGAAGACATTGCCGCCCTGCGCGAACGCCGCCCCAGCATCCGCCTCTTTTTGGGCGGTCTCGCCCTCATGCTCATCTTCGCCCTCATCGCCGGTTTCCGCATCGTCGAAAGCTTCGGCGGCCCCGCCCTCGAAGTCACATTCATTTTGCTCAGCCTGGGGCTGATGGTGCTGGGGCTGGGGCTGATGTTCTTTATCACCACCGTCCCCTTTGAACGGCTGGCACTCTTTGTCATGGGGCTAATCGTCCCCCGCCTCACCTATTTTGCCCAGCGCAACATTGGGCGCGGCCAAACGCGCAACACCCTCATCTCGCTGCTGGTGCTGTTTAGCGGCGTGCTGCCCAGCTTTTTGGCTACGACGCTGGCGATGGAAAACGCCAACTACGCTGAAAGCAGCCGCCAATCGCTGGGCGCGCCGGCCGTGGCCCGCGTCGGCGGCTTTTGGCTTAGCCCCGAAGAAGCGGCCGGCTACCGCCTGACAACCAGCTTCCGCACCGAGCAGTTTGGCGTGGTTCCCGGCGTGGACAAAACGGCCGCCGTCACCTATGCCTACGGCTCCGAGGCGGCCGATTCGCTCCGCTTCCGCAGCGCCCCGCTCTCCGTTTATGGGCTGGATGGCAATCTTAGCGAGGTGGTGTTTGACGATTTGATTGAATTTGTGGCCGGTTCCCCCGCCGCCCTGACCGACATTTTGACCAACGACCAGGGGATTATCATCAGCGAAGGGCTGGCCGACTATCTTTCCCTGTCGCTGGGCGAACGAATCAAGCTACGCGGGGAAGGCACCGACCACGAGACCACCTTTACCATCATCGGCATTGCCCGCAAAATCCCCGGCTTTGATGGCTTTGGCCGCAGCCGCCTCACCGCCGCCAACGGCAGCGCCGTTTTTATCTCGCTCAACGCCTTTCGTGACCTCATCACGCCGCTCAACGACCCGCTGCCCGCGCCCGATGCCAAGCTGATGGGCGAAATCTTCTTTACCCTCACCCCCGACGCCGTGGCCGATGATTTGTGGGTGGAGATGGGGGAACGGTTTGACAAGGATTATGCGCTGCGGCTGCGCTTTTTGGAGATTGACCTGGCGCAAAATCGGCAGCGGCAGGGATCGCAGCAGGTCTTCTTGCTGGTGCTGACGGCGATTTCATTCACAACGGCCGTTTTTGGGGTCTTTGCCGTCATCTTTGTCACCATCTTTTCCCGCCGTCTGGAAATTGGCATGTTGAAGGCGGTGGGGATGAAGCGGCATGAACTGACGGGGATGCTCATCGTCGAATCGATCACCATGACGCTGGGGGCGGCACTGGCGGGGATTACCGCCGGAGCCAGCATGGGCTATATCGCCTTTTACAGCGACCGCATTTTGTCGCAAACGCCCACCATCTTTACCATAGACACAACGGTCGTGCCGTTTATCGTCATTCTCATCGTCATCGCCAGCATCATTGGCGCGGCCTTTTCGGCGCGGCGCATTGTCAAACACCGCGCCATTGAAATTTTGCGGATGTAGGAAGAATTTCACGCAAAGGCGCAAAGCCGCAAAGAAAAATCTTGGCGACTTTGCGACTTTGCGTGAGATATAACAGATTCTTATGTTAGACAGATACTCATTTAACACACTGTCCTTTTTTAAAACGGCCTTGCTTTTGGCGGGGTTATTGCTGCTGGGCATCGGCTGCGCCAATCGCGGTGAACAGCCGCCGCTGGAAGAAGCAACCGCAACCCCAGCCGCCGCCAGCGCAGAAACGGCCGTTTCCACCCCTCTCCCCGTGCGTGGCACCACTATTTTGGCCGACGGCCGGCTGGTGGCCGTCTACCCTAAGGTGGAGGTGAGCTTTGTCGTAAACGGCCGTTTGCTCTCCCTCAACGTCTCCCCCGGTGACGAAGTAACCGAAGGCGACGTAATTGCCCAGCTTGACGATGCCACCTTGCAGGAAAGCGTCGTCGAAGCCCGGCTGGCCGTCACCCAGGCCGAAACCGACCTCGCCCAAGCCCAGCTTTCGCTCGACAATTTGGTCAACTGGGAGCCAGACGCGGCGGCCGTAGCCCTGGCCGAGGCCAACTTGACGGCGGCACAGGCCGATTTGGAATCGGCTAACACCCAGGATTCGGTGGCGGGCAACTCCATCACCTCGGCCCGCATCCGGCTGGAACAAGCGCAGCGCGGCCTGGCCGATGCCCAAACCGCCTATGACACCGCCTTTGACCCCGGCCGCGAATGGGAACTGCATTACAACGAGCGCACCTGTTTGGTGGGGCAAGGGGGTGCCATCCCCTGCACGGGCGAGACGTTTAGCAAGCTGATGGAGCGTGAGCGTGAGGGAGCCACGCGGGGGTTGCAGGGAGCCAAGGACAATTTGACGGTGGCTCAAGCCGATTACAACTTGGCGGTGGCGCAGGTGAACAACAACCGGGGGCTGTCGGCAGAAGCGGCCGTTGCCAACGCCCAGCAGTCGCTGACGGCGGCCAACACCGGCCCCAAAGCGTCGGAGATTGAGGCGGCGCGGCTGACGCTGGACAAGGCGGAACTGGCGGTGGAGCAGACAAAGCTGAATTTGGCAAAAGCGGAAAAGGCGGTGGCCGATGCCCAGTTAACGGCTCCCATTGCGGGGACGGTGCTGGCGGTGAATGTGGCTCCGGGGGCGTTGATTAATGCCGGGATGCCGGTGGTGGTGGTGCAAAATACGGCCGTTCTGCAGTTCCAAACCAGCAACCTCAGCGAGCGGGATTTGGCGCAGGTCACGCCCGGTCAATCCGTTGCACTCACACTAAAAACATTCCCCAACGACCCGCTAACCGGCACGGTGGCGCGGATTGTGCCGGAAGCGAGCGGGGCGGTGGGGGATGCGGCCACATTTACGGCCGTTATTGACCTCGACCCCACCGACCTGACCCTGCTCCCGGGCATGACGGGGCGGGTGGAGATTCGACGGTAAGCCATCCCTGACAATTATTTGGTTTTCAAAACGGCCGTTTTCCTCATCTTATTTTGGTGGGAAAAACGGCCGTTTTATTGTTTCCATCTTCCTCATCAATACTACCACGTGTGCAAAATTATTGTTGATAACACGCCGAGAAACAAGCCGTTTGTTGACAAAAGGCAGACAGAAGATACAATGGTGTTATGAATTACTTCAACTGGAGTGCTGAGAAAAATGAGATTCTAAAGCAAACACGCGGCATTTCATTTGAGGAAATTGTATTTTTAATTGAATCCGGCAATCTGCTGGGTGTTGAAGAAAACCCTGGCTACCCTAACCAGAAGATATATATTGTGAATGTGGAAAATTATGCCGTAATCGTTCCATTCGTTAAAATTGACAATGAAATTTTTCTTCAGACTGCCTTTCCCAGCCGCAAATATTCAAAAAAATATGGGTTGAGTAAAACCTGATGGGTTGAAGCCGTGGCAAACGGCCGTTATATTGAGGTGTAAAAGCATGGCAAGATTTAATTCGTTGGCTTTCGAGCCGATTGATCCAGAAGAAAAAGCGTTGATGGACTCGATAGAAGATGACGAGTGGACAATCGTTGCAGATATTGAGCAAGAAAAAGAGAAAGCACTTGGCGCAGCTCGTGCAACCCTGAAAAAAGACCGACGCATCAACCTGCGCCTGACGGAAAAGGATTATTACCACATTCAACTCAAAGCAATTGAGGAAGGCATTCCCTATCAAACCTTGATTGCCAGTCTGGTTCACAAATATTTAAATGGCACGCTTGTTGTACAAGATTAAAAACGGCCGTTTTTTGTACTTCTTGATTGAAGAATTGGCATGGTTCAAGTTTGCTTTACAAACTGTAGAACGATTTTGAAAATCGTTCTCTGGCGATTTGGAAAATCGCCCTACAAGAAGATGTCAAGCTAATTTTGCTGGCTTCTGAACCATGCCTGTTTTTTCTGCAAGAGGAAGCCTGGCTGAATGTGCCGCCGCACCAATTGGGCAAGTCATTGACCAGAGTTAAGGAAGAACATGCACTTGGATTTAGGGAGTTGGGGGTATGATCAGTGATTCATCAGCAATTGTGGCTATGGCCGCGATAATATGCGCGGCGACGATGGCAACGACAGCATGTATGGCGAAGCGGGAGATGACCGGCTGTATGGTCACCAAGGGGACGACACCCTCGACAGCGGCGACAACAACGACCAGCTTGACGGCAGTGCTGGAACGCTGGTGAGAAGTTGAAGAGCTGCGAAGCGTAAGGAGGCGTAAAAAACGGGTTTCTATTGGAAACCCGTTTTTTTTGCTTATTCAAACACCAGTTCACCCAACTCATCCACGCAACGGCCGTTTGGCTCCACCCCTGGCTCCTGCCAAAACACTTCCATCAGATCAATGGCACATTGATTGGTCGAAAGCAGCGAATGGCCGGAGCCAGGTAGTTCAAACAAGTAGCCATTCGCCAGCGTCTCCACCGCCAGCCGTGCCCAGGCGGGCGGCGTGGCCGGGTCATACTCCCCCACCAGCACCAGCGTTGGAATGTCGCTAACAACCGCTTCATTTTCTACCGCCGCCGCTTCCCCCGCTTCCCAAAAGCTGCACGTCTCATAAAGCTGGAAGACAGCCAGCGACAGCCCCGCTTGCAGCGGTTCGGGGATATTGGCCGCAATTTCCGCCTCAGCTTCCGCTTCGGTGGCAAACGCATACTCATCACGGCAAATCACCGAGTTATACATCCCCTCGCTGCTGTTGCCCTCATCGTCGGCCTGCCGCTGCGAAGCCCCATACCCCAACAATTCCTGCGTCAGCTCTTCAAACATCTCATACTCCCCGTTATACACCTGCTCGATTAGCAGCGGAATGAGATAGCCATACTCTTCGCTAGAAAACATCATCTTTTCAATGACGGCCAAAATGTCGTCACCTATCAGGTCGCCCAGCGGCTCCTCATTAAGCTGAATAACTGCATCAATCAGCTTGTCCTCCAGATCGGGGTAGCGGCCGGCGCAGTCGGGGTCGGCGGCACAGTCGGCCAGCACCGCCTGAATGCCATCCCAAATGGCAACGGCTTCTTCCTGTGGCGTGCGGGCGTTGGGCGGGAAGGGAGAATCCAGCACAACGGCACGAACCCCAGCAGGGTGGTCACGCATGACCACCAGTGCCAGCCGCGTGCCGTAGGAAACGCCAAGCAGGTTGTATTCATCAATGCCCAATGCCTGCATCAGGTCGGCCACATCAGCGGCATTTTCGGCGGTGTTGTAGGCAGTTAGGTCAATGCCTTCGTCCAGCAGCCGTTCATGACACTGCTGCTCGCCGTTTTCGCTGTCTTCGTCAAATTCGGGGCAGTCCAAAAACGGCTGTGAATAGCCGGTGCCGCGCTGGTCAATAAAAATTACGTCCCTCGTCTCGGTGAAGGGGTATTCTGTCCAGCTATCGGCAGCGGTGGCAAGGTCAGCCAGGGCACTGTCGCCGGGGCCGCCGGTGAGAAAGACGACGGGGTCAGGCAGCGGGTCGTCGCTGGCGGCGCGGAGAATGCCAATAGCCAACTCAATGGTGGGGCTGTCGGCCAAAGTACGGTTTTCGGGAACGGTAAGGGTACCACAATCTACCTGGCGGTCGGTGTCGGCCGCAAAGGGGCAGTCGGTGGGGGTATAATCTGCGGTGATGGTGGCGGGAAAAACGGCCGTTTTCCCCCCACGCGCCTCCCCATTGCCAAAGCCAACCACAGCACTACCCGCCTGCTCCACTGGTTCGTCAAGCGGTTCATCACAGGCTACCAACCATAGCAGCATCAACAAAAGTAAAAGCCAGCATTGTTTCATCGTTTGCTCCTTGTCTCATAAGTTGCCCACCACCCATTCCATCCAGGCAGGCGCATCCATTTTACAATCGTTGTCACCATATTTTGGTCACTTTCCGTTTATATCCTAGCTGTATCGTAAGTTACAATGAAATTGAGCGACAGTATACTACAGGCGTTAACCTTCCAGAGTGAACCATCAAGAATATGGGCAGTCGTGCAACGTACCCAAGAGGGACATTGCACTTTTACAGCGGATGATAAACGGCCGTTTCATTAGCACAAATTGCCACCAACAAAAACAGATGGCAATGCAACTTGCATCTCGCTTTGACAACCGTTTTTTAGACGTAACCCGTCTACATTAGGACATTAGTCCCAATGCCGCTTCATACTGGATGATATAATTTCGTAAGGGTTGATAGGGAGTGTCCTCAAAAACATCATTTTAATATTGGCTTATTGGCAAGTCGTTTATCGCTTGTTTCATTATTGATTAGCAAGAGGGCAAAATGGCCGACGCACCAAACAACACGTCGCCCCTGCGCAGCGTCTATACCAACAACCTACCCAATCTATTTGCCCAACTCGGCATCAGTCTGGCGATTTCCACCTACCAGGCAGGCAAGGTCATCCTCGTTCGCGCCGATGGCAACACGATCAACACCCACTTTCGCAACTTTGGCAAACCAATGGGCATCGCCAGTGACCATGTTCGCCTCACCATTGGCGGTGCCAACACCGTTTGGTTTTACCGCAACATGCCGGCCGTTGCCCCCCGCCTCGAACCACCCGGCAAACACGATGCCGCCTATCTTCCCCGCTCCATTCACGTCACCGGCGACATTGACATCCACGAAATGGCCTAGTCCGACGACGACGTGCTGTGGCTGGTCAACACCCGTTTCTGCTGCCTTTGCACCCTCGACCACGACCACAGCTTCACCCCGCGCTGGCGACCCCACTTTGTCTCACACCTGGCCCCCGAAGACCGCTGCCACCTCAACGGCTTGGCAATGATGGACGGACAGCCCAAATACGTCACGGCACTGGGCGAAACCAACACCGCTGGAGGGTGGCGCACCAACAAAGCCAATGGCGGCATCCTGATGGACGTGGCACAAAATGAAATTCTGCTGCGCGGGCTTTCCATGCCCCACTCCCCCCGCCTCTATGCCGACCGCCTCTGGGTTTTGGAATCGGGTGAGGGCAGTCTGGCCTGGGTAGATTTACCGCAACAGCGCTGGCACCACGTTGCCAAGCTGCCCGGCTTTACGCGGGGCATTGATTTTATTGGGCCGCTTGCCTTTATTGGGCTGTCGCAGGTGCGTGAAAGTGCCACCTTTAGCGGCATTCCTATTGCGGAGCGGCTAAAACCCGAGGAGCGCACCTGCGGCGTGTGGGTGGTCAACATCCAAACGGGGCAAACAGTGGGCTTTCTTCGCTTTGAAGAAGGGGTGCAGGAAATTTTTGCCGTGCAGGTGCTGCGTAACACGCGGTTTCCCGAAATGCTGGAATTTGGCGACCCACGTCTCTCTAGCTCCTACGTCTTGCCCGATGAAGCCCTGGCCGATGTGGCTCTTGCTGCCACGCCAGCCAGCCAGCCGGAACCCAGCGGCTATTTGTCATAACACCCTACCAAAGGATTACTTTCATGTTAACAACCGACACCTACACATTGGAAAACGTTTGGGAAGAAAAACCGGAAGCCCTGAAAGAGGAAATTATTGATTTTTGGCTGGTGGAACGCGCCCTGGGCAGCCGAGAGCAAGCGGAAAAGCGGGTCAACGAAGTGGTGTTTGTGGCGCGTGACTCATTTGGCGAGATTGCCGGGATTTGTACGGCTTACCCGCAGCAAAATTTGCAGTTGCGCCACAACTTTTACCATTACCGCACCTTTGTGGCGGCAGCGCACCGCAAAGGCATGATTGGGATTCGGCTGCTGGTGGAGGCACGGGATTATTTTAACGGCCGTTTTACCCAAGGCCACAACCCCGACATCATCGGCATCATCCTCGAGATCGAGAACAAAGAGATCAGCCGCCGCTTCACCGAAGCCATTTGGTCACAAACGGGCTTCATCTTCATCGGCTACAACCATCGGGGCGACCACGTGCGCGTCTACTACTTTGATGAGGCTCACATCAATCCGGGCTAAGCGTTTAGAAGTTCAACTTTTGACAAAAGTTGAACTTCTTTCACAACACCTCTAACCGTCGGCCTACCGGCGTTAAGGAACACGAAGATGGATGGCATAGCCATTTGGGAGCTATCTCCAATCTTCATATTTTCATCATTAACAGGAGAAAACAATGTTAGGAACTGATCAGCAAAAAGCAGCCGTGCAAGCTTGGGAGGAAGAACTCCAGGCCAAGCACAACAGCCGCTGGTTTGCCAGCCTGCTGTTCAAGCAGGGGGAAACCGTGTTCCAGCGGTTTAGCGACTATTACAGTCAGCTAACCGCCTTGCCGCGCCGCACGCGGCGCACCGTGCAGCGCAAATGGGCCACCACCCTAGCCGCTGCCGCCATGGCCTTTGCCCTCAGCGGGTTGCCCAATATCAACGTGGCGCGTGCCGCCGCCGACATCATGGTGGATGGCAAAAACTGCACCCTGATGGATGCCATCACCGCCGCCAACACCGATGCAGTGGTTGGTGGCTGCGACGGGACAAGCAGCAATACGCTTATCCTGACCAAGGACATCGTTCTCAAGGCCATTGACAACACCGACTTTGGTTACAGTGGCACGCCAGTCATTACCAGCGAAATCACTATTGAGGGCAACGGCCACAAGATCAAACGCGACAGCAACGACCCGTTCCGCATCCTCACCGTCGCGGGCGGGCAGCTACAGCTGAACAACAGCGTCATCACCGGTGGGCACGCTGAGGTGGGTGGCGGTATTCTTGTTCACGGCGGCTTGCTGCACATGGATCACAGCACCGTCACCGGCAACGAAGCCGACACCTCAGGGGGTGGGATTGCTGCGAAAGGCGGTGGTTTTGTTCTGGCACTGCAAAGCACCATCACCGGCAATGAGGCCGGGCAGTTTGGCGGTGGCATCCTGGCTGAGAATAACTCTGTAGCCTGGAGCAAGTATAGCTCGATCACCGAAAATACGGCCGTTTATGGCGGTGGTGGCACGGCCAGCGTTGGAGACGCCATCTTGATCATTGGTGCCAGCACCGTTAGCGGCAACGAAGCCAGCGGTGCCGACTCGGCTGGTGGTGGGGTGCTAAGCCTAGAAAATACAGGGAGCAGTAAATACGGTACCTTTATTTTCAACAGCACCATTGCCAACAATGAGGCCGGTTTTGGTGGCGGCATTGGCAATTACAGTGCGGGAACGGCCGTTCTTGCCAGCACGGTTGCCGGCAACACGGCTCACCAAGAAGGCGGCGGCATTTGGAACAATAGTGGCTTCGTCGATCTTTACTCCTCTATTGTCGCTGGCAACGATGCCACCATTGGGGCAGAAATTGCCAATCATGACAGCATAGACAGCCAAGACAATTTGTTTGGTCACAGCGGGGTTAGCAACAGCGATGCCTTGGCTGGCTTCACGCCAGACGGCACCGATTTCCTAGCTACTAGTGACGAAAACAATGTCGCTTTGGGCAACATCATGGACACCAGTGGCTCTAACCCACGCCTGCGGGACAACGGCGGCCCCACGCTCACCATCGCTTTGGTGCCAGGCAGCCCGGCGATTGACGGCAGCGGAGATGATCGGACGGGAGAAACCTACGTTAGTCTAGATCAGCGGGGCTTTGTGCGCGACAGTAATGCCGACATTGGTGCCTTTGAGTTTGGCTCTGAACCGCTACCGGCCACCTGTGAAGTCACCGCTCCAATCTTCAATGGGCCAGTCAACGTCATTCGTGGCACGGAAGGCAACGACAAGATTAAGGGCACCTCTGGCAACGACCTTATCATCGGCAACGGTGGCAATGATCGGCTGGAAGGGCTGGGTGGCAATGACTGCCTCATCGGCAACGCCGGGGACGACCAGCTTTACGGGGATGAAGGTAACGACATTCTCTGGGGTGGTGAACTGGGCAACGCGACCGTCTACAGCAGCAAAGACCGCGACAAGCTGTATGGTGACGCTGGCGACGACGAAATGCACGGCGGTGGCGACAAAGACCGGCTGGACGGCAACGATGGCGACGACATGATGTATGGCGACGACGGCGACGACACCATGGTCGGTCATGACGGCGACGACACGATGTATGGCGGTGCTGGCAAGGACAACATGCGCGGCGACGACGGCAACGACACGATGTATGGCGAAGCTGGCGATGACAAGCTGTACGGCCGACAGGGTGATGACATCCTCGACGGTGGCGACAACAATGACCAGCTTGACGGCAGTGATGGCATTGACACTTGTATTGACGGTGAAAAGCTGAAGAGCTGTGAAGCGTAAGCTGTAGTTGTGGTTTGTTTGTAGAAAACGGCCGTTTTTCCTCCATGCGTTTGGGGGAAAAACGGCCGTTTTTTTTGTCGGCACGCCAAATACCAGTTCACCTGGTTCATCCTGGTCACCTGTTCGTCACGATTTTGGGCTTAGGTCAAGTTTGCTTTACGAACTGTAGAACGATAAAGTAAGTCTTGTGAAGCAGCACTCATCACGAAAAACACAAAAGGAGATTCTCATGAACCAAACAGCCAACGACCTAAAAGGCATTCCCCTTTTTTTGCTTAATCTGCGCCAGGAATTTGAGCCAAATCGCCTGATTCCAAACATCACGGCTGGGGTCATTGTCGGTCTCCTGCAAATCGTCAGAAGCATTTCCTACGCTGCCCTTGTCTTCACAGGGGATCTATCTGCCTTTGTTGCGAATGGCATTGGTCTTGTCTTGCTTGCCACCATTATCCTCGGCCTCATGATTACGCTTTTTACGTCTCTACCTGGCGCACTTGGCAATAGTCAGGACATACCTTCAGCTATCTTGGCTGGCATTGTGGTAACTATCAGCCAATCTATAGCTGGTTCAGCCCCTCCGCAGGAAGTTTTTCTCACCAATATTGCTGCCATCAGCACTGCGACTCTGGCAACCGGCATCTTTTTGTGGATCCTTGGTCAATTCAAACTCGGTAGCCTTGTTCGCTTTTTCCCTTATCCCGTGGTTGGCGGCTTTTTAGCAGGCACTGGCTGGCTTATTACCAAGGGAGCCTTCAGTATGATGGCAAATCAACCCCTGAGCATAGCTTTCCTACAGCAGGATATGCTCCTGCGCTGGGTACCAGGTCTTGTTTTCGCCCTTGCTCTTTTCTTGATTCTTCGTTATGCGAATCATTCTTTAATCATTCCCGGCATGGTCATTGGTGGCACACTGCTTTTTTATCTGGTTGCCTTTTTAAGTGGCTCCGCAGCTAATCTGAGTGCCCAGGGCTGGGTTTTGGGGCCGTTTCCCCAGGGTGGACTGTGGCACCCCATCTCGTTGGCAAGTTTAGACAAGGTGCATTGGTCTGCCATTGGCAACCAGGCAATTAATCTCACAACCATCCCAATTATGAGTGCGATGGCGCTGCTCTTAAATGGCACCGGGTTGGAGCTGGCTACGCAACGTGACATGAATCTCAACCATGAACTGAAGATCACAGGCATTGCCAATATCTTTGTTGGCTTGACGGGTGGTGTGGCGGGCTATCATTCGTTGGGGTCATCTTCCATCAATTATAAGCTGGGGGTAAACGGCCGTTTAGCCGGCCTCATCACCACTCTCATTTGCCTCATTGCCCTCCTCTTCGGTGCATCCGCCCTCTCCCTCTTCCCCAAGGTCGTGCTAGGCGGGCTGTTGCTATATTTGGGACTCTCCTTTCTCAAGGATTGGGTTTACCATGCCTGGTTCAGGCTGCCCAAGCTGGATTATTTTGTAGTAATCCTGATTTTACTGGTAACGGCCTTTGTTGGCTTTTTGGAAGCCGTGGGCGTGGGGTTGGTAACGGCCGTTATTCTCTTCGTCATCAACTACAGCCGCATAGACATCGTGCGGCACGAACTCTCCGGCACGACCCTGCACAGCCGCGTCACCCGCCCCCCGCGCCAACAACAGTTGCTCGACCAGCACGGCGACCATCTCTACATCCTGCGGCTGCAAGGGTTTATCTTCTTTGGCACCGCCGACAATCTCCTCAACACCATCCGCAGCCGTATCAATCATTCCGACCTGTCTGCTCCTCGATATATCATCCTCGACTTTCGCCGCGTCACCGCCATAGACTCCACCGCCAGCCTCAGCTTCAGCAAGCTCAAACAACTGGCCGAAGCCAAAGACATCATCCTTGTGCTGGCCGAGATGTCGCCCACCATTCAGCAGCAGTTACAAAAAGGGGATTTTGGTGCCAGCTCCCATATCCACATCGCTCCCGACCTGGATCGCGCCCTGGAATGGTGCGAACAGCAATTGCTGCAAACATTCGATACAACCCCCAACACGACGCAGGAGTTAGGGCAACGGTTACAAATGCTTTTGACCAACAACGGTAAGGTCAAGGAGCTTGTCAATTACCTGGAACGTCAGGAAGTCCCCCCAGGCCATTACCTCATCAAACAAGGGGATGCCCCGGATGCGCTTTACTTCATTGAATCGGGGCAGGTTACAGCGCAGTTAGAACGCCCCAATCAGGAACCCATTCGCCTGCAAACGATGCGTGGTGGTCACGTTGTGGGGGAAATTGGCTTCTACTTGGGGCAGCAGCGTTCAGCCGCCGTTGTCGCCGACGAACCCAGCATCGTTTACCGCCTCTCCCTGGACACCCTCAAGCAAATGGAAGCAAATGATTCTGATATTGCCTCGACTCTCCATCAGCTAATCGTCCACCGTCTGGCTGAGCGGGTGAACCATTTGGTAACGGCCGTTAACGCTCTACAAAATTAAACCCAAACCCTACTCCCCCGCAAACACATTATTCCCCACGCCAAAAATATTTTGCGGGTCATTCGCCGCCTTCACGCTCCGCAGCAGCTCAATGCCGGCCGCAGACAAAGCGCGAGGCATAAACTCCTGCCGCAGCTTGCCAATGCCGTGATGGTGCGACAGCGACCCGCCCGCATCCAAAATCGTCCGCCGCAGCTCCCGCTCAATCTCCCCAAACAGCTTGTCCGGCTCCGCCACCCCCTGCACCGAAAAGCCGTGGGTGAAGTAAATGCAAACGCCGGTGTGGTAAAGCTGGGTGACGCGGGGGGACATGTACGGCCGGCCGGGGAGCTGATGCACCTCATGCAACTCCCGCGCCCGCTTGTCCACCGCGTCAATCACCTGATGCACCTTGCTCCACGGCACCGTCGTCTCATACGTTTCGCCAATAATGTGGTAATCGGCCAAAAAGTCACGGATATAGGCAATGGCATAGGTCAGCATATAGCCGCGACGGCCGTTTCCTTCTCCACCCGCAATGCCGCCAAACCGCTTCGCCAAATCAAAAATCACCTTATTCTGGTACGCCACCTCATGCTTTGTCCCCTCCATCACCACCGTCGCCGCCGCCAGCTCATACGGGTCAAACCCCTTCACCTTGAGCAAGGCAAACTTTTGCACCTTGCCCATCAATTCCTCGCTCTTGGTCGGGCGCGGCTTCAGCGCCGAGCCAAAACGGAACTGGATGTTGTCGAGCAGCCGAATGCTGGCGGGCAGCACCCCCGTTTGCGTCAGCGCATAAAGAAAATCCACGCCGTGTTTAAAGGTAGGGAAGACAATCGAGCCAAATTTGGTCACTTCCGGCTTTTTGTGAATGGCAATCACCGCCTTGGTAATCAGCCCCAAATTCCCCTCGCTGCCAAACAAAAGCTGCTTCGGCTGCATCCCAATCGAACTGCGCGGCACCGTGTCCAAATGCTCAATCACCCCCGTTGGTGTCACCATCGTCACATTTTGCACAATTTGCTCAATGTTGCCGTAGCGGTTCTTCTTCATACCGCTGGCGTTGGTGGCAATCCACCCTCCCAGTGTCGAAAGCTCCATGCTGTCCGGCTCATGCCCGGCCACAAACCCCTGCTCCCCCAGTTCCGCCTCCAACTGCGACCCGGTAATTCCGGCTTGGACGCAGGCCAGCATATTTTCTTCGTCAATCCAAATGACTTTGTTCATGCGGCGGGTGTCTACGACCACGATCATGCGCGTTTCGTGCGCGGGCAGCACCAGGGCGCAGCTAACGCTGGTGCCGCCGCCATACGGCACCAGGCAGACGTTGTGTTCGGCGGCAAGCTGGATGAGTTTGGCGGCATCTTCCTCCCCTTCGAGATAGAAAACCATATCGGCGACGCGGGATAAACGGCCGTAAAGCACCCGATACACCTCATCCATCGTCGTCTGGCCGTGGCTGTGGATTAAACGGTCGCGGGGGTCAAACGAGTAGCGCGATTCGGGGAACGCCGCCGCCACTGCCGCGCAAAATGGCTCGTTTTTGTTGACGGCCGGCACCGGCTTCTCCGCCACCTCCTGCTTGATATTGTCAAAATCCAGCTTAATCTCCAGCGTATCCTCGACAAAATCCAGCAAATCCGGCATCTCCGTACCCGACAGCGCATACCGGTTCCCCGTCACCCGCACCGACCGATCCGCCTGAATGACAAAACGGGTGTCGGTATACCCCCACTTGTGGTCATAAATAGTCGCGTCTAGGTTGTCCCCGCCCTGCTCCAATGATTTATCAGCCATCTCGCCTACCTTTTTCACATTAATTTGGTTTGTCATGGCATTATCAAATAGTTTGCCAGCCGATGCAACCATTTCTTTAACGCCTATTCGATGTAACAGATGATAATCGTCACCGAGTTTCCATGACCAACCTTACTATCTGGAAGTAAGGTTTTCGTTTATGGTCGAGTTAGACCTTTTGTTATGTTGGCATTTCCTGAAAATCATGAACCTATCCCTTGTGCAACGCATAAAACACATCAGAGCCAATTACTCTCATGGTCGCTTAGTGCTTGCCACTTTCGTCATCGCCGTTCTTATCATTCTGCTTGGTCTCACAATATCACTCGTGCAGGGAACCGGTACCGGAACAATCTACGCAAATTCAGGAAATCTGGCACCAGAAGATTTTCTCGTAGTTCTCCACCTTAGGGCAGAGCAAGATGAGACCAATATGGCCTTTGTCATTGAGGCGATCGATTTCCCTCGTTCGAGCCTGTCTGCTCCCCGAAACACACATGATTATTACTGTGCAGAGAGCTTGCATCTAGGATTCACAACAACCACAGAAAATTTTAAGGATATACAGAATCTAGGCAGGTTTATTTACCCTCCCACCAGATTAAATCTTCCTCTAATTTCATTCTGGGAGCCTTATTGTGCAGGGGTGCCGACTTCTAGACACCCATCGTTTTCCGTGCTTGATCAAGGCTTTGCATCCAACTTCAGAAAGTTGGATGAAGACTTCCAGCCACCAATTGAGATATTGAGATCCGCATACTATTACCCTTTTGATAAGCGCAACTACAACGTCAGCATGTCGCTTAACATCTCTTCTGGACAAAAAGATGATCTCCTTGCCCTATCCCCCCGAATACTCACACCTGCAATTGCTGTTCGTAGCACCATTCCTAATTGGGATGAGAGAATTGCAATTGAAAAAGGTAAAATAGCTATTGAGCTTTACCGCCCTTTAGCTGTTCGCATTCTGACCGTCATTCTTCTTTCTTTCAGCTTTGTGTTTATTCTTCTCCTTTTGGCCATCAAAGACCTGAGTAACTTCCGTAGTGCTACGAGTAGCATGTTGTTTGGCCTCTGGGGCATCCAGAACATCCTTGTTCCTGACTACATCCAAGTTGCGACCATTGTCGACCATATCATCATCAGCTTTTATGTTCTGCTGGCTTGCGTCATTAGTTATCGATTTGGAATTATTCCCCTTTGGCGTCGTCTTGCTCCACGAAAGTGATTGTGCAAACGGCCGTTAGGTGAATCCCGGAAAATAATCAAGACAAACGAAGCTATCTGCTCAGAATTCACTGGGTGTTTTTTTACGTAAAGGCTTGGTTGTCTCCGGGGAAGTGCTATTAATTCCCCATTCCACGCAATCACTCGCCATAGTTCTAAGGCATGTTTTCATAACGCCCCACCAACAAAGGAACGGCCGTTTCCACCCAAAACCGGGGGCTAACAAAGCCGCTTGACATGCCGCCGTGCTTAAAGCGCTCGACGCAAAACGGTTGCTCATCGCCCAGCGGATGCTCGGTAAGTGCTTCATACGCTTTTTCCAGCAGCCCACGCAGTTCTGCCGCCGTTGCCGGCAGGGGCGTATGTTGGAAATGGGTTCGCATTTCCTCCCAAAGCCAGGGATCACCCCGCAAACCCCATTGCCAAGGCCCTTCGGCAAACAGATCAGATACATTCATTCAGGCTTCTCCCCACACACCATCACCATCATCCACAGCGTATAAGCCTCTGCCGACTCCATAAATTTTTGCCGGGCAACGGCAAAGGCATCTAGTTCCGCTTGGGACAGCCACCCCCCGTTCACCAGCCACCCCAAGCGATCCGGGTCAAGATGCTGCATAAATGATTCAAGACTCGCCTCATCACTATGAGACGCCAGAACCTCCAAGCCTAGATTGTCAAACCCCACCGACCGCAACAGCCGCCACAGCCGCCGCCCAATCCGCCGATCTCCCCCTCGCGCCGCCTGCGCCTCCCCAAACCGTTGCAGCACCGGGGCAAATTCGGGAATCGGGGGGTCAAAAAAGCCAAACAGGTCATCATCCACATCATAAATGACCAGTTTGCCGCCTGGCTTCAAGACACGAAACATCTCCCGCACCGCCCCAACGGGGTCAGACAAATGCTGTAGCAGCAGCCGAGCATAAACAAAATCAAACTGGTTGCCCTCTAACCCCGTCTCCAGCACCGAACCTTCAACAAAACGAACGCGCTCACCCACCTTGTCTTGCAGTTCCTGCTGTGCCTGCGCCAACAAGGCCGGATCTATTTCCAGGCAGGTGATGGTGCTGGTTGGCAGCAAATCCAGCAGTTGTGCCGTCACAAACCCCGGCCCACTGCCCGGTTCCAGCACCGACATCCCATCGCGCAGCCCAAACCAAATCAGCTTACGGGCTTCCTTGCCCCAGCCAGAACGCGCTTGCGATGCCAGCCGCTGAATTTCGGCTGCATCGTCACGGTGAGAATGACGATCATATGATCCTGCTGTTGACATATCGCTTCGGCAAGAAGTTCAACTTCTGCTGAGAAGTTGAACTTCTCAAACACTCTGTGTTCATGTGACCGGCACTTCGGAAGTGCCGGTCACATTTGATAGCATTAACCGTGCAAAGCCCGGCTTAACAAGCGAATTTGTTCCCCTGAGAAGCGTTGAGCCGCATCTGAACCTGCGGCAAAGCCGTCAAAGCCGTGGAAACCATCAGCATAAACGTGGAGTTCTGTCGGCACACCGGCCTTCATCAGCCGTTGGGCATAGGCAATGTCCTCATCGCAGAACAGATCGGGCGTGCCGACACCAATATAGGTGGGGGGCAACCCACTCACATCCTCGGCCCGCGTGGGTGCGGCATAGGGGGAAACGCCCTCGCTGCCTGGCTCCTGATTAAGATAGGCACGCCAGCCCAGCAAATTGCTGGCGCGTGTCCACAGGGGAGCGTCAGGCACGTCTGGGTCAGCTTGGGCAACATTTGTGTCGTCAATCATCGGGTAGATCAAAAGCTGGTAACAAACTGGCACTTCAGCCCGATCCCGCGCCAGCAACCCTAGCCCAGCCGCCAAACCGCCCCCGGCACTGGCTCCACCAATGGCAATGCGGGCTTTGTTCACCCCAAATTGGTCGGCATGGGTGGCCAGCCATTTAAGCGCGGCGTAACAATCTTCCAGCGGGGCGGGAAAGGGGTGTTCAGGAGCTAGGCGGTACTCGACGGAGGCAACCACACAGTTCAAGGCCAGGGTTAACCCTTTGGCCTTGAGATCGTCCCCGGCCACGTCGCCCAAAACATAGCCACCACCGTGAATCCAAAGAAGGGCGGGCAAGGTGGCGGGGCGGTTTTCGGGCTGATAAACGCGCACCATGACATCCGGTGCGCCATCTGACCCCGGTGCATAATGGTCGCTGGTGGCTACGCCGGGTATGTCTGGCACTTGGGAGGCCATCGCCGCATTCAAACCAGCTAAAAATTGGCGGGTGGCAGGAATATCGTCAAGGGTAATGCCGCCGGGAACCATTTGCTCAAATAGAGCGAGTCCTTCAATCAATTGTGGATCATTCAGTGGATGCATGTTTTTCTCCTTATGGGTAATAAATGGTGGTAGCTTGGAGTCTCAAGGGGTGGTTGGCGTGTGGGGGATACATTGGCTGTTTCCTTTTTACTCCTAATCACTCATGGGCGTATATCATATCATTAATTGCCGGCCTGAGCCTGATTTTGCAGTGGTTATTAGCAAAAGCCCGATCAAATCCGCGTTTGTCCGCGTTTATCCGCGTCCTATTTTGGCTGTGCTAACGCACACGGCCGTATTTTTGCGAGAGGATGGCTTGCCCGGCGGGGGATTGAAGCCAGGCGAGGAAGGCGCGGAGTTCGCCCTGAGGTTCGTCGGGCGTGGGGGCGACAAAGTAGAGGGGGGTGGTGAGGGGATAGTTTTGCGTGCCGGTTTCGTTGGGGGTTGGCAAACGGCCGTTTATTTCCACCATCACCACCTCCTCCCCCACGCTCCCCATCATGGCGTAACTAACGGCCGTTTCTTCCCCCACCACCGTCGCCAGCAACGCCGCCTGATCCGCCACCACCTGCGCGTTCAACGCCAGCCGCCGCTCCCCCAACACCTGCTGCGTCAGCAGCGTCCGCGCCCCCGATCCCACCTCCCGGCTGATGAGCATCACCGGCGCGTCGTCGCCACCCACGTCTTGCCAATTGATTATTTGCCCGGAAAACAACCCCTGCACCTGCGCCAGCGATAGGGAGCGCACCGGGTTGGCCGGGTTCACCACCACCGCCAGCCCGTCTAGGGCTACCGGGTTAAACCAGCGGTCGTTGTCGGCGGGGATGACGTGGAGCAGGGCGGCATCAAGGGTGCCATCGGCCAGCCCTTGCCACAGGGCAGTGCTGTTGGCGGGGATGAATTGGAGGTGGATAAACGGCCGTTCCTCCCCATACGGCTCCGTCACCAAACCGACCACCCCCACGGCACTACTGGCAACCCCAATTCGCAGACTGCTGACGGCCGGCGTGGGGGGCAGGTCGGGCGGGGGAGCAGGTTGGGTGGTGCAGGCGGTGAGGAAAAGTAAGAGGGTGGGGAGTAGGGAGTAGGGAGCGCGTGTTTTACACCCTACACCCCACGCCCTACTCCCGATAGACAAACTCAGATGAGGCCAAACCATAACACTGCCAGATTAAACAAGGAAAAGGCCACGCAGTAGATGGCGAAGAGGTAGAGGCTGCGCTGGCGCAGCCAGGTTAGGAGGAAGTGAATGCAGGCGTAGCCAGAAATGGCGGCGGCAAAAAAGGCGGCAGCCAGGGTGGGAAGCTGCGCCATGGTGTTGTCGGCGTTGATGATGTCCATGATGGACAGCAGACCGGCTCCCAAGATGGGGGGGATGCCCAGCAAAAAGCTGTAGCGAGCCGCCAGCGTGCGATCCAAACCACGCATTAGCCCGGCGGTAATGGTGCTGCCGCTACGGGACACGCCGGGCATGAGGGCCAACATTTGCGCCAAGCCGATAAACATCGCATCCCCCCAGGTCATTTGCGCCAACCCTTTTTTGCCGGTCAGCAGCCGCTCGCCAACGATGAGGAGGATGGCGGTAAAGAGCAGCATGATGGAGGCCACCAGCGGGGTTGCCAGAATGCTTTCAAAGTAGTCGGCTAGGGCCAGCCCGACGATGGCAACGGGGATGGAACCGGCAACGACGTACCAGCCGAGACGGGCTTCGGGGGATTCAAACGGCCGTTTATACAGCACCCCCTCCACCACCGCCGTTACAATAGACAAAATATCGCGCAAAAAGTAAATCAGCACCGCCACCAGCGTCCCCAAATGGACAATCGCAATCACATCCAGCGTCGGTTCACTCATCTTCAATAAATGCGGCACTAAAATCAGGTGGCCGGAGCTGGAAATGGGCAAAAATTCCGTCGCTCCTTGAATTAGGCCAATAATAATCGCTTCAATTAAACTCATAAAAAAACCTCGAACTTCCTTATGTCTTGGTTTGGTAAAAACTTGAAAATTTGAACCGCAGAGGGCGCAGAGGACGCAAAGAAAGACAAGAAATCTCTGCGATCTTTGCGCCCTCTGCGGTAAAAAACAAAAACCTACGTTGTCACAGCAACGGCTGGATAATGTTGCAAAAACTCGTCGGCAAACGGCCGTAATTGCCCCGCCGCAATCGCTTCCCGCATCTGCCGCATCAGCTCCAGCAAAAAGTGGATGTTGTGGGTGGTCAGCAGAATGTGACCCAAAATTTCATTGGCCTTCACCAAATGGCGCAAATAGGCGCGGCTAAACGTTTGGCAGGTGTAGCAGTCACACCCTTCATCAATGGGCAGCGGGTCACGCTCAAAGCGGGCGTTCCGCAAATTGAGCTTGCCCCCCTTGATGAGTGCCGTGTTATGGCGAGCCAGCCGCGTGGGCAGCACACAGTCAAAAACATCCACCCCACGCAGCACTCCGTTCACCAAATCCTCCGGCGCACCCACCCCCATCAAATAGCGGGGCTTGTGGCGCGGCAAAATGGGGTTCATCTGATCCAGCACGGTGTACATTTCGCTCTTGGACTCACCCACCGCCAGCCCGCCAATGGCGTAGCCGGGCAAATCCAGCCCCAGCAAAAATTCCGCACTTTGGGCGCGAAGGTCGGGGAAAATGCCCCCCTGGACAATGCCAAACAGGGCCTGATCTCCCCGCGTTTTGGCCGCCACGCACCGCTGCGCCCAAGCGTGGGTTCGCACCAGTGACCGCTTGACGTACTCATAGTCGGTGGGGGGTGGACATTCATCAAAGGCCATGATGATGTCGGCTCCCAAATTTTCCTGGATGGCAATGCTCTTTTCCGGGGTAAAGCGATGATAGGAACCGTCGTGGTGGGATTGAAAGGTCACGCCCTCATCATCAATTTTGCGGGTCTGGCTGAGGCTAAAGACCTGAAAGCCGCCGCTGTCGGTGAGGATGGGGCCGTTCCACTGCATAAAGTGGTGCAGACCGCCCAAATCGCGCACCAGTTCGTCGCCGGGGCGCAGGTAAAGGTGGTAGGTGTTGCTGAGAACAAGGGTTGCTCCTAGCGTTACCAATTCATCGGGGCGCATCGCTTTGACGGTGCCTTGGGTGCCAACGGGGGCGAATACGGGGGTTTGGAGGATGCCGTGGGGGGTGGCTAAACGGCCGTTACGCCCCCCCGTTTGGGGATCCTCTGCCTCAATCTCAAATGAAAACTCAAAAGCCATAGCCAATCATTATACCATTTCTCCCCAATGCAGCATAAAACGCTGCGGGAGGTTTTTCCCGTAGCGGAGACGTTTTTGATATCATGTTCAACAATCTGAACGCTCACCCAAGCGGTATCTTAGTGCAGCAACGTTAAAATGCGGGTTACAAACGGCCGTTTGTCCTCCGCCCCCCTTTCCCGCTACAATCCCCCCATGTTCGATACCCTGCTGCCTACCAAACTCTACATGCCCCCCAACCGCGCCGAGCAAGTCGGGCGACCCCATCTGTTGGCAAAGCTGGCCGGGCAGCCACAGACCCGGCTGCTGCTTGTCTCCGCCCCGGCCGGGTACGGCAAAACAACCCTGCTTACCAGTTGGCTGCGGCAGCAAACAGACAAAACCGTCTGCTGGGTGTCGCTGGACGGCGACGACAGCAATCCGACCCAATTTTTTGCCTATCTGGCCCTGGCAATACGGCCGTTGCCCAACGCCCAAAGCTCACTCAGGCAACTGCTGCAAGCCAACCAACCGCTGCCAGCCACCGCCTTTGCCAAAGCACTGGTGCAGGACATCGCCCCCGTCACGGTTCCCTTTATCCTCGTGCTGGATGATTACCACCGGCTGGATGCCCCAACCATTGATGAAGCAGTCGCTTTTTTGCTGCAATACATGCCGCCACAAATGCAGGTGGTCATCGCCACACGGGAAGATCCGCCGCTGCCATTGGCACGGCTGCGGGCGCAAAACCAGCTTGTGGAGCTACGGGGGCATGAGTTGCGCTTTAACCAAGTGGAGTCCGCCCAATTTTTGCGCGAGGTGATGGGGCTGCGGCTGACAACGGCCGCTATTGCGGCGTTGGAAAGCCGCACCGAGGGGTGGATTGCCGGGCTACAGTTGGCGGCGCTGGCACTGCAAGGGCAGGCAGATACGGAGCAATTTATCGCTTCGTTTAGCGGCAGCCACCGCTTTGTGCTGGATTATCTGGTGGAGGAGGTTTTGCAGCAGCAGCCGGAAGATGTGCAGACGTTTTTGCTGCAAACGGCCGTTCTTGACCGCCTCTGCGCCCCCCTGTGTGATGCTGTTCTCGCCAACGCCGCCATTTCTGGGCAGGAAACGCTCGCCCATTTGGAGCAAGCCAACCTCTTCCTCATTCCGCTAGACGGCCAACGCCGCTGGTATCGCTATCACCACCTCTTTGCCGATTTGCTGCGTCAGCGGCTACAGCAGCAAGGGGAACAGCTTATCACACGGCTGCATCTTCGCGCCAGCAAATGGTATGAAGCCAACGATCTGGAAATAGAGTCGTTTCACCACGCCACCGCCGCCCACGACATTGACCGCGCTGAATACCTGATTGATGCCAGGGGGCCGTCGCTGCAATTTCGCGGTGGGGCGGTGCCGATTTTGCATTGGTTGCAGTCGCTGGAAACGGCCGTTTTTGCCACCCGTCCCTCCCTTTTAATCACCTACGCCTCCACCTTGCTCGCCGTCAGCCAACTGGCAACCATTGAAGAAAAGGTGCAGGCCGCCGAAAAAAATGTTATATATTACCTAAGGCGCAAGACGTGCAGAAACCCGCGACCTCATCGGCCGCATTGCCTCCATTCGCGCCACCGTGGGCGTGGCAACCCACCAGGCCGAAACCATCATTACCCAGGCCCACCGCGCTCTAGCATACCTCGACCCCAACAACGTGGGGGTGCGTGCCTCCATTAGCTGGAATTTGGGCTACGCCTACCTGCTGCAAGGCGACCGCGCTGCTGCTGGCCGCGCCTATGCCGAAGCCCAGGCCAAAGCGGTGGCAATCGGGCATAAAATCATCGCTATGATGTCTACGCTGGGAATTGGCAGCATTCAGGAGGGAAACAACCAGCTTCAGCAGGCGGCGCAAACCTATCAACACCTGCTGCAAGCGGTGGGCGAGCCGCCGCCGCTGCCGATGTGCGAAGCGTTCCTCGGTTTGGCGCGGATTCATTATGAGTGGAATGCGTTGGACGCTGCCCAACGCTATTGGGAGCAAAACGCGCCGCTGGCACGGCAGTTTGGCAGCCGCATTGACCGCAGCGTGATGAGCGACCTCTTTTTGGCGCGGCTCAAGCTGGCACTGGGGGAGGTGGACGAGGCGGTAGCGATTGTGGCGCAGGCGGGGCAAACGGCACAGCAGCACCGGTTTGAGAGGCAATTGGGGGAGGTAGTAGCGTTGCAGGTTGCGGTGCTGCTGCGAAGGGGTGAGGGAGAAACGGCCGTTTCCCTTGCCCAAAACCACCCGCTCACCCTTGCCCGTGTTCACCTAGCCCAGGGCAATGCCGCTGCCGCCCTGGGTTTGCTGGAACCGCTGCGCCAGCAAATGGAGGCCAAGGCGTGGCACGACCAACGGCTCAAGGTGCTGGTGCTGCAAGCGTTGGCGCATGAAGCTCTGGGAGAAGCCGACGAGGCGGCGCACCATTTAGCAACGGCACTGGCTTTGGGTGAACCGCAGAACTTTGTGCGAACCTTTCTTGACGAAGGCCAGCCGATGGCCGCGCTGCTAACCCGCATCCAGCAAGCAGCAGCCCTCAGTGAATCGCTACAGCAATATGCTGCCACGCTGCTGGCTGCATTTACCCCCCAAACCGCCGCCCAACCCTTGGTTGACCCCCTTAGCGACCGCGAACTCGAAGTGCTGCACCTCATCGCCCAGGGGCTATCCAATCGGGAAATTGCCACACGGCTTTTCCTGGCAATAGATACCGTCAAGGGACACAATCGGCGCATTTTTGACAAGCTGGGGGTGCGGCGGCGCACCGAAGCGGTGGCGCGGGCGCGGGAGTTAGGGCTGCTTTAACCCTTTAACACCCTCAAACAACACTTTCGTGTCTATACCCACACCCCTTTTGCCGCTATTCTGATGCACATAGGATGAACGGCATGAGCAACATAAATCCCAATCCCGAAACAGCCTACTATCAAATTCGGCTCAAAGGCCATTTAGACGGCCAGTGGGGCTGTTGGTTTGATGGCTTGACGGTTGAGTTAGCTGAAAATGGGCAAACGGTGCTAAGTGGCCCGGTTGCTGATCAAGCCGCCCTTTATGGCTTACTGCGAAAAGCGCGGGATTTGGGGTTGCCCCTGCTGTCTGTTTGTTGTCTGGATGATGGGACGCGGACAAACGCGGACGAACGCGGATAAAGTATTACCTGACTCTGATGACTCCATTTGCAATTTGTTTGAAATTTGAGAGGTGTTTGATGAAAGCAGTTGTTTTTCCCAAATATGGTTCCCCCGACGTATTGCAATTTGTGGAGGTTGAAAAACCGACAGTTGGGGACAAGGATGTATTGGTCAAGGTTGTGGCAGCTTCGGTGAATCCGCTAGATTGGCGGCGGATGCGGGGTGCGCCGTTTTTGGTGCGGCTGAGTGAGGGGCTGATGGTGCCAAAAAACGGCCGTTTAGGAGCCGACATCGCCGGAACGGTAGAAGCCGTAGGCAAAGATGTAACGGAATTCCAGCCCGGCGATGCTGTCTTTAGTGACATTGGCGCAGGTGGGTTTGCCGAGTATGTGGCGGTGCCGGAAAAGCTGCTAGTCCATAAACCAGAAAATGTTTCCTTTGCCGATGCCGCCGCAGTGCCGGTGGCAGGGCTGACCGCTTTGCAAGGGTTGCGGGACAAAGCTAATCTGCAAGCGGGACAGCATGTGGTGGTCAATGGGGCATCGGGTGGCGTGGGGACGTATGCGGTGCAGATTGCAAAGGCGTGGGGGGCGGAGGTAACGGCCGTTTGCAGCACACGCAACCTGGAAATGGTTCGCGCCATTGGGGCCGACCATGTGATTGATTATACGCAGGAAGATTTTACGAAAAACGGCCGTTGCTATGACCTCATTTACGATGCCGTCGGCAACAAATCCGTAGCCGCCTACAACCTCGCCCTCAACCCCAACGGCAAAGCGATTGTTGCGGGTTTCACCACCATGCCCCGCATGTTGCAGGTCATGACCCTGGGCGCACTCTCCAGCAAAATCACCGGCAAAGAGATCGCCCCTCTGATGGCCCACATCGTCAAAGATGACCTTGCTTTCCTGGCCGACATGCTAGCTGCTGGGCGGATTCGCTCTGTCATTGACCGCTGCTACCCCTTGGCCGAAGTCGCCGAAGCCATGCGCTACGTCGAAACAAAACGGGCACAGGGCAAGGTCATTATTGATTTACAGGCTCGTTGATTGCAGAGCAAAAATACAAATAAATGAGTAGGTGAGGCATGTCTCAACCCTACGAATTATGCCCAATCGCGCCGCATCAGGCTAAAGCTTTGGGCAGTAGGGCCGATGGTGGGCTGGGTAGCTAAAAAGAGTGCCAATGGCACCACATCTTTCGGCTGCTTCATCCATTCGCCGCTGATGCTGGCTACACTGTCGGGGTTGCTGGGGCCGGTAGAGGTCATGGCGGTGTCAACGGGACCGGGGATGAGTTCATTAACACTAATATTGTCGGGCCACAGTTCTTGCGCCAGCACGCGGGTGAACATCCACAGCCCGGCTTTGGAAACGGCATAGGCGGAGCCGCCAGCCAGCCCGCGATGCCCCAACCCGGAGCCAACGGTGATGATTTTGCCGCCGCCACGGGCCTGCAGGTGGGGAATGGCGGCACGGGTGCAGTGGTAGGCACCGAGCAGGTTGACTTCGAGGGTGCGCTGCCAGTCGGCAGGGTTGCTGTCGGCAACGGCCGTTTTTGCCGGACTCATCCCCGCGTTAATGACCAAAATATCTAGCCCGCCAAAGGCGGCAGCGGTCTGGTTGATGAGCTGGAAAACGGCCGTTTCCTCCGCCACATCCCCCACCACCGCCAACGCTCGCCCACCGGCAGCCTCAATGTCACCCACGGTTTGGGTTAGCTCAACGGCCGTTCGCGCCCCGCATCCCACAGATGCTCCTGCCGCCGCAAACCCCAGCGCAATTGCCTTGCCAATCCCCCGGCCGGCACCTGTTACAACGGCCACTTTTCCGGCCAATGGTTTTTCAGTTGTCATACTGTTTCCTTTAGAGGGAATTAGAAATTGGAGATTCAAAATCTCTAATCTCCAATCTCCAATCTCCTCTAACTTCTCTGATAGGCTGCTAGGGAATAACGGCCGTTAATGCCTCCTGCAGCCTTTCCACCTCAACCACCCCCACAAATTGGGCATTGGGCTGCCCATCTCCATCCAAAACAAGAACCGAGGGATGACCACGTAGCCCATATTGCTGCTGAATCTGCGCCTGTTCCGGCTCTTCGACGTTCAGGCGATAAAAAGCAACTTGCCCGGCAAATTCTTCTTCCAGCTCATTCACGATGGGCTGCATTTGCGCTCAGGGTGGTCAATTATTGGTGTAGAAGAGGATGAAGGTTGGGCCGGGGAAAGCAGGGGTGGGCGTGGGAGAAACGGCCGTTTCTTGCCCACAGCCAGCCGCCAATAAAATAAAACAACCTACTATCAGCAGCCAAACGTTCTTTGTGATCATCAGAAACTCCGTGAATAACCAATTATTTATACGCCACCACGCCAAAGGCGCGTGGGGCGGGTTTGACCTGACGAAATCCCACTTCCTGTAGGCGACGCACCACCCCTCGCGTGACGGTGCGACCAGAACGGCTGTCGGGGTCGCCAATGTAGTGGAAAACGCGCCCCTTTGGTTTGAGCAGTCGCCACAGCTCCCGGTAAAAGTCAGCCGAATAGAGATGTCCCGCCAGGCTAAAAGTGGGCGGATCGTGGATGATGCAGGAAAAACGGCCGTCGGCCATCGTCTCCACCACGTCAAAACTGTCGCCCAGCAGCCGGGTGATTTTGGGGTTGTCAAACAGCGGCTGCGACCACGGGTTACAGCCGCAAACTTCGACCACGGTGGGGTCAAGCTCAATCGTTGTCACGTGGTCAGCACGTTCGGCGGCCTGAATGGCGGTGTAGCCCAACCCCATGTTGCAATCCAGCACGCTGCCCATGGGCTGCACCGCCTGAATTTTGGCCTGGGTGTCGCGCCAGGGGTCGGTGTCTTTAATGCGGTGCATGGGGAAGCCAGCTACCAGCATGGTGGGGGCGCTGTGGGTGGGGTAAAGGCTGTAGGCGCGGTTAAACGCTTCGGAAAAGAACTGTATTTTGTGGATGTCGTCGTCCTCGACCAAATAGCAGCTATTTTCACTGGCGGCAATCTCCTCCACCTGCACCCAGGCAAGCTGCTGGCCGTCGGGCAAGCGCAAATGAGTGGGCGTGAGGGACAAAACGGCCGTTTTCATGCCCAAATCGAGCGAGGTGGAAACGGCCGTTTCTCCTCGATCCCGCGCTGTCAGGAGGGGTCTGGCTTGAATGTGGGAAAGGATGGGCATCATGTCTACGGAAACGGCCCCACAAAAATTTCCGGCGAGAAGAGGGACAAACGGCCGTTTTCCCCAATCGCCGCCATACTCACCCCATACTCCACATTCGGGTTCAGCCCCGTCAGCGCCACATTACCCGCCTCGTTGATCCCCACCAAACGAAACGGCTCAAAGGTCGGTGAACCGAGGGGGCGGAAGGAAATGGCATAGCCTGCCGCCTGCACGTCCGGCACCCAGGTAAGTAAATACGCCCCCTGTAGCTCCATTTGCGCCACATTCGGCGGGGCCGGCCGCGCCGGTGCGCCAATGATGTTGGCAACCGTCACTAGATTTAGCTGCACCGCCTGGCGCAAATAGTTGTAATCAATCCGATCCGCCGTATCCAGCCCGTTGTGCTGGTAGGTCGGGTCTTCCTGCGATTCTGTTAGCCGCAGGGCGGGAATACCGGCGTTCAAAAAGCGAATGTGGTCGCTAAAACGCCCTTCACGGTCGGCAACGTCCTGAACGGCCGTTCCAAACGTCGGAATATACAGCCCCGCCACATAATCCACATACCGCGCCAACTGCTGCGCCGGGGACGTGTCCGGCGCGGCGGCAAAGACGCGAATAGATTGGGGAATCCCCGGCCGGCCGCCCACAATATCGTTGTTCAATGCTGCATCCACCAACCAGCCATCCAGCATTTTATCGGCCACAAAATGGCGGCTGCCGTGCGTTCCCTGCTCCTCGGCGGCAAAGGCCACAAAAACGATGTCTTGGTTCCAAAAGCGGGAACTGAGCAGCCGCGCCACTTCCAGCAGCACCGACACGCCAGAAGCGTTGTCGTTGGCTCCCGGGGCGCGGGCAAACCCGTCATTCACTTCAATAGTACGAGAATCGTAGTGAGCCATTAGCACCACCACGCCAGGATGGGTACCGGTGCCAGGCAGGGTGGCAACCACGTTGCGCTGCGGCCAGTCCACGCCGTCGAAGGAGACGGGGAAATCATCATATTCGACCTGCAAACGGCCGTTTCCCACCCGCGTAAACTCATTAAAAATCCACGTCCGCGCCGCCCCCACCCCAAAATCGGCCCGGTCGGTCACACTAAAGCTGTGGCGCGTGCCAAACCCTTCCATCGTCTGCACATAGGCCA
>JACKCD010000051.1 GCA_020634215.1 Ardenticatenaceae bacterium | reverse complement strand
GCGGCGGCTGTTTCGGTTTCGCCGCTCATGGGTTTGCTGGCCGCAAACCCCGCGTTGATGTGGGGGATGTTTCTTGTGGAGATTGGGCTGGTGCTTGGAATTTCGTTTGGCATTAAGCGGTTGTCGCCACAAACGGCCGTTTCCCTCTTCTTCCTCTATGCAGCGGTCAATGGGGTGACGCTGGCCTTCATGTTTGCCGTGTATACGTTGGGCAGCGTGGCGGTGGCGTTTGGATCAACGGCCGTTCTTTTCGGCACCATGAGCATCATCGGCTACACCACCAAGGTAGACCTGAGTCGGTTTGGGCGGTTCTTCCTCTTTGCCCTCGTTGGCATCGTCATTGCCTCCGTCATCAACATGTTTTGGTCTAACTCCGTTCTCTCTTGGATTGTCACTTACGTTGGCATGTTTATCTTTCTGGGGCTGACCGTCTACCACACCCAGCGCATCAAACGGCAAGTCGCAGCAGCATTGGCACAGCATGACGAACTTCAGTTGAGCCGCATCAGCATTCTTGGCGCATTAGTCCTTTACCTGGATTTCATCAACCTGTTTTTGCGGCTTTTACGCATTGCAGGTCGTCGCCGCTAAAACCCCAAGAAGCAATCCAGACCTCGTTTTCAATGAATAAACATATTCTTGTCGTAGACGACGATACGCTGATGCGCCGCAGCCTGAGCTTGAGCCTGGAGCAGGCAGGCTACCGAACCAGTGCCGCAGCCACAGCCGAAGCTGCGTTGGCAATCGTGCGCCAGGAGCCACCCGATTTGCTGCTGCTGGATATTGGTCTGCCGGGGATGGATGGGCTGGAGGCGCTAAAAAAGCTGCACCAGACCCACCACATTCCCGTCATTTTTGTCACCGCCCGCCGCCGCGAGCTGGATGCCATTTTGGCCTTGGAACTGGGCGGGGATGATTACATCACCAAGCCGTTTAACACCGACCTGCTGCTGGCCCACATAAAGGCAGTGCTGCGGCGCAGCAGCGAAAGTGGTGCAGCTCCCACCGTGCCAGAACCGATCCAGGTAGGGGATTTGTTGATTGACCCGGCGGCGCATACGGTGGAGCAAAACGGCCGTTTTCTCTCCTTCACCGCCAAAGAGTTCCAACTCCTCCATACCCTCGCCCTCGAAGCCGGCCATGTAGTTTCCGTGGATAACCTTGTTAGCCGCGTCTGGGGTGCCGAATTTGCCGGAGAACCCCAGGTCGTTTACGTCCACATCCGCTGGCTGCGGGAAAAGCTAGAAGAAAACCCTAGCCATCCCCAGCGCATCGTCACCGTGCGCGGCATAGGCTACAAGCTGGTGCCCCAATGATACGCACCCTCCGCGCCCGCTTTATCATCAGCCACCTGCTCCCCCTGCTCATTATCGTTCCTCTGGCAGGCTTTGCCCTTTTCTACATTCTGGAATCCCAGCTTCTGCTCCACAACCTGGAGCAAGATTTGGCACAGCAGGCGGAAATGATCATCAACGAGGCTGACATTTGGCAAAACCCGGCCAAAGCGGACGCATTTTTGCGTGGACTAAGCAGCCAGTTTCAAAGCCAGGTAACGCTGCTGGCACCCGATGGGCAGCCGCTTTCCCCCGAAGCCACGCCGTCTGCCGAGGGTGGTATTATCTATGAGTTTTCGGGAAAAACGGCCGTTGTCTACGTCCCCGTGCGCGACATCAACCAGGAGTTGGTTGGCATTGTCCAAGTCACCCAGGACGTGCAAAATCTTTCCACCCAGTTTAGCCGCCTGCGCTGGCTATTTATCGGCGTGTTGGGGCTGGAACTATTGGTGGGTGGCCTCATTGGGCTGGTGCTGGCGCTGCGGCTGGAACGGCCGATCCATGCCCTCACCGCCGCCGTCACCGACATTGCCACCGGCCAGCCCATCGCCGATCTCCCTGCCAGCGGCCCCGAAGAGCTGCGGCTGCTGGCACAAGCCGTCAGCCAGCTATCGCAGCGGCTGCACGACATGGAAGAAACCCGCCGCCACCTGCTGGCAAACGTGGTTCATGAGGTCGGCCGGCCGTTAGGCGCGGTACGCTCGGCCATTCATGTGCTGCGGCAAGACAATAGTGGTTCACCCGCTTTGCGGCAAGAATTGCTGGCGGGGATGGATGCCGAACTGGAGCGACTCCAGCCGCTGCTGGACGACCTGACCCGGCTGCACGGGCAAAAGTTGGGGCCACGCGAACTGACGCTGCAACCACTCTCGCTCAACGATTGGCTGCAACCGCTGCTGCAAACATGGCAGGCGGCGGCTAATGAAAAAGAAATCGTTTGGCAGGTTGCCCTGACACCCGATTTGCCGCCGCTGTTGGCCGACCCTGACCGGCTGGCGCAGGCCGTCGGCAATTTACTCAGCAATGCGGTCAAATATACCCCGGCGGGTGGCAAGGTGTCGGTGGAAACGGGGCGCAGCGGCGGGGAGCTATGGCTGCGCGTGGCCGACACCGGCCCTGGTATCCCGGCCGATGAATTGCCTAATCTATTTACCCCCTTTTTTCGCGGGCAGCAGGCCAGCCGTTTTCCGCGCGGGCTGGGGCTGGGGCTAACGATTGCCCAGGAAGTGGCCGTGGCGCACAACGGCCGTATTCAAGCGGACAGCGATCTGGGGCGTGGCAGCCAGTTTACCCTCTACCTTCCAATCCATTACGCCACCTAGATTGAAGATTAGCAATTGGAGATTAGGTGAATAGACATTATCAGCATGAACTTTATGTCACGCAAAGGCGCAAAGGGGAAAGTGCTTGGCGGCTTTGCGCCTTTGCGTGAGAAATTTTTATTTCCGATATTTTCCAATCTCCAATCTCGGTTTTGTAGCCCATTCAATTTTCATTCCTTAAGCTGGGCTTAAACTTCCCATATAGTTGCCTTAAAGCCAAAAACGGCCGTTTTCCCTATCCTGTCATTATGAAAATAGTGGCTGGTGGCTGGTACCAGCTACCAACCACCAGCCACTATTTGTATTGGAGGCACAAAATGACAGGTAAAATTCGTACAACCCTTTTTATGTTCTTCGCCATGCTCATTCTTATGAGTATGACCGCTTGTTCGCAGCCCGTCACCGTTTCGGCAGCCGACAGCAACACGGCAGACCAGACAGTTACCGTATCCAAGCCGCTGGTGGCGGCGGATAATGTGGTGGTGGAAACGGCCGTTAATGGCACCCTCGAAGCTATCTACGCCCAGGTCAATCCCTCCGTCGTCCACATTCGCATCGAGCAGCACCAAGCTGCCAACAACAACCCCATCTTCCAGTTCCCCAGCCTGCCCGGCTTTCCCAACCTCACCCCACAGCAGCCCGACACCACCGTCCGGGCTGAAGGGTCGGGCTTTGTTTGGGATATGGACGGCCACATTGTGACCAACAATCACGTTGTTGCCAACGCCGACAAAATCACCGTAATTTTTGCCGACGACAAAACGGTGGATGCGACCCTGGTCGGGGCTGACCCCGACAGCGATTTGGCCGTTTTGTCGGTGGACGTGGATGCCAGCGAGTTGCACCCCGTGCAAATCGCCGACTCGACCCAGCTTCACGTAGGCGATTTGGCAGTTGCCATTGGCAACCCGTTTGGGCAAGAAGGTACCATGACCGTCGGCATCATCAGCGCCCTGGGTCGTTTGCTGCCGGTGGACAACAGCGACACGACTGCCCCGCGCTACAACATCCCCGACATCATCCAAACGGATGCGTCCATCAACCCCGGTAACTCCGGCGGCGTGTTGCTCAACGACCAGGGTGAAGTTGTGGGGGTCACATCGGCCATCATCTCACCGGCCGGAGCATCAGCCGGGATTGGCTTTGCCATCCCCTCGGCCACTGTGCAGCAGGTGGTGCCAGCCCTCGTCAGCGACGGCCATTATGACCATTCGTATTTGGGCATCAGCGGCGTGACGCTTACGCCCGATTTGGCCGAGGCTGCAGGGTTATCGCGTGACCAATTGGGTGTGCTGGTAGGCGAGGTGGTTCCCAACAGCCCGGCGGATGCGGCCAACCTGCACGGCAGCGACCGGCAGGTGGAGATGGACGGGGAGCAGGTGATGGTTGGTGGGGATGTGGTAACGGCCGTTAATGGCGAACCCATCCACAGCATGGACGACCTCATCACCTATCTCAGTCGCTTTGGCAAGGTGGGCGACACCATTACGCTAACCATTTTGCGTGATGGCGAGACACAGACGGTGGACGTGACGCTGCAAGCTCGGCCGCGTAGCGATGGTTCGGTGGCGGAGGAAACGGCCGTTAATCCCAACCAAACCAACAACCACGCCTGGCTCGGCATCAGCGGCCTCACCCTCAACAGCGACCTGGCCGCCGCTATGAACCTGGACAAAGACCAAAGCGGTGTCCTCATCCAGCAAATTGAGCAGGGCAGCCCGGCCGACAAAGGTAGCTTACACGGCAGCTTCAAACCCAGCACCATCAACGGCCAGCGCGTCCTGCTCGGCGGCGACATCATCACCGCTGCCAATGGGGAAGCGATGCAAAACACCCAGGATTTGCAAAACGCCGTTGCCCAGGCCAAGCCCGGTGACACCCTCGAACTCACCATTTTGCGCGACGGCCGGGAGCAAACCATCAGCCTGACTTTAGGCGAACGGCAAAACTAATCAACCCGATTTCGTAAAAAATTTACAGGGCAAGTTTGTTGTGGGTTAACAACATAAACGGTAAACCTGTCATTTCGAGGTCCTCCGAGAAATCCCGTTGGCGACGGCCAAGTGAGCGGGATTTCTCCTCGAAGACTCGTCGAAATGACAGGGCTTTTTACCCAAATAAATGATTAACCCCCAACAAACTTGCCCCACCCTTTGCAGGAGAATTTCAACATGCGTCGTTTTCTTTTATCCACATGGTTTTTGGCAATTGGCCTGCTGCTGTTGGGCAGCAGCGGCATCACCTACGCCCAAACAGACACCACCGCTGTCCCCGTTCCCCACTGGCTCTCTACACCGATTTCTCGCAGGTGGTGGGCGTGGGCGAAAAATGCTCGTTAACCCCGTTGGCAACCGCACCGTCGGCAAATTGTCAAATTGGGGCGTCAACGGTTTGCCAGAGGGATGGATTCGCCGTTTTCGCGGCTCCTAATTTGCAGCGTCAACCTACGTCCAGCCTGGCAAAGATGCCAGCGTTGATTTGAAGCTAACTTTGCCCGCCGACGTTGCCGCCGACACCTACCACTTTGAAGTAACCGCCGCTGGCAGCGGCGCGCAGGCCAAGCTGCCGCTAGAGCTGACGATTCAGCAAAAGCTGCCCCCCAACATGAGCCTGACGGTGGATTTGCCCACGCTGCGCGGCAAACCCGATGGCACCTTCCGCTTCAACGCCACGTTAAAAAATGAGGGGGACGAGGATTTGAACGTGGATTTGCTGGCCGGAGTACTTCGCCGGGTTTACCGTTGTCTTTAAGGCCAGTGGGCAGGAAGTGACCACGCTGCCGCTGGAAGCCAACGCTACCAAGTCGGTTTCCATTGAGGCCACACCGCTGTTCAAAATGGAGGTCGCCAGCTACCCAATTGCGGTTCACGCCCAGGCAGGTGAGATCAAGGCGGACATGGCGCTAACGGCCGAAGTAGTGGGGCAATCGGCGCTGGATTTGGTCACACCAGACGGCCGTTTATCGGGCGATGTGCAGTCGGGGCAGGAAACGGCCGTTAACCTGCTGCTGGAAAACACCGGCTCCGCCCCCGCCGAAGCCATCACCATGAGTGCCACCTCCCCCAACGGCTGGACGATTACCTTTGACCCGGCCGACATTCCCCAACTTGCCCCCGGTGCCCAGGCGCAAGTTACCGTCCACGTCAAACCCGCCGACAAAGCCATCGCTGGTGATTATGTGATGTCGTTTAAGGCACAGCCTAAGCGACAACAGTGCATCCAAACAGAATATCGCGCCACCGTCCGCACTCTCCACCCTGTGGGGCATTAAGGCGTGGTGCTCATCGCCATCGCCGTCGGTGTGGTTGGGTTGGTTGTCACCCGCTTTGGCCGTTGCCAGAGGGCATCACATCAGCTATGTTGGTTCAGGCAACGGGCTTGGACCAAGTATGGGGATTTTATTGCCGTGGATCGATCAACCTCGCCATCCGCCCCGGTGAAGTGTAATATGGATGTTAAAATAAATGGCTCGGCAAAACAACCACCATTTTGATGCTGCTGGGGCTGACTGAACCCAGTGCTGGCAAGGTAAGCGTGTTGGGTTTGATTCGCCTACAGCTCCCTCAGCGTGAACTTCAATGCTGGCTACCTGCCCGACTCGGTTGGTTTTTATGATGGGCTGACGGTGGGAAAACCTGAACTATACTGCCAAAATTGAATCTGCCTTTTCCTGCCTTGTGGTGGCGCAAGAGCGCATTGAGCAATCGCTGAACGGGTTACGGCGATGTAACCCACAAACGGGTTGCCTTTCTCCTGCGGATAGCAGGCGGTTGCGTGGCCGAACTGCTGCCAAAACAGCGCCGGAAATCATCATCATGGATGAGCCAACGCTGGGCTTGACCCGGAAGCTCGCCGCTTTTTGCAGTTTGTTAGCAGGGAGCCAGCATGAGGAATTAACATCATGCTGTCGTCCCACCTACTGCACCAGGTGCAAACGGCGTGATCGGGTGGGGTTGTTCAGAAACGGCCGTATTGTTCTGGAATACTTCTGTCAGTCAACTGGCACTGCAAGTGCTGGCGGCGCGTACTGTATCCACGTGCAGGCCAACAACGGCAAAGCGGTCAGCCGGGTAATCATAAAGTTGCGCGCGGTGGTATCAGGATGTCCACGACCTGACCCCTGATGAGTATGAATTGGAAGCCAAGAGCGACCTTGCGGCGGAAGTGGCCGAGGCGGAAGAAGGTGGCGGCCATTGGTGCTTCGCTCGCCATCGAAACCTCTCAGCCTCGATGAAATTTATGCCCATTACTGAGGATACGCCAACCACCTGGGCATCACTGCATCGTGCATGAAGAGTGGACGAGATTTTCCTGATTTTCCTGATAAAATCAGGTTCATCAGGAAAATCTGCGTCCTATTCCGGAGGAAACACCATGACATCACAAGCGATTAAAGTAGAACGAAAACGGGAAGGCTCACTGTGGACGGAAGCCAGGGCGGTGGTGGGCAAAGATATGGCCGACCATCTAACCACAGTGCCCGGATGCGGATTTTGGTTGTTGATTTTAATAACGCCGCTGCCACCGTCTTTAGCGGTCAGCAATGGCGTAAAAAGGCAAGTAAGAGTAATTTGTCTCTTTCTCAAGCTGTTTACCACCGGCAAGACCCGCTGCCTGCCTTGCTTCTAGTTGTTTGGCTTCCTCGCTGTCCCCCTGGTCGCCATCGCCCTCCTTCGATGCCATCAACGGCGAATTTAACCAACGCATCTTTGTCGCGTGTGTTTACCAGCCCATCTACCGCGACGCGCTGCTGCTGGGTACCCTTGTCGGGCTGTTCACCCTGTCACTGTGCTAACCGCCATTTGGCTGATGAGAGATTATGGGTGGGCTTTTTGGGCATTATGTACGCCCAGTATGAAGAGGTGGGGCGCAGCCTGATGTTTTGCTCATAACCACGCCTATGCAGGTTTGCTGGCGCTTGGGCTGGTGTTTTCTACCAAATTCCGCCAGCCAGCCACTTGCGGCGCTTGGCTGGCCATTGCCGTCTGGCTGTTCTTTACCGTCTTTTGAATATGACAGTGGGGTTGATCGCCAGATGATCCTGCCGGGACAAATTCAGATTTGTGGATGAACTGGTGTCGCAAGCGAAAGTCGTGAAACGCTGTCAGTGGTTTTCTCCCAACACGCCAGGCGCCGAATCGACAATTGGGCTGTTGCCGCCGTCCACTGTTCGCTGGGGTTTGTGCTGCCCACACAGTTGCAAGGGGCATTGATGGGGTCGCCATCGCCGTTGGGCGAAAGCATCATCTTGACCTGGCCGCACCTGACGGGGCTGGTGGCGCTGACGGTGCTGCTGTTTGCCCTGGCTTATGTGCTGTTTCAACGGCAGGAAATTCGGGCGTAGTGGGAAATTGGAGATTGAGATTGGATTTGCTGAATTCCAATCCCGGTAGTAGTGTATTAACCGTGAACATTAACACCACCTATCAATAAGTGCTTGCACCGCTTTGGACGGCCGCCCACGCTTTTTAGGCGGTTGCCAACGAGGCGGAGGCAATCGATAGGTCAACAGCTCTTGATAAGACCAAATGTGGTCAGTCGTCAGCAAGCGCCAGTGTGTTGAATCCAGCGGGATGGGCAGTCGGCCTTAATGCTATCTTGATACGGAGGACTTGTGTATCACAGAAATTGTAGAAGCAGCCAACGATGGCTGATGCCAGCCCAGCGTCTAACTGATGAATGAAGCATCCGGCTGGTGACGCGAAAGCCAGGCGAGGCGCTGTCTGAAAGTGGCGCGAGACGCTCACCGCGCTGTGCTGGAGAACGCCGCTGAATCCTTGCGACGCCGACCATCTGACCAGCGCCCGGATGCGGATTTTGGAGCTGTTGATTTTAATAACGGCCGTTGCCACCGTCTTTGGCGCGGTCAGCAATTTGCAAAAAAGCGCGGGGCAAGAGCAATTTGTCTTTCTCAAGCTGTTTACCACCGGGCAAGACCCGCTGCCCGCCTTTGCCGGGCTGCTTGGCTTCCTCGTCCCCCTGGTCGCCATCGCCCTCTCCTTCGATGCCATCAACGGCGAATTTAACCAACGCACTTTGTCGCGTGTGTTGGCCCAGCCCATCTACCGCGACGCGCTGCTGCTGGGTAAATTTTTGGCCGGGCTGTTCACCCTGTCACTGGTGCTAACCGCCATTTGGCTGATGATTATGGGGGCGGGGCTTTTGGGCATTGGCGTGCCGCCCAGCGGCGAAGAGGTGGGGCGCAGCCTGATGTTTTTGCTCATAACCATCGCCTATGGCGGGGTTTGGCTGGCGCTGGGGCTGGTGTTTTCTACCAAATTCCGCCAGCCAGCCACGGCGGCGCTGGCCGCCATTGCCGTCTGGCTGTTCTTTACCGTCTTTTGGAATATGACAGTGGGGTTGATCAGCCAGATGATCCTGCCGGGACAAATTCAGACGGTGGATGAACTGGTGTCGCAAGCGAAAGTCGTGGAAACGCTGCTGCGGTTTTCTCCCAACACGCTGTATGCCGAATCGACAATTGGGCTGCTGCTGCCGTCCACTCGTTCGCTGGGGTTTGTGCTGCCCACACAATTGCAAGGGGCGCTGATGGGAACACCGTTGCCGCTAGGCGAAAGCATCATTTTGACCTGGCCGCACCTGACGGGGCTGGTGGCGCTGACGGTGCTGCTGTTTGCCCTGGCCTATGTGCTGTTTCAACGGCAGGAAATTCGGGCGTAGTGGGAGATTGGAGATTGGAGATTGGACGGCTAATCTCCAATCCCCAATCTCCGAGAAAATGTCAATTTAGGGCCGTTGATCACATCCCTAACTACGTCTGTCCCCACGATTTGCCTTCGAGGGGGCCACGGTAGAGCCAACGGCCGTTTAGCCGTTCAAACACACTGCACTCCGTAAACGACGCATCTTTGCCGCGCTGCACCAGCATGGCGTGGAACGTCACCGTTGCCCGGTTATCGGCCAGCGTAGACTCCCCCAAAATCTGCAAACCCACAAAATCTGTTAGCTCGCAAAACAACTTCAAATCTTTGTGAAACGCCCCATCCCGCTGCCGCCGCACGCTGTCGGGATGCTCCGTTTTGACAATGTAGCGCACCTTCCCCAGTGCATACGCCGCAAAGCGGGAGCGCATCAACGCCAACGGCGTGGGTGGCTTTTGTCCGTCGTGAAACGGCTGGCAGCACGCTTGGTATGGTTTTCCACTTTTACAAGGACATAACTGTGTCATAATGCCTGGTTTTTCTACCTCTAGACCCAATTCTCAACCACCAACTCAGGCACGCGCTCAAATTCGCCTATATTGTTGGTAACTAAAGCGACATTCAGGCTAACGGCCTGGGCGGCAATCAGCATATCAAGTGCCCCAATTAACTGCCCACCAGCCTGCAAATGCTGCCGAATGCGACCATAGGCAAACGCTGCACCACAATCAAAATCTATCATTTCTAGTGGCTGCAAAAACATCTCTAGCGCGTTCTGGTTTTTCTCTGGAAATGCACTTTTCTGCACGCCAAAAGACAATTCAGCTACGGTGATGGCTGAAATACCAATTTCCCCCGGCTGAAAAGACAAAAAGCGATTTAGCACCTGAACAGGCTTTTGTTTGATAATGTAAATGCAAATGTTCGTATCAAGAAGATATTTCATCAAACATATCCTCTAGATCAGTTCTCTCTTGCTCTATAGGTTGTTCACGCCCCTCAGCGAATATATCAGGAGAAAATTCATCTAGCGCATCAAACAAACCCTGCCATGCGGTGTCGTAGGGCAGCAGCAAGACACCACTGCTCATTCGTTTTATGTAGACCTGATCGCCATGAAAGCGAAATTCCTTTGGTAACCGAACCGCTTGGCTATTGCCGTTCATGAATAATTTAGCTGTTTGCATTGCAGCCTCCAATGGTATACAACGAATACAAAGGTATATATTCTCAAGTATATACATTCCATGTGGCAAATCAAGTAGGGCTAAGCTAAATTTTGGCCTATAGTTCGTGCCAACTATTTGCAAACGGCCGTTTGCCCATGCTAGAATGCCGCCATGTATAGAGTCGTCTTCATGGGAACCCCTGATTTTGCCGTGCCCAGCTTGCTGGCACTGTTGGAAATTGCTGACGTGGTTGGCGTTGTGACCCAGCCTGACCGACCCGCCGGGCGTGGGCGCAGCTTGCGCCCTTCACCGGTGAAGGTGGCGGCAGAGGCGGCTGGCGTGGCCGTATACCAGCCCGCTTCGCTGCGGCGTGAGGAGGCGGCTGAACCGCTGCGGACGTGGCAGCCCGATGTGATTGTGGTAGCGGCCTTTGGGCAGATTTTGCGCCCCCACGTGCTGTCACTGCCGCCGCACGGCTGTGTGAATGTCCACGCCTCGCTGCTGCCGCGCTGGCGCGGGGCTTCGCCGATTCAGCACGCCATTTTGGCGGGAGATGCCGAAAGCGGCGTGTCGCTGATGCAGATGGAGCGCGGGCTGGACACGGGGCCGGTGTTTGTGCAGGAGGCGATTCCGCTGCTGCCGACGGAAACGGCCACCACGCTGCACGACAAGCTGGCGGCGCTGGGTGCCGACATGATGCGCCGTCATTTGGTGGACATTGTCAACGGCCGTTTATCCCCCACCCCCCAAGACGGTGCTCTCTCCACCTACGCGCCGATGATTGTCAAGGAAAACGGCCGTTTGGATTGGCACGACAGCAGCCAACAGCTTGACCGGCAACTGCGGGCGATGAACCCGTGGCCGGGGGCGTTTACAAGCTGGCAGGGGGAACTGTTTAAGGTGGTGGCGGCTGTGCCAGTGATCGGAGAGGAGGAAACGGCCGTTCCTGGGCAAGTGCTGGCCGGGGGCATCGTGCAAACGGGCAGCGGCCAAATCGCGCTGCAACAGGTGCAGCCGGCCGGAAAGCGAGTCATGAACATTGACGACTTTTTGCGGGGCAACCCGCACTTTGTCGGCGAAATTTTAGGATAGCAGCAAGATGAGAGTATTAGTTTATGGAGCTGGAGCAGTGGGTGGGTATTTGGGAGCGCGTTTGTGCCAGCATGGTCATGATGTCACGCTGATTGCCCGCCCCACCACGGCAGCCGCTATTCAAAGCCAGGGGCTGGCGGTGACGGAGGATGGGCAAACAGTGCGTACTCATCCCCGCCTGGCGACTTCGGTGGCGCAGGCGTTTATGAACCAGGCGGCGGCGTATGACCTGATTATTTTGGGGATGAAGTCCTATGATTTGGTGGAATCGCTTGACCCGCTGGTGGCGTTTTGCCCACAGCCGCCGATGCTGGTGACAACACAGAACGGGATTGGGGTGGAACGGCCGTTAATTGAACAATTTGGCCCAGAACACGTCCTGGCTGGCTCCTTCACCATCCTCGTGCGTAAGGAGACCACCCACAGCCTGGTGGCCGAGCGCACCGACGGCGGTTTTGCCTTGGCTCCCACGCAGGCGGGGCAAGCCATTGGGCAATGGCAGACCATTGGGCAGTGGCAGCAGCTTTTTAAAGAAGCGGGCGTCAACGCCGTTGTCGTCAAGGATTATCAGGCGATGAAATGGTCAAAGGCACTGCTCAACATTGTTGCCAACGCCAGTTGCGCCATTCTCAACCGCTCGCCGGAAACCATCTACAAGTCCGACATCATTTATGATTTGGAATTGCGAATGATTAAGGAGGCACTGGCGGTGATGAAGGTGCTAAAACTCAAAGTGGTTGATTTGCCAGGGCCATCCATTCCGGGCTTTGTCACTGGGGTCAAGCGGCTGCCCAAGCTGATCTTCCGACCAATTTTGACCAACAAGGTGGTTTCGGGGCGCGGGGAAAAGATGCCGTCGTTTTATATGGATCTGGCGGCGGGCAAGGGCAAGAGCGAGGTGCTGTTCCACAATGGGGCAATTGCTGAAGCGGGGGCGGCCAACGGGGTTGCGACACCGGTGAACCGCGCCCTGAGCGATATTTTGCTCAAGTTAACGCGGGAAGAAATAGATTGGCGGGAGTTTGACGGCAAACCAAAGAGGCTGCTGGCTGAAGTCCGTCAGTATGAGTGACGGTGTTTGATTTAAGACAGCGCAAAAACGGCCGGCCGCTGCTGGTGGGGCATCGGGGGGCAATGGCGGTGGCACCGGAAAATACGATGGTGTCGTTTGAAACGGCCGTTTCTGCCGGAGCCGACATCATTGAGCTAGACGTACAGCTCACCGCCGATGGACAGGTCATTGTCTTCCACGACCCGGATTTACAGCGCAAGACGGGCGTAAGCGGCCATGTAGGACAATACAGTGCCGAATTTTTGCAAACGCTGGATGTGGGGCACCATTTTGGCGCAGCTTTTAGCGGAACGCCAATGCCACTGTTAGATGACCTATTGTCGTGGGCCAAGGGGCGTATTCCTCTGATGATTGAGCTAAAGCACGGGCCGATTTTTGTCGAGCAGTTGGAAGCGACCACCATTCATCTCATTGAAGACCACAACATGGTGGACGAGGTGGTGCTAACCAGCTTTGATCAATTTGCCCTTCGCCGTGCCAAACAGCTTAATCCAGCCATTGCCACCAGCTTTATCTATGGCGGCCGGCTGCTTGACCCACTGGCACTGGTGCGTGATTTATCAGTAGACGCGCTGAGTCCGTTTACCGACTATCTGACTGCGGCAGAGGTAGCCTTGATTCAAAAGGCGGGGTATGCTTGTTCGCCCGGTGGTTTTTGGTGGGATTATCCCACGCTAATCGCCTGGGGTGTGGACACAATAAGCAGTAACGATCCTGGGAGCATCAACCTAGCATAGTTTTTAAGTTCTCCAACTGGTCTCGTACTGGCTTAAAACAGGGAGGGAATTGCCAGCGTGGCGTACGTCTGGCTGTTTATCAATGGGTATGGAAAGCGGAAACGGCCGTTATCAACTCAAAAAAAGGGTTGCCCACAGCAGGGTTGCTGCCGTTTACCTAGCACACGATTTGCAAACCGGGCAAGACGTGGTGATCAAGCAGTTTTCCCAACTTTGGCGCGATGAGGCATTTGATGCCGCTTTTAGCCAAACCATGACCACCATCGCCTCTCTACAGCACGAAGCCATTGCCCCCATCCACAGCTTTGGCGAGCTAAACGGGCAGCTTTATCTGGCAATGCCCTACTACAGTGGCGGATCACTTGCCGCCAAGTTGTCAAGTGGCCCCTTGCCACGTGCCCAAGTCACTCGTATTTTAACGCGGCTTTGCGGGGCACTTGATGCCGCTTTGGCACAAGGGGTTGTACACCATCATCTCTCGGCTGAAAATGTTCTTTTTGATGAAGACGACAACGCCTATGTCGCTGATTTTGGCGTGATGCTGGGCGAAGCGGCAACCTTTGTGACCGACCCGCGCTATGCATCACCGGAGCAAGCGGAGGGCCAACCTGTAACGGCACGCACCAACATTTATCATGTGGGGCTGCTGCTCTTTCAAATGTTAACCGGGCGCGTGCCTTTTGAGGCCCCAACGTCATCGGCCATTTTGCAGTTGCACCGCTATGCTCCCATTCCAGCAGCGGGATCGGCTAATACGGCGGTTCCGGCTGCTGCTGAAGCGGTTTATCGGCAAGCGTTGGCGAAGCAACCAGCGGATCGCTTTGCGACCCCGGCAGCTTTGTTAGCGGCTTGGCAGCAGGCGGAACCAACTGTTGCTTCAAAGGCTGGTGTCGCTGTGCCGACAATCATTCGGGGTGGGACGGAGAAAACGGCCGTTTTGCCAGCTTCTACTCGCCCCAAGTCATTGATGCCGCTGCTAGTCGGTCTTGGCGCAATTGCCATTTTGGCAATGGGCGGCCTGTTCTGGTGGACCAACCGTGGAGGCGACGATTCAGCTAATGGGGGTCTTGTCAATACGCCACCAGCAGCCACCCAGGTCGTTTTCCCCACAGCAACACTCCCCTCCCCTACGGCCACACCAACGGCCACACTAACGGCCACAGCTACCGCCACACCAACCCCCACGCTAACGGCAACCCCCACCCCATCACCCACGCCAACCGTAATGGCGACTGCTACCGATACCCGCACACCATTGCCCACGGCAACAGCCACGCCCTCACCCACCGTGACCAATACGCCACTGCCTTTACGGCAAACCATTACGCTCGGTCAGCCATCGGGGACGGTACGAAATCCTGTAGCCTTTTCCTGGAATGGACTACAAAATGCAACCTATCGCGTGGTGCTGATTCATGAAGGGCAGGTTTTTACCCACACCAGCGACTGGATACAAGGGTTAAGCTGGTTGTTTAGCTTTCCAGCCGAGGAGTTTGGTGGCTGGAATTGGTATGTTGAAGATCAACAGGGATCGCGTTCGGCAACGGGTTTCTTCTGGTTTAATGAATTTTCTGGCGGCGGGGCTGGAAATGATGGCGGTGGTGGCCCAACGGCCGTTCCCACCGACCCGCCTCCACCGCCGTAAACAAGTTGAAGAGAGATGCTATGCACAAATTTGCTATTGGGGTGGCATTAACGGCCGTTTTCCTCATGCTGGCCTGGAGCTACCCCCAATTTCACACCGTTGATGCCCAACAGCCTGCCCGCTCTGCCCAAGCAACCACCATCATTGATGATTTTGAGACGGGCTTACCGTTGGGGCAAGATGCCAATGGGTTGCTCATGGGCTATTTCAGTTGGATTAACCCAGATGCCACCATCGCCATCAACACAACCACAACACCCCCCACACCCATTCCCGGCGCAGCGGCAAACAACCATGTTTTGGCTGCCAACGTCAATATTGGGTCAGCCCAGGTTGCCGGATTTTCCCATACGTTCACCAACAGCAGTGCCGACACCTGGCTTTCGCAAGATTGGCGCAATTATGATGGGGTATCCTTCTGGTTCTATGGCCGCAATACCGGTGGCAGTTTCTTCATAGATATCATGGATAACCGTAATCCTGGCTCAACCACCGATGATGCAGAACGATGGAGCGTTAGCTTTACCGATGATTTTTCTGGCTGGCGCTTTTTTGAAATTCCCTTTATTGATTTTACCCGCAAAGAGCTAAACAACGGCGCACCCAACGATGGGTTTGGGCGCAGTGAGGTGTGGGGATATACAGTTGGTTTTTTTGGTTCTGTTCCCTTGAACAACGAAACCTATTTCTTTGATAAATTTGGCCTGTATGAACCCCCGGCCTGTTATGCACTCACGCTAACCCACACAGGATCGGGCAGCGATCCGCTTCCCAGCCTCACGAATTCAGTTGGCTGCACGGCCGGCAAATATCATGCTGGGGAGGAAATTGCGTTGACAGCCATTCCCACCGCCGGCTGGCGTGTGAAACAGTGGCAGGGTAGTGACGATGACAGCAGTAAGGCCACCAGCAATCGCGTTACAATGCCAGATGCCTCGCAGAGCGTCAGTGTGGCCTATGAACAAATCCCGACGGCGACATCCACCGCTACGCCAACAGGAACAGTGACACCGACGGCGACATTAACGGCAACGCCCACGGCAACGGCTACGGCTATACCCAGCCCAACGGCAACACGTACCCCTTCGCCAAATGATTGTGCCTTTCCGATTAACGGCCGTTCACCTTACTGTACCTTCCTCCCCTTCCTCCCCAACCCCTACTTCCGTGGCCCACAAGAAGCCGAACCCAACGACAGCAGTGACGAAGCCAACGGCCTCATTCTCTCCAACGTCCTTTATCACGGTACCATGAGCAGTTCTGCCGACAGCAGCGACTATTTTGCTTTCCGCCTCTTCCAAACGGGAACGGCCGAATTATTCCTCAGCCAAATTCCTGCCGGGCATAACTACAACCTCATCTTGCGTAATGAAGCCCTGGAAGTAGTACCAGGCGGCAATTCCGGCAACATCGGCAACGCCGATGAACACATTGGCCCGCTTCACTTACCGGCCGGACTGTACTATATTCAAATCTTTAACCGCAGTCAGAGTGGCTCCACCCAACCCTATCAACTGCGCGTGGTCTATCCTTAACCAATCCAAGCCGTTCAACGTCAACTAAGATGTTGAACGGCTTTTGTTCGCTACAGGCTATCAGACAGCTTCAGCCCACTGCCGGTGTTGAAAATTACCACCCGTTCATCAGGATGGATCCACTTTTCGGCCACGAGCTTTGAAAGTGCCGCCACCGTAGCGGCCGTTTCCAGCGACGCAAACACCCCTTCGCTCATGGCAAACAGCCGCTGCGCTTCAGGAAGTTGTGCATCAGCCACGGCCACACCCGTGCCCCTGCTTTCACGCAAGGCCGTTAACATCAAACGCCCGCCAATAGCTACTGGTACCCGTAACCCACCAGCAATCGTGGCTGCTCCTTGCCAAGCCTCGGTATCGGCCTTGCCCTCGGCAAACGCCCGCACAACTGGGGCGCAGCCTTCAGCCTGCACCGCAACCATGCGAGGGCGATGGCTGCCAATCCAGCCTAGCTTTTCCATCTCGTCAAACGCCTTCCACATCCCCACCAGCCCCGTTCCGCCGCCAGTGGGGTATATCACCACATCGGGCAGTTCCCAGCCAAATGCCAACGCCAGTTCATACCCCATGATTTTTTTGCCTTCAACGCGGTACGGCTCTTTCAGGGTTGAAACATCAAACCAGTTGGTACCCTTGGCTGCCTCTGCCGCTTCTCGGCCGGCGTCATTGATGAGGCCAGCTACCAAATGCAGATCAGCCCCAGTCATCTGCACTTCCAAAACATTGATACGTGGCGCATCCTGCGGCATGTAGACATGAGCCTTAGCACCGGCACGAGCAGCATACGCCGCCAACGCCCCACCAGCATTGCCGGCCGTCGGGATAACAAATTCCGTTACGCCCAACTCTACCGCCCGACTAACCGCAGCCGACAACCCCAGCGCCTTAAAGCTGCCCGTTGGATTTTGCCCCTCATCTTTCATATAAAGCTGATGCAAACCAAAGTGGGCACCCAACCGGGGCAGCGGCAGTACAGGTTTGCCCCCTTCTCCCAGGGTAACAATATATTGTGGGTCGCGTACAGGCAACATCTCGCGGAACCGCCAAAGATTAGATGGACGTTGGGACACCTCATCACGGTCTAACTCGCTCGCCGCTTTGGCAAGATCGTAACGCGGCAGCAAAGGGCTGCCCGATTGAGGGCATAAACGAATGAGTTGATCAGGGTCATATGTATGAGGGGCATAGGCGGCCTCAAGATGGGTTAAATAGTTCATGAACCAATCCTTCAATAACTATATCTTTAGATCGCTTCTGGGCGACGCAATTCGGTACCAAACATATTACTCGATTTTGATGACCAGGGGTTATCACCAGGATCATTGCTAATGTGATCTATAAACCCCTGCATTCGACTGTCTAGCAAATCAATTTGGTGCAGCAGCACAGCCTCGATTGTTTTGGGTTGAACGGGTGAACCCCACTCCAGCTTGCCGTGGTGAGAGGCAACGAGATGAACCAAGTGTCGCAATTTGGTTTCAGGGAAATCAAGCTCACGAGCGGCCGTTTCAATCATGACGATAGCTCGCACGATGTGACCCACTAAACGGCCGTCTTCCGAAAAATCAAACGAGGTATCTACCGAATACTCAATAGCCTTACCCATATCATGCAGCAGTGTACCAGCTATCAGCAAATCTTTGTTGACATAATCATAATGTTGCGACAAGTATGAAGCTAACTTGGTCATGCTCAAAGTATGTTCCAACAGCCCACCTAAATAAGCATGATGCATCCCCCGTGCGGCCGGCGCATTGATGAAACTTGACATAAGCGGCTCAGTTAGGAGCAGAGCAGACACTAACGTTTGCCACGGTTCATGCAAATCTGCAATATACGCTTTTAACTCAGCCAGCATATCCTCGACACTGCGTGAACTTGTTGGCAAAAAAATAGCTAAATCTGGTTGTGCCTCCTGGTTAATATCCGTTATGTTTACCTGTAAGGCCTCTTTATACAAGTTAACCCGACCAGTGATCAGAACAACCTGCCCACTCTGGGCCCAGTTGTTTACATAATCAGGCACATTCCAAAAAATACCGTTTAACTGACCTGTTTTGTCACGCAGCGTACAAAGCAGATAAGGGCGATCATCCTTAGTGGAACGGCGCCCTACCTCTTGCAGCAGAAAAGCTTCATTTACCAGTTCCATCCCTGCCGTTAAGTCGGAAACAAAAATTGATTTCACAAAAACCTCTTTATACCAACCTGGCAAAGTCAGACTGGCCATTGATCGATCATGGCTACGTAAACAGGACAAATTATACCCGTAACAGGCGTTTTGTCAGATTACTTCACTGCACTTTAGAGAAAGGCTTGATCAAGCCGGGGGATCCTGCCCGCTGAGAGATGGCACAATTATTTTAAGATAGCTCACATATTTTTCGCTTTCATAAAGTGCCAAGGCAATTTCAGCGACATCTATTGGCTCACTCAAAGACAAAATTTCTTCTACACAAGTACGGTCACAGCGAATAATGGCTTCCTGATAAATGCGCGTTCCCGTAATGTTCAACTGCACGGGGGCGGTAGATAAAGATTTGCTTTTGAGCGTATAGATGACACCTGCACGCCGTGCCAACAGCATCATTGAGTTAATAGTGTTTTTAGAGATATCCTTATTCTCAGCCGCATATTTGTCAGCCAAGGTATCAATAAAACGCCGCCACAACACTTCCTTCTCGGCCTGTAACATTACAATGATGTCTCGCAGCACCATGAGCCGCTGTGAGGCAGGGGTGATAATTCGCAAACGCCGTTTTTTTAGCTCACTGCGGTAACGTTCGTGCAGTTGCGCTACTGGCTCTTTAGGTTTTTCTGGATAAGCGAAATACACTGTCGTATCTTCTTGAATGAGGGTAATGACATGAGAGTAGCGAGCCAGGAACTTACTAAAGCTCCCCTCACTGTAGCTAGAATTTGTAAAGTTGCCACGACTTTGGTTGGTCATCTCCTGCTTAAGCACGCTCACGCGCTCTCGCTCTACGTCTTTCAATAGCGTATCACGCGCCTGAATTAGCAGATGTTCTACCTCGGTCTCTGTCAGATCGGCATTAGGAACTAAATCTTCATAAAAAATGTATTTGTCACAGTTACTTACCAAATTGCTGCTAGTTGTGTGGCGCACGCCCACGCCAATGACCTGCTTTCCTCGCTTACGTAATGTTTGTACCAGCGGGGTGAAATCACGATCACCAGTGATAAACACATAGATACCGTAGCTCAACCCATCAGCCAGAGTTTCCATGGCATCTACAACGATTTGGATATCAGCGAGGTTTTTGTTGAAGTTATTAAGTGCCACTGTGGCCTGGGTGACAAAACCAGCCGTTGTCAGATTTTTGAGGGTGTCCTTGGTTAAACGCCAATCACCATAAGCACGTTGCAGGACAATACGGCCGTTTGTTAGCGACTCAATATGATCCAAGATTAGCTTTACGTCAAACGTCAAATTGGCTTGCCTGGCACCAATCACCAAATTATCTAAATCAAGGAAGACAGCTACATCTTTTGTCATGAGAAAATTCTACTGCATTCAGCCATTCTCGCAATGGCAAAAGCGGGTGAAAATATTGTTTCCCGTGAAACAATGGTTGAAAGCTGCTGCTTGCCATTTAACTAAACCATGTTACCATAGCAACGAAATTATATGTCAACTTGCGGATTTTGTGGAGGTTGGTATGAATAAACAATTCTGGGATGGAAAGCCTTGGCAAGCATTTAAAACGTTTGCTATCTTGTTCTCTTTTACGATGAATCTTGTCTTGCTCATCGTTCTGCTATTGCTAGCACCCCACATTTTGCCCTTGGTTGACAACTCTGTAAAGCCGCTTGTGGGCGGGTTAAACAACAGTTTTGTGCAGATGAGTTCTGCCACTATTTCACGCACCATTGTAGTTGATGACACAATGCCTATCGCCTTCACTTTGCCATTGGAAACTACCACCGATGTTACCGTCGTGCGAGCCGTTCCATTGGAAGGGGTTCCAGCACAGTTTCGACTGCCTGACGGGGGTGGGGTAATCAATGGGCAGGTCTTCTTGGAACTACCAAAAGATTTAACGCTGCCCGTTCATTTGGCACTAGATGTGCCTGTTGACCAAGAGATTCCTGTCCACCTGGCCGTTGGTGTGCAAATCCCGCTGAATGAAACAGAGTTGGGCGAGCCGTTTATGACGTTGCAAGGGCTATTTGAGCCATTGGATAAATTACTACAGCGATTGCCCGGTAGCAATGCTGAACTAATACAACGGATACGGGGTGGTGATACAGCCGCAGAGCTTAATGAAACGGCCGTTTCCACCACCAACCCCTAATTTCCATGAACACCGATACCCCCCCCGTCTGCGACTATGAAGGCTCTGATTACCGCACCCGCTTCTGGGAAGGGCAAGGGCGTGAATACGAAGACCAGGTTGAACGCATCGCCCTACGGCGGCTAATGCCACCTACGGGCCATACACTCATTGAAATTGGTGCAGGTTTTGGGCGTTTGGCTGATGAATATTTAGGCTACAGGCAGGTCGTCTTGTTTGATTACTCACGCTCGCTGCTGCGTGAAGCCCAAGCGCATTGGGGGGGTGATCCACGCTTTTTCTATGTGGCGGGCAATTGGTACGACATGCCTTTTGTCAACGGATTGTTTGACACCATGGTGCAAATTCGCACCCTCCACCACGCCGCCGATGCTCCCTCGCTGTTTATTGAACTTGCCCGCATTGCTGCCCCCGGCGGAACCTATGTGCTAGAATTTGCCAACAAACAAAACCTGAAGGCGATTCTGCGCTACTGGGGTAAACGGCAGTCGTGGTCACCTTTCGCTCCCGATCCGGTTGAGTTTGTCGCCCTCAACTTTGATTTTCATCCCCGCTGGATTCGGCAGCACTTGCAGCAGGCACATTTTACGCCGGGCAAGATGTTGACTGTGTCACATTACCGCATTGCGCCACTTAAGCGGCTGGTGCCAACCTCGCTGCTGGTAACGCTGGATTCTTTGGCGCAGCAAACAGGCAATTGGTGGCAGCTTTCGCCAAGTGTGTTTGTCAAAAACCAACACCCTAGCCAGGGACAAACGGCCGTTTCCGGCACCTTTTTCGCCTGTCCTACCTGCAAGACGACGCTGGGTGATGTGGAAAACGGCCGTTTATCCTGCCCCAACCCTACCTGCCAACGCCAATGGCGTGTGGAAGACGGTCTCTACGACTTCAAAGAACCGATTTAGCGGTTCGCGCAAAAACAGGTTTTCGTTTTTAGAGATTGGGAAGCTGGTAATCCCTATAATCTCTCAATCTCTTGGTCTCATCATGCCAACGCTAAAACGATCAGGCCTCGCCTTGTTGTTCCGTTAGTCAAAACTTAACTTATTTGTGCTATACATGGGAGATCTTTGGGTAACGCCCCTCTAGCAGGTCAATTGTTTCCCGTGAAACAATCGCGGGGATTTGTACTGGATTAGCGCCGCAAGGAGCCCGCCACATGTTCAACCGACTTCGGCAAAAGCAAAAATTAGCATTTCCGTCCCTACACTACCCCGTTGAAATCATTCGTGACACTTGGGGTGTCCCCCACATCTACGCCAAAACAGAAACCGACCTTTTTTTTGCTCAAGGGTTTGTTCACGCACAGGATCGGCTGTTCCAAATGGATTTGAATCGCCGCGTAGGATCAGGGCGACTCAGCGAAATCATTGGTTCCAAAGGGGTTGCAACCGACCGTTTTGCTCGCATCATGGGGTGGACACGCGCTGCCCACAATCATGTGCACGGAGGTGACGACGCGACGCTGGTTATGGCAGATGCCTACTGCGCTGGAATCAACGCTTTTATCAGCAGTAGCAAAGTTCCACTGGAATTTCGGCTGCTGTTTTACAAACCGGAGCCGTGGCATCTGTACCACAGTGCCGCCTGGGGGATTGTGTTAGCGTGGGGGCTATCGGCTAACTGGCAATCAGAGCTAATTCGCAATCTACTTATTGCCGCATTGGGTGAAGAAAAGGCGGCCGATATTTTGCCAATGACCGATGCTGGCACCCCATCCACGAACCCCATCACGGCCCAACTTGCAGCCAACCTGTTAACGGCTTATGAAGAGGCGGTCGCGGCCTTACCGTTGGGCAAGCTGCCCGTTGGTCAAAATATTGGTAGCAATAATTGGGTGGTGGCACCAGAGCGCATGAGTACAAAACGGCCGTTATTAGCCAACGACCCTCACCTTCCCCCCATCTTCCCCTCCATCTGGTATGAAAATCATCTGGTCGGTGGCCGCTACAATGTCACTGGCTTTAGTACCCCTGGCGTGCCTGGTGTCCTCATCGGCCACAACGACCACATCGCCTGGGGCATTACCAATGCCTTTACTGACATCCAAGACATTTATATTGAGCGGTTTCATCCCCAAGACTCGCTGCGTTATGAGCAAAACGGCCGTTGGCATAGTGCCGAACAGGTCAATGAAACCATCTATATTCGCGGGAGCAAACCACTCACCGTGCCAGTGCGCTACACACATCATGGTCCCATTATCACCGACCTGCTTTATAACGAAGATCGCGACCTGGCACTGTGCTGGATGTGCCACCAGCCTAATAACCATCTCAGTTCCGCGCTCAAACTCAACCGTGCCACTGATTGGGACAGTTTTAACGAGGCACTGCGTGATTGGGCTTTTCCGCCACAGAACATGGTCTATGCGGATACGGCCGGCCATATTGGCTATACAGTGCCAGGGCAAATTCCGCTGCGGCAACAAGGCAACGGCATGACCCCTGCCCCAGGGTGGAATGGCTACTACGACTGGCAGGGGCAAATCCCCCATGAAGAACTGCCCCGCGCGCTCAACCCACCTAGCGGAGTCATTGCTACGGCCAACAACCGGGTTATTGACAACAGCTATCCGCATTGGCTTACCGAGGAGTGGTTGCCGCCTTACCGCGCCGCCCGCATCTTACAGTTGCTGCAAACACCTCAACCGCTTTCATTAGCCGATCATCTTGCAGTTCAACAAGATACAGTATCTCTGCTGGCGCGGCGCTTTTTGCCGCTGGTGCTGCCTCATTTGGCAAAACAGCAGTTGGATGGCGACCTGGCACGAGGGCGTGAATTGCTTCGGCAGTGGGATGGCAACATGGCTGTTGACAGCGTTGCCCCCACGCTTTATTTTGGCTGGCTGGTGCATTTAACGCGAGCCGCGATGACCCAAGCATTGGGGGAGGCAGTATGTGAGCAGCTTTTGAGCCAAACGGCCGTTTCGCAAAGCCCCGGCAACCCCTTCCAAGCCATCGCCTATGAGCGACTGCTTGATTGGTTGGAAACGCAGCCACCCGATTGGGTTAGCCAGATTGTGCCGCACATTTTTCCATCTTATGTCAAAACATTTGCTGTTTTACGCCAAAGTTTTGGCCCAAAGTGGAAGGCATGGGAATGGGGTAAGCTGCATCGGTTGCACGTCAAGCACCCGCTAACGGCCGTTCCTGGGCTGGGGAAATATTGGCGACCCCAAGCAATTCCCATGCCAGGCAGTGCCAATACTATCAACCAAACGGCCGTTCCTCCCCAATTTCCTCCCGAACCTGTTGAGATGATAGCTAGTTGCCGCATGGTGTTAGATGTGGGGGCGTGGGACAACAGCGTGGTGGCACTACCGGGGGGACAATCCGCTTATGTCAACTCTTTGCATTATCAAGATGGACTGGAAGGGTGGAAAAACGGCCGTTATCGCCCTATGCTCTTTAGCCGCAGCCGAATAGAAGCGGCCGCCAAAGCAACCACGTGGCTCAACCCCACAAAATAAAAACCGCACCCAAATGGATGCGGTTTCTTCAAGGCTGCGGGACCAGGATTCGAACCTAGACTAGACGGTTCAGAGCCGCCTGTTCTGCCATTAAACTATCCCGCAAGAACACCAGGATTCTACCAAATCTCAGGTTCACTGGCAACCGTTTTTTCGGGTACAAACACGGCGGCTGTAATTTGACGGTGCAGCGGGGTTTCTAAAAAGGTTTGGGCATAAACCACATCGGTGGGAATCAGCGCCTGTTTGCGCTGCATTTCGCCGTAGGCTCTGTAGAAAAAGGTGTGGGCCTCGGCAAAACGGCCGTTTGCCCGCAGTGCCTCCCCATGCCAAAACAGCACTTCCTCACTGGCGCATTCCAAAATCTGAATATACCCCAACGACTCATAAATGGTCAGCGCAGCCTGTGACGAAGCCAATGCCAAGCCAAGATGCCACTGTTTAGCTGATTGAGCCAGCGCAATCTCAGCTAAAGCTAACTGCGCCACCGCTGCCTGGCAAGAAGCCGCCAGTTCATATTGCCGACTAATCATCGGGTTTTCTCGCACAATTTGGCTAGCCTTGGCCGTTTCCTCCAACGCCTGCCGCCAATGTGCCTCACCACCTGCACCGTTGTAAATCATTGCAGCGGCCAAATGCAACCCTAAGGCCAGCGTCCGGCTCACCACCTGTGCCAACTGTTGCCGCGCTTGCTCCAATGTCTGCAGCGCTTTCTCATGTTCAGCCATTGCGCTCATCATCAGTGCCAGCCGCAGCAAGACAATCGGGGTATCATGGCTCCACTGTGCAGCCACTTCGCGCATAATCGCTATCCCCGTTGTGTAATCCCCCAATTGCAGCCCGATAATAATCCCTTCACCCAAACGCATTTCTAGCTCTAGCGGCCGATGGTGGATCTCGCGGCTGATTTCCAAACGAGGCTGCTGATATTGCGTGAGTAAGCGATAATAGTCGCCTGCACGCTCGAACTGCAGGCCAATTTGCCCAAGCAGCGTGACCTCAGCCACTTTGTTATTGAGAGCTTCACACAATGGTCGCGCTTTTTCCAAAAAGGCAATGGACTGCTCTGGTTCATTGCTCCAATTGTAAAAACGACTAATTGATAGCAAAATTTCGGCTTCACGATAGGGGTCGTTTAGCTGCTTTGCTAACGCCAATGCCTCTTGGGCAATGTCCAGCGATGCAGGATTCACGCGACCATAAGATTGCTGGTTAGCAATAGCCATCAAACTAAGCATTTCCCGCCGCCGATCCCCCTGTTGCCGCGCCAATTGCAGCGCCTCTTCAGCCAACACTTGCCCTTCTTGCAGCTCAGCCTCAGTGCGCCAATGGTGCACTACAGGCTGCGTCAGCAGCGCATCAACCAACCAAATGGGATCGCTATCCAGTTGCCGTGCCAACGCCAATAAGCGTTTGGCATCCTCGTCCATTGACTGAAATTCGCCAAGCAGAAAGTGTACTTCTCGCCGACCGTCTAACAATTCAAACTTGCGTGTTCGTATGGCATAAAGCCGGTCGGGGTTATCCGTTTCCCGCTCCATCTGGTCAAGCAGCCGCAAACCCTGCGTATAAAGCGCCACAGCTTCGGTATTGGCATACACATCCTTGGCTTCTTTGGCTGCCAAAAGCGTGTAGTAAAGCTGCTTGCCCTGCTTTCCCGCCCGCTGGTAATGATAAGCCAACATCCCATAATATTGCGGTGGGGTGGGGCGTTCGGTGGGTGCTAAATAAGCAGCAATTTGTTCGTGGTAATGCGTCTGCTGGGTAGAAAGCAAGCTATCATAAACGGCATCACGAATGAGCGAGGAGCGGAACGTGTATTCCATCCCCAAGTCGGGCACGCGCCGACGCTCTACAATGAGCTGTGCCCGCTGCAAGGCGGTGAGGTGGGGCTGGATATTTGCATCGCCCGCTAAATGGTGCAGCAAATTAAACCAGAAAACGTGGCCGATGGTGGCGGCCATTTGCAAAAGCTGTTTTTCGGCCGGTAAAAGAATGTCAATGCGCGACAGCAAAAGGCTTTGTAAAGTGTCGGGAAGCTGAAGGCTGTCAATGGCACGGGTTGCGTGCCAACGGCCGTTTGTCATATCTTTAACCAACACCTCTTGCTCAATAAGCGTCTCAATCAACTCAGCTACATAGTACGGGTTGCCCGCCGCCTTTTCAATGACCAACGCTTTTATCTTGACCGACAAGACATCCGGGCCGAGCAAATGGTCAATTAGTTCATTACTTTGCTCATCAGTCAGCGGCGCAAAGGTAAGCTGTGTGACGCGGTGGGGGTATTCGGTTTCCACGTGCTGGGCAAAACGCCAAACGGCCGTTTCCCGCATATTGCGATAAGTAACCAACCACAGCAATGGGTGAGCTTCACACACAGGCAAGCAGTAAGTCAGCAGTGCCAGCGAAGAAGCATCGGCCCAATGGGCATCGCTAAAGGCGATGACAAGCGGTTTCTGTTCTGCTAACCGCTTAACCCAACCGCGAACGGCCGTAAATACCTGATGTTGCAACCCCTCAGCATCCAAATATTTGACCGATTCAATAAACGGTTCTTCCAACGGCAGCGAAAGCAAGGTCGCCAAATAAGGATAGTATTCACCGAACTGATCACCCCATAAAGCCACCGACTCCTGCCGCAGCCGGTCGCGGGTTTCGGCATCAGAGGTGCTGGGCTGCATGTGGAGCCATTTACGCAGCAAATCGCCCCACACCGAAAACGGCCGTGACTGGTCATAAGAACGACAGCGACCACGCAGCCACAGCAGTTTGCCTTGCTCTTGCGCCCGCATATCATCTGTCAGCCGCGATTTACCCATACCCCCATCGCCTGTGAGCAGCATAATGCCCCCGCGACCAGCATACAGCGCGGCTAAATGCTCCTCCAATGCTTGCCGTTCAGCATCACGACCAATTAGCGGAGCCGATAGTGCCTCGGCTCGGATGCTATTTCGTTTTTCCACTTCTGAAAGATGCGCCAATGGCCGATAAACAGTTACCGCCTGCGATAACCCTTTAATAGGCAACTCGCCAAGTGCTTCCCATTCAAACAGGGATGAGACCAGCCGGTACGTATTCTCGCTAACTAACACAGTACCGGGAACGGCTGATGTTTCCATACGCGCCGCCAGTGTGATGCCCTCGCCCATCGCCGTCTCTTCACGATACTGCTGGCTATCGCCAATACTCGTGACGATAATCTCACCGGTGTTAATGCCAATACGTGCTTGCAAGAGAGGCAGATCGGTTTCTGGCAATTTGCTGGCATAACGCTGTAGGGATTGTTGCATCGCTAGACCCGCCAACACAGCACGCTCCGGGTCATCTTCATGGGCAGCGGTGGCACCAAAAAAGGCAACCAGACCGTCCCCTCGGAATTGATCGACTTCGCCGCCATAGCGATAAATCTCGGCTTCCATGAGTTGCAGAACATGGTTCATTGTTTTGACCCACGCTTCGGTGCCAAGCTGTTCTAGCAACTCAGTGGAGCGACTTACATCGGCAACCATGACGGTAGCCTGGCGGCGTTCCCCAGTCAGGGGCAACCTATTGTCTTGGTTGTGATGGGCAACAGGCAGGGAAACGGCCGTTTCCCGTGGCAAATGGGCAGGTGGTGACAGCAATGAAAGCCCACACATCCCACAAAAACGATAATCAAGTGGGTTGGCAAAGCTACAGCCTGGGCAAATTTGCTTTAGACGTATGCCACACATGCCGCAAAAGCGCATGTCAGGCGGATGGTCGAAGTTACAGTTAGGGCAACGCATAATCAAAAGGGCGTACACAGCCCGGCTGCTGTACGCCCCGATAAAAACAAAATATTTGCCTGCTCATTGATGAGAGTCACCTCTCCACTCAATCACAAACGATCCATGGCCGACTACAGCCGATCAAGTGCCCGCCGGAAACGGCGTGCCAGCTCCTGTGCAACGATGACACCCATGTCAGCATCTTCTTTCATGACGGCCAGAAAATCCCAGCGAGCCAGTACCAGGCATTCGGTGTCGGCTGTTGCCACCACCGAAGCCGTGCGCGTACCATCATGTAACAGCGCCAACTCACCAAAAAAGTCGGTGGAGCCAAAGGTATTGACAACGGCCGTTGAGCCATCTGCCCGTTCGCGTACCGCCTCAGCACCGCCGCTGACAACAACAAACAGCCCTTCACCACCTTCACCTTGTTTAACAATGTACTCGCCAGCTTTGTAACTGCGTGAGACAAAACGTCTTTCTATCTGGCCTAACTGTTTACTACTTAACCCATCTAATAATGGAACTCGTTTCAAAAATTCTATCGTTTCAGACATGTTTACCTTACCTTTTTGTTACCATGCTGATGGGACATAAATCAGCATCAACATGGACTATATTCACTATAATCAGTTCATTTCTGGCTGTCATCGGGTAAAAACAACAATGTTGAACAACAATTCTTGCACAAACTGCTCGAAAATGTGGCTATTTTAGCTCAATGATATAGGTCGTATAGGGCGGCAGTACGTCTAAAGGCTTGTAATTGTCAAAACCGCCGTTGCTGTTGAGCGTGGGGGCAGAAACGGCCGTTTGCCATAAAACCTCCTGTGCAACACCCTCTGCCAATACGCCACCGTTCACACACAGACCATAATTGTCTATTGGCTCCTCGCCCATATTGATCATCACCAGCAGCGTCTGATTCTCTGTGCGGCGCAAGAACGCATACAGCGAGCTAATACCCGTCCTCACCGGCTGCCAATCTCCCACCTGCAACGCCTCACTCCGATCTCGCAGTTGGATCAACGCTCGATAGTGGCTTAAGAGCGAATCCGGATCATCAGTTTGGTCAGCTACGTTAAACGATGCGTAATTTGTTTGCGGGATGTTCCAGGCCGCTTGCGCTGTTGTAAACCCGGCGTTGTTACTGCTATCCCATTGCATAGGTGTCCGTAACCGATCATCCGGTTTACGGCCGGCTTGTCCTACTTCTTCGCCATAATAGAGAAAAGGTAAACCTGGTTCGGTAAGCAGCAAAGAAGCGGCCGTTTTTGCCCGTCCAAAATCGCCCAACAGCAGACTCATCAGCCGCACCTGATCATGGTTGCTAATAAAGGTAGCGTATTGATTAGCTGGGTAGGCCAGAGCAATCTTTTTCTGAGCATTTTCGATAAAAGAGGCTCGTTCACCCTTGGCACTTTGGATAATCGCGTTGGCATTATCAAACTCAAAGGCTACATCAACCTCATCCCCAATGTACTCAACCACTTCAGCCGTGTCAGACCACGCCTCACCCACGGTAAAAGCATCGGGATTGATAGATTTATAAAAATCGTGGAATGCTTCAAACCAGGCATGGGTGGCAGGTGTATTTTCCTGAATGCTGCCGTCCTCAATCAAATGTTTGATGGCATCCAGCCGAAAACCGTCAACTCCCATATCTTCTAGCCAAAAACGAATGACTTTTTGCATTTCTGTCGTGACATCCGGGTTTTCATAATTTAGATCGGGCATCCCCTCCCAAAAAACGCCGTAATAAAAGCCAGTGTTGCTGTGATGCCAAACGGGGCTGCCCCATGGGCTGCTGTATCCAGGCGGGCTATCAGCCCAAATATAGAAATCGCGGTAGGGGCTATCGGGGTTGTTCACCGCATCTTGGAACCAGGGATGTTCAACGCTTGTGTGATTAAGCACCAGGTCAATGATGACCTTGATGTCCCGTTTATGCGCTTCCTCAAGCAGCCGCTGAAAATCTTCTTTGGTGCCATAATCTGGCTCCACATTAAAGTAATCAACCACATCATAGCCATGATAGCTGGGGGAAACGGTGATGGGCATAAGCCAAATGCCGGTGATACCGAGGTCATCACTGGTGTTGGGGTCGCCGTCGTTGAGGTAGTCCAGCTTTTCGATGATGCCATTGAAATCACCAATGCCGTCGCCATCGCTATCGTAGAAGCTGCGAACAAAGATTTCATAGAAAACGCGATCATTCCACCAAGGGTAATCACCGCTTTCGGTTAAGGTGGGCACATTGTTGCAGATGGGTGCAAAGGGTGTTGGTGAAGCAACAACGGCCGTTTCTTCCTCGGCAACAACAGTCGGGGTGGGGGAAACGGCCGTTTCTGCTTCCGTTGGCGCAGCGTCGGTTGGGGGTGAGGGTGTGGGGAGTGGGGGAGAAACGGCCGTTTCTCCCCCACAGGCAACAATTAATGCCAGTAAAAACGACAAAACAATAAGGTGTCGTTTCATGAATCAACCTCCAAATACAAAAAATGGGCGCAATCTAAAAGACTGAACCCATTAATACATTGCTGCCACAACTCAGCGTAACTTCGTTAACAAAGGTTTCCAAAGAAGGTTTCATGAACATAACATATCCACTCTAACCTCTTTATCCCATCTCCACACCCTTTAAATCCAACTCGCCCGCAAAATGACAAGCTGCATAATGATCTGGCTTAATCTCGCGCAGCTCCGGTACCTCCGTCTTGCATCTGTCTTGCACATAGCGGCAACGTGGATGGAACAAACAACCCGGCGGCGGATTACCCGGATCAGCCACGTCACCCTCCATAATAATCCGCTGTTTCTTCAGTCGCGGGTTGGGACGCGGCACCGAAGACATCAAAGCCTCTGTATAAGGATGGAGCGGGTGCGAATACAGATCAATAGATTCCGCCATTTCCGCAATACGCCCCACATACATCACCGCCACCCGATCCGAAATATGCTGCACCACACTCAAATCATGCGCCACAAAAATATAGGCCAGATTAAAATCCTCTTTCAAATCATTTAGCAGATTCAACGTCTGCGCCTGCACCGACACATCTAACGCCGACACCGGTTCGTCACAAATAATGAGCTGTGGGTTGAGCGCAAGTGAACGGGCAATACCAATACGCTGCCGCTGCCCACCAGAAAATTCATGAGGATAGCGACGAATATGCTCCGGTCGTAAGCCCACCCGCTGTAACAATTGAATCACATGCTCCTCAGTACTTGGGCCAATCTTATTATGAATCAGCAGCGGTTCTGTAATAATGTCATAAACCGTCATACGCGGGTTCAGCGAACCAATCGGGTCTTGAAAGATCATCGAAATATCTTGATAAACCGTTTTCAACTGCTCTTTATTCAATTCCCGCAAACTGACCCACTCTGGCTTACCACTTTTGGACAAAGCACGCGACTTAAACCGAACCTCACCATCGGTTGGCTCATACAATCGCAAAACGGCACGGCCGGCCGTTGTCTTGCCGCAACCACTCTCACCCACCAACCCTAACGTCTCCCCTTCACGCACGAAAAAGTTAACGTCATCAACGGCCTTCACATAACCCACGACCTTACGCATCATACCGCCAGTGATCGGGAAGTATTTCTTTAAGCCCTTAACCTCTAAGAGGATATCCTTGTCTTTTACCATTCCATTATCAGCCATCTTCCTCTCCTCATCATACTTGTGATTGTCCTACGCCTTAGCTTTAACAGCCTGAGCCTCAGCCGTATTCGGCCAGCAGGGATCATACATCAAACAACGAGCGTTCTGGTTTTTCGCTACTGTTGCCAACAACGGCTTAACCACATCACATTTACCCGGCATAAAGTCAGGGCACCGCGGATGAAAGACACAACCAGTGGGCAAATTAAAAGGACTAGGTGTCATCCCCTTAATGGTTGCCAGTTCCCGTTTCTTCTCACCAATTTCAGGAATAGAAGCCAGCAACAAGCGAGTATATGGATGTTTCGGGTTTTCAAAGATGTCAACAACGCTTCCCTCTTCCACCTCCTTACCCATATACATAACCACCATCTCATCAGCCATTTCAGCAATCACCCCCATATTATGGGTAATAAACAAAATAGCCATATCTACGGTTTCTTGCAATTCGCGCATCAAATCCAAAATTTGCGCCTCAATAGAAACATCCAGTGCCGTTGTCGGTTCATCAGCAATCAGCAATTCAGGGTGGGTAGAAAGCGCAATCGCAATCATTACCCGTTGACGCTGCCCACCGCTTAACTGATGTGGATAGCTATCAACACGCTGTGCTGCATTAGGCAACCCCACTTTTTGCAGCATATCAATGGCAATTTCACGCGCTTCCTCCGGGCTAACTTCTCGCTTCTTCTGAATATTTCGCGTCATCGTGTCGCCAATCGACTCAATCGGCAAAAAGCGATGCAGTTTAACAGCTTCCATAATGTGGAGACCCGCAGTAAATACAGGCGTCAAAGAGCTCATTGGCTCCTGAAAAATCATCGTGATCACGCCACCACGAATATTACGTATCTCCTCGCCATCTTTATCCAGCTGATCGATCCGAATCTCTTCCACAACCTGGCTACCATTTTCAACATGTCTTTTATAAAGCGTCACCTCACCAGTCATAACGCCTGGTTTAGGCACCATATTCATAATAGCCTTGGCCGTCATAGATTTACCACAGCCGCTTTCGCCAATAACCCCCAATGTTTTACCACGCCGAATTGTAAAGTTAGCCCCATCCACAGCATTTACAATACCATCGCGCACATCAAAACGAATACGCAGGTTCCTAATGCTAACAAGGACATCATCCGTTATTTCACTCACAATCTTCTCTCCTGTCATTCAGCATTCAGCAATCATCATTTATTTAGCCAACTAACAACTGAATACTGATTACTTGCTGTACGGATCCATAGCATCACGCAAGCCATCACCCAGCAAGTTATAGGCCAGGATGGCAAAAAGAATAAATGGGGTCACAAACAAATACCATGGCGCGGCGCTAATCGAGCGTACCGTATTGGCATTCTGCAACAAGGTCCCCCAGCTTACGGTAGGTGGTACTAACCCCAAGCCAAGAAAACTTAAAGCCGTTTCCAACAAAATCATGCCGGGGATTTTCAAGGTAGCAATCACAATCACGTGGCTCATTGTTGCCGGAATCAGATGGTTGAAAATGATACGCCGATCACTAGCACCAAAGCTTCGAGCCGCCAAAACATATTGTTCTTCCCGACCAGAGAGTACCAAGCCACGTACCTGCCGCGCCAAACCACCCCACTGAATCAACGCCAACAAAATTGTTACCATAAAGAACACACGTGTTGAAGGCCAACTAACAGGAACGGCCGCTCCCAAAGCTAGAAATAACGGTTCCTGCGGAAAAGCTGAAAGAAGCTCCGTTATTCGCATGACAACGATGTCCGTGGCTCCACCATAGTAACCAGAAGCGGCTCCTAAAGTCACCCCCACAAACAAAAAGACAGCCACACTAAAAAGACCAATAAACAGCGAAATACGGCCACCAAACAAGATACGAGAGAATTGGTCACGACCTAATCGGTCAGTCCCCAACAAAAAGACTTTAGCATCTGGGTTAGCAGGATCAGTACCAAAGAAATGGGTCTTTGCCGGAATCAAACCCAGTAGTTTATACGGCTCTCCTTCGACAAAAAAATAAAGTGGGTACTTAACCGATTCATTGACAACAAACTTACGGCTTCGCGTGGCTACATCAATCTCTTCATCTAGACCATAGACAAAAGGACGCAACGAAAAGCTCCCCGCCGCATCTACGAAGTGGGGGTATGTCGGCCGCGCTTCAATATAATCACTTTCCAGGCCCTTGCTGTAAGGGGCAAAGAATTCAGGGAAAATCAAACAGGTGATATAGTAACCAGCCAGGATAAATGCGGCCACCACAGCCAAGCGATTCCGCTTGAATTTCCACCAAACCAGGCTCCAGTAACTCTGGCTGATTTTTACAGCATCTTTCTTCTTCTCTTCCATAGGGATCGCTACTGCATCAGTCATTTCTCCAACCTCCTAATCCTCAACACTACTCAAGCCGAACTCGTGGATCAATCCAGGCCAAAACCAGATCGGTAATCAAATTGCCAACCAGAAGCAAGAATACAATCAAAACCAAAACTGTTCCCGCCATAAACATATCCTGCGTTGTTAGCGCATTGATATAAAGTGGGCCAATCGTAGGTAAACCAAGCACAACCTCGACTAAAATATTGCCCGCAAGAATGCCCGGAAAAGCTTCAGTACCTAAGATAATAACAAGAGGGGTAATCGCCATACGCACAGCATGTTTCCAAATGACTCTTCTGCTTTTCAAGCCCCGTGCACGAGCCGCTTCAATAAAAGGTTGACCTAATGTATCTAGCAGATTGCCTCGCATAATGCGGATCGTACCGGCCGTACCAGTAACAGCTCCAATGAGTGCTGGCACCCAAAGATGCTTCAACAAATCCCAAATTTTGGCTAAACTCCAGGGTGCGTCTTGGAATTCTCGCGAGAATAAACCCACCACATCTTGATTGAGGATGACAATCGCCACATACAAAACAAGGAGTGCCAAGAGGAAACCTGGCAAACCAATACCGATAAAGGCGATCGTCGTTATGACTTGATCGCCGATTGAATATTGGTTAACGGCCGAATACACCCCCAGCGGTATTGCAATCAGCCATGTGATTGTTAAAGTAGTTAGCGATAAAAGGATAGATAACGTTAGCCGCTGACCAATTAACTCTTTAACCGGCCGCTCAAATTGAAAAGACAGGCCAAAATCACCCCGCACAAAATTAGAAATCCATATCCAGTACTGAGTCAGCATGGGCTTGTCTAACCCATAGCGTACACGATAATCTTCCACACGAGCTACGGCACTCTTATCACCACGCGCCTCTAATTCAGCTATCTTTTGATCCATAAAATCACCCGCTGGAAGATTAATGATCAAGAAGCTAATAAAAGAAACCAAAATCAGCATGATGATGGCATAAAACACACGTCGTATGAGAAATGAAACCATTTTTCTTCTCCTTTCCCACCTAGTTAAATGTCTAGACAGTCGCTTGGGCAAACCATTGATTACTATGCACCCATTCGATCTTGATTCAGAACAGACGCAATTTGCGGAAGACTATTTGTAGCGCGAACCCCCTCTAAATCTTTACCCTTAGAGAAATCCCATGTCATATCTCAGAAGGGTTCATTCAATCAATGAATGATGCTTTAAAAGCACAAAACGAAAAACGTCTATGCTGACTTTGAAGGATACGGAGGGAAACCCACAAATTTGAATAAGCAGGTCTCCCTCCTGCTATCAAAGCAGATTGATGACAAGGCCATTCAATGGCACTTGTCATCAATCCCTACAAACTTTTACTCACCACGCAGGTTAGCTTCCATCCAGAACTGTTCTGAATGCAAGTTGCCGGGGCTACCAGGAGCCCATGGGCCAAGGATAACGAGTTCAGGAATGCCGTGGAAACCGTTGCGAACGACAACGGGCATAGCCTGGTCACCAGAACCACCAATCATGAAGGGGCCGTGATCAATCATGATCTGAACGGCTTCGTAGAAGATCTTGTGGCGTTGCTCAATATCTGGTTCAGCAATACCCTTAGCATACAGTTGCTGTAGCTCATAGGCATAGGTTGTACCAGGTTGCGGTTCCCAACCATCAGCACCACCCGTTTCGTAATACAGACCCTCAAGCGGCCAAGCGCGTGCAGCTTCATTCCGCAGCGGGAAGACCCAGTCCGGGTAAGTCCAGATGTCTAGCTCAGAAGCATGACTGTTGCGGATCATGGTCTTGCCTTCTTTCCAGCGCAACGTCCAGTCCGGTTGGCCCATCAGGTCATTGATGAGTGTGTTAACCCCAACAGCCTGTAAGTCGCTCGAATAGGTTTCGTTGCTGAGAACAGGAATAACCTGGCCACCCCAGTCGCCCTGATCCATAACCAAGGTGAAGGGAGCACCACTGGGCAGATCCCGGAAGCCATCGCCATCAGCATCTACGAAGCCGGCCGCATCGAAATGTTCCATAGCCTTTTCGGGGCTATATTCAACATAGGAATCGCGCCATGCTTCATAAACCGCTTGCCCTTCAGCACTAGCAAAGTGCCAAGCCTGTGGGCTGATGGTCATGCTCGTGGGATAACCAATGCCACCCCAAGCAACATCAATCAAACGTTCACGGTTAAGCGAGAGGGCCAAACCAATGCGGAAATCCTGATTTTGCAGTAGCGCACGGATTTCTTCACACGTGTCGGGGTAGGTTTCGCAGTCGTTGAAGTTCATGTTGATGTTCCAAGCAGGCCAGCTACCAGCACCATTTACTGCACCAGCATGGAGGTGATAGTCATTCGCTTCAGCTTGTTCCAACAAGAAGGGGATGTTGGTGGGATCGTCGGTACCACGGAAGCTAGCTTCGTACTTACCCTGAGAGACCTCTAACAGGCGAACTTCGTTATCTTCCAGCAATACCGTGTCAATGTAATCAATATACGGTAATTGGTTACCGTCGGTATCCACTTTCCAGTAATAAGGATTACGAGCCAGGACGGTACGTTCGCCAGGAACGACGGTTTCCGGGCACCAGGCATGCAAACAGGGGTAACCAGCCACGTTCATCAGCCAGTCGCCACCGTAAACGGCCGCTTCCAGATCCTGATAGGTCTTGCTGCTATCATAGTTGGGGTCAAACTGAGACAGGTAGTGCTTTGGACGTTCCATCGGCAGCCATTCCCAGAAACCCTGAGCAACCACAAAGTTAGCAATGAAGTGCGGCTCACCCCAGGTGAAAACCATCGTGTAATCGTCGGGGAAGGAGACTTCCATCAAGGTACCATCAGAATCACGTCCCCACCAGGGCGGCGTAACGATAGCAAAATCTTCATTGGTTGCCAGTTCCCACCAATAAGCCATATCCTCGGCCGGAATAAAGTCCACACCATCAGACCATTTCACACCTTGGCGGAAATGCCAGGTCAACTGTGTACCGTCCTCAGAAATTTCCCAGCTTTTAACCAAACCAGGCTCATAGCCAGTGTAATCAGGCTTCCAGCGCACGGGTGGGTCGTAAACGATCATTTCGATGTTACCCATACCCTGCCACCAGCTAGCATTGTGCCAGGTGCCACCGTATTCGCCAACACCATCTACAGGCGTAACAACCTGGATGTCTTCCTTAGCTGGTAAGCGGTCTGCGACGGCAGGCAAACTACCAGCAGCAACCATCTCGGCCAGCATTGGTGCTTCGCCATATTCAGAGGTCTCAACGGTAGCCGTATCTTCGACAACAGCTTCTTCCTGTGCCTGCTCAATACCACCACCTTCTTCGGCGGCAGGTTCTTCGGCAGCAGGTTCTTCGGCGGCAGGTTCTTCGGCAGCAGGTTCTTCGGCGGCCGGGGCTTCGGCGGCTGGTTCTTCAGCGGCCGGGGCTTCGGCGGCTGGGGCATCAGCACCACAGGCAACCAAGAACAGCCCTAACAAGAGCATAAAAGCAATAAGCGTGAGCTTTTTCATTGTGTAAATTCTCCTCCTAAATTATAGGAACTTACAAAGTAAACATTGTTCGCAACAAAAAGGTCATTCAAGTTATTTTCGTCTTTTGTCAGAAAATCACCTCCATCAAGTTGAATTTACTACATATCTGGTCTTTAAAGGCAAGAAAGCCCCTGCACGCCAGACTGGTAATAGCAAGTTAAGGGTCGTGACTAACGTTGACAACGTCAACCACATGCTGCCGGCCGTGTTGGTAAAACTTAAACGACAACCGCCGCCAATGTTTGGGGAGTTGGGGTTTAACCGTATACGATTGCTTGGTAAGACGGAGGCCAGCAAAGCCGAAAGTGAGTGCTTGCCAAATGCCGCCTGCCGAGGCCGCGTGAATGCCGTCACCAGCATTACCACGCGCATCAAAAATATCGGCGCGGGCAGCAAGCATAAAATGTTCATACGCTTCTTCGGGGCGCTCCATTTCGCAAGCGGCCCAGGCGTGAAAGCTTGGCCCCAACGAAGAGCCATAGCTGTGGTCGGTGATTGGCATATACGTGTCCCAATTTGTTTGCCAAATTTTTTGACCGTACTCCTGTCGCAACAGACAGAGAAGCATAATGACATCTGCCTGTTTAATCACCTGGTGCTGGTTGGCACCTTCAATCCCAAGCAGCGATTGCATGGATGCGGTACGTTCTGTAAATTCAGCCCAATTAACCTCTTTCAAGTCAAAAAATCTGTCAAATTGGGTAAATAGACCTGTATCACTATCAAACGATATGATAATACGGTTTACAATCTCTTGCCAGTATTCAATTTTTCCTGGGGTTAAATCGAGTTGAGCCGTCAGTTGCGCTGCTTTAGCGGGGTGGTTATTTTGCAGCCAGACGAGCAAATGCAGGGCTTCTTGCAGGTGCCACTGCGCCATGCGGTTGGTAAAGGCATTGTTGTCCACATGGTCATGGTATTCATCGGGGCCAATGACATCACGCAGAGCATAACGCACCACACCATCTACCTCTTCACGCTCGGCGCGGTCGCCCCAGAAGCAGGCACCATCCAGAATAATTTCCGCCCCGTAATCGAGCAAAAAGGCATCGTCGCCTGTGACCTGCCAATATTGCAGAATGGCGTAGGCAATATCGGCGGTTATATGGATTTCGATGTCGCCTGTCCAAATGCGAATGAGTTCCTTAAAGTTGGTGGCTGGATCAGGCACCCAGGTAGGGGTCACTTCGTCGCCGGTGATGGCGCTTTCCCAGGCAAATTGAGCACCACCATAGCCATTGCCGGCCGCCTTGCGCCGGGCACCATCTAAAGTGTGATAACGATAGTGGAGCAGGTTGCGAGCCACGGCCGGTTGTGTATAGGTAAAAAATGGCAGGATAAAGATTTCGGTATCCCAAAAAACGTGGCCGCGATAGCCAAGACCGCTCATGGTTTTAGCGCCAATGCTGACGCGGTTGTCGTGTCGGGGAGCCGCTATTTGCAGTTGGAAAAGGCTAAAGCGGGTGGCAAGCTGGGCTTCCTGGTCGCCTTCGATGATCACGTCAATGTCGTGCCACAGCTTTTGCCAGGCAGCAATGTGGCTTTGGCGCAGGGTGTTATAGCTATGGTGGGCAAGTTGCCCAACGGCGAGTTGGGCAACGGCCGTTTCCTCTACATCCCCCCCATCCCGGCTCGTCACATAGCTCACCAGCTTATCCAGTTGCACCGTCTCACCCGGCTGGAGCGTTTGCTCCACGGTGAGAATGGGGTGACCGGGGCAGTTTTGGCAGAGGACGGGGGCAGAAACGGCCGTTTCCACCTTCATCGCCGTCCCCAGTTCAATCTTTGTCTGGCGCGTTTGGCTTTGCAGCCACGCCACCCCGTTTTCCGCTTGCCCCTGCGCCAACAAATGCCAGTGCAGCGTATTTTCATTGGCAACGTGGCCGTTGATACCTGCGCTAATGGTGAGGGTACAAGGCTGATTAACGGCCGTTGCCACCAGCCGAATCCCCCCCAAATGCTGCTCCGTATAGGCAACAAACCGCTCAAACCCCAGATCAACCACCACGCCGCTGGGCGACCGCCAGCGCAGTTGGCGGTGCAAAATGCCGTCGGCCAGGTTGAGCCAGCGACGGAACGACAAAAGCTCGCCGCTGTCCAACCGGAACCACTCGCCGTTGACGGCAAGGTGCAAATCAAGCCAGTTGGGCAAATTGGCTAACTCGGTAAAAAAGACGGGGACATCATTAAACACGCCGTGAGCAAATGTCAGGGCAGACTCACCAGGATGCCCTTCCTCAAAGCTGCCTCGGCTGGCAAAATAACCATTGCCAATGGTAAAAATTGTTTCTTTGTGTCCCTGTTTTGGTACCACAAACGCATCTTCGCCAACAATCCACTCGTCGTCAGGGCGCATGGCCGCTTGCAGGTCAGCCAAACCAACCCCCTGCAAATCGTTTCGGCGGGTAAAGTTGCTGTGGGCAAGATGGGCAAAGCGGCCGGCTGGCCCTAGCGCCAACGCCCTCATACCCGCATCTAGTGCCGCCTCAATACCGGCGGCGGCATCTTCAACCACCAGACAATGAGCGGGAGGAACGTTGAGTTTGGCAGCGGCATAGCGGAAAAGGTGGGGGGCTGGTTTTTGCTGCTGCACACTGCTGCCATCGGCGATGCAGGCCAGCCGCTGGGCAATGCCGAGACGCTGCACCACATCGGGGGCGTTGCGGCTGGCGGAAGCAAGGGCATAGGGAATGTTGGCGGTGTCTAGCTCATCAAGCAGGTTGGCAACACCGGGGAGAAGGTCGGCGGGAGAAACGGCCGTTAACATCTCCACATAATAGCTGTTTTTCCGCGCCATCATTGCTTCAAGGTCGGCTTCGGGGATGGAACGGCCGTTTAAAATCCGCAAAAGCGAATCGCGCCGCGAAACGCCACGCAACTGTTCATTCATCTCCCGGTCAAACGGCAGCTTCTCCTCATCCGCCAACCGCTTCCAGGCCAGGTAATGATATTCAGCAGTGTCGGTTAAAACACCATCCAGATCAAAAATCACAGCCTTGAGTTGCATAATGACGCTTAAATTGCCTCACCTTAAGCCGAGCCACGGATAACCAGCTCTGGCTTTAACAAAACCTGCTGTGGCACTGTCATGGTGCCATTGACTTGCTCTAGCAGCATATTAGCGACTAATTCACCAGCCTCATCAATCGGCTGGCGCACGGTGGTAAGCGGCGGGTGCAAAAATTGCGCCATATTGACATCATCATACCCGGTAATGGCAATATCTTTCCCCACCTCCAGCCCTTCGGCCATTGCCGCGTGCATAGCTCCCACGGCAATTTGGTCGCTGACACAAACAACGGCCGTTGGTCGCTGCGCGACAGGCAGCGACCAAAGGTGAACTACGCCCTGTGCCCCTGTCTCAATCTCATTTACCCCCCGGTAAATCCAGGCAGGATCGGGAACAATCCCCGCCTCTTGCAAACGGCAGTAATAGCCACGTTCACGGTCATGACCGGTTGTGGCTCCACGCTGCCAGCTAATCAACGCAATGCGCCGATGCCCTCGCTGTAGCAAATAGTCCACAACGAGGTAGATTCCGTAATAGCCGTCTACATCAACCCAGCAAAAATCTAGGTCTTCTTCGATACGGCCAAAGGCCACAAACGGGATTTTCTCTGCTAGTAAATAATGAATACGGGGGTCGTTTTCGGTGGTGTTCTCCAAAATGAAACCGTCTACTTGTCGCCGACCATACAAATCTTCATAGGCTTTTAAATCGGCAAAGGATTCATCCTTGGCGGTAAAAAAGGTGATGAAGTATCCTTGCGCCTCGCACGTATAAACAACACGGTGCAGAAAGCGGTTGTTGACAGGGCGCCAAGTTGTGGTACCACCCGCTCCCCAAGCATATCCAATGAGACGACTCGACTTTTGGCGCAGGTTTTGGGCAACAACATTGGGGCGGTAGTTTAATTCAAGCGCAGCATGACGTATTCGCCGCTCGGTTTCGGGGGAAACCTGTCCACGGCGGTTGAGGACTTTAGAGACGGTCTGATAGCTTACACCCGCTTTGGCTGCGACGTCTTTTAGGGTTGCTCTTGACATTCAGGTTCTCTTCTACGTTGTTGATCAAGTGAACTCTCTTCTCATCACGGCGAACGTTCGCCTACCTATAGTATTGTCACATATCACAAAATTGTCAAGTCAAAATTTGGTGACTTTGCACAGCACCTATACAATTTGAGCCTATTGGTTGATGTGTCTACTATTTGTCAATTGACGGTAGGAGGAGGGAGGGGAAGAAAACGGCCGTTTTTTCCCCAATGCACGTGTGCAACACACAGCAAACACATTTACACAACAACCTGCACAGCTTTTGCCCACTTGCAAAACAAGCCACCATTTCCCAGATAGAAAGGGCAAATTAACCGATTTTTGCTAGAATCCGTCCATTCCATTTTGGAGGAAAGAAATGTCACAAGGACTACGTGTAACTGTTTGGAATGAATTTATTCACGAGCGACGGCACGAAGCCATCGGCAAAATGTACCCCGAAGGTATTCACGGAGCCATTGCTAACTATTTACGTTCAACCGGGCTGGTTGCCCAAACGGCAACCCTCGACATGCCAGAACATGGGCTAACTGATGAGGTATTAAACAACACCGATGTTTTAATTTGGTGGGGCCACATGGCACACGGCCAGGTCAGTGATGACGTTGTTAACAAAGTGCATCAGCGCGTTGTCAAAGACGGCATGGGGCTGATCGTGCTGCACTCCGGCCACTTTTCCAAAATTTTTATCAAGTTAATGGGGACCAGTTGCAACTTGAAGTGGCGTGAAGCAGGCGACAAAGAACGGCTGTGGGTTGTCTCCCCCGGCCATCCTATTGTGGAAGGCATTGGCGAATACATCGAAATCCCCAATGCAGAAATGTATGGCGAACATTTTGACATTCCCGAACCAGACACACTCGTTTTCATTAGCTGGTTCCAGGGTGGCGAAGTGTTCCGCAGTGGCTGCTGCTTCCATCGTGGGCGCGGCAAAATCTTCTACTTCCGGCCAGGGCACGAAACCTACCCCATTTTCCACCATGCACAGGTGCTAAAAGTGATTGGCAACGCGGTACGCTGGGCAGCCCCCAACGGCGGCCCCGTTGTTACCTTCGGCCATCGGCCAGAACCACTTGAGCCATTTGAAAAAGTTGACCCGCTGGCGGCGTTGGATCACCCAAGTTTGACAGATTAATAAATAGTAAACAGTAAACAGTAATCAGTAAACAGTAAACAGTAATCAGTAATCAGTCAGGCAGGCGACTGATTACCGATTACTGTTTACCGGGAAAAAGAAAATGACTGCTCCAATTAGTATTCAACTATACACAGTGCGCGAGGCATTGGCAGAAGATTTTACAGGGACGATCAAAAGGATCGCTGATATAGGCTTTGTTGGCGTTGAAACGGCCGGTTTTTCCGGCACCACCCCTGCCGCAGCCAAGGCCCTTTTTGATGATTTGGGACTAGTGGTTTCAGGAGCGCACTCGCCCTTGCCACTGGGCGACAAACAAAACGAAGTGCTGGACACCATGGCTGCGCTGGGTACCAACCGCCTCATCTCTGCCTTTATGCCGCCCGATCAATACAAAACGGTGGCGCAAATTCAGCAGGTGTGCGCCACGCTTAATGAAGCCTACGCGGTGGCAGCAGCGAATGGGCTGACGCTGGGTGTCCACAACCACTGGTGGGAGTTCCAACAAGCTGAAGGGCGCTACCCGTATCACATTTGGCTTGAAGAGCTTGATCCAGCGATTTTTTTTGAAGTAGACACCTACTGGGTGACAACGGCCGGTTTAGATGCGGCCGAGGTTGTGCGTGAATTTGGCAGCCGCGCTCCCTTACTCCATATCAAAGATGGCCCTGCCAACACCGAGGAACCCATGTTAGCCGCCGGACAAGGGGTGATGGACTTCCCACGGATCATTGCGGCGGGTGAGGCCAATACGGAATGGCTGGTGGTGGAACTGGATCGGTGTGCGACGGATATGTTAACGGCCGTTTCCCAAAGCTACAGCTATCTCACCCAAAAAGGACTCGCCCGTGGCAACAAATAGCGCTCCTCCCAAAGTCAAAGTCGGCATCATCGGCTGCGGCAACATCAGCCCCCGCTACGTAGATGGCTGCCGCAAGTTCGACATTCTCGACCTTGTTGCCTGTGCTGACCTTTATCCCGAAAATGCCCAACGACTGGCCGCCGACAAAGAATTGCAGGCTCGTTCAATTGACGACTTGCTGGGCGATCCCGAGATTCAGATTGTCATTAACCTCACCATTCCGGCCGTTCACGCCGAGGTCAGCCAACAAATCATTGCTGCTGGCAAACATGCCCACACCGAAAAACCGCTGGCCGTCAGCCGCGAAGACGGCAAAAAGGTACTGGCCGCCGCCCAGGAAAAAGGGGTGCGCGTGGGGTCAGCCCCCGACACCTTCCTCGGCGGGGCGTTGCAAACGTGCCGCAAGCTGATTGATGATGGCTGGATTGGCGAAGTCGTAGGTGCAACCACCTTCATGATGAACCCTGGCCCGGAACTATGGCACCCCAACCCCGGTTTTCTCTACGACATCGGCGCCGGGCCGCTGTTTGACATGGGGCCGTATTATCTGACGGCACTTGTTCACCTGCTGGGGTCGGTTAGCCGCGTCACCGGCATGTCGCGCATCACCCATGCCGAACGGATTGCCCAGAGTAAGGAGCGGTTTGGCGAACGGATTCCGGTGAAGGCACCCACCTACACTTCCGGCACGCTCCAGTTTGCCAGCGGCCCTATTGGCAACATCATGACCACCTTTGACGGCTGGTACTCCAACGTTCCCCACATTGAAATTTACGGTTCGCAGGGGACGCTGTGGGCACCTGACCCGAACTGGTTTGGTGGCGAGGTCAAAATCCGGCGGGCGCGTGATGAACAGTGGCGCAGCTTCCCGCTGACCCACTCCGATCAGGTGAGTCGCGGCATCGGGGTGGCGGATTTGGCTTATGGGGCAACATACAATCGCCCCCACCGCGCCAACGGCGACATGGCTTACCACGTCCTCGACATCATGCACGCCATCGAAGAGTCCTCACAAAACGGCCGTCACATTGAACTTGAAAGTGGTTGTGACCGCCCTGCGATGCTCCCGCTTGGCTTGCTACCCGGCCGGCTCGACACAGCGTAACCGTTAAAGTAAGCAAGGCTCCTTAAAGTTATTGGTTATTGGTTATTGATACCGGTCAATAACCAATAACCAATCTACCTAATTCATCATTCCAAAAGGAGCCAGATCATGTTAGAAATGACTATGACAATTCCGCAACAACTTATTGACAACGCCAAAACCCGTTTTGACCTTACTGAAGCTACCCACCAAAAAAGTCTTTATGCTTTAACCGAGGTGCTGTTGGCCTTACCTGATCTCACGCTGGATGAGCTAAACGAGGTGGCAATGGCCGAGACCACGCCGCTTGAGTTCAAGCTGGCGGCTAAGCTGGTCGAATCACGCCGCTTCCTGTTAGCCAACGAAAAGCCCATCAAGGTTGGCGTTATTTTTGCCATGTGGGGGGAGCAAAATCGGCTGCATCCCAAAAGCGAAACCAATTCTAACGGGGAAGATTCGCTGCGCGTCAAGCTGGATCAACTTGCCTGGGCAACGGCCGATTCTGCGGTTGAGTGGACACTCTATGCTGTGGACGATGGCTGTCCCCACGGCAGCGGTCGCATCGCCCAAACCATCGCCGATGAGCATCCCTTGGGCGACAAGGTGCGGGTGCTTTTCCTTGAGCAAGCTGTGCCAACCGACAGCGGCCCGCTGGATCGGCTGGCTTCAGCCAATGATTCACGCAAGGGCGGTGCCATCATCTACGGAGCGTGGCAAGCACTGCAAGATGGCGTAGATGCCATCATGTATACCGACGCTGATAACTCGGTGCATTTGGGGCAGCTTGGGCTGCTGCTGCAACCCCATTTGGAAGAAGGTTATCGGGTTGTTTTGGGCAACCGCCAAGACCCACGCTCGGTGCTGATCAAGCAAGCAGCACGCTGGGGAATTGGTATCAAGGCGCTGCGCCACATGCAGCGCATGGTGGGCGAGGCGATTTTTGCCCGAGGTATCAAGGACACCCAGGCAGCCTTCAAGCTGTATCAGCGTGATGTACTCGCCAAGATTTTGGCAAAGCCGTCGGTTTATGATTTCTCGTTTGACACGGACTGGCTGCTGGCGGTGATTGCCAGCGAGGAACCGTTTACGGCCGTTCCTTTTGCCTTCATTGACTCAGCCGCCGAGTCGGCTTCGATTGTGCAGGGGCCAATGACGACGTGGGAAACGTTGCTGAAGGGGTTGGTAACGGCCGTTCGTGCCCACAACATCCCCCACAACACCGATATGGCGCGGGTACTCGATGAAGAAATCCACAGCCACAAAGATTTAGAACTCTTGATCAACCATCTGCCTGCCGAACTGGAAAACGCCGGGCAGTCCGACTTTGGCAACCCCGATGTGATGTCACCGGCCGCCATGCAAGCCTGGATCCAACAGCGCAAACGGGAAGCGGCAGACGAACAATAATCATTCCCCCTAGCCGAGCTTTCCAAAGCTCGCTTAAGACTAGGGGAAAAGACAACATGGGCGATTGCCCACCATGCAGGCTTAAAAAAGGACGCAGATTGGCCTGATTTTACTGATCAGGAAGATCAGGTAAATCTGCGCTCCATTGATGAGGAGGAGAAATGGCACGAGATGTCACCCTGTTTACCGGCCAATGGGCCGACCTACCATTAGAAACATTGGCGCAAAAAGCCCAGGAATGGGGCTTCGACGGGCTGGAACTGGCCTGTTGGGGCGACCACTTTGAAGTAGACAAAGCACTTGAAGATGATGCTTATGTCCGCCAGAAGTGGGATTTGCTCAACAAATACGGTCTGAAATGCGTTGCCATCAGCAACCACCTCAACGGGCAAGCCATCTGCGATGCCATGATTGACGAACGGCACCAGAGCATCCTCCCCTCCCGCATTTGGGGCGATGGCGAAGCTGAAGGGGTGCGACAGCGAGCCGCCGAAGACATGAAAATGGCGGCAAGGGCAGCCAAACTGTTTGGGGTTAACGTGGTCAACGGCTTCACCGGCTCCAAAATTTGGCATGTCTTTGCCATGTTCCCACCTGTTCCCCCCACCATGATTGAAGCCGGTTATCAGGATTTTGCCGACCGCTGGAACCCAATCTTGGATGTCTTTGATGA
>JACKCD010000050.1 GCA_020634215.1 Ardenticatenaceae bacterium | reverse complement strand
ACGCCGATGGGCTGGTTGGCCCTGGCTACATTTTGCTGGCCGAAGCCAGCGTTACCGGCACGGAAAATATCATCATGGCGGCTGTGCTAGCAAAAGGGGAAACCATCATTGACAATGCCGCCAGCGAACCCCATGTGCGCGACCTGTGCCACTTTCTCAACCGGCTGGGAGCCAACATTGAAGGTGTTGGCACCAATCGGCTGCAAATCAGCGGCGTGGAGCGGCTGGGCGGCGGCGAGTTTACGATTGGCTCTGACTTTATGGAGGTGGGCAGCTTTATTGGCGCAGCGGCCGTTACCGGTGGCGCACTGCGAATTAAACAGGCCGAGCCGCACAATTTGGGCATGATTCGGCTGGTGTTCCAAAAGCTGGGGGTGCAGTGGCAGGATGACGGCGACGATATTTTTGTTCCGGCCAACCAGTCGTTATGTATTGAAGAGGCGTTGGGCGGGCGCATTCCCGCCATCAAACCGATGCCCTGGCCCGGCTTCCCCCCCGATTTGATGAGCATTGCCGTGGTGCTGGCAACCCAGGCGCGGGGGTCGGCGCTGCTGCACGACTGGATGTATGAAAGCCGCTTCTTTTTTGTAGACAATCTCGCATTTATGGGGGCGCGAACGGTGCTGTGTGACCCCCACCGCGTCATCATCCAAGGCCCTTCACAGCTTATTGCCAGCCCCCACGGGGTGCCAAGCCCCGACATTCGGGCGGGGATGGCGATGGTGCTGGCGGCGCTGTGTGCCCGTGGCACCAGCACCATCCACAACATCCAGCAAATTGACCGGGGGTATGAGCGGATTGATGATAAGCTGCGTGCTGTTGGGGCGCAGATTGAGCGCGTGCGTGAATGAGGGCAGTGATCAGTAATCGGTAAACAGTAATCAGTGGACTCACTACCGATTACTGTTTACTGTTTACTGTTAGAAGATGGCAAATGAGAACAGCAGACATAGTACTACAACCACGACGAATGGGAGCGGTGTGGCCGACGCGGTTGAGCTTTGCGCGGCAGTTGGTGGCGCGGCTGCAGCGAGAGCAATGGCAAATTGGGGTGGGGCAGTGGGAGCTGGATGCCGAAGGGTGCGGGGAAGCGATTTACCGGGTGGAAGCGGGTAGCCATACGTTCCATTTTGTGATTTTTTCCACCGTGCTTGACCCGGCCGAACGGACGGATCGGGTGATTGCCGAGCGGTGGGATGCGGCGGCGGCGCTGTGTGAGGGGGAGCTGACGGCGGAACGGCTGGCCCATTTTCGCGCCAACGTGCCAAAGCAGGAGTATGGTCGGGCGGATTTTCAAACGCTGTCGTGGACGCGGGGAAACCGCAGCGGCCGTTTTTTTGACCATGTGGTGGATTGTCTGGCCGACGGCCGGCAGCCGGATGTAGATTTGTTGGTGCAGGGTGGCTACATCTTCCGCTCGACGGCGTATTATGCCAACGCCAAGTTTGGGCTGATGCCTTATGAGATGATTACGCCGGATCACCCGCTGGCAGGGTCGTATATGGCGCAAATGTTGGCGGCGTATTTGTTTCGGGAGTTTGCGGCGGATTTGGCGGAGCATGTGGCGCGTTGTCGTAATCCGCAGGCGGCGCGGCTGCACCCGGCGATTCGGCGGTATTTGGGGATTGGCAATGCGACGGGGCTAGGGCTGGTGCCGTTTGCGCTGAATAACCCGCAGTTGACTCATGCGTGGTGCTGGGTGCGGGAAACGGCCGTTTCCCACGCCAAAACCACCATTCCCACCGCCGCTGAACGGGATCACCTGCTGCAGTTGCTCGACCATTGCCACCGCTACTTTGGCGAAGACCAGACTGAGACCAAGGGGCTGTTTACCGATCAGGCCACGCTGCAGCGGGATTTGGTCTGGCTGCGGGAACGGGTGGCACGGCAGCCGCTCGATCAGCCGTGGCAGTGGGTATGTGACGGAATGGCAGGGCAGGTAGACGTGGAGAGCGAGGAGTTGCTCCACACGCTGCTGATTGAGTTATATCCAGCGGTGGCCGATGGGCTGGTGGCACATTTGGAGATGCCGCCACTGGCCCCGTTGCGGCCGGAAATGACGCTAGCAGCGTTAGTGGAAGTGGTGCGGCGGGATTACGCCTGGGCATTGCAACTAGATTTGGCTGACCCGGCGGCGAAGCATTTCTTCTGGTATTTTTCGGCCGACAGCGAGGAGCCACTGTTGGGGGTGCGGGGTGTTGAGGCAGGGGAGGGAGTGGAACGGCCGTTAGACATCCCCCACCAAATTCAGAGCCTCATGCGCGACCTTGCCCCCGCCCCCGCCGACGAAACAGTGGCCTTCTTTTTGCTGCAACAGCCGCAGCACCGGCTCATTATCCACCGCGTGCAGGCGTTGGACGGGCTGGCCTACGCCGAACCGCGCAGCAACATCATGGACGCGGCCTTCATTCCACTTTATTTGCAGCGGTTTCAACTGGCGATGTATGGCATGGAGCGGTACAGTCCGCAGTCGGTGAACTGGGTGCGGGTAACGCTGATGCAGGGTGCCCCAACGGTGCAAGACCTGGGCACTGGCACTGACTTGGCCGCTGGCTGGGAAGATAACTGGGCTTTTGCGCGGAGGCCAGAAATTTAGAGGCTCTTTGGGAATTCAGGGGGTTGACTTACTTTTCACGTGGTGGGTGGTACGTGGTGCGTAGCCAATTGAGCTTTTGACGCACCACGCACCACGCACCAAATTTGTCAACCCCATGAGATCCGAAAGAACCTTTTTAAACAGAGTCGCTGTAAGCTCTCATTTCCGCCAACATTGCCTGGGTGCGCTGGATGCGGTGGAGCCAGGGAGCCATAAAGGGAGCCAGGATAGCGTGTTGCCGATAGGCGATGTCCCAATCGGCCAGGGTTTGGTTCAGGGTGTCGAGTAGGGCAGGGAGTGTATCGTATTGAACGGCCGTTACCAGCACATTCTCCAGCATCTCCTCGCGGCTACCAAAGCCACGCGGCAAATTATGCTGGCGGGCTATCTGGCTAATCTGGTCGCGGCTCAGGTAGATGCCGCTGTAGGGCGGCACGGTGAGATAACGAGCAATGCGGCGCAGCCCCGTTTTCTCCTGCGCCAGCAGATCGGGCGGCTGGGGCAGTGGGTCGGCCTGCGCCAGCGGAAGCTGGTTGGCGCAAAGCTGCTCATACTGCTCCAGCACCAGTTGCAGCACCAGGTCGGACAGAGCAGCATAAAAGGTGGCGGGGGCGATGGCAGAAACGGCCGTTACCAGCGGCGGCAGCCAATAAAGCAAATGGTTCTGCAAAAAGTCACGCAGGTGCTGCTGCACCCGCAGCACCTGCTGCGGCAGCCCATCACGCCAAGCATCGGATTCGGCGGCAGACAAAAAGGCCAGGAATTGCAGTTCGTGGCCGATATAGTCGGCACTGGCGGCGCGGCTGTCCACGGCAAAGCCGCTGCGTTGATATTGTCCCACCACCTGCGCGGTCACGTCTCCCCCCAGCAGCCCGTCGCTGGCAAGAAAAATGCTGGCGTAGGGAAAGAGATTGAAGCCAAAGAGATGCTGGTGAGCAACAGCGGCTTCGTCAAAGGCGATAGTGTCAAAGGGCGTGGGAGGAAGAACGGCCGTTAATACCTCCACCTGCTGTACAAACGGCAGCAAGGCAGGGGTAATCCCTTCCAAAAAGAGACGGCCGAACAGGGTATAGGCATGGTGGCGTGCCTGGGCTTTTTCGTGTGAGGTCAAAGTCATCATGGTAGGCAAGTATAGCAAAGTGGGAGGGTAGGGAAAACGGCCGTTTTCCCTACCCTCCCCTTTCAGGCATAATTCACCGGTGCGTTGCAGCACGCACCAAACAAAACATCACGCGAGGAAGGAAAACATGAACAACCTGCCATTTTTGCTCATGGTTGTCAGCATCGGCGGCGTTGCCGTCGCCCTACAAGCCCAGTTTATGGGGCTAATGGATCACAACATTGGCACGCTGGAAAGCGTTTTTATCACCTACGGCAGCGGTGGGCTGCTAATTGGGCTAACCATGCTGCTGCTGCGCGGCGGCAATTTGTCGGCGTGGCAAAACGTGCCTCGCTATGCGCTTTTGGCAGGCATCATGGGGCTGATCATCGTGGGTACCATCGGCTACACTGTTCCACGCCTAGGGCTGGTTTCCTCCATGACGCTCATTGTGGCCGTGCAGTTTATGGCCGCTGCTGTGCTGGATCATTTTGGGCTGTTGGGAGCCACGCTGCGCCCGTTGGACTGGGCGCGGGGGTTAGGGATGGCGGTTGTCTTGCTGGGCGTTTGGCTGATTGTAAGACAGTAAGATGCGGTCATCCACCATCTCCGTATCATCCAGCACCACCATTTGCAGCAGGGCGTGGTCAGCCACTGGCTGCTGTGCCTGGTTCAGAACGGGCAGCCGCTGCAAATCGGGCCAGCTATAAAAACCAACGCTGACATCGGCCAAATGGGGTAGCTGGTCATTGTCAAGGGGAATCACTACCACATCACGCACCACTTCCCCCGCTTGCCACCGGTTAGTTGGTAGCGTTCCGCCGCACGGTTTGCTGTCGCTTTGTGCCAGCAGCGGCCCTGCGGGGGTAAGAATGTGGACAAAGGCGGTGTAGTCACCCGCCACATCGGTTAGGGCTTGGTAATAGAGGGTGATGGTCAGCAAACGGCCGTTTTCCCCCTCCATCACCGCCAAATCATACCCCAACAGCCCAATCTGGTTGTCCCAATTCACCTCAGTCAGATGCTGAGGCCGAAGCTGGGGCGAGGCACCGGGTTCTACGCCGTAGGCATAATACACAAAACGGCCGTTTTCCGGGTCAACCACCTCATCCAACAGCCGCCCCTGCGGAAAAATGTCTTCCAGCCAGATCACCGACTGGTCGCCCGTGTCGGGAGCCACCACATACGTCGTGGGCACATCGGCTGCCTCCGGCAGCGGCACGCAGCGCCGCCCATCATACCCCACCACATCAGGCCGAAGCCCGGCGTTAAGCTGAATTGTGGGGTGCGCCGGATCCATCCCCGACAAATAGACATGGCCGGACGGCGTTTGCGCCAAATATTGCCCCACCGCCGCCCGCTGTACGTTAAAATGCGCCGCCAGACCGGGGTCTTGCCCCCACACCACAAAATAATCGCGGAAGGTGATGCCACCACTGATAAGCAGCACCGCCGCCACCAGACCCGCCCACGCTGGCCGCAGCCAGAGCCGCCTGGGCATGGCCTGCTGCAGCCAATGGAGCGGCCACAACAGCCCCACGGCAATCACAATCATGACGGCCGGCAGCGTGCCGATGGCGCGTTTGGCCTCGGCGGCGCTGTCGGCAATCATGGCGGGCAGCAGCATAATCCCCAGCCACAGCAGCAGCAACAGCCATTTTGGCCGCCGCCAGCGCCACAAGCTAACGATTAGCCCTAGATAAAATGGGATGGAGATGAGCCAGTCGAGCACCGGCCGACCGACAATCGTATACATCGGGTCATCATCACCGACGACGCTAAACATCAGCAGTGCCCGCTGCACCTGCGCCCACGTCGCCTGTAGTCGTTCGCCCCAGCCGCTGCCGTTGGTAAAAACGGCCACCTGCCAGACGCGCTCGTTGAGGGCACCGGGATTGTTGAGGCTGTAGAGGATGAGGGGCAGGGTGATAAAAACGGCCGTTAATCCCACCACCATCAGCGGCTGTAGCACTGCCCACGACCAACGCCGCCGGGGCAACCAGTAGATGACAAACCCCAACACCAGCAGCACCGGCAGCAACCGCGCCACCTGATAGGTATAAAAGCCAACACCCAAGAAAAACCCACACCAAACATAAGCCCAGCGGTTGCCTGTTCGCTGCCCACGCCAGAAAAAGCCCAGGCTCAGGGCGGCTCCCAGTGGTACCAGCACCGCCCGCACCCCGGCGCGGCTCCAGTTTAGATGCCAGTAGGAAACGGCGAGGGCGGCCACAGCTACCACCCCACCCCACTGAGCTAGCAGTTCTGGTTCGTCGCGGAAAAATTCGCGGGCGGCAAGGTAGGTAGCAGGCAGGGTGAGGATGCCGATGAGAACGGCCGTTAGGTGAATGCCAAACGCCCCTGGCCCTGTCACCAGATAAACCAGTGCCACCAGATAGCTAAACAGTGCTTCACGCCCAAAATTGGTTGTCAGATAGATGGGTCGCGCCCCACCCAAGATCTCCAGCGCATCCACCCCGTAGTAGGCCGGGTCATAACCGTCGCCCGGCGGCAGTTGCGGCAGTTGGTAAACACGCAACCAGACCCCAATACCAAAAATAAGCAGCAGCAAGACACCCGTTTGCCACCAAAACGAAACCCTCTTCCACATGATATATACTTTACGTGAAAAAGATGAAGAAGTTGTGCAGATCGTTTGCAGTTCGTGAATGGGTTGGCGGGTTAAAGAGGTTGTGCGACGGTCATTAACGGCCGTTTCCCCGCTTCCCACCCTTTCTGGATACTCGATAATCGGAAACCTTGTACTTAGGTCATCGAAATATGATTGAGGAAAGGTTCAGTTTGACAAACAACATACCAAAGCAAAATAAGCAATTGTTGAGAAAGCGAGGCTGGTTTTCAGCCTCGCTTTTATTTTGACGGCCGTTTGTGGTAGCATGTTGCCCGTTTGGATAAGAGAAACGGTTGAATTGTATGATGAATCAGTTGAAAAAATGGCAACAATATGCAGGGCATGGTGCTTTGCTGGTGGCGGCAGGCGTTTTTTTTGCGATGTGGCGGCTGGCTGGGCAAGCTCCACCGCCGGAACAAGTGGTGGTAGATGCTGTGGTTGAGGTGGCAACTCCTGTGGCTGACAGTGTGGTCATTGATTTACCAACGGCCGTTCCCGATGGCTTTCCCATTTCCGATCTGCCTGTTTTGCAAGATAGCAGCTTGGTTCCCGCCTTCAATCCCCACACCTACCAGGGCAACCGTCCTAACCATACCTTTCAGACCTACGTGGTGGTGCGGGGGGACACCCCCAACAAAATTGCCGAACGCTTTGGCATTTCGCCCGAAACGCTGCTAGGTGGCAATCCCAAGTTAAGCGAAGAATCCAACCTGCTACAAACCGATGCCGAACTCATCATTCTGCCAATTAACGGCGTGCTGCACGATGTTGCCCCCGGTGACACCCTGGAAAGTATTTCGTTGCGTTATGGCATTCCCGTTGAAGACATTATTGCCTATGGGCCAAACAACCTGGAGTTCCCCTATCGTCTGTACCCCGAAACGCAAATTCTAGTTCCGGGGGCAGTGCGTGATGTTTTTGTCTGGACACCACCATCGCTGGACACGGTGCGGTCAAGCAGTGGTGGCATTGCGCCGCTGATTGTGGGAACAGGCACCTTTATTTTTCCGGTTGGTTCGCGCAACTTTACCCAGTTTTACTGGTACGGGCATCGCGGTGTTGATATTGGGTTGACCGAGGGAACGGGTGTTGCAGCTTCTGACACCGGCACCGTCACCTTTGCTGGCTGGAACATTTATGGCTATGGCAACCTGATTGTGGTGAACCACGGCAATGGTTTTGAGACGCTATACGCTCATTTAAGTGGCATTAACGTGGGACCGGGGCAAATTGTGTACCAAGGCAATATTATTGGTGCCAGCGGCAACACCGGCAACTCGTCTGGCCCCCACCTTCATTTTGAGATTCGGATTAACGGCAACCCGGATGACCCATGTTGGTATTTGGGATGTTGAGGGTTCAGTAAACAGTAATCGGTAATCGGTAATCAGTACTGTTTACTGGCAAGCACGCGGTCGCGGAGTTGGCCGCAGCCGGCTTGGATGTCTATGCCGCGCCGGACACGGACGGTGCTGCTAACGCCGTAGCGGGCGAGTTCGTCTTGGAACGCTTGGACGCGCTCGCGGGAGGAGGGGCCGCCGCTGTAGCCTTCAGTGGGGTTGAGGGGGATGAGGTTGACGTGGCAGAGCATCCCTTGCAGGAGTTTGCCAAGCGCCTGGGCTTGTTCGGGGGTGTCGTTTTTGTAGGCGATGAGGGCCCATTCAAAGGTGAGCCGACGGCCGTTTTTTGCCAAATAATAGCGACATGCTTCCATCAGCTCGGCAATGGGCCACCGTTTGTTGATGGGGATGAGCTTGTTGCGCTCTTCGTCGGTGGCGGCGTGGAGCGAGATGGCGAGCGGTGTTTGCCGCTGTTCGTCGGCGTAGCGGCGAATGGCAGGGACGAGGCCGACGGTGGAGATGGTGATTTTGCGGGCGCTGAGGTTCAGGCCAGTGGGGTCGGTGAGGCGATCAACGGCCGTTAATGTCTCCCGGTAATTGTGCAGCGGTTCTCCCATGCCCATCATCACAATGTTGCTCACCCGTTCCCCTTGCGGAGCCAGCTTGTGGGCAAAGTACAGCACCTGGGCCACAATTTCCCCCGCTGTCAAATTCCGCGCAAACCCCATTTGCCCGGTGGCGCAAAAAACACACCCCATCGCGCACCCGGCTTGGGTACTGATGCACAGTGTCCGCCGGCCGTCTTCGTAGCCCATCAGCACCGTTTCAATAAGCTGGCCGTCGGGCAGCCGAAACAGCACTTTTTCCGTTTGGCCGTCGCTGGAGCGTTGTTCGGCGGCAATGGTGGCGGGGTTGAGAACGGCCGTTTGTGCCAGCTTCTCCCGCAACCCTTTGGGCAAATTCGTCATTTCGTCAAAACTGGCCGCATATTTTTCATAGAGCCATTGCCAAAGCTGCTTTGCCCGAAACGGCCGTTCACCCAACGTTTGCACAAACGCCGTTAGTTCCGCAAAATCCAAATCATAAAGCTGCACTAATTTATCCATAAGTTGGATTATAGCTGAACCGTAGGGAAGGGGTGTATTTCAGTTTGGGGGCAAACTTAACACCTTATTTTTGCGCAAACAGAGCGCATTTCTATTCAATTTAACATAATCCATGCAAATGGAGGCCGTTTCTATTCAAAGTCTGAGCCACAACGGCCGTTACAGTACCTTTCCAAACAAATAATCAGTTCATCAGCGTAAGGATGCGAGGCCAGCAAATCAATTCGTTTGAGTTGTCGTGCCCGAAAATAGAGCCGACCCGGCACGGCCAACAAATCGCGCACGATGCGTTTAAGACCCCAATCGGCAAAACGGGAATCGGCTAAAGCCTGGCTATGAAAGTCAGCCAGCAAATTATGAGCCAAATCGGTGAGTAAGACCAACGCTTTTTGTGCCATGAAATTCCGCTTACGACGTGCCGATAGATGCAAACCGCTCTTATCGGCACGAAATTGCTCAATTTCAGCTCCCCCTCTCTGGTTATACCGTTGCATGAAGGCTTTCTTAGAAGGAAAAGAGAGCGTGGTGACGTAGTAGCTATGTTTGAGTTTTCCTTTATGTAAACGTCTTTTGACCACCACTTGGACAGGTTGACCGAGGTCAAAAGGGGGTGCCACCCAACCCAAGAGGCTTTGCTCATCATAGACATCCCAACGGGAAACAGAGTCGGCCAACGCTTTGGCTCGCTTACCGGAAAAGCCTTTGCCTAGCACTTGATAACCTCTGGCAAGTAGCCAACGTAGGTTTTCGTCTGTGCCAGAACCACCATCAAGGCGGTAAAGTGTGCGTTTTCGTTGCTCTGGTGCTAACTCAAATGAACTTTCGACACCTAGCACCGCTTGTTGCAAACATTGCATGGTCAACTGGTTACCTGGAAACAGGCCAGACCATAAGGTTTCGTGGTAAGAAATGGCATTGACACGAGCTAATTGGCGCACAATCCTGTTTTTTTACCACTGGCATACCCTTTTTGACCTCCTTCTGCCTGTTGTCCACAGGGTAAAGCCGATAAATCAAAGTCCAATTCCAAAAAGGCACGCCAATCATGATGTCGGACTTGGCTACAACGGTCGCTGATTTGGCGAACGGCAAGCTCCAATTGAGCGAGATTCATTTGAGTTAGGTCATCCAGACCCCTAGAGAGGGTTGATTGGTCAGCAAAGCCACTAATTCGTTTGACTTGTGCCAATTGTTGCTCTGGACGAAGTTTCGTATTGACAACGGAAATGTACTCACAGCCGGCTAGAATGCTCACCAAGGTCTGTTCGAGCTTCTCAGCCAGCGTAAAATCGCCGTTTTGGGTCGCTGATGTGACTGATTGTAAAGGTTCTAGGACTTTTTCGGCCTCATAATAAGCCAACAAAGCCGCTAGGGGTGCATATTGAGTGTTAGTAAATTCGTGGGTCAGACCCAATTCCAGCTTCATCATTTCACGCTCCTCTTGCTCTAAGTCAAATGAACTTTTTGAGGATCGTGGCACAATGTCTGAAAATAGCCTAATCAATACCCAAAATCGGAATAGAAATGCCCTCTGTTTGCAGCTAGGTGTTCAAAATGAATAGAAACCGCCTCTGTTTGCACGTTTTCGTGCAAAAATAAGGTAACAAGTTTGACCTAATCTTTAACTGCGTAGATGGGAAATCCAGTGTCATTTCGAGGTCCTCCGAGAAATCCCGTTCTCATAGCCGCCATTTGAGCGGGATTTCTCCTCGAAGACATGAGCCTGCCCTGAGGCTGCCGAAGGGTCGAAATGACAATTCTTGGCTGAGAAATTGGCTTGCGGAGAGGTGAGTTTATCAATGCCCCAAAACTGAAATGCTCCCGTAGGGAAGCGGTAGATTGGAGGGCATGGGGCAGGGTGCTATAATTTACCAACTTTATTGGGAAGGTGAGAGATAGTGAGATTGTCAGTGATTATGCCCGTCTACAACGAACGGGAAACAATAAAAGACGCGGTGCTGGCGGTGCTGGCGGTGGAGCGAGCCGATGAGATCGTGATAGTGGATGACGGATCAACCGATGGCACCCGCGATCTGTATGCTGAAATTGTCGCCTTAGATGACTGTATCCAGGTGCATTTGCACGCTCAAAATATGGGCAAGGGAGCGGCCGTTCGCACCGGGTTTGCCAAAGCAACGGGGGAAATTTTTTTGATTCAGGATGCTGATTTGGAATATGACCCGCGTGATTACCCAGCACTGGTGCAGCCGATTGAAGAGGGAAAAGCGGCCGTTGTCTATGGCTCCCGCTTTCGCGGTGGCCCCACCAAAACGATGTTTTTCTGGCACATGGTCGGCAACAAGCTGCTGACGCTAGTTACCAACATTATCTACAATACCATTTTGAGCGATATGGAAACGTGCTACAAGGTGTTCCGTGCCGATGTTGTACGTGCCATTCCACTGCGAGCCAAAGGGTTTGAATTTGAGCCAGAGATTACGTCGAAGGTGCTTAAACGCGGCCATCGCATCTACGAAGTGGCTATTTCCTACAATGGGCGCGAGTTTGAGGAGGGGAAAAAGCTGAACCCGTGGCGGGAGGGGCCAAAGGCGTTGTACTATTTGTTGAAATATCGGTTTGTTGATTAAGGGAGATTGGAGATTGGAGATTAAAGCGTAGGGTTCCGGCAAGGCAATCTCCAATCCCCAATCTCTAGTCTTTTTCCCTTGCCCCTCTCTGCTAAACGTTGGCTACTTTTCCTCTTTTTCCTTGGCTTTTTTTTGCGGCTGCGGGGGCTGTTTGCCAACACGTTCCACGCCGATGAGGCACTGTTTACAAGCTGGGCGCGCTGGGTGCGGTCAGGCCATGACCCATTTTTGCTGACACAGCAGGTGGATAAGCCACCGCTGTTGGTCTATGTGCAAACGGCCGTTTTTCTCTTTTTCCCCCCTACCAAAATGTGGGCAGCACGACTGCCCAACTGGATAGCCTCGCTGCTGCTGCCGCTGCTGGTGGGACGCAAGGTTTGGCGTTGGTATGGAGAAGGAGAAACGGCCGTTCTTGCCACCACCTTCCTCACCCTGGCCCCCCTTGCCATCCAATTCAGCCCCACCGCCTTCACCGACCCGCTGCTCGTTTTCTTTTTGTGGCTGGCACTGCCGGAAATGGGATGCGGACAAACGCAGACAAACGTGGATGAATCTTGGGGCTTAGGCTTTGTTTCGGCCATATGGTTGTCATTCCCGCGAAAGCGGGAATCCAGGCGTATGGATTCCCGCGAAAGCGGGAATGACAGTGTGCTTCTGACCCAAATAAGGACTGCTCCCAAATCTTGTCTTTGGCATGGCTTTTTCTTTGGCTGCGCCCTGCTAACCAAGCATCAAGCATGGCTCTTTTTGCCGCTGATTGTGGCAATGGGCTGGCTGCTGAGGTGGCGATGGCGTGCGTGGCGGCGTTGGCTGGCGGGGTGGCTGCCGCTGGCGCTGCTGCTGATGGGGTGGGAGGTGGGCAGAAACGGCCGTTTTCTCCTCTGGCAGCAGCAGCTAGACAACTTTGGCGGGCTGCGGCTTATTTGGTCGTGGGAACTGTGGCCCCGGCTGCTGGCGTGGGGAGAGCTGGGAAAAACGGCCGTTGGCGGTATATGGATCGGCGTTTTGCTGATCATCAGCCTCGGCTGGCTGTTGTGGCAGATCGTTTCACGCAAAGGCGCAAAGACGCAAAGAAAAACAGCTATTGACGCTGTTTTGGTACTTTACGTTATTGGTTATTTGGCCTTGCACTGGCTGCTCGCCATCCCCGTCTGGGATCGCTACTGGCTGCCGCTGCTGCCGCTGCTGGCTGTGCTGCTCGGCCGAGCAGGAGCGGCTGCACGGGAAGAAGTTTTTTCACGCAAAGGCGCAAAGACGCTAAGGAAAAATCTTCTTTGCGCCTTTGCGCCTTTGCGTGAAACTCTCCCCCTCTTTTTGCTGCTGCTCATGTTGCCAACGGCCGTTCAGTCGCAAAACGGCCGTTTTCCTATTGGCGGCTATCCCGAAGCCGACGACGGCGCGGCGGTTGTGGGGCAATATCTGGCCGCTCAGCCCTACGGCACCGTGCTCTATGACCACTGGTATAGCTGGCAGTGGCGTTATCACCTCTTCGACCGGCGTGTTTACGTCAGTTGGTTTCTCCACCCCGCTGCCCTGGCCGCAGATTTGCAGGTGTTTGGCGATGGCGACGGGGCGCGGTTTTTAGTTCTGCCCCCCGGTGACAGTGGGCAACCGGTGCGCCGCGCTGTAGAATCGGCCGGCTTTTGGCTGCGGCCCGTGCCGCTGCCCGCGCCCACCCGGATGACGCTTTATGAAGTTGAGAGACGGTCTGACGCAAAACGATAAGAATGGGACGCAGATTTTCCTGATTTTCCTGATTATCAGGTCAATCAGGAAAATCTGCGTCCCATTTCTTCTTCTCGCCCTGATTGTCCTTTTCTTCCACAAGCTGGCGTTGGGCAACCTCATTTTGGCGCGGGGCGATACGTTTCTCTACTTTTACCCCTATTGGTACGCAGCGGCGGCGGCACTGCGGGCGGGGTGGGTGCCGCTGTGGAACCCCGACATTTTTCTGGGCGCACCCTTTTTAGCCAACAGCCAGGTTGGTTTTTTCTACCCGCTCAACTGGCCGCTGTGGCTGCTGCTGCCTACCCCCTACGCTGTTACCGCCACTATTTTGCTCCATCTCGCCATTGGCGGGCTGGGGGCGTATGCGGCGGGGCGACGGCTGCTGAATTTGGGGCAAACGGGGGCGTTGTTAACGGCCGTTTCCTTCACCCTCGGCGGCTATGTAACGGCACAGGTAGAACACGTTAACCAGCTTCAGGCGATGGCGTGGTTGCCGTGGTTTTTTGTGGTGGCCGGGGGATTGGGGATTGGAGATTGGAGATTGGTAGCGCGGCGGGGGTGGTGGTTGGCGGGGCTGTTTGCGCTGCAACTGCTGGCGGGACATACGCAGACGGTGTTTATCACGGTGGTAGGATTGGGGGTATGGCTGCTGCCTATCCTGTGGCATAAATTTTACGGATTCGTCCGTGTTCGTCCGCGTTTGTCCGCGTCCTATTTGCTGCTGCCCTTTATGCTGGGTGGGGTGATGGCGTTGGGGTTAACGGCCGTTCAACTCCTCCCCACCCTCGAACTCAGCCAGCTTTCCAGCCGTCAGGGTGGGTTAAGCGTCAATGAGGTGCTGTCGTTCTCCTGGCATCCGCTGCTGGCGGCGCATTCGCTGCTGCCCACTTATGGGCAGTCGCTGTTTAGCGAATATGTCGCTTTCTTGCCGCTGACGGTGCTGTTGCTGGCAGGCGTTGGCGCGTGGCAGTGGCGACATAACAAGCCCGTCTTACCCTTTATCATCCTGGTGTTCGTGGGACTGTTGCTGGCACTGGGGCAATTTAACCCACTCAACTGGCTGCTGGCTTGGCTGCCCGGCTTCAACCTGTTCCGCGCCCCGGCACGCTGGCTGCTGCTCTACACGCTGGCCGTGTCGCTGCTGGCGGGGCTGGGGCTGGAAACGGTGGCGGCGGGTAAGCTGAGTAAACGGACATTGGGTTGGATAACGGCCGTTTTGCTTCTCCTCATGGCCTGGGGCATTGGCAGCCGTTGGCTGGCCGCCCTCATCCCCACTGGAGCCGAAGCCCCCTACCAGCCCATTGCCCCGGCCACGCTGCTGTTGTGGCTGGGTGAACTGGTTTTATGTTGGCTCATTGTTTGGGTGGGGCAGAATAGCAACGCGGATGACGCAGATTTAAACGGATTTTCGCGGATCAGCCTAAAAAAGATCCGCGAAAATCTGCCCCGATCCGCGTTATCCGCGATGCCATTTCTTCTCCGCGTTTGTCCGCGTTTGTCCGCGTCCCATGTCCTCCTCGCCCTCGCCGTCATCAGCCTCTACATCAGCTCCCGTAGCTTGCCTTACAACCACCCCACCACCCCCGAAGCATTTTTTGACCTGCGGCCACCCAGTACGCGGCTGCTGGCGGGTAATCAGGGAGCCATGCCGCCAGATCGCTTTCTTAGCCTCTCCAACATCTTTTTTGACCCCGGCGACCAGGCGGAAATTGACACCATCTATGCCGGGCTGCTGGATGAGCAGGCGCAGTTTGATTACACAGTGGCGATTAAGCAAAAGGAGATCATTGGCCCCAATTTGCCGATGGTGTATGGCTTGCCAACGGTGGACGGGTTTGACGGGGGAATTTTGCCGCTGGCTGCGTATAGCCAGTTTATGCAAACGCTGCTGCTGAACGGGCAAGCAACGACGGACGGCCGTTTACGGGAATTTTTAACGGCCGTTCCGTCCCCTCAATGGCTCGACCTGCTCAACGTCCGCTATCTCATCACCGACAAAGTGGGTGATGCCTGGCGCGAAGGTGTTTTTTTTGATTTGCAGCATCCTGTTGACCTGCACCAAAACGATGTGGCGACGGTTGGCTACATGCCGCCATTTGCCGCCACCGAACTGTGGCTGGTTGCCGCTGGCGACCCAGGCGAGGTGCAGGTGACAACGATGGCGGGGGACGTTTGGCAGTTGGTGCCGGAACAGGCAGGCGAGGATTGGCAGCGGGTGGTTTTGCCAAAGCCAGCAGAATTGGCCGAAATTGTGCTACGGGGCTGCCCTAATTGTAGCCAGGCGTGGTCGGTGGCGGGGCTGACGCTGGTAGATAGCCGCGATGGGGCGTTTCAACCGCTGGTGCTGGGCAACTATCGGCTGATTCATTCGGGGGATGTGAAGATTTATGAGAATTTGGACGTGCTGCCCCGTGTGCTGGCGCTGACGGATTGGCGGGCAATAGGACGCGGACAAACGGGGACGAACGCGGATGAGGTTTTGGCGTTGTTGCAGGGGGTGGATGTGGGGAAAACGGCCGTTATTGACACAGTAAATGCCCCCCCTGCGCCGGGAGGCGAGCAACCTACGGCTACCATCACGGCCTATGCGCCGGAGCGGGTGGTTATTGCAACGGCGGGTGAGCAGCCCAGTCTGCTTTTGTTAACCGATGCGATGTATCCGGGGTGGGAGGTGACGGTGGATGGAGAAACGGCCGTTTCCGTTACCGCTAACGCCATTTTTCGTGGGGTGTTTGTGCTAGGGGGCAGCCATGAGGTGGTGTGGGAATTTCGGTCAAAGGCGTGGGAAAACGGCCGTTTGCTGTCGTTACTGTCACTACTGCTGTGGGGCATTGGGGGCATCTACATTTTTGGCCTAAAGCGTGTGCTGAATATAAGGCATGGGTGACACGCCCGACGCTCCTTTCCTTGCCAGATTGCCAACATGCGCCATAATTTTCCCTATGGATTGGTTAGCCGACCGCACCGCTGCTTCACCTGATGCTTTGGCCTTGATGATAAACGGCCGTTCCTACCCCTATCACGAACTCAACCAGCTCGTTAACCACATGGCCGCCCAGCTAACGGCCGAAAACGTTACCCCCGGCCAGCACGTCGCCGCCCTCATGCCCAACAGCCTTGACTATGTGTGCCTCGTCTACGCCCTGGCGCGGCTTGGCGCGGTTTTGGTTCCCCTCAACACCCGCCTCACCACCGCCGAATTAAGCTGGCAGCTACAGCACACCCACGCCAGCCACCTCATCTTCGACCCCAGCCACGCTGACATGGCCGAAACGCTGCGAGCGGAACAAAACGGCCGTTTTCACCCCACCACCCCCACATGGTCCCACATCCACTTCCCAATCCCCAATTCCCAATCCTTCGGCATTGCTCAGGACAAGTATCCAATCTCCAATCTCCAATCCCTCGTCTTCACCTCTGGCACCACCGGCCGCCCCAAAGCCGCCATGCTCACCTACGACAACCACCTCTGGAGTGCCAACGCCTCCGCCTACCGGCTGGGGCTGGATGTCAACGACCGCTGGCTGTGCTGCCTGCCCCTTTTCCACGTCGGCGGGCTGGCAATCTTGTTTCGCTCCTGTCTGTACGGAACGGCCGTTATTCTCCACCCCAAATTCGACACCGCCGCCATTAGCCACAGCCTCGACCACGACGGCGTAACCCTCATTTCACTCGTCCCCACCATGGTCTACCGCCTCTTTGATTACCGCCAGGGGCGACCCTGGCCGTCCACGCTGCGCCATTTGCTCATTGGCGGTGCCGCCACTACCCCTGATCTCGTTGCCCGCTGTCAGGCACTCAACATCCCGCTGGCTGCCAGCTATGGCCTCACCGAAGCCGCCTCCCAGGTTGCCACCCTGCGACCAGAAGGCGTTCCGGCCAAACCAGGCTGCGTCGGCCGGCCGCTCATGTTCACCCGCGTCCGCATTTTAGACGAAAACGGCCACCCCTTGCCCCCCAACAGCTATGGCGAACTGGCCGTTTCTGGCCCCACGGTGATGGCGGGTTATTATGCCAACCCCGAAGCCACCGCCCAAACCATTGTCAACGGCGAGCTTCGCACTGGCGACATCGGCTATTTGGACGACGACGGCGATTTGTGGCTGGTGCAGCGGCGCAGCGACATTATCATCAGCGGTGGCGAAAACATTTATCCGGCCGAGGTGGAACGAGTTTTGGAAGCGCATCCGGCGGTAACGGCCGTTTGTGTTGTCGGCATCTCCAGCCGAGAATGGGGGCAGCAGGTTGCCGCCATGGTTGTGGCTGATGGCCTCACCGCCGACGAGTTGCGCCACTTTGCCAGCCAGCAGCTTGCCAGCTACAAACTCCCCCGCCACATTCGCTTTGTTGCCACCCTGCCGCAGCTTGGCAATGGCAAAATTGACCGGCGTAGCGTGGCGGCACGGCTGGCAGAAAGTTAGCAGTAAGCAAGAAATTTTCACGCCAAGGCGCAAAGCCGCCAAGATTTTTTTAAGGAAAATGGGACGCGGACGAACACAAACAAACGCAGATGAATCTACGAAATCTGCGAGACTGTGATTTGCCGTGCCACAACGCCTAAAATCCTTTTTGCGGCTTTGCGGCTTTGCGTGACATAAAATCTAAAAATGCCTACCCAACGCATAAACGACATTGACTATCATTACGAAACGGCCGGAACGGGAACGCCGGTGGTGCTGTTACACGGCTTCACTGGCAGCAGCGGCAACTGGCGCGGGCTGATGGCGCAGTTGGCGGCCAATTACCGAGTGATGGCGGTGGATATTTTGGGGCATGGCAAAACGGCCGTTTTTCCCCACCCCCACCGTTACACCATGCCCCATGTCGCCGCCGACATTGCCGCTCTGCTGCAATTGCTCGATGCTACTCCCTGCCACCTGCTTGGCTATTCGATGGGGGGACGGCTGGCACTTTATTTTGCCGTCCACTACCCCCACCTGCTGCGCTCGCTCATCCTGGAAAGCAGCTCGCCGGGGCTGGCGATTGCCACCGAACGAGAAAGCCGCACCGCCAGCGATAATGCTCTGGCCGACCGCATCGAGCGGGAAGGAATTCTGGCGTTTGTGGATTATTGGGAAAGTATTGGCCTGTTTGCCAGTCAGAAGCAGTTGGAAACGGCCGTTCGCGCCCGGTTACGCCAGCAGCGGCTACAAAACAACCCCGTTGGCCTTGCCAACAGCCTGCGCGGCATGGGAACCGGCCAGCAACCATCCCTGTGGGACGATCTGCCCCAGCTTGCCCTGCCCACACTGCTCATTGCCGGGGAACTTGATAGCAAGTATGTTGCCATCGGCCGACAGATGGCGGCGCAACTGCCAAATGCCCAGCTTGCCATTGTGCCTGATGCTGGGCATACCGTTCATCTGGAACGGCCGGGCCAATTTACGGCTCTGATTGCCGAGTGGTTGGCATAGGTACAAAGGCCTAATTCGCCATTACCTCACGCCAGGTGACGGCGTTGTTGCGGGCGGCGATGGTGCCGATTTGCGGTGGCGTTTGTCCCGTCAGGGCGCGAACAATGCGGATCACGTCGTCGTGGCTGGTGGAAATGAAATGACGGGTGCGGTGCTGGGTACCACCAACGGCCGTTCCTGCCACAAAAACCCCCGCCACATTCGTCTCCATCGTCTCCGGGTTGTGGACGGGCGCATCCGAACAATACTCCCGGTTCTCCAACTGCACCCCCGTCCGCGCCAGCAGCGACATATCGGCCACAAACCCCGTTGCCAGCAGCACAAAATCCGCCTCGACTTTTGTTGTGTGGCCGTTAGGCGACACCCCATCCTCGGTAGAGGCCAGCACGACGTGGGTGGGGGTAATTTCTACGGGAATGGTGGCCGGATAGTAGAGAATTTCCTCGCGCTCAATGCGATCTTTCAAATCGTCGCGCATGTGGGGCTTAATGCGGTCGGGATCGAACCAGGGGCGGCGGTAGCTAAGCGACACCTGCGCCCCGCCGCGCCAGCAGCGCAGAGCCGCCTCCGCCGCCGAATTTTTGCCGCCAACAATGAGTAGTTTGGTGCGAAAGTAAGGATGGGGGCCGGGGAAGTAGTGGGTAACGTGGGGCAGTTCTTCGCCCGGAATGCCCAACCAACGCGGGGCGGCCATGCCGCCGTTAGCAAAAATGACGTATTGGGCTTGATAAACGGCCGTTTGCCCCTTCTTCTCCGTTCGCACCCAAAACGACCCGTCCGGCTGCTTTTCCACCGCTGTGACGGGTTCATAGACACGCACGTCAATGTCAAACAGCTCCACCACCGTCCGCAAATAAGCCAGGTATTCTTCACCTGTAATCCCCTGCTGCGACAGGTTATGCAGTGGCACCCCAGCGATGGCTACATGCTCTGGCGTGGAGAAAAAGTGGGTGTAGGGTGGCCAGCGCATAAAGGCATCCCCCACCTGCGCCGCCTCAAATACCACGTTTGCCATCCCCTGCCGGGTCAACGCCACCGACAATTCCAATCCAATCGGCCCGCCACCAATGATAATAACGGCCGTTTTTTCCTGTATATTTATCTCTTTATTCATCACATCCACATCGTTTATGGGACGCACATGTACCTGTACACCAAGCGTCTGTGAAACAACAGCTACCTGATTTTTCTGGTAAACGAATTATTACAGGTACACTTGCGCCTTTTAAATTTTTATCTATGTGAAGTTTAGCACAATCCCGTCGGTTCCCATGGCGATGGTGTGGGGATAGAAACGGCCGTTTTATACGGAGATAGTTCAGACGTGTTCAAAAGCATTACCTTTGTGCCAAAGAATCGGTCAAAAGGGGAGTGGATAACCCTCCAAAGCCCCGTGTTCTTGTTGTATCGCCTTACCACCCATTACTTCCCCCTTCTTTCTCCCCAAAATCACCCAATTACCCAATTACCCTTCCCCATGCTAGAATGATCCCATGATTCGACTCGTCTTCATGGGAACACCCGTGATTATGGCAGGTGAGCGCCTATGCAAATTGACCTTTATTTGAAAAATGGACAGGTGGTGACAGAAACGGCCGTTTTCCCCGGCGGTGTTGCCATCAAAAACGGCCGTATTGCCCAGCTAATTTACGGCGAAGCCGAACTCGATGCCCGTGAGGTAGTGGATGTTGGCGGCAACCACATCTTGCCCGGCGTGGTGGATCCCCACGTTCACCTCAGCGAACCCGGCACCGATTACGAAGGGTTTGAGACCGGCAGCTACGCGGCGGCGGCAGGTGGCATCACCAGCCTCATCGAAATGCCCCTCAATGCCCTGCCGCCGACGGTGGACGCGGCCAGTTTGCAGGCCAAACAGGCGGTGGTGCGCCAGAAAAGCATCATTGACGTTGGGCTGTGGGGCGGGCTGGTGGACAAAAACGAGGGTAATTTGGCCGCTTTGCACGCCGGTGGGGTGCTGGGGCTAAAGGCGTTTATGAGCGATCCCGGCCCCGGCTATGACCGGGTAGATGATGACGTGCTGTACGTCGGGATGCAGTTTGCGGCGGCGCACGGGCTGCCGGTGGGGGTTCATGCGGAAAATGAATACCTGACCCGTCATTTGCGCCAGACGTTGGCGGCGGCTGGCCGCACCGATTTGGCGGCGTGGCCGGAATCACGCCCACCATTTGAGGAGCTGGAAGCAATTGAGCGGACGATTGCGCTGGCGCGGGCGACGGGGGTGCAGCTTCATATTGTTCATGTGTCGCTGGCGGAGGGGGTGAAAACGGCCGTTTCTGCCAAAAACAGCGGTGTCAACCTCACCGTCGAAACCTGCCCCCAATACCTACTGCTCGACCACGACGACTTTCTCCGCATTGGCCCCACCGCCAAATGCGCCCCGCCCATTCGCCCCTGCGCCAACGTTGAAGCCCTGTGGGAATGTGTGCTGGCGGGGCAGGTAGACGTGATTGCCTCCGACCACTCCCCCTGTCTGCTGGCGCAAAAAGCCACCGACAACGTCTGGGACGTGTGGGGCGGTATTAGCGGGCTGCAAACCATGCTCCCCGGTCTGCTCACCGAAGGGGTTCGCAGGCGGGGGCTGCCGCTGCCCGCCCTAGTGCGAATGATGTCGGCCAATCCCGCCCGCATTTTTGGCCTTTACCCTCGCAAGGGGGCGATGCTGCCCGGCAGCGATGCCGACCTGGTGGTGGTGGACATGGACAAGCCGTGGACGCTGACGGCCGACCAGCTTTTCCAGCGCAATAAGCACAGTGCGTTTGTGGGGTATGGGTTGGAAACGGCCGTTGTCCAAACTATCCGTCGCGGCGAAACTATCTATGCCAACGGCAAAATTTTGGCGCAGCCGGGTTCAGGGCAACTGCTTGTTTGTTTGCCTGCCTCGGCGTGAAAGAATATCTCAAGGGTTTCTGAAAACCTTTGTGGTTTGCCCCAGAGTGAAACACGTTCCACAACCCAACAACCCAAAATAATTTTGACAAGGGGCAGTTCACTGGCTATAATTCTCTTTCGTGTTTACGCGGGTCAACCAACCACTGCCCGTGAAACTTAATAACCTACACCACAATCGGCATCCCCTTAGGTGCCGATTCTTTTTGGAGGCAAACGTGTACGCAATTGTAGAAAGTGGTGGCCGGCAATACCGCGCCGAAGAAGGTCTCAGCTTCTCGGTTGAGAAACTGCCTTATGAAGTCGGTGATGTGATCGAACTGGCAAACGTACTCCTTCTGGCGACAGAAGATGGCGTTCAAGTTGGACAACCCACCGTTTCTGGCGCAAAAGTAAAGGCTACCGTAGTTGATCAATACCGTGGCAAGAAGATCTTTGTTTGGAAATACCGCCCCAAGCAGCGATATCGTAACCGCAAGGGGCATCGGCAAAGCTACACCAAGCTGCGCGTTGATGAGATTATTGCAGGATAATTAGTTCTTCAGGCATTTGCCTGAGTAGGAGGCATCATCATGGCACATAAAAAAGGTGCTAGTTCAACAAAAAACGGCCGTGACAGTAATTCCAAACGGTTGGGTGTGAAGCGCTATGGCGGTGAACTGGTCATTCCCGGTAACATCATTGTGCGTCAAAAAGGCACCAAATTTCATCCTGGCAACCACGTCGGGCTGGGCAAAGATTATACCATCTATTCGCTTGTGGAAGGCCAGGTTAAGTTTGAAACCAAGCTGGGCCGTAAGGTTGTTAGCGTATATCCGGTGGAGGGGTAAAGGATGAGAAAAGATATTCACCCGAAATGGTACCCTGATGCTAAAGTGCTGGTGGAAGGCGAGGTCGTTATGACCGTTGGATCTACCCAGCCAGAGATCAATGTTGAAATTTGGTCTGGTACACATCCGTTCTACACTGGTACCCAGCGTTTGCTCGATACCGAAGGGCAAGTTGACCGCTTTATGCGTCGTTTGCAGCGGCGTGAAGAGCTGCAAAAAGAAGCTGCCGTGGCAGAAGAGAAGCGGGATGCACGCAATTTGGAAGTGGGTGCAATGGCTTTGGGTACGCGGGCAACCAATGCTCTGATCGAAGCTAACGTGACAACCATTGGTGATGTGCTAAATCTGCTGAACCAGGGTGAGGACAATTTGCTGGCTCTCCCGGGCGTGGGACAAAAAGCACTGATTGACATTCGGCGATTTTTACGCGCTGAGGAGTTGATTGATTAGCTCTACAGCGGGCTGATTGAGCAAAAATAAAAGGGCAGATGCGCTACATCGTATCTGCCCTTTTCTGTTTTGAGAAGAGAGGCATGGCAAGACATACCAAGGGGCGCATTGAAATGGTGTGCGGCAGTATGTTCAGTGGCAAGACAGAGGAGTTGATTCGGCGGGTACGCCGGGCGGTCATTGCCAAACAGAAGGTGCAGGTGTTTAAGCCGGTGATTGATGATCGGTATCATGTGCAGCGGGTGACATCGCACAATGGGAGTGATTTTGAGGCGGAGCCGGTAGATATGCCGGCCGACATCTTAACCCGATTGGAACCAGACACAACCGTGGTGGCGATTGACGAGGTGCAGTTTTTTGCCCCGGATATTGTGGGCGTGTGCGAAAAGCTGGCAGAACAGGGGAAGCGAGTCATTTGCGCGGGACTGGATATGGATTTTCGCGGTGTGCCGTTTGGCCCCATGCCCGATTTGCTGGCGCGGGCGGAGGATGTGCATAAGCTGCACGCGATTTGTGTGGTGTGTGGGGAGGAGGCGAGCCGGACGCAGCGGTTGATTAACGGCCGTCCTGCGGCCATTGATGACCCCATTGTCTTGGTGGGGGCGGCTGAAGTCTATGAAGCACGCTGCCGTGAGTGCCATGCGGTAGCGTCAGCCCAAAACGGAGTCCATTCATGAAAGATTTGTACGATGACATTGACCATGTTCTGATTGATGAGGCAACCCTGCAAAAGCGCATTCAAGAGTTGGCTGCCACTATTACCGCTGACTATGATGGGATTGAAGATTTGATGCTGTTGGCGGTGCTAAAAGGGAGCTACATGTTCTTGGCAGATTTGAGCCGCTCGCTGCGCCGTCCCCACGCTGTTGATTTTATGGGGGTTTCCAGCTACGGGGGCGGGACAAAGAGCAGCGGTGCGGTGCGGATCATGATGGATTTGAAGGAGCCAATTGAGGGGCGCAATGTCGTGATTGTGGAGGACATCATTGATAGCGGCCATACGTTGTCTTATTTGCGGCGTACCCTGCTGGCGCGGAATCCCCGTTCGCTGCGTATTTGTTCGCTGTTGAGCAAACCGGTGCGGCGGGAAGTGGAGGTGCCGATGGATTATATTGGGTTTGATATTCCCGATGAGTTTGTGGTGGGGTACGGGCTTGATTTTGACGAGCTATACCGCAATTTGCCGTTTATTGCGGTGTTGAAGCCTGAGGTGTTTGCTCATTTATATCAGTAATCAGAAGCCGGTAATCGGTATTCAGTGAGTTTTCCAAGGGCAATGTCTCAGGAAATCGTAATGCGAATGTGATGGATCTTTCGGCATATACGGGGCGGTGGGTGGCGCTGGTGACGCTGCCAGGGGGCGGGCAGCTGGTGGCTGGCGTGGGCGAGACGGCGGCCGAGGCGAAGCGGCTGGCGCAGCATAACCGGCCGCGTGAGCGGGTGACGGTGCAGTTTGTGGAAGCGGCGGGTGGGGATCTGCTGCAACTACCCCCTTGGCTGGCGGAATTACGGCCGTTTTTTTTGCAACAATCAACGGCCGTTTATCTCGTTGGTGGTGCCGTGCGGGATGCCGTGCTGGGTCGTCCCAGCCACGACCTGGACTTTGTGGTGGCACGAGGCGGCATTCGGCTGGCTCTGTGGTTGGGCGATAGGTTGGGGGCACCAGCCTATATTTTGGATAAGGCGCGGGACACGGGGCGGGTGGTGCTGGCCGACACAACGATTGATTTTGCTTGTTTTCGCGGTGAAGATTTAACGGCCGATTTGCTGGCGCGGGATTTTACGATCAATGCGCTGGCGTTGCCGGCAACGGCCGTTTATGCCCACAGCTTGATTGACCCCAGCGGCGGCTTAGCTGATTTGGCGGCGGGGCGGCTGCGCCCCACTCACGCCGAAGCCGTTGTCAGTGACCCGGTGCGGGCACTGCGCGGAGTGCGGTTGGCGTTGGCATTGGGGCTGGGCGTGGATGAGGCGACAACGGCCGTTTTGCGTCAGGCTGCGCCACTATTGCCCAACGTCTCGCCGGAGCGGGTGCGGGATGAGCTGGTGAAGCTGCTGCAAACGGCCGTTCCTGACCAGGCCATTGGCTGGCTCCAGAATCTAGATTTGCTGGCCGTCGTGCTGCCAGAAATAGCGGCACTGGACGATGTGGCGCAGTCGCCGCCGCACCATGAGCCGGTGTTGGCGCATACAGTCAGCGTGCTGCACTGGCTGATGGCGGTGGAGCGAGCCATTGTAGGGCAGGAACCAACGCTGGCGGCGGTGACAGAGGCACTGGCTCCGTGCGCCGATGCATTGCAGCAGCATTGGGAACGGGGGGTGGATGGGGGCATAAACGGCCGTTTGCTGCTGCAGCTGGGGGCGTTGTTCCACGATGTGGGCAAAAAAGAGACGCAAACGGTGGAAGAAAACGGCCGTATTCGCTTTTTGGGTCACGAAATGGCGGGAGCCGAACTAGTTGAAGGGCGAATGCGGCAGTTGGCGTTTAGCAATGAAGCGATTGACCATGTGCGTTTGCTGGTAGCTGGCCATATGCGCCCGCTTAATCTGGCGCAGGGTGGCTCTTTGTCCCGCCGTGCGGTCTATCGTTACTTTCGCCAAACGCGGCTGGCAGGGCTAGATATTGCTGTGCTGTCGCTGGCCGACCATTTGGCAACCTACGATGGCCCCGGCGAGGCCGAAGCGTGGGCGCGGTTGCTGAAAATTACAGGGCAGCTTTGCTACCATTACATTCACACTCATGCAGAAACGGTTGCGCCGCTGCCGCTGCTAAACGGCCGTCAACTGATGGATGCCCTACAGCTTGAGCCGGGGCCAGAAATTGGGCGTTTGTTGCGTTTGATTGAGGAAGGTCAGGCGGCAGGTGAGATTACGTCGCTGGAAGAGGCATTAGCGTTTGCTAGGCAGTCAAGTCAGTGAGCGTGAGTGAAGGATGCCAATTGCTGATGCGTTGCGTCAAAAACGGGCTATACTTTACAATAAGAAAAAAATATATCTAACGGCCGTTTCTTGTGAAAACAACCTGTGTGCACAGGTGACAGGACGTTTGAGAGAGCTAAAGTAAAAAAACGGCCGTTACTCGTTACTCTGTGCAACAACAACTGGAGTGAAAAATGTCCAAAGACACCCTGACAATTACTGATAATCGAACTGGTCGTAGCTATGAAATTCCCGTTACCCACGACACCATTCAGGCAATGGACTTGCGTCAAATCAAGGTCAACCAAGATGATTTTGGGTTGATGACTTATGATCCGGGCTTTACAAACACGGCATCAACCAAAAGCACCATTACCTACATTGACGGTGATAAAGGCATTTTGCGCTATCGTGGCTACCCTATTGAGCAACTAGCCGAACATTCTAACTTCGTCGAAGTTGCCTATTTGACTTTGTTTGGCGAACTGCCGACGCAGGAACAATACAATGCCTGGGAATATGAAATTCGCCATCACACCTTTGTCCATGAAAACATCAAGCAACTCATGGAAGCATTCCGTTACGATGCTCATCCGATGAGCATGTTCATCTCAACGGTCGCAGCTCTGTCAACCTATTACCCCGAAGCCCGCAACATTCAAGACCCTAAATCCCGTATGAAGCAAATCGTACGGCTGATCGCCAAAGTTCCCACCATCTCCGCCTTCTCCTATCGCCACAGCCGGGGTCTGCCCTATGTTTATCCCAATAATGATTTAGGCTATACCGAAAACTTCCTATACATGCTGGACAAAATGGGTCAGACTGATTATGAAGTTAAATCGGTTTTAGCTCGCGCACTGGATGTTTTGTTTATTCTGCACGTGGATCATGAGCAAAACTGTGGCACAGCAACAATGCGGGTGATTGGTTCCAGCCATGCAGACCCTTACGCTTCAATGGCAGGTGCCGCTGCTGCCTTATTTGGTCCATTACACGGTGGGGCTAACGAAGCGGTTCTGCGTATGTTGGTAGAAATTGGCGACGTAAAGAACGTGCCCGAATTCATAAAGGGTGTTAAGAATCGGGAACGGCTGTTGATGGGTTTTGGTCATCGGGTTTACAAGAATTACGATCCACGGGCTAAGATCATCAAGCGGATTGCCGATGAAGTCTTTGAAACAACGGGTCGCAACCCGATGTTGGACATCGCTCTGGAATTAGAGCGAATCGCGTTGGAGGATGAGTTCTTCGTGCAGCGAAATCTGTACCCGAATGTAGACTTTTACTCCGGTATCATTTATCAGGCGATGGGTTTCCCGGTCAAGATGTTCCCCGTATTGTTTGCGATCCCGCGCACAGTAGGCTGGCTGGCTCAATGGCAAGAGTTATTGGGTGACTCCGCACAAAAGATTGCCCGCCCGCGCCAAATTTACCTCGGTGCTGATACCCGCGATTATCTGCCGATGGCAAATCGATAGAACGTAGATGTGATGGCATACCTTATCTGCAAGCGGTTTATATAAATCCAAGTGGTTAAGGTTGTAACTAAAGACCTTCAAGATTTTTAGCAGGTTAACAAATTAATCGGGTAAATGTCATTCCGAGCGAAGTCTTCGGAGCGAGGAATCTTTCACCTCGAAGAAGCGGAAAGATTTCTTGGAGGACCTCGGAATGACATGAGAAGCTTCTTGCTTTTTTGCCCGGTTATTTTGTAAACAACCAAGCAATCTCGGAGGTCTTTGTATTTATCTCTGCCACGGTTCATATTTGTCGAGGATGGAGCCGCCGATAAATTCACGGACGATGGCGTCACTGGGGATGTAAGCTAGCGTTTCCGGGGGCATGGGGTCAAACCATTGCAAGAAAGCCAACAGCCGGTTGGCTTCGATGCGTTCTGGGGTGCCTGATTCTACCTGAAGCAGCAGGGGGTAGGCCAACGTTTTTAATACCGAAAGTTCATAGACCAGGGCTGAATTAAAGAAGACATTGGCGTTGTTTTGATAAGGGAAGATGTGGCGTTTTTCGCCGCGCCGCACGCTTTGCCAACGGCCGATTGTGTCGGCAGCAGAGTAACCACGATGGGAGGCATCGCGGACGATTCGGCGCAGCAGGCGGGTGTCGGTGGTGGGGACACGGTTGTGTTTGTCCAAGTTGAGTTGGGTAAACGCAGAAATAAAGATGCGGTAAAGTGCCTGCGGGTCAACGCCCTCGACCAAGCGCGGGTTTAGCCCGTGGATACCTTCGATGATGATCACGTGGTCGGGGCCAATGGATAGTTCTTCGCCCCATTCCCTCGCGCCAGTGTGGAAATTATAGCGTGGCTGAACAATCGTTTCTCCCGCCAATAGCTGCTGCAAATGATGCTGAAAAAGCTGTACGTCTACCGCTTCGATGGTTTCAAAGTCGTAGTCGCCGTGTTCATCGCGGGGGGTTCTATCCCGGTTGACAAAGTAATTATCCATGCCCATGGTGATGGGATACATGCCCTGAGCCATGAGCTGGATAGCAAGCCGTTTACTAAAGGTGGTTTTGCCGGCCGATGTTGGCCCAGAAATGAGAATGATTTTGACCAATCCACGCTGGTTAGCAATGTCGCTGGCGACGTTGGCAAGCTGGAGTTGGTGGAATGCTTCGGCGACCAGGATGACTTCTTGAATACGGCCGTTTCTAATCGCCTCATTCATGGCCGTTACGTTGGGTACGCCAATAATCCGCAGCCAGTCCGAATACTCCTGAAACACCCGCGCCAATCGGGGTTCATCCTCAAATGATTGTAGTTTGTCTGGCTGCTGCCGGCGTGGATATTGCAGAATAAACCCATTGCTGTAATGGTGTAGTTCAAACAGAGAAAGGTAGCTGGTGCGTGGCACCATGAAACCGTGGAAGTAATCACGCACACCATTTAACTCGTAAAGCGTCAGGTAATCTTTGCGGCGATTGGCGAAAAGTTCAGCTTTTTCCAGATCGCCTTGGGCATGAAATAATTGCAGGGCTTCAGCCAGCGGGACTTGTACCTGGTTAATGGGCAGGTCAGCATCAACCAAAGCCTGCATTCGCTGGCGCAGCCGTTCTAGTTCTTCGTCTGTAAGCTGCTGCCTGTCTTGCCGCTCGCAGTAGTAGCCGCCAAAGGGCATGGAGTGGTGGATAGTAATGATGCAGCCGGGGAAAAGCTCGGCGGCGGCAGCGATAAGCAGAAAGCTGAGGGAGCGGCGATAGATTCTCATGCCGTCGGAGTAGGACAGGGTGATGGGAACAATGTCGGCATCGCGGTCTACAGGGCGGGAGAGTTCGCGTAGTTGGCCATTGCGTAGGGCGGCCACGACGGGGCTGGTAGTAGGCAAGTTAGCGGCTTTGACAAAGGATTCGATGCTGTTGCCTTTGGGGCCTTCAAGAATAGTGCTGCTGGGAAAACGCACTTGAACGGTTTGGCGTTCAGGGGCGGGGTAAATATTGCTGCTCATTAGGAAACCTTAACGGGCATTTTTGCAAACGCGGAAGCGGCGGCAAAAATGGCTCACTGGTGCGTGACCAAGGCCACACGCGATTCAGTTACTGCTTAAAATAGTTGGAAATGAGGGTGATACTGCGTGGGACAGCATCCTGGAGGATGGTCTGGACGCTGGCAACGGGAATTTTGCCGAAAACGTGAGCTTCCATCCATTCTGGGTCTTGTAAGCTGGCGGCAAAGCAGTCGGGGGTGATGCCAAGCCGTTGGGCGTAGATATTGATGGTTTGACTGGGGGCACCGGGCTGAAGCTGGGCAACGAGCATCGTTTGCCAATCGTTGAGGGCGGCATCGGGTGCGAAGGGTAGCCATTGTTGGGGGCGGGCGGCGGCGAGGGTGTTAACGGCCGTTTCCGGCAGCTCCGCCTGAGCCAGTTGATCCAAATACGTGAGCAAAATATTGTGCGCCAAATGCCGCTGCTCATGGCTTTCCCACTTGTCGCGCTGCCGGAAAAAGGTAAACACAATTTCGCGCAGCCAAATGAGGTCAAGGAGCAAGTGTGCTGCATAGCCCGCGATAAAGACGGCATGGTCGGGTGCCATCATGGTTGGGTTAGACAGGGCAGGGTAAGCGGCAAACATCTCTTTGTACGCTTCTAAATCTGGCGCGGGCGGCATAGCGTAGAAATGAGTGGTGTCGCGGGGAACGCTGGAAACGGTGGAGAGGTCGGCGGCCACGCTGCCCAGGTAGAAAGCGGACCAATGTTGGGTGAGATGGTGAGAGAGAAAACGGCCGTTTTCCCCCTCATCTGCTAACCGAACCAAAATTTGCTCGGCAACCGCCAAGTGCATAAACGGTGTGGGCATCAGAATTTCCTAGCGGTGCCAAGCCGGGCATTGAGACGGCGCAAACCAGCGTGTGCTAACTCGCCCCCGCAGCCGATCCAGGCTGGGCAAACAGGCAATAAGCACATTGGGATTACTATTTTTAACCACTTTGGGGTTGCCAATCCCCAATCGCGCTTCTAGCTGCGGCTCAATTTCGTTGCCATCACCAAACAGAACAGGGTTCGTGTCAATGGGTTGCACCAGTGCCACCGGCACGGCATACCCTTTGACGTACAAAGCCCGCCCCGATGTGTCTACATAATCATACACAATATGCTCCCCGTAGATATGCAAACCAGAGATAGGCTGCTGCCCTAGTACCAGCAGCGATTCCGTTGGCACATTGCCCTGTCGAATCTCCAGTGCCACTGTCCACTGTGACGCAATTTCTGGAGCCACTCCGCTACGTGTGGCAATGGCGCGACCATAAGCATCCAGCACATCGGTGGCATAGGCACGCGGTACGCGGCTTTCAGCATATTCCCAGCCGCCACTGTAGGCGGTTAGGGCGGCAAAAAGATCGCCGCCGGACTGAAGGATGATCTCGGCTAAAATCGCGCCACCCCACCGTAGATTGGTGATTGGATCTTTTAGTTCATCTGAAGAAGGCCGCCATTCCAGCCCTGGCCCGGTCGGCATGACCCCCATCAGGCCAATGGCTCCCACGCGGCTTTCAGCAAAAGGATCACCATTTGACTCGGCAGCTACCACAGCGGCAATAAAGTCAGGGTCAATCCCGTATTTGCGGGCAACTTCCTGAATTTGCGGTGCCCAGCGACGAATAGCTGGACTCCAAAGGGTTGATAAGATCAGGGGCTTGCTGTCTGTTTGCTTGAGTCCTTGGGTAGGTATAGCGTGAATTTGAGTAGGCCAGGCATTTAGTCCTACTGCTGCCAGGATTATCCCGGTAAAAAGAACGAGGGCAAAGCGTAATATACGTCTCATTTCTTTTGCCAACTTGCGCTTAAACAGCCAGCATCTTAGAAGAATTTCTTGTTCTTGGTGCATTCCGAAACTTTTGCGGATCGGCTACCAAGGGGCATTCTAACATATGGCAGGAAAGAGTGTCAATTAGTTATGTTAACTAAAAGCCCTTATTTTCTGAACAAATTTTTGGATATTTTTGAGGCGGTGAGGTCAAACGGCCGTTTCTCGACAACTACTTTAGCTGGGTAATGTTTACTACTTAATAGCCAAAATATGCTGTAAGCGGTATAACTGCATGTTAGAGTATTTTGCTGTGGATGGAGAGAATATGCCCGTTATCCTGGTTGTAGACGATAACCCACAAATGGCTGAATTGATACAAGAACTGGTGCAGCTTGCTGGCTATGAGACAGAAGTTGCCTACAGTGGCTTGGAAGGGCTAGACAAAGCTCGTGACGGTATGCCTGACCTGATTTTGGTGGATTTGATGATGCCAGAAATGAACGGGTGGGAAGTGTACCAGCAGTTGCGGGAGTTTTCGTCTATTCCAGTTATTTTTGTGACGGCATATGATTCACCGCAAAATAAGGCCAAAGCGCAGCAGTTGGGGGCGGCGGCGATGATTAGCAAGGAAAAGGCGCCGATTGAGTTGGCGCAGCAAATTCAGCTTGTTTTGGGCAGCGAGGTGGGGACGCAGAAAAAGTACAAGGAATATTTACACTAAAATCCTTCTTCCACCGGCGTATTGAGCAGGTTGAAATCAAAGCGGGTGGCGTGCGGCGGCAGTTGCCACCAACTGAGACGGGCTGAGCGCAACGGCCGTTTAATTCCCGCCGGCCGTTTAATCCGCACCACATCTGTTGCTCCCTTCGTTGGCAGCAGCACCCCATTGACCAATATCCCCGTTTCGACATCTGCTTTGCGGTTTTGCCAGGCATAGCAAGGCAGCTTCGCATATAGCTCAACGTCACGCATAAAGAGCTGCGTCTCTTGCCCAAACTGCGTCAGGCCAAAAATTTCAGCGCGGGGAAACTGCTCCCCAAACTCCCGTATCCACTCATACAGCTTCACGCCACGTACCTCGTTGCCCCAATCGTCAAGCAAAAAGGCGGGGAACAGCAGCGCCTCGGTGCCACGCTGTAGCAGCGGATAGCGCAAGAAGAGGTTGTGATCGGTTGCTGCTTTGTCGGGCGCATCGTTGAGAAGGTGCAAAACGGCCGTTTCTCCCCCCTGCCAAACCATTCCCTGCACCCGCTGTGTTGCCAAATTCATGTTTGCCATTGTTATTTCCGTCCAAAAATTTCCTGCCTATTTTCCACTGATTAAAAGAACGCGCAAAGCCGCAGTTGTTATTGAGATTGGAGATTAATGAGCAGCCCAATCTCTAATCTCCAATCCCCAATAAATTGCCCAAATCCCGTGCCCTGTCTATCATTCCCAGCGCATCATGACGCGAAGGTCGGAAAATATTCGCGTCTCATTTTGGAGGAAAAAACAGTGAGTAAAGAAGAAACCATTGCCCAAGCCAAGAAGCTGCGGCGAGAAGACCAGTTGGAAGAATCACAGGAACTGCTGCTGGAGCTACTGTATGACCATCCCGACGACCCGCAGGTGCTGTATGAAGTCGGCGGTTCTTACGATGTGCTGGGCGAAGAGCCAGAAGCCATTCCTTATTACCAGCAGGCCATTGCCGCCGGGCTGGAGGGTGATGACCTGCAAGAGTGTTTGGTGTGTCTGGGCAGCAGCCAGCGATATGTAGGTGAGCCGGAACAGGCAATAGCGACGTTGCAGGAAGCGCAGGAAAAATTTCCTGGCAACCGCAGCGCGGCCGTCTTTTTGGCGTTGGCCTATTACAGCGAGGGGCAGGAGGACAAGGCAGTGAAATTGCTGCTGGAGCTGCTGTTGGAAACCAGCAGTGATGAAAACATTCTGGCCTATCGCCATGCTCTGGAATATTACAAGGATCATCTGGACGAAGAGTGGTCGGATGAGGATGAAGCATAGCGGATGCGACCGTTAGAATTGCTCTCCTTGCTGTTGACGCTGCCGCCGTTGATTTATTGGCTGCTTGGCCGGCCGTCTCCGCGCTGGCTGGGGTGGGTGGGATTAACGGCCGTTCTTCTCACCCTCCTCCACCTCCTCATCGAACGATACCGTTGGCAAATGGTACCCGCCTACCTGCTGGTGGCAATAGTGGGCTTGGGGTCAATATGGCAGTTGTGGGTGGGTGGGGCTGGGTTGCCGCGCACCGCTGCCGTGGCGCTGGCTGCTTTGGGGCTGTTGCTCTTTCTAGTGGCTGCGGCATTGCCCATCGCCATTCCCATTCCTAAACTGGTGCCCCCCACTGGCCCCTACGCCATCGGCACCGCCACCTACTACCTGCGCGATGACAGCCGTGCCGAAACCTACAGCCCAATTCCCGGCGGCCCCCGCGAACTCATGGTGCAAATTTGGTATCCAGCTACGGCGGCGACCGATGCGCCCCGCGCCCCCTATCTAACCGATTATGCCATTGCCGCCCCGGCCATTGCCGCCGAACTTCACCTGCCGGGCTTTATGTTTAGCCACCTCAATTTGGTTTTGACGGAGGCGCGGCAGGGTGCGGCATTTGTGGCGGAAAACGGCCGTTTTCCCCTCCTCATTTTCTCCCACGGCGTGCGCGTTGGTTTTCGCGGCCAAAACAGCAGCCAAATTCAGGAGCTTGTCAGCCACGGTTATGTAGTGGTGGCGATTGACCACACTTATGGTGGGCTGTTTACCGTATTTCCCGACGGCCGCGTTGTCTTTTTTAACAACGACACCGTTTTTGGTGGTGACTACACCAATTTGCCTGACGCAGCGCGGCTAATTGATGTGTGGGCCGATGATATTGGTTTTGTGCTGGACGAAATGGCGCGGTGGGATGGGGGCGAGGGTGAGGGGGGTGGGTTGTTTAACGGCCGTTTGGACCTCACCCAAGTCGGCGTTTTCGGTCACTCCACCGGCGGTGGGGCAGCCATTACATTTTGCAACCGGGACAACCGCTGCCGGGCGGTCGTGGGGCTAGATAGCTGGGTGGAGCCGCTAGACCCGGCCGCGATTCATCTGAGCCAGCCTTTTATGTCCCTCAGCACCCCGCGCTGGCTGGGCGAGGCTAACAACGCCAACGGGCAGCAAATCTTCCGCCAGCTTGTCAGCCAGGGCTATCTGCTCAAAATTGCCAATACCGAGCATTTTGACTTTTCTGACCTGCCCCTATTCTCCCCACTTACTCCCCAGCTTGGTCTTTCTGGCACCATCAATAGCCAATATAGTCAACAGTTAATGAACGCTTATCTGGTCGCCTTTTTTGACCAAACGCTCAAAGGTCAACCCTCTGACCTGCTTAATCGTTCAGATTCGCCTTATCCAGAGGTAGATTTTGCAAAAAACAAGTGATTGGAGATTGGAGATTAAAGTTCAATAATTTCCAATTTCTATTCAACCAAAACGGCCGTTTTTTCCCCCACCACCCGCCGCAATTCCGCCAATGACAGCCGCAGCAAGGCATCCAGGTTGCCGCCGCCGCCAAAAATGTCTCCAGTCAGGGTTAGCACCTCTGCTTCCAGCACCGTTGGCAGCGGCTGCAAATGGCCGAAGGGGGGAACGGAGCCGGGGATGTAGCCCGTAACGGCCGTTACCTTCTCCCCCAACGCCACCCGCACCCGCCGCCGCGCCAGCCCCAAATAATCGGCCAGCAGCTTACTGCTAATCTTTGCCTGCCCGCTCGCCACCACCAGCACCGGCTCCCCGTCGGCCACAAACAGCACCGACTTGATGATTTGCGCTGGAGCGACCCCCAACGCCGCCGCCGCATCCACCACCGTGGGCGTAGGCACTCCCGGCCACACCAGCGTTGCCGCAATCTTTTCCGCTGCCATAAATTGTTCTAAATCGTTTGCCGTTAACATGCAGGTATAATAGCAAAATCATGGCAAATGGGCTGATAGGATCAAGGACAATAGAGATTGGGGATTGGAGATTAGCGCAATCGCCAAATTCTCATTCCTAAGGTTGAGGCGAATAGGATGTTACATAAACGGCCGTTAGGCTGGAGCAGTATGGCATTAGGGTTTTTGGCGTTGCTGTTAGTCGGTGGGGTGCTGCTGGTGCAGCAGTGGGGCGGGTTGGCACAATACGCCATCCCCTTTTTTGTTGTCGCCACCCTCCCCTTTTTTCTGGCACTGCTCGGCTTCATCATGGGCAGCACCGCCCTTTTTGCCCGCGAGCCAGGGCGGCTAACGGCCGTTTCCGGCCTTACCCTCTCCCTCCTCACCCTCTGTTTTACCCTCTACACCCTCAGCCTTATCCTGCCAAAATAGTAGGGAGTGGCGAGTAGGGGGTGGGGAGTGGAGATTAAAAGACTGGAAGACTATGCTGAACACGGTCATAGATTGATATTTTGCAGAAGAGATTAGTATTTAGCGATGAAATTCTTGTACGTAAAATGAGGAGCGACACAGAGTTACACGGAGATAGGAGAGAGTTTCACAGAGAAAGCGAGATCAAACCTCATTTATCCTCTGTGCCTCTCTGTGTCTTCTCTGTGAGCCTCTGTGTAACGTTTTTGGTTCTGGCTTGCCCAGGTTATGAGATTCTCTCATTTCCCCCACCCCCGCACCGTCCCATCATTCGAGCCGGAGATAAAAAAGGTGCCGTCGGGGGCGAACTGAACGGCCGTTACCGCTGTTTTATGCCCCGTCAATTGTGCCAACTGCTGCCCCGTCGCTACGTCCCACAGCCGCAGCGACGCATCCGCCGAACCAGAGAGCAACTGTTGGCCGTTGGGCGAGCGAGCCAGGGTGCGGACGGCTCCCGTGTGGCCGATGAGGGTTTGGGATAAACGGCCGTTTTGCCCATCCAGCAGCACAATCTCCCCATTTGCCAGCCCTGCCGCCACCCAATCTGGCCCCAGCAGCACGCTCTGGACGGCATTGTCTGGCTGTGTGGTTTCCCACAGCAGCGTGGGCGTAGCCAGCTCCCAAAGCTGCACCGTGCCATCATTTAGCCCCAAAACCACCCGCGACCCATCGGTGGCAAACGCAGCCTGGTTAAGAATGCGCCCGGCCTGCGGCAGCAGTTCCACCGCTTGCCCATCCGCCACCGACCAGCGCCACACTTCTCCATTCACCGCTGCCGAGAGGAGAGCCGCGCCGTCGGCGGTAAAAGCCACACTGTGGATGGTGCTGCCATGCCCTACCAGCGTTTGCACAACCATCCCCGTTGCCCAATCCCGCACCTCAATCGTGCGGCTTTCCCCGGCGGTGGCAAGCTGCGTGCCGTCGGGACTAAAGGCCAGCCCCACAATTGCCCCGCTTGCCCCGCGCCAATGGGTTAACTCGCGTTGGTCGGCTGTTGCCCACAGCCGCACCGAGCCATCGGCAAAGCCAGCCGCCACCGTGCTGCCATCGGGCGAAAGTGCCACGCTGCTAACTGGGCTGCTGTAATCGGCCAACGTTCGGATGGGTTCCCCGGTGCTGGCTTGCCAAAAGCCAATGGCTCCGCTGGCGGTGCGGGCGGCGATGAGCGTGTCGCTGCCGGTGAGTGCCAAATCAAGGATGCTGCTCTGGGCTAAATCTACGCTGCGGGAAAAACGGCCGTTTCCCCCCGCATCCAGCTCCCAAAACAGCACGACCCCATCATCCCCGCCAGCCGCCACCGTCTCGCCATCGTCGCTAAAGGTAACGGCCGTGACGGCCGTCTTGTGGTCAGCCAAAATCCCCTTCAATTCACCGCTGGCAACATCCCAAACAAAGACAGCTTGGTCCGCCGCTCCAGAAGCCAGCCGCGTCCCGTCGGGGCTAAAAGCCAGTGCCAGCACTGGCTTGGTGTGCTGTTGCAGTTGCTGCGCCTCGCCACTTTCCAGCGACCACAGCCAAATGTTGGAATCCTGCGAGGCGGCTGCCAAAAGCTGGCTATTGGGGGAGAAAAGCAGTTGGGTAACGCGGTCTTGCGCGTCGTGAAGCAGCCACAGTTCTTCCCCGGTTTCCCTGTCCCACACCCGCACCGTTTTGTCGGAGGATGCAGCGGCCAGCAAACGGCCGTTTGCCGCCACCGACAACGCTTCAATTGTCCCCGTGTGGCCGCTAAAACTTTGTACCATCTCCCCGTCCGCCAGCCGCCACAGCCGCACCACCCCATCTGACGACCCCGTGGCGACCATTTCGCCATCGGGTGTAAACGCTATCTGCCACGTCAGCGACGGCATGTCCAGAACATGAAGCGTCTCCAGCGTGTCTGCGGCAAAAATTGTTACTCCCAAGGCCGAGCTAACGGCAAGTTTGTCCCCAGCCAAACTCAATGCCATGTCGCTGCTGGCTCCCGCTCCCCAAGCCCAGCCTGAGGGCGTGGGGGTGGGGGAAGGCATGGCGGTGGGTGGTGGGGTGTTGGGCGTGGGGGATGGGACGCTGGTGGGGAGAATGGTAGCAGTGAGGGCTGGTGTGTTGGTTGGGGTGACAGAAACGGCCGTTTCTGTCACCTGCCCCGCCGCCAACGGCAGCAAACTTTGATCCCGCGTTAATTCGATGTAGACAAGCATGACGGCCATCAAAATTGCCAGCAGAATAAACAGTCCCCAGGTAAGGGGGCTGGTATCAGGATATTTTTTCTTGGGATCGTGTAACATATGGGCCGGTTTTATCCAAAATGAATCTTTACAACAGACTATGCCTTGCTGCTTTCATCTTAGCTTATGATTGTTATAATGACTGTGACTTTTGCGTGAGATTTAGTGAAAAATAACCGACGATGGACAGTAGCTTGGTTCCGTCGTTGTTTGTCCGTCACAACTATTTATGACCCTATTCAACCAACAAAACGGCCGTATTCTCCTCATCACCACCCCCCACACTTACCGCACCGAAGCGTTTACCGCTGCCGCCAACCGGCTGGGGATTGACATTGAGCAGGCTATTGACCTGCCGCCAGAGCTAACCGCCGATTGGCAGGTGCCATTGGGGGTGGATTTTCGGGATTTGGCGGGGGCGACGGATGTGATTGTGGATTATGCGCGAAAACGGCCGTTTTCTGCCATTCTTGCCGTAGACGACAGCGGCACGCTGCTGGCTGCCCGCGCCAGTGCCGCCCTGCACTTGCCCCACAACGACCCTGACTCCGCCCTGGCCGCCCGCGACAAACACAAAATGCGCCAAATGCTCAGCGGCGCGGGTATCAACGCCCCTCGCTTCCAGCTTTTCCACACCAACGACGACCCCCACGCCATCGCTGCCCAGGTCGGCTACCCCTGTGTCGTGAAACCGACCACCCTCTCTGGCAGTCGCGGCGTGATTCGCGCCAACAACCCGGCCGAATTGGTGGCGGCGGTGCAGCGTTTGGCGCGGCTCATTGCCCCGGCTGGGGCACCAGCGCAGCCGTTTTTGGTGGAGGCATACATTCCAGGGATTGAGGTGGCGTTGGAGGGGATGCTGGATAACGGCCGTTTAACCATCCTCGCTCTCTTTGACAAACCCGACCCCCTCGAAGGCCCCTTTTTCGAGGAAACCATCTACGTTACCCCTTCCCGCCTGCCCGAAGCCACCCAGCACGCCATTGCCGACTGCACCGACAAAGCTGCACGCGCCCTCGGCCTCCGCACCGGCCCCATCCACGCTGAACTGCGCCTCAACGACGCTGGCCCCTGGCTGGTGGAAATCGCCGGCCGTTCCATCGGTGGCCTTTGCTCCCGCGTGCTGCAATTCGGTATCAGCGCTGCTCAGGATAACGCCACCTTGGAGGAGTTGATTTTGCGTCAGGCGGCCGGTTTGGGCGTGCCGAACCCGAAGCGCGTCGGGCAAGCGGGCGGCGTGATGATGATCCCCATTCCCAAGGCCGGGCTGCTGCGCCGTGTGGATGGCCTGGCCGCTGCTGAAGCTGTCCCGCTCATCGAATCCGTCGAAATTACGGCCAAGCTCAACTACCCACTGGTGCCGCTGCCCGAAGGGGAAAGCTATCTCGGTTTCATCTTTGCTCGTGGTGAGACCCCCGCCACTGTCGAAGCCGCCTTGCGCCAAGCCCATCAGCAGCTTCATTTTGCCATCGAACCGCAGATTACCCTGCGGATAGCATGAAAGATTAAATGGGGAAACGCAAGATTTTGTGGCTCTATATTCGACTCCCAAAAGCTGCAAAAAACGATTAGTCAACCCTTGGCTCAATCAAAATGACGACTGGTAGTGGGGTAAAGGCAGGGATATGAACGGCCGTTTCCCCCATCAACAAAAGCCCCGTAATGGACAATATGAAGCTGCACCCCCGTCGCCCACGCCAGCGCAATCGTCCGCCGAATCGCTTCCAGCTCCTCAAACGGCGGGCGCGACTCCGGCCACGCTGCCAAATCGGTGCGGCCGGCCGCTGCCAGCGTTTGGCGCAAATGGCGCGTCAAATATTCATTTTCCGCATGAACCCCCACCGGTAGCCCGTGCGCCGCCGCAAACTGCATCCTGGCATACAGCACGTCGTCATCTACCCGGTCATAGCCGGGGTCGGGATCGCTCATAAACGCCTTTAGCCCCAGCACCCCACCGGCGTGCAAAGCGGCCAAATTAGCCTCGTTTTTGTCCACCAGTCCGCCCCACAGCCCAATGTCAATGATGCTTTTCTGGCGCACCACCGCCTGTTTGGCTTGCAAACTGGCCGCGTCCACCGCTGGCGGCAATGCGTTGCGGGGCAATACGGCCGTTTTTGATGGCAACGCCACCGGGGAAAACGGCCGTTTCTGTCACCACCTGTCCATTTTTCAAATATAGGTCTGCTTGCATAGGTGCTCACCTGCCATCATCATGGATAGTCCCATGAAGACGGGTCGAATCATGGGATCATTCTAGCATGGGGAGGAGTAATTGGGTAATTGGGTGATTTTAGGAGGGTGCTGGAGGGGTGTGGGAAGGAACGGCCGTTAACATGAACCTCTCGCCTAACGAAAAGCTCAGCGGCGCGGCTTTTTGCGTCCGCTGAAGTGCCATGTTAGCCAATTCCTGCCTTTTTAATGTGTTTCGCCAATTCCGTACTATACAACTCACCATAATCAGCTTCGTCATTATCAGAGTAAAATGGAAGGCCGAAGGAATTCACTGTACTAAGCACTCGGGAAATTTGCTTTTCAGAAAGCGTATTCTTCCATCCATTGATTCCACTTATCCCTGATCGACTGACTACGCTAGAAGGTCTCTTTAACCTTGATAAGGCATCGCCGGTGTCAAATTCAACATCCCATTTCTCTCGAATATTTAATAGTACACTCTCTGGGCGAAGGAGGAGCTCCTCGTATGTGATAATTATCCATGGATGAGGCGCTTGTTCCATCAAAACAGGGAGTTGATCTAGCGCCCATAATGCCGCAAGATACTCTTCGTTCCCTTCAGTTTCAGCAAGAGAAGTTTGAAAAACAGGGTATTCTCCGAGGTATGGAGGAATATCTGGGCGTTTTGCATTCTCCCAGCCATAATTCAGTTGAGATGCGATGACCGCACAGGGATGGCGAAGAAGTAATATTGGAGCCGGAATCTCAAAGTTTTGACATATCCAAGGAAGCAGCCTATTTGCTCGAACAAACTTAACAATCAGTCTTTTGGATTTGTACGCTTGCCGAAAGGAAATTTCCCTGGCCGTCCAGTCATTTACTATTCTTCCCTCAAATACGCGCTTAAGATACGCTTCTCCTTCTATCCATTTTTCGTCTCGCGGAACAAAGGTTCTCCAAGAGAAGCCGGCTGCTTCTGCTTCAGGGACATTTCTTAAATGTAGGGGCTCAAAGAGAGTACACGAATCTGGAATCGCACCTAATATCTGCCCAAGCAAAGTACTCCCTGAACGAGGTGATGAGGTCAGGATAAATACATCCCTTTCATCAAAACGCCCAGCAAGGTAGTTCCTGAGAACAATGCTTCTTAAATTTTTTTTAATCTGCTTGTACATGATTAACTTCCCTTAGTGGTTCTCTCGCCAAGTTCTCGAGTTAGATTTTAGCAGGAAACCCGCTTGTTCACCGAGTGGATGGCTCGTTTTCGTAACTCACAGATTTAGCGAGAGAACCACTTAGGGCGGCTAACGTCTGCTTCAGCCATGCTTTGCGCCGGCTGCAAGCCCTGTTAGGTGGTGCACAGGCTGTGGCGCAGAAACATTCAGTGCCTAACAGAAAATATAGGCAGATATCATTCAAAACCAATGTTCCTCAATCAATCTATAATAGCTTGGTAGTAAAGATTCCGATGAAGTTCTGTCAGGCGCTGCCCATGCTGTGATGCCATTTGTGTCATCAGGAGGCCAATAAATTCTTCTGCTGGATCAATCCAGAAACTGGTATGTGCCGCACCACCCCAGCCATATTGACCTGGTGTCGTCACCCATCTTGCCTGATCTAGAGAGGCATCAACACAGAAGCCAAAGCCAAAGCCATACACATACGCATGCGGGTTGAAGATGGCTGGCTGCAAATAATCAGGCCTGTGATTGGCTGTCATCCAGGCTAATGTTTTGCGGCTGAGGAGACGGCCGTTCTCATACTTCCCGTTATTGATGAGAAAATTACAAAAGGCGAGATAGTCGCTCAGCGTAGAAACCAGCCCAGCACCTCCGGAAGGACAATTTGTCGGCACAGTCACATCACCGATTAGAAAGCCCGTATTTGGATGAATTCTAAGCTCACCGGGGGTTTCAAACTCATACAATTGCGCCAATCGCTCCAATTTTTCTGCAGGTACATGGAACGACGTATCGGTCATCCCTAGCGGCTTGAAGATGCGTTCTTCCAGAAAATCTGCCAAAGGCATATTGGCAACCAACTGTACGATGTAACCCAGAACATCAACCCCACAGCTATAGCTAAACCGTGTTCCTGGTGGAAACAGGAGCGGCCATTGGACGCTGTATTCAACCGCCTCTGCCAAAGTCTGGTTGCGCTGTTCAAATGGCAGGACGTGATAGCCTAGCCCGCTAGTGTGGGTAATCAGGTGATACAGCGTCATATCCGGTTGTTGCTCAATCAGCCCAGAATTTGTTTCTACTTTAATATTGGCGAAAGATGGGATATACCGAGCAACAAGGTCATTTAACGTCAAGCGACCCTCTTCCCACAACATCATCACAGCCACACTGACAATCGGCTTGGTCATCGAGTAGATGCGAAATATGGCATCTTCCCGCATCGGTCTGCCACCTTCAATATCCATCATGCCATATTTGCCTAGATGCACGACTTTGCCTTTGCGCTGAGCCAAGACCATGATGCCGGGATACCGATTGTCTGTGACCAACTCTTCCATGCGGGAATCAATACGAGCCAGCCGTTCAGAGGACATGCCAACTGCTTCAGGTGAATGGATTTTCATTAAAACCTCTTTTCTCATAGATATTTCAAGTTGAGTCGGAACATAGCCTAATACCCTTTATAGGGAAGTTCGTACCGCAAACTTGCGGTATAAACCCCCATTTTTTCTTGATAGGTCGCAAATTTATTGACAAAAGAACCCTATTTTTGCTGGATTACGCTATATATCCAAACCGCTACTTGAAGGGAAAACGGCCGTTCTCCCATCCCAGAATCGCAAGAAAACAGCACTAATAATGATACCGACACGAAATAATTGTCAGATAGGCATCATCTACCGCATAAACCAGCCGATTCGTTTCATCAATCCGCCGTGACCAAAAACCAGATAGATTTTCGCGCAACGACTCTGGCTTACCAATCCCCTGAAAAGGGTCACGCTGCGTGTCGGTTATCAAACGATTAATCCGCTTGAGTGTTTTCTTGTCCTGTGTTTGCCAATAGAGGTAGTCTGACCAAGCTTCATCCGTCCAGGCCAACTTCCTACTCATCGAGCAACCCTCTTTCTATAGCTTCACCATGACGGAACTGCTCAATCGAACGCGCCAAATGTTGGGCATTGGCTGGCGATTTGAGTAGGTACACTGTTTCCAACAAGCTGTTGAAAGAGTCCAAAGACATCACAACGGTATCTTGTGAATCCCGCCGCGAAATGATTGTGTAATCAGCATTCTCCACCACCCGATCCAACACACGTTTTAAGTTATTTCTTGCTTCCGTAAAGGTTACAACTTCCATTATGCCCTCGCTTGTCATAGAATGTCAGCATTATAGCAGGGCGGTCATTTATGTACAATATATTGCACATGTCTGCTGGGTAATTGAGCAACACTAACGACACCAATGTCACAATTACCCAGTTACCAATTACACCACAATCACCATGCGAATCGGTTGGTCGTTGATCTGGTTGGGATAAGGGGAAATACATTTGAACCCCCTCACAAATAATTATCAATCACCCCTTGGCTCAACCAGAATAACGGTCGGTAGTGGGGTAAAGGCAGGGATATGAACGGCCGTTTCCCCCCCATCCTCCCCCATCAACAGCAGCCCTGTAGACGTTCCCCCATCCAAATTGAGCGCAATGTCAAGGTCAAGGTCGGATTCAAGCAAATATTGGCTAAGCTGGTGGAGGGTAAAATGACCCCAGGGGGCGATGATGAAGAGAAAACGGCCGTTTCTATCCACCCCCACCACCGTCCGCCGGTTCGGCTGATTGTCTTCATCCGCAAAACCTGTGCCATCTGGCCGCACCAGCAGCGGGAACGATTGTAGAGCGTAAAGCAGCGGTTCGGCGGGGTCAAACGGCCGTTCTGCCAACCCCCGCACCTCCGCCCCCGCCTCCGTCACCGCCAGCATCCCGCCAAACCCCTCATAGCTCACGCCACTCGCTGCGCCATCTATCACCGTCAGCCCCGTTGCCTGCCACGCCTCGGTAAAAAAGCCCCCGTTCACCACCAGCCGCGCCCCCGTTTCCGCCTGCCACTCCGTCAACGCCAGCGGCGCACCCGGCCGATACCCCACGCGCAAGCGAAACGCCGCTGGCTCTAGCCGGAGCAAATAAAGCTGCTCTACCTGCCGCCCGTCGTTGTCAAACAGATTAATAGTTCGTTGTTCTAACCCTGGTTGAATGGGCTGCCAGCCAGAAACGGCCGTTTCTTCCCCCACCGTAGCCGTTGGCAGCAATGTCGGCGTGGGCAGCACTGGTGGCACAGTCGCCGGAATCACCGGCGTAGGTAACGGCCGTTCCCCCCCACACCCTACCAGCAGCCACAAAAGGAGGAAGAAGGTGTTTTTCATCAACAGTGAGCAGTCGTCAGTAACCAGTAATCAGTAATCAGTAATCAGTAATCAGTAATCAGTAATCAGTAATCAGTAATCAGTAACCAGTTGACTGATTACCGATTACTGACTACTGGGTATCGGCTCCCCCAACACAATCTCTGTCCGGTGAATTCGCGCCGCCAGTGGGTCTAGCCCCAATTCCAGCAGCACCTCATCGGGGCGGCCGGTGCGCGAATGTTGCAGCATGAGCCGCATATGTAGCACTGTGCCGGTCTCGTCTTCGCCTGCTTGCTCAATGGCTAGGGCGAGGATTAACGGCCGTAAATCATATTCCTTCTTCTTCCGCTCATGCCCCCGCTCCCGCACCACCTCCTCGGCCGCCATCAGGTCATCAACGCGCTGCTGCAAAACGGCCGTTTCCACCCTGTCCAACAGCGTCACCCGATACACCGCCTCATGGGTAATCGTTTGCAGCGGCGGCTCCTTAATCGGCACTTCCTCCACCCGCACCACTTCAATTCCCGGTGCCATCCGTGCCATCATCTGCGTCCGCGCCGCCTCCGGCTCCATCGCCTCCCCCAAATAAATATCAGCCATCTCACATTCGCTGGTAAACCCCAGCGGCAGCGCCGTTGCCAACTGCATTCGCGGGTGGCGGTTAAACCCCTGCGTATACGCCATCGGAATTCGCGCCCGCGTCAGCGACCGCTCCAGCGTCCGCGCCAAATCCAAATGCCCAATAAACCGCGTCGGCCCAAATTTCCGAAACGTCAAACGAAGTCGTTGTACATAATTAGCTTGCATAACCGTCTATTGTATAAGATTGGAGCGATTTGCCATAGCGTCAGCCGATGCACAACCTATCGGAAACTTTCACGCAAAGGCGCAAAGGCGCGAAGAAAAACCTTCATCTTTGCGTCCTTGCGCCTTTGCGTGGGCTATTTAGCTCAAATGATGAACCTCTTGCAGCCCATACACCGGTGTGGGAATTCCCGCTTCGCGTGCCTTTAGCTGAAGCGACAGGAATTGCGAATAGTGGCGTGATTGATGCAGATTGCCGCCGTGGAACCACAGTGCCTCTTGCTGGGTCGGTTTCCACATATTGCGCTGTTCCCCTTCCCACGGGCCAGGATCTTTCTTGGTGTCGGAACCCAGCCCCCACACCTTGCCCACCTTGTCGGCCACCTCTTGCGAGATGAGTTTGGCTGCGAAGCCATTCATCGAACCATAGCCGGTTGCCAGCACAATGAGATCCGCCGGGAGTTCGCTGCCGTCGCTCAAAACCACCGAATGCTCGGTGATGTGGTCAATGTTGACACCGCTCCGTAGCTTCACGCTGCCGTCAATGATAAGCTGGGAAGCACCTACATCAATGTAGTAACCAGAGCCACGACGCAAATATTTCATAAAGAGACCAGAACCGTCGTCGCCCCAGTCCAGCATAAAGCCAGCGTTTTCCAACTGTTCATAAAACTCAGCGTCACGCCGCGCCATTTCCTCATAGACAGGAATCTGGAAGGTATGGAGAATGCGGTAGGGTAGTGAGGCAAAAATCATGTCGGCGGTGTTGGTGTCTACACCGTTGGCAAGCGCCCTTTCCGAATACAGGTCGCCCAAAGCTAAATCCATCAGCGTGTCAGATCGGGCAATGTGGGTGGAGGAACGCTGAATCATCGTCACATCGGCATCGTTTTCATACAGAGCGGCGCAAATGTCGTGGGCCGAATTGTTGGAGCCAAGAACAATACATTTTTTGCCCGCATAGGCGGCACTGTCGCGGTGGGCGCTGGAATGGTGGATATCGCCTTTGAAGGTATCGGCACCAGGGATACTGGGAATGTTGGGCATACCAGACATACCGGTAGCTAAAACAAGCTGCTTGGGGCGCAAGACAAGGTCTTCACCGTTACGATTGACATGGACTTCCCATTCCTGGGTTTCTTCATTGTAGCTGGCCTTTTTACACAAGGTTGAACCCCAGTAGTTGAGTTCCATCACCTTGGTATACATTTCCAACCAGTCGCCAATTTTGTCTTTAGGAGCAAAAACAGGCCAATGATCGGGAAAGGGAAGGTAGGGGAGATGGTCATACCAAACGGGGTCGTGGAGGCAGAGAGATTTATAGCGATTGCGCCAGGAGTCGCCGGGGCGTGGGTTTTTCTCAATAATGAGGGTGGGAACACCCAGCCGCTTGAGGCGGGCACCCAAGCCGATGCCACCCTGTCCGCCGCCAATGATGACGCAGTAGGGTTGGGTGGTGTAGCCGAGTTCGGCTTCTTCTTGCTGTTTGCGTTCTAGCCAGTTTTTGCGGTTTTTGAAAACGCCATGTTCGACACCCATGGGGCGGGTTGGCCCTTTTTTCTCCTCGTGGCCTTTGAGTTCGGTCATGGTGGTGAGCAGTGTCCAGCATTTGCCGTCTATGAGCCGGATGTGGCCGCGCCCACGGGAAACGGCCGTTTCAAAACAAATCCACCCATCCGTCACCCCGCCAGCCTCATTCGCCTCCCCTTCAAGCTGCCAGTTACTCGGCTGCACATGCCCTAAAGTTGCCGTCAGCATGTCGGCAATCTGCCTCTTCCCCTCCATCGTCTTAATGTTCCACGTAAATGAAACCAAGTCACGCCAATAACTCTCATCGGCAAAGAGGGAAACGGCCGTTTCCACATCATTCCCTTCCAGAGCCGCGCCAAACTCAGCCAACCAACGATTCACATCTTGCGTAGCGGTCATACCATCTCCTTTAGCCCACAAAAGCACAAACAATCCTTTATGGGACATCGTGTGGCTACAATGATTTTGTACTGCGAAAAGGGTTAATAAATGTATCAACGGTAGTATATGAACAGTTTCCCAAACCCGCAAAATCCTTCACAATCGTTTATCTAACGCACCACTTTTCACCCACTGCTGCTAAAATACCCTCCCATGAAAGAATACCGCCTCGGCTGGCTTTGTTTGCTCGCCATCCTTCTGCTCGCTGGCTGCGAACGGCCAGACCCGCAAGTAACCGTCATCGCTGCTACTCTGGTTGGCACACCGCCCCCCCCCCCCCCCCCCGGCCCCCCCGGGATGTTTGTGAACGGGGGCACACCCCCCCCAAA